>NZ_FNUD01000002.1:0-600000 GCF_900106095.1 Pseudomonas deceptionensis | reverse complement strand
CTGCTCGAATGCGAAGCCCCCTACCAACGAACGAATGGCGCCGTTGTCCGGGTCCAGCGATACAAGTGCACCTTGCACCGTAGGCACCTGGCTGAACTTGTAACTGCCATCAGTCTGCGGCTGCACGCGAATCAGGTCGCCGACTTGTGCGACATCGGAAGGCTGCTTGGGCATCGGGCCCATGCTGTTGGTGTTCAGGAACTTGCGCGCCCATTTCATGGTGTTCCAGGAAACGTGAGCCTCGCCGGTGCGGGTCAGTACGTTGAGGCCGTTATTGTCGACCTGGGTCACGATCGCGGGCTCAAGGCCGCTGATCGGGCGCTGCTTGGCGAGCTCTTGAGTCCACACGGCCAGGGTCTTGCCCGGGAAGCGCGACTCGGGGCCGCGGTAGCCATGGCGCTGGTCGTAAGCGATCAGGCCTTCATGCACGGCGGTGTTGGCCAGCTCCTGAAGGTTGCTTGGCACTGTGGTGGTGACACGGAAACCTTCGGTGTAAGCCTCGCTGCCGTAGCGCCCGACCATTTCGGCGCGGGCCATTTCAGCGATGTAAGGCGCACTCACTTCCGGAGTAGGTACGTGGTAGCTGGCGTTGACGGGCTCTGCGATGGCCGCTTCATAGCTGGCCTGATCGATTTTGCCCAGCTTGTACATGCGGCCCAGGATCCAGTCGCGACGCTCTTTGCTGCGTACTGCGTTGGCCAGCGGGTTAAAGCGCGAAGGCGCCTTGGGCAGGCCGGCGATCATTGCCATCTGCGCCAGGCTGAGGTCGCGGATCGACTTGCCGTAGTAAACCTGCGCGGCGGACTCAATGCCGTAAGCGCGGTTGCCCAGGTAGATCTTGTTCACATACAGCTCAAGGATTTCGTCCTTGGTCAGCTCGCGCTCAATCTCCAGGGCCAACAGGATTTCGTTGGTTTTGCGGGAAAAGCTCCGCTCACTGGATAGGAAATAGTTCTTCGCCACCTGCATGGTGATGGTGCTACCCCCTGATTGTATGTGTCCGCTTTTTACCAACTGGGTAGCGGCACGCATCAGGCTACTGGGGTCGACCCCGTAATGATTGGCGAAGTTGTCATCTTCTGCCGAGAGCAGGGCATTGATGAAATTGGGGGGAATGTCGGCGAACTTGATCGGTGAGCGGCGCATTTCGCCAAACTCTGCGATCAACTTTCCGTCGCTGGTGTAGACCCGCAAAGGAATCTGCAACTGGATGCTTCTCAACGACTCTACGGACGGCAAGCCAGGACTAAGATAGAGAAACGCGCCGCTCAACACGAGCAACAGCCCGCAGAACACAGCAACGAATGACCACCCGAAAAACTTCAGCAGACGAATCAAGGCTTTTGGATTTCCAGATTAAGAAATGGTTTGCACGTCAGGGTAGTGCGCAGTTGCGCCGGGTCGACGATACGGAAAAAAACGCCCGGCATTATAAGCATTTTTCGGCCATGGGCGTCATGAGCCGCATGTCAGAACAGGTTTTGAACGGATGTCATTTTTTACCCTCCGTAAGTCACGGATAGCATTAGGGAAATCTACGGTGCCCGGATTATTTGGCAAAAATCGCCATCGTTGCGTAGGTGTCGATATCACTGCACAGGCAATAAAAATCGTCGAATTGAGCCGCTCGCAGGGTGAGTTCAGGCTGCAGGCTTACGCCATCGAGCCGCTGCCGGCAGGGCTTATGAATGATCTGACCTGCTCCGGGGCCGAAAGTGTCATACGGGTATTGCTCAAGGCGCTGGAAAAAGCGGGTGTGATGGCGCGCGATGCCGTGGTAGCGATGCCCGATGAGCTGCTCATCAGTAAAACACTTGAAGTGGAGTCGGGCCTGAGCGAAGCCGATCTTGAGTTGCATGTACGGCTTGAAGCAGAGCAATACGTCCCTTATGCGCTTGAAGATGTAGCGCTGGATTTCGAGGTTCAGGGCCGCTCATCGAACCATGCCGGGCAGGTTGCGGTGCAAATGGTGGCGTGCCGCCAGGAGGCGCTTGAGTGGTATCGCTCGGTCTTGATCGGTGCCGGCCTGACCCCGCGAGTGGTGGAGGTACAGGCCCATGCCCTGGCGCGCGGGGTTGAGGCAGCGGTCCCGGACCTTTCGCAGCAAGAGGCAGTGGCCGTGGTCGATTTCGGGAGTCATATGACCTTGCTGAGCATTGTGCGCCAGGGTCAGGTGATCTACTCCCGCGAGCTGCTGTTCGGGCAAGGCATGGCAGGGGCGCAGGGCTTCGAGGAGAGTGTCGTCCAGCACCTGGGGCTCGGGCTTGAGCAGTTTGTCGAGTCCGGCGCTGCGGGGGTGGTCGGCATGATCCTGTTGGCCGGCGCTGCAGCGACGACCCCGGGGTTGAGTCAGTGGGTTGAAGCCCGGCTCGGCACGCCAGTGCGCGTCGCCAACCCCTTTTCAGCCATGGACCTTAATCCCGCACTCGCCCCTGAAACCTTGCTTTGCGATGCTCCGATGCTGTTGACTGCCTGCGGTCTGGCCTTGAGGGGGAGTGATTAATGGCGAGAATCAATTTGCTGCCCTGGCGCGCGTTGTTGCGTGAAAAGCGACGCAAACGTTTTTTGATTGTGCTGGCCGTCCTGTCTGCAGTTGCAGCGTGCGGGCTGTTTGCTGCTGACCAGTTTATCGACACCCTGGTAGAGCGCCAGCTGGAGCGCAATGACCTGATCAGAAGTGCCACGTTTCAGCTGGATGGCCGTGCCGAGCAAATCGACCAGTTGAAAGTGAGCCGCGAGCAATTGCTTGAGCGCATGCAAACGATAGATATGTTGCAAAGCAGCCGTTCGAGCAGCGGGATCATTCTGGAGCAATTGGCGCGCAGCTTGCCGGATGGCGTGTATTTCACCGACGTGAAAATGACGGAAGGCACCATCGTGATCACGGGGGTTGCCCAGAGCGGCAACCTTGTCTCGCAACTGATGCGCAATCTGGATGCTTCACACTGGCTGGAAACGCCTGAACTGAACGAAGTCAAAGCTGCTTCTGCCCATGACGGAGGGCATGAGCGGCAGTTTCAGATGACGGTACGCGAAGCCCGGCATGCGCCTGCTGGCGGCCAGCTGTGATGGCCGCACACTGGCTGGTGAGCGTGCGCAGTTTCGACCTGCGGGAGCTGGACTTCGGGAGCCCCGGGACGTGGTCGCCAAGGCGCAAAATAGCCATGGCGTCGGCCTGGCTGGGCCTGGTGCTGGTGTTGGGGTACTCACTGCTGCTTGAGCCGCAGGTCGCCCGGCTGCAACAGCAACAGGATGCTCAAGTCGTCCTGAAAGCCGAATTTGAGTCCAGGGCCGCACAGGTTGCGAACCTCGATGCCTACGAGATGCAGATGCGCGAGCTGCAAGCCACGTTCAGCGCGCTGCTCAAGCAACTGCCTGCTCAGGCCGAGGTACCTGGTCTGCTTGATGAGGTTTCGCGGCTGGGTATGGCCACTGGTCTGGTGATTGAGCATATCCAGTGGTTGCCCGAAGTCCTTCAGCCGTTTTATAGCGAATTGCCACTGCAGATGACCCTTGCCGGGGGGTATCACGATCTGGGGCTTTTCGTCAGCGCCCTGGCGAGTTTGCCGCGCATTGTCACCCTGCATGATTTCTCGTTGGCGCCGCTCAACGGCGCAGATGGGGGCCAGTTACGCATGACGCTGATGGCCAGAACCTACCGCACCCATGATCAAGGATTGATCCCATGAATGTTGGCTTACGACTATTGGGCATTGGATTGCTGGCGGGGTTGGCCGGGTGCGACAGCGCACAGAGTACGGCTGAGCTCCGCAGCTATTTGCAGGCCACCCGGGAGCGCCCGGGCAACGCCATTCCTCTTGCTCCGGCTGTTACGGCTCCACGTCTGTTTACGTATGAGGTGGTTACGCTGCGCAGCCCTTTTCAGGTTGTACCCGGGGACCGGGCGGGTAGTTGGCAGGCAAGCCTTGCCGGTGATGAGCTTGACGGTGACCGGGCCAGGCAGTTTCTGGAGGGCTTCGACCTTGAGCAGATGGAAATGGTCGGCACCCTGTCCAGTGAGCTGGAAGCGAACGCCTTGTTGCGGGCCAATGGTGCTATCCATCGTTTGAAGGTGGGTGATTACCTGGGCCGCAATAATGGCCAGATCGCTTCGATAGAGGCGGCGCATGTTGAAGTGTTTGAAGTGATTTCTGATGGTCAGGGCGGTTGGCTGGAGAGGTCCCTGACGATCCCTTTAAAACAGCAGTCTTAACGGAAATACACCATGAAAAGGATTTTACCGGTCTGCGTACTGGCGCTATGGAGTGCGCTGAATTCGCAGTCAACACTGGCGCTTGCTCAGGCCGCTCCATCATCAGTCGCGGGCCCGCTGTATGTGGGCGAGAAAATGTCGCTGAACTTTCAAGATGTTGAAGTGCGCACGGTGCTTCAGTTACTGGCAGATTTCACCGGGTTCAATCTGGTGGTCAGCGACGCGGTGCAGGGCAGGATTACCCTTAACTTGCAGGACGTGCCCTGGGATCAGGCGCTGGATCTGGTGCTTAAAACCAAGGGGCTGGGCAAGCGCCTTGAGGGCAATGTGCTGTTGATTGCCCCTTCTGAACACATCGCCGGCCGCGAGCGGGATGAGCTTGAGTTGCGCAGTCAACTGGCCGGGCTCGCACCTTTGCGCCGAGAGCTGGTGCAGGTCAATTACGCCCGGGCGGCAGATATCGCCAAGTTGTTTCAGTCGGTGACCAGTACCCAGCCTGGCAGTGACGGGCGGGGGTCGATAACCGTGGATGAGCGCACCAATAGCATTATTGCCCTTGAGTCTGGCGAGCGGCTGGATGAGTTGCGGCGCATCGTCGCTCAACTGGATGTGCCGGTCCGTCAGGTCATGATCGAGGCCCGTATTGTGGAGGCGGGCGTGGACTTCGAGAAAAGCCTGGGCGTTCGTTGGGGTGGGGCGCTGCGCAATGCAGGCAACTGGAGTGCAGGCGGTATCACTCGCCCGGCCGGCCCGGACTTGACGCCCGGCAATGTAGGGTCGCCCTTTGTGGATCTGGGTGTTTTGGGCACTACCTCGGGGTTGGGCATCGCCTATGTTGCCAACAATGTGCTGCTGGATCTGGAGCTGACCGCCATGGAGAAAACAGGCAATGGCGAAATCATCTCCCAGCCCAAGGTGGTTACTTCAGACAAGGAAACCGCCAAGATCCTTAAGGGCACCGAGATTCCCTATCAGGAGTCGAGCTCAAGCGGGGCCACATCGGTGTCGTTCAAGGAGGCCTCGTTGTCGCTGGAAGTGACGCCGCAAATCACGCCTGACAACAGTGTCATCATGGAAGTCATCGTGACCAAGGATGAGCCCGATTACATGAATAAAGTCCAAGATGTGCCACCCATCAGGAAGAATGAGGTGCGGGGCAAGGTGCTGGTCAGGGATGGTGAAACCATTGTTATTGGGGGCGTGTTCTCAAATACTCAAAGCAAAGTGGTAGATAAAGTGCCATTTTTAGGCGATCTGCCGTATGTTGGCCGACTTTTCCGTAGAGACGTTGTCCTGGAAAAAAAATCCGAACTGCTGGTGTTCCTGACTCCGCGTATCATGAACAACCAGGCGATTGCTGTGAGTCATTGATTCTGTGCGAAATTTGATTCTTGTTGGGCCAATGGGGGCTGGAAAAAGCACCATCGGACGTTTGCTGGCCAAAGAGTTGCACCTGCCGTTCAAAGATTCCGATAAGGAAATTGAAGTGCGCACGGGTGCCAATATCCCGTGGATCTTCGATAAAGAAGGTGAGCCGGGTTTCCGCGATCGCGAAACGGCCATGATTGTCGAGCTGTGCCATGAGAATGGCATTGTGCTGGCGACCGGAGGTGGTGCGGTCATGCGCCCTGAAAACCGGCTGGCGCTGCGCAATGGCGGTCGGGTGGTGTATTTGCACGCCTCTATCGAACAGCAGGTTGCCCGCACCTCGCGTGATCGCAATCGGCCATTGCTGCGCAATGCGAACCCGGAAAAAATCCTGCGTGACCTGTTGGCGATCCGCGATCCGCTTTATCGGGAAATCGCCGACCTTGTAGTTGAAACCGATGAGCGGCCGCCGCGCATGGTTGTTCTGGATATTCTCGAGCGTCTGGCGCAACTGGCACCCCGGTAGCAGCGCCAGGGCACTGAGGCTGCAATCAGTGCCCGACTTTACGACGGCTTCGCCGTCGATCGCAGCCTCGTACCTCGACCGCGACTACAAAGCCACTGCGCTAGACCATTAAAGTGCGATACGAAATGCGCTATTCTCGGCGCCGAGCATGCCCGTTTACGGTATGCCATCACTTGATAATTGCGAAGCAGGGCGCTGGCGTCCTGTTTCAACGCGGGGATTCATGCAGACAGTGAAGGTTGATCTAGGCGAGCGTAGCTACCCGATTCATATTGGCGAAGGTTTGTTGGATCAGCCCGAGTTGCTGGCCCCGCACATTGCCGGCCGCCAAGTGGCCATAGTGACCAATACCACGGTCGCGCCACTCTATCTTGAACGTCTTACCCGCAGTCTCGCGCAGTTCTCGGTAGTACCGATCATTCTGCCCGATGGCGAGTCGTTCAAAACCTGGGAAACCCTGCAGCTGATATTTGATGGCCTGCTCACGGCGCGCCATGACCGCCGCACGACCATCATCGCCTTGGGCGGCGGTGTGATCGGCGACATGGCCGGTTTTGCAGCAGCCTGCTATCAGCGTGGCGTCGATTTCATTCAAGTGCCGACCACATTGCTGTCCCAGGTAGATTCGTCGGTGGGCGGTAAAACCGGCATCAACCACCCGCTGGGCAAAAACATGGTCGGTGCTTTCTATCAGCCCAACCTGGTGCTGATTGATACCGCAACCCTTAACACCCTCCCGGCCCGCGAGCTGTCTGCAGGGCTGGCGGAAGTCATCAAGTACGGCCTGATTTGCGACGAGCCGTTCCTGACCTGGCTTGAAGACAACATGGATGCGCTGCGTGAGCTGGATCAGGTCGCCCTGACTGCCGCGATTCAACGTTCGTGCGCCGCCAAGGCTGAAGTGGTCGGTGCCGATGAGCGCGAGGCAGGCGTGCGTGCCACCCTCAACCTCGGGCATACCTTTGGCCATGCCATCGAAACCCATATGGGTTACGGCGTATGGTTGCATGGCGAGGCCGTGGCAGCGGGTACCGTGATGGCGCTGGAAATGTCCGCCCGTCTGGGCTGGATCAGTGATGCAGAGCGTGACCGCGGCATTCGGGTCTTTCAGCGCGCCGGCTTGCCAGTGGTGCCGCCGACCGAAATGACTCCGGCCGACTTTATGCAACACATGGCAGTTGATAAAAAAGTGATCGACGGTCGTATGCGACTGGTGCTGTTGCGTCGCATCGGTGAAGCCACAGTGACTGACGATTATCCACAAGAGGTTCTACAAGCCACGCTGGGTGCGGATTACCGCGCACTGGCTCAGCTTAAAGGTTAATAAGATCCCGATGACTAGTTTGCATGCCGACGAGGCGTTCCTCGGTCACTTCCAGCTCAACCATGATCCCTTTGCACCACGGGTTCCGGGCTTCAAGTTTTTCCCTGCCCAGCGCAAGCCGGTGCTCGGCCAGTTGCACCACCTTGCCCGCTACAGTCAGTTGCTTTTAGTGGTTGTCGGGCCTGAGGGCAGCGGCAAAACCTTGCTGCGCCAGGCGTTGGTCGCGAGCACCAACAAGCAGTCGGTGCAGAGTGTCGTAGTCTCGGCGCGGGGCGCTGGCGATGCCGCTGGCATCTTGCGTCAGGTGGCACAAACGCTGAATGTCGAGCGCCCCGATGTGGGTTCGATTCTCAAGCAAGTGGTGCAGCTGGCGCTCACAGGGCAGGAAGTCTACTTGCTGGTCGATGATGCCGAGCAGCTCGACGAGTCTGCGCTGGAAGCATTGCTGGCGCTGGCTGCGGGTGCGCCCGAAGGCCGTCCGCATGTGTTCCTGTTCGGCGAACCATCGATGATTGCCGGGCTTGAGGAGCTAAGCGCTGATGAAGAGCGCTTCCATGTCATTGAATTGCAGCCGTATACCCTGGATGAAACCCGCGAATATCTGGCTCAGCGCCTCGAAGGTGCCGGGGCCGGGATCGAACTCTTTAGCGCTCAGCAGATCTCAGATATACACGAGAGCTCCGAAGGCTGGCCTGGCACTATCAACCAGGTCGCCCGCGATGCAATGATCGAAGCCATGATTGCCAGCCGCTCAGCGGTCAAGCGTCCAAGTATGGGGTTCAAGATGCCTAAGAAACACGTATTGGCCATTGGTGCCGTAGTGGTAGTGGCTGTTGCCGCTGCCTTTTTGATTCCGGGTCGCAGCAAGGCGCCAGCCACACCGGGTGCCGAGCAGACTCAATTGGGTCAGGCCGCGCCGAATGGCGGTGCCCAGCCGTCGGTTGATTTCGCCGGCTCTTCACAGCCGATGCCATTGCCTCTGGTCGGCCAGTCACAGCCGGTTATGCGCGGCCCGTTGGCTGAAGCGGCTGGCGGTATCGCAGAAGGCGACGATGGTGGTGTGCCAGCAGTCGATGGCGGCGTTGCTCAGCCACCGACCGTGACCACCACTGCGCCGCCGGTTGGCGTGCCATCGGGCCCAGCGCCAGTGGCGACGCCGCGACCAACCCCAGCGCCAACTGTGGCGGTGGCCAAGCCTGCGCCAGCACCGGTCGCCAAGCCTGCTCCAGCCCCGGCAGCCAAACCAGTGGTCAAACCGGTCGAGAAACCGGTCACCCTGGCCAAGGCCGCACCGGGCGGTAGCTGGTATTCCAGCCAGCCAGCCAACAACTATGTCGTGCAGATCGTCGGCACCAGCTCTGAAGCGTCTGCGCAAAGCGTCGCTAAAGAACTGGGCGGTGATGCTCGCTACTTCAAGAAAACCTTGAACGGCAAGCCTCTGTTCGTTGTGACCTACGGCAACTTCCCAAGCCATGCTGCAGCAACTGCAGCAATCAAGAACTTGCCAGCGAAGACACAGGCTGGTAAACCTTGGCCTCGCACTGTCGCCAGCGTCCAAAAAGAGCTGGCTACAGCTCGCTGATGATCCGGCGACCTTACCCAGGTCGCCGTTCTAGTCCATCAAACATCCTGCTTGAGCATGCGACTTCTAAGTCGTGTGCCTTGTGGTGTCTGCGCCGTGTGGCGGTCAACATCAAAAATGTTTTGACTAGCACGACCAATCGCTTTAAACCTTCATAAATGCGACATGAATTTACGGTTAGTCGCCGCTTAATTTGTGGGCCTTTACGGCGGTGTGTAGAATGACCACCCTTTTGCCCCTGCCAAGCTGGCGTACGTTCAGCGCGGGGAGCAAGTGGTTGAATTAAAAGAAATTTGCCCCTTTTTGGGGCAGCCTGGTGAGAAAGTGTCTATGAAAGCAGGTCTGTACCACCCCGATGAATTCAAGGATAACTGTGGTTTCGGCCTGATTGCCCATATGCAGGGCGAGCCCAGTCATACCCTATTGCAAACCGCCATTGAAGCCCTGACCTGCATGACCCACCGCGGTGGGATCAACGCAGACGGCAAGACCGGTGACGGTTGTGGCCTGCTGATTCAAAAGCCTGATCTGTTCTTGCGCGCAACCGCCAAAGAGCAGTTCGGTGCTGATCTACCCAAGCAATACGCGGTCGGCATGGTGTTTTTCAACCAGGACCCGATCAAGGCCGAAGCGGCCCGCGGCAACATGAATCGCGAAATCCTCGCGGCCGGCCTGCAACTGGTGGGCTGGCGCAAGGTGCCAATCGATACCAGCGTTCTGGGCCGTCTGGCACTGGAGCGTTTGCCGCAGATCGAGCAAGTGTTTATCGCAGGCGATGGCCTGAGCGATCAGGACATGGCGATCAAACTGTTCAGCGCCCGTCGCCGTTCTTCGGTGAGCAACGCGGCTGATACCGATCACTACATCTGCAGCTTTTCCCACAAGACCATCATTTACAAAGGCCTGATGATGCCGGCGGACCTTACCGCCTTCTATCCGGACCTGAGCGATGAGCGTCTGCAAACCGCGATTTGCGTGTTCCACCAGCGCTTTTCCACCAATACCTTGCCGAAATGGCCGCTGGCTCAGCCATTCCGCTTTCTTGCCCACAACGGCGAGATCAACACCATCACCGGCAACCGTAACTGGGCTCAGGCCCGTCGCACCAAGTTTGCCAACGACCTGATCGGCGACCTCGACGAGCTCGGCCCGCTGGTTAACCGCGTGGGTTCTGACTCCTCCAGCATGGACAACATGCTGGAGCTGATGGTCACCGGCGGCATCGACCTGTTCCGTGGCGTGCGCATGCTGATTCCACCCGCGTGGCAGAACGTTGAAACCATGGACCCCGATCTGCGGGCGTTCTATGAGTACAACTCCATGCACATGGAGCCGTGGGACGGCCCGGCTGGCGTAGTAATGACCGACGGTCGTTACGCGGTCTGCCTGCTCGACCGTAACGGCTTGCGCCCGGCGCGCTGGGTGACGACGACCAACGGCTACATCACCATCGCTTCGGAAATCGGCGTATGGGACTACAAGCCTGAAGACGTGATCGCCAAAGGCCGCGTGGGGCCGGGTCAGATCCTGGCCGTTGACACCGAAACCGGTCAGGTGCTGGACACCGATTCCATCGACAACCGCTTGAAGTCGCGCCACCCGTACAAACAGTGGCTGCGCAAGAATGCCTTGCGCATTCAGGCCACCATTGACGACCACGACCACGGTTCAGCGTTTTACGACGTCGATCAGCTCAAGCAATACATGAAGATGTACCAGGTCACGTTCGAAGAGCGCGATCAGGTGCTGCGTCCATTGGGCGAACAAGGTTACGAAGCTGTAGGCTCGATGGGTGATGACACGCCAATGGCCGTGCTGTCCCAGCGCGTGCGCACGCCGTACGACTACTTCCGCCAGCAGTTCGCGCAGGTCACCAACCCGCCGATCGACCCGCTGCGTGAAGCCATCGTCATGTCGCTCGAGATCTGCCTCGGTGCCGAGCGCAACATCTTCCAGGAATCGCCGGAGCATGCCTCCCGCGTCATCCTCAGTTCGCCAGTGATCTCGCCTGCCAAATGGCGTTCGCTGATGAACCTCGACCTGCCGGGCTTTGAGCGTCAGATCATCGACCTCAACTACGACGAAAGCGTCGGTCTTGAAGCGGCCGTGCGCAACATTGCCGATCAGGCCGAAGAAGCTGCCCGCGCTGGCCGTACGCAGATTGTTCTGAGCGACCGTCATATCGCGCCGGGCAAGCTGCCAGTTCACGCCTCGTTGGCTGTGGGCGCTGTGCATCACCGCCTGACCGAAAAAGGCCTGCGTTGCGACAGTAACATCCTGGTCGAAACCGCGACCGCCCGCGATCCGCATCACTTTGCAGTGCTGATCGGTTTCGGCGCCTCGGCGGTGTACCCGTTCCTGGCATATGAAGTGCTGGGTGATTTGATCCGCACCGGTGAAGTCCTGGGCGACCTCTATGAGGTGTTCAAGAACTACCGCAAAGGCATCACCAAGGGCTTGCTCAAGATCTTGTCGAAAATGGGCATCTCGACCATTGCTTCGTACCGTGGTGCGCAGCTGTTCGAAGCCATCGGCCTGTCCGAAGAAATTTGCGACCTGAGTTTCCGTGGCGTGCCAAGCCGCATCAAGGGCGCCCGTTTCATTGACCTTGAAGCTGAACAAAAGCTGCTGGCGGCCGAAGCCTGGAGCGCGCGCAAGCCGATCCAGCAAGGCGGTCTGCTCAAGTACGTCCATGGTGGCGAATACCACGCCTACAACCCGGACGTGGTGGCCACCCTGCAAGCCGCCGTGCAACAGGGCGACTACAGCAAGTTCAAGGAATACACCGCCCTGGTCGACAAGCGCCCGGTGTCGATGATCCGCGACCTGTTCAAGGTCAAGACCCTCGATACGCCGCTGTCCATCGACGACATCGAACCGCTGGACTCGATCCTCAAGCGCTTCGACTCGGCCGGTATCTCGCTGGGCGCCCTGTCGCCAGAGGCCCACGAAGCTCTGGCTGAAGCCATGAACCGTTTGGGCGCACGCTCCAACTCCGGTGAAGGCGGCGAAGACCCTGCGCGTTACGGCACCATCAAAAGCTCGAAAATCAAGCAAGTGGCCACTGGCCGTTTTGGTGTGACCCCGGAGTACCTGGTCAACGCCGAAGTGCTGCAAATCAAGGTTGCCCAAGGCGCCAAGCCGGGTGAGGGCGGGCAACTGCCGGGCGGTAAGGTCAACGGCCTGATCGCCAAACTGCGTTATGCCGTACCGGGCGTCACCCTGATTTCACCACCGCCGCACCACGACATCTATTCCATCGAAGACTTGTCACAGCTGATCTTTGACTTGAAACAAGTCAATCCGAAAGCGCTGGTCTCGGTGAAGCTGGTAGCAGAAGCGGGTGTAGGCACCATCGCGGCAGGCGTGGCCAAGGCTTATGCTGACCTGATCACCATCTCCGGCTATGACGGCGGCACCGGTGCATCACCGCTGACCTCCATCAAGTACGCGGGCGCTCCGTGGGAGCTGGGCCTGGCGGAAACCCACCAGACCCTGCGCGGCAACGATCTGCGCGGCAAAGTGCGGGTACAGACCGACGGCGGCCTGAAAACCGGCCTGGACGTGATCAAGGCAGCCATTCTGGGCGCTGAAAGCTTCGGCTTCGGCACCGCGCCGATGATCGCCCTGGGTTGCAAATACCTGCGTATTTGCCATCTGAACAACTGCGCCACCGGCGTCGCGACCCAGAACGAATCGCTGCGTAAAAACCACTACATCGGCACTGTCGACATGGTGATCAACTTCTTCACCTACGTGGCTGAAGAGACCCGCGAGTGGCTGGCCAAACTGGGTGTGCGCACCCTGGAAGAGCTGATCGGGCGTACCGACCTGCTGGAAATCCTGCAGGGCGAGACCGCCAAACAGCACAACCTGGACCTGTCGCCACTGCTGGGCAGCGACCATATCCCGGCCGACAAGCCGCAGTTCTGCCAGGTAGAGCGCAACCCTCCATTCGACAAAGGCCTGCTGGCCGAGAAGATGGTCGATCTGGCCACTTCAGCCATCAACGACATGAGCGGCGCCGAGTTCGACCTCGACATCTGCAACTGTGACCGTTCGATTGGTGCACGTATCTCGGGCGAAATCGCCCGTGCTCACGGCAACCAGGGCATGGCCAAAGCACCGATCACCTTCCGCTTCAAAGGCACTGCAGGTCAGAGCTTTGGTGTGTGGAACGCCGGTGGTTTGAACATGTACCTGCAAGGCGATGCCAACGACTACGTAGGCAAAGGCATGACCGGCGGTAAGCTGGTGATAGTTCCGCCTGTAGGCAGTATCTACAAAACTCAGGACAGCGCCATTATCGGCAACACCTGCCTGTACGGCGCAACCGGCGGCAAGCTGTTTGCAGCGGGCACGGCGGGCGAGCGTTTCGCGGTGCGTAACTCCGGTGCTCACACCGTGGTTGAAGGCACAGGCGATCACTGCTGCGAATACATGACCGGCGGTTTCGTCTGCGTCTTGGGCAAAACCGGTTACAACTTCGGCTCAGGCATGACAGGCGGTTTCGCCTATGTGCTGGATCAGGACAACACCTTCGTCGACCGGGTGAACCACGAGCTGGTGGAAATCCAGCGGATCAGCGGCGAAGCGATGGAGGCATATCGCAACCATCTGCAACACGTGCTGGACGAATACGTTGAGGAAACCAATAGCGAGTGGGGTCGCAACCTCTCGGAAAACCTCGATGATTACTTGCGTCGTTTCTGGATGGTCAAGCCCAAGGCTGCCAGCTTGAAATCGCTGCTTTCCAGCATCCGTGCCAACCCGCAGTGATATGCGCCTGAAAAGTTTGATGAGGTTTTAACCATGGCTGAACGTCTGAGTAACGACTTCCAGTTCATCGATGTCGGGCGCAAAGATCCGAAGAAGAAACTGTTACGTCAACGCAAAAAAGAGTTCGTGGAAATCTACGAACCCTTCAAACCCCAGCAGTCGGCCGAGCAGGCCCACCGCTGCCTGGGTTGTGGCAACCCGTACTGTGAATGGAAATGCCCTGTGCATAACTTCATTCCCAACTGGCTCAAGCTGGTGGCCGAGGGCAACATCCTCGCCGCCGCCGAACTGTCGCACCAGACCAACACCCTGCCCGAAGTGTGTGGCCGGGTATGCCCGCAAGACCGTCTGTGCGAGGGTGCCTGCACCCTGAACGACGGTTTTGGCGCCGTGACCATCGGCTCGGTGGAGAAGTACATCACTGACACGGCCTTCGCCATGGGCTGGCGCCCGGACATGTCCAAAGTCGTACCGACCGGCAAGCGTGTGGCGATCATCGGTGCCGGCCCTGCGGGCCTTGGCTGTGCCGACGTGCTGGTGCGTGGGGGCGTGACCCCGGTGGTCTTCGATAAGAACCCGGAAATCGGCGGTCTGCTGACCTTCGGCATCCCGGAATTCAAGCTCGAAAAAACCGTACTGAGCCACCGCCGCGAAGTGTTTACCGGCATGGGTATCGAGTTCCGTCTCAATACCGAAATCGGCAAGGACATCAGCATGGAACAGCTGCTGGCCGAGTACGACGCCGTGTTTATGGGCATGGGCACCTACACCTACATGAAGGGCGGTTTTGCCGGTGAAGACCTGCCAGGCGTGCACGATGCGCTGGATTTCCTGATCGCCAACGTCAACCGCAACCTGGGCTTTGAAAAGTCGCCGGAAGACTTCGTCGACATGAAAGGCAAAAAGATTGTGGTACTGGGCGGTGGCGACACGGCCATGGACTGCAACCGGACTTCGATTCGTCAGGGCGCCAAATCGGTGACCTGTGCGTATCGTCGTGACGAAGCCAACATGCCCGGCTCGCGTAAAGAAGTGAAGAACGCCAAGGAAGAGGGAGTGAAGTTCCTCTACAACCGTCAGCCGATCGCCATTGTGGGTGAAGGCAAGGTTCAAGGCGTGAAGGTGGTCGAGACCCGTCTCGGCGAGCCGGATGCCCGTGGCCGTCGCAGCCCTGAGCCGATTCCGGGTTCCGAAGAGATCGTTCCGGCAGACGCCGTGATCATCGCGTTTGGTTTCCGCCCGAGCCCGGCTTCATGGTTCGACCAGTTCGAGATCCAGACCGACAGCCAGGGCCGCGTGATTGCGCCTGAACAGTCGCAGTTCAAGCACCAGACCAGCCACCCGAAGATTTTTGCCGGTGGTGACATGGTGCGCGGTTCTGACCTGGTAGTGACCGCGATCTTCGAAGGCCGTACTGCGGCTGAAGGGATCATGGATTACCTGGGCGTGTAACCCGATCCCCTGTAGCCGCTGCCGCAGGCTGCGATCGAGCCCGAAGGGGTCGCTCTTCTCCCTGAAGAGCGAAGGTCCTTCGGCCCTTTTCGCAGCCTTCGGCAGCGGCTACAGGAAACTGTATTTGCGGGTAAAACCGCGTCAAATCGCCCCGATAGATAAAAGGCACGGCACTTGCCGTGCCTTTTGCGTCCGTCTCTGAGAAAATGCCCCCACTTTTTTTCCGGATGCTGACATGACTGTTCTCAAGAATGACCGTTTCCTTCGCGCTTTGCTCAAGCAACCCGTAGACGTAACGCCTGTCTGGATGATGCGTCAGGCCGGCCGCTACCTGCCGGAGTACCGTGCCAGCCGCGCCAAGGCCGGCGATTTCATGAGCCTGTGCAAGAACGCCGAATTCGCGTGTGAAGTCACCATGCAGCCTCTGGACCGCTTCCCACAGCTGGATGCGGCCATCTTGTTCTCCGATATCCTGACCATCCCTGATGCGATGGGCCAGGGCCTGTATTTTGAAACCGGCGAAGGTCCTCGCTTTAAAAAGGTCGTCAGTACCCTGGCCGACATCGAAGCGTTGCCGATTCCCGACCCGCATAAAGACCTCGGCTACGTGATGAACGCCGTCAGCACCATTCGCAAAGAGCTGAATGGTCGCGTGCCCCTGATCGGATTCTCGGGCAGCCCGTGGACCCTGGCCACCTACATGGTTGAAGGCGGTTCGTCCAAGGACTTCCGCAAAACCAAGGCCATGCTCTATGACACCCCGCAGGCTATGCACTTGCTGCTCGACAAGCTGGCGCAGTCGGTGACTTCGTACCTTAATGCCCAGATCCTGGCCGGCGCGCAAGCGGTCCAGATCTTCGATACCTGGGGCGGCAACCTGTCGTCAGCGGCATACCAGGAATTCTCCCTGGCATACATGCGCAAAATCGTCAGCGGCCTGATCCGCGAGCACGAAGGCCGCAAAGTGCCGGTCATCCTGTTCACCAAGAACGGCGGTCTGTGGCTTGAAAGCATTGCCGACGCAGGCGCTGACGCCTTGGGTCTGGACTGGACGTGCGACCTGGGTGAAGCCCGCAAGCGTGTGGGCAACAAGGTTGCGCTGCAAGGCAACATGGACCCGACCGTGCTGTACGCCAACCCGGAGGCGATCCGCACCGAGGTTAAGCGCATCCTGGCCAGCTACGGCAACGGTTCGGGCCACGTGTTCAACCTGGGTCATGGCATTACCCCTGAAGTGAAGCCAGAACACGCAGGCGCCTTTATCAGCGCTGTACACGAGTTTTCGGGCCAGTATCACGAGTAAGGTTGATTGATTAAAAAACCCGGCAAATGCCGGGTTTTTTTTGGCGTTTTTTTATAGCGGTACTTGTGTTGGTATATGGATGATAGTCATCCAAACAGCTCTTAAGTTTCCTACAAGTATGTAGGAAATTCCCTGCATACATATTTTCCAATGCCCGTAAAATCTGACAGCCATTTATTTATGTGTCGCAGCGAAAGATATTATTTTGCTGTGGGATTTTTCCTTGATAGTTACCAATTTTTAATCGGTGCAAATTGTAGTTATATGTTGCGAATAATTAACAATAACTAAATTGCCATCGTTTTTTGTGATGTTGCGTGTGTTGCGTGTGTTGCTTGAGTGTGTGGTGCCAAAAGTAGCAGTCGTAACGACTGCTTAATAAGAACTAAGGAACTTTATATGAAATTTGCACTTTCTAAGCATCGGGCTTTGATGGGGTGTGCATCTTCGCTGCCACTGTTGGCTTCGCTGTTCGCGTCGCAGCAGGTGGTGGCACATGGTTACTTGAGCGAGCCACCTTCGCGTGCTTATGCCTGCCGGTTGG
This sequence comes from Pseudomonas deceptionensis, assembly GCF_900106095.1. Classification (NCBI taxonomy): domain Bacteria; kingdom Pseudomonadati; phylum Pseudomonadota; class Gammaproteobacteria; order Pseudomonadales; family Pseudomonadaceae; genus Pseudomonas; species Pseudomonas deceptionensis. Next base: position 582,909 of record NZ_FNUD01000002.1, on the reverse strand, counting down.
CCCTGAATACCAACTGTGGGCCGGCAGAATATGAGCCGCAAACAGTGGGCGAGGCCCCCAAGGGGTTCCCTGCATTTGGACCTGCCGATGGCAAGATTCCAAGCGGTGGCAATGCCATGTTTTCGGCTCTGGATGCGCAGTCTGCCACCCGCTGGCATCTGACTGAAATCAAGGACCGCGAAATAGAATTCAGCTGGTTCTATACCGCAGCCCATAAAAGTACCAAGTGGGAATACTTCGTCACCAAAACCGATTGGAACCCTAATCAACCCCTCACCCGCGATGACTTCGACTTAACCCCATTTTGCAGCGTTGAAGGCGGTGGTGGTGTGCCGATTGACGGCGCAGCGGGTGGCAACGGCCCGGCAGCCAAAAAGCACGCCTGTGTGATTCCGGCTGACCGTGTTGGCCAGCATGTAATTCTGGGTGCCTGGACAGTCGATGACACCGCGGCAGCTTTTTACGACGTGGTGGATGTCAATATTACCGCCGAGGGATCAACGCCTGATGGCTGGACCAAAGTCGGCGCATTGACGCCGACTCATCCCTTGTTGCCAGGCGACACCGTGAAGGCCCGAGCTTTTACCGGTAGCGCTGAAAGTGCTGAATACAGCTTCTCGGTCGGTATCGATTCAGTGGAAGAAGGCCAGCCAGAGAACTGGTCCTTCAAGCTGGCGCAAACCGTTAACGCGGCTGACAAGTCAGTCCGAGCGGGTGTTCGCAACGAAGAAGGCACCATTGAGCCGATCAAAGGCGCCAATACCTTCTATGCCAAAGCTGAGAGCGGTGTCACCAACTACCAGTTGCAGGTTCTTATGGTTCAAGACCCGGCAGCCTATATGCACGTGCATGATGTCGCTGCTGAGTACGTGTTGGACAAAGGCAAGGGTACTGTTGGCCTGACCCTGATGACCAATAAAAATATTACGGTTGAAGCGACGGTTTACAACGAAGCCAATAAGCAAGTGGGCTACACCAAGCAAACCGTTAACGCGACCACTGCGCCGTTGAGCGTAGCGGTTAGCAGCGCCCCGGGTGCCCACTCCCTGAAGCTGATTGCGAGCAGCGCAGATGGTCGTGAAAACTTCCAGGAATTGAAAGTTCTGAACCTGACCGGTGAAGGTGGCGGTCAGGAGTACGACGCCATCTACCCGGAAGGTTTCAAGGCTTACAAGGCAGGCACCACTGTGTTGCAGCCAAAAAATGGCCAGGTGTACGAATGTAAGCCGTGGCCGGTTTCGGGTTACTGCGCACAATATTCGCCTACCGCCACCCAGTATGAACCGGGTATCGGATCGCATTGGGACATGGCCTGGACTGAGAAGTAAGCAGTCCTGAATAACACCGAGCTGTTTGTGATGAGCGGCTCGGTTTGTTAAACGGCAAGGAAATAATCTTCGATGAAGGCTGTTGACTATTCAGCTTTGCAAAAAGTACTGCATGCACTTTCGGCACTACTGATTCTGTGGTTGATGGTGTCGGGCTTTTCTGTGGGGCTTATCAGTGAGGCCGCTCGTTATAAACAGGTAATTGGAAATTTTAATGTGTCGTTGAGCCTGTTGCTGATGCCACTTTTTATACTCAGGTTTTATGTGTCTTTTGGTCGAGGTTTTCCGGCGGCTGTGGACGTTAATAATATTGAATCCTGGCTGGCTTTTATTATTCACACAATGATGTATCTGACGGTTGTTACGGTTCTGGTTTCAGGTGTTTTGATGATGGACAGACCGATCGGATTTTTTAATGTTGTCAGTGTCCCTCAACCGTTTGACAGCAGTGAGGTTCATGAATTTTTTGCGCTTATTCATACGCAGGCCTGCGCAATATTGGTGTTGTTGGTGAGCGTGCATGTGGCGGCAGTAATCAAACACCACCGTTCGGGTCGACCGATCATCAAGCGCATGTTTTCGTGAAGCGCAATCGAACAATAGGGTTTACCGGGACTGCAAAGGCATCCAGATGAGACGGTTTTGAACACATGTAAACGCATGATCAATCGCTATGGGGCATCTGCAATGGGTTGCGCGCTGCTGGCATTGCCTTTGGGCTATGGCAGTTATTTGGCGTGGCAAGAACAACAGTATCGCGATGCCTTGAGTTCGGTGCGCGTGCTTGCACCCATCAGTGCGTTGGTTGCGCCAGCGCCCGAGCCATTCAAACCCGAGGCGATTGCTACGGTCCTGGGCCTCAACGCTCAAAATACCTGGGTGCAGAGCGCAGAAGCCTTGCAGTTGCGGGCCAGTTTTGTGTCGACTCAAGGTCCGTCTCAAGCGCTGTTGGCAGGCGCGCAAAGTAGCCGTTTCTACTCGGTGGGTGATCAATTGCCCGGTGGCAGCGTTTTGCGTCGTGTCGAGGTTGGTCATGTGGTGCTGTGGCGAAATGGTCGTGAAGAGCGCCTGAGCCTCAAACCCGCAAGTCGGCATGTGTTACCCGCACGGGCCGGCGGCCCTGAACCGCAAGCCACTTCCGTCCATCTGCGGCCCCTCGTCGACCAACCTTAGAGAAACCCCATGACCCCATTCAATACGTTAGGCATTGGCCGTCTTGTGGCATACGGTGCGATGTCCTGTGTGTTGCTGTTTCAATCGGCGGCCTTTGCCGCTGGGCAGTACTGGAAGTTGGCAATGAAGGATGCCGAGCTGCGTGATGTGGTGCAGGAAATGTCTGCAGTACTGGGCACAACCGTGGTGCTTGATCCTCGGGTGCAGGGGCGAATCACGGTGATCTCCGAGCAGGAGCTGGACCGCGAAGGCGTGCGCCGATTGTTCTACTCAGTGCTTGATGCTCAGGGGTTCTCCATCATCGATCAAGGCGACCGGTTATTGATCATTCCTGCGGCCGAGGCCAAAGCCCAGGCAGGTTATGCAGACACCCAATCTGCCCCGGCCCAGGCATTTGTCACCCGTGTGATCGAACTCAATACCAGCGTGGCCGCCGACCTTGCGGGCCTGTTGCGGCCCCTGGTGTCGAGCAATGGCTACGTAGGGCCTTCAGCTTCGGCCAATGCGCTGATCATCACCGATACCGCGGCCAATACGCGTCGTATTGTCGATATCGTTCGACAACTGGATGCCGGTACGCGCTATGACCACTCCGTGGTCGGGCTCAAGCATGGGCTGGCCAGCGACATTGCCAAGGTCATGGAGCAGTCGCTGGATAAAAAAGCCACGGGCGCCAGCAGCCAGGTGATTGCGGACGTGTCGGCCAATCGCCTGGTGATTTTGGGCAGTGAAGCGGTACGCAAGCGTTTAAGCACCCTTGCCCGTTCGCTTGACACGCCAGCCAACGCCCAGCAAGGAAATTCACGGGTCATTCGTTTGCGCCACAGTGACGCCAAGCAACTGGCCGAGGTGCTGGCTGCGGTAGGTCAAGGCATGAAGCAAGAAACGGCCTTGGCCGGTGCCACTCAAAAAGTGTCGTCCCGTGAGGTCATGGTGGCGGCCGATGCCAGTCAAAACGCCTTGGTGCTGATGGCCGATGCCGCGCAGGTTCGAGCCCTGGAAAACATCGTGCGCCAACTCGACCAGCCGCGCTCGCAGGTGTTGATCCACGCTGCGATTGTCGAAATCTCTGGCGACATCGTTGAAACCCTTGGTGTGCAATGGGGTATGAACACCGGGGGGGCCAAAGGTGGAATTAATTTCCCTGGCACCAATATCCAGATCGGTGCGCTGTCGGGTAGCGAAGCCAAACTGCCCGAAGGGGCAGTGCTGCAAGTGGGCGGTGATCGCTTCAATGCACTGATATCGGCTTTGGCCAGCGATACCAACAACAACGTGTTGTCCACGCCGAGCCTGCTGACCCTGGACAATCAGGAGGCGGAAATTCTGGTGGGACAAAACGTGCCCTTAAAGACCAGTACTCAGCCCAGTACAGGTAACGGCACCAACAACCCCTATACGACTTTTACCCGTCAAGACATCGGCATCAGCCTCAAAATCAAACCGCACATCAACGACGGCAGCTCGCTGCGCCTGGAAGTCGAGCAGGAGAACTCCGAGATAGCGACTACCTTGCAAGGCCTCGACTCGACCGACCTGATCACCAACAAGCGCTCTTTAAAAAGCACCATTCTGGCCGAAGACGGTGAAATTATCGTGATCGGCGGATTGATCAAAGACAGCATCCGCACCCAACAAAGCGGTGTGCCGTTATTGCGCAGCATTCCGTATCTAGGCGCCTTGTTTCGCTGGAGCAAAGACACCCACACCAAAACCAATTTGATGGTCTTTTTGCGCCCGACCATTGTGCGCAGCAAACACGATATTCGTGAGATCAGCGAAAGCCGTTACAACGCCTTGCGCAACCTCAGTCAGCCGGCCGACAAAGGTAAAAATTCGTTGTTGTTACCCGGCGACCCGCAACAAATGTTCGAGGGCAGCATGCAAGACCCGTCCACGATGGATCTGCGTCAGCCCAAAGCACTCCGTCCATGACCCAGCCAACCGCACGTTTGCCTTTCAGCTTCGCCCGGCGTTTCGGGGTGCTGCTGGACGCTGCGACCAGCCCGGCCACCTTGTTGATTCGGGCAGATACACCCTTGACCGCGCTGGCCGAAGCGCGGCGCTGGGCAGGGCTTGAGGCGGTGATGCAATTGATAGCCGATGGGGAGTTCAGCGAACGCCTGGCCAACAGCTACAGCGCCGGCCAAAGCGCAGCAGAGCAAGTGGCCCAAGGGTTGGACGACGAGCTCGACCTGATGAGCCTGGCCGAGCAAGTACCACAAACGGCCGACCTGCTGGAGCAAGAGGGGGACGCGCCGATCATTCGTCTGATCAACGCTTTATTACGTGAAGCCATGCGCGAGAAAGCTTCGGACGTACACCTTGAAACCTTCGAACATTACCTGTCGGTTCGCATGCGTATCGACGGTCAACTGCGCGAAGTGCTCAGGCCCAAGCGCGAACTGGCCAACTTGCTGGTATCGCGAATCAAGGTCATGGCCCGGCTGGACATCGCTGAAAAGCGCGTGCCCCAGGATGGCCGTATCAGCTTGCGCCTCGCCGGGCATGAAGTGGATGTGCGGGTCTCGACCTTGCCCTCGGCCCATGGCGAGCGCGTAGTGATGCGTTTACTCGACAAGCAGGCCGGGCGTCTGGACCTCAAATGCCTGGGCATGCACGCCACCACCCTGAACCGGTTTGAGCAGATCCTGGCGCGCCCGCACGGGATCTTTTTGGTGACCGGCCCCACGGGCTCGGGCAAAACCACCAGCCTGTATGCCGCCCTCAGCCATCTCAACCACCCGAACCGCAATATCCTGACGGTCGAAGACCCGGTGGAATATCACCTGCCAGGCATCGGCCAAACGCCGGTCAACACCAAGGCCGACATGACGTTCGCTCGTGGCTTGCGGGCGATTTTGCGCCAGGACCCGGATGTGGTCATGGTCGGTGAAATCCGCGATCGAGAAACCGCAGAAATCGCCGTGCAAGCCTCGTTGACCGGGCACCTTGTGCTGTCGACCCTGCACACCAACAGCGCTATCGGTGCCGTCACCCGGCTGGTGGACATGGGGGTCGATGCCTACCTGCTGGCTTCGTCTCTGGTCGGGGTATTGGCCCAGCGCCTGCTGCGCACCCTGTGCCCTGACTGCAAAGTCCCTTACCCCGCCGACCCGCCAACCTGCACCCGGCTCGGGCTCGACGCCCAAGCCACTCCGACTCTGTATCGCGCGCAGGGCTGTACTCACTGCCAGCAAGGCTACCGCGGGCGTACCGGTATCTACGAGTTGGTCAGCATCAACGCGGTCCTGGCCGACTTGATCCACCAGGGTGCCAGTGAACCTGACTTGGCACGGGAGGCGCGCGAACGATCACCCAGCCTGTTTCAAGACGGTCAGCGGTTAGTGCTTGAGGGCCTGACCAGCCTCGACGAACTGCTGCGCGTCACCCAGGCGGACTGAGCATGCCAGCCTTTGAGTATCAGGCGCAGGACGCCAACGGACGCAACTGCCGTGGCCTGCAAGAGGCTGATAGCGCTCGCCATGCACGGCAGATTTTGCGCGAGCGGGGCTTGCGCATCAGCCGCTTGAGCGGAGCCAAAAAAAGCCGCCACAGCGGTCGGCATGCGCAGGCCGGTACGCGGCTTGGAGCCAGTGACCTGGCCCTGCTCACACGCCAATTGTCGACCCTGATTCAGGCCGGTTTGCCACTGGAAGAAGCCTTGGCCGCGGTGACTGCGCAAAGTGAAAAAACTGTGGTGAGCAACGTGTTGGCCGCCGTGCGCAGTCGAGTGATCGAAGGCCATGCGCTGGCCACAGCGCTGTCGGCGTTCCCGCGCGCGTTCCCCGAGCTGTTCCGCGCCACGGTCGCCGCCGGTGAGCGCAGCGGCCATCTTGGCCAGGTGCTGGAGCGACTGGCCGACTACACCGAAGCCCGCCAGGCCTCGCGCCAAAAGATTCAGCTGGCATTGGTCTACCCGATGATCCTGATGTTCGCCTCGGTGGCCATCGTCGGCTTTTTGCTCGGTTATGTGGTGCCCGACGTGGTCAAAATATTTATCAACAGCGGCCAGCCGTTGCCCGCGCTGACCCAAGCCATGATCGCCACGAGCAGCGGTTTACGCCGCTATGGCTGGCTGCTTCTGATGCTGTTGATCGCGGGCACAGGTGCAGCCCGTTGGGCCTTGCGCCAACCCCGGCTCAAGCTGCGCTGGCATGTGCTGCAACTCAACCTGCCGCTGGTGGGCCCAGTGCTGCGAGCGATGGAAGCCGCGCGCTTTGCCAGCACCCTGGCAATTTTGGGCAAGAGCGCCGTGCCGCTGGTGGATGCCCTGGAAATCTCGGCCACGGTGATTGCCAACCTGGCTATTCGCCAACGCATGCTTGATGTCGCCCGTTCCGTACGAGAAGGCGGCACCCTGGCCCGAGGGCTGGAACGCAGTGGCGATATCCCCCCGATGATGCTGCACCTGATCGCCAGCGGTGAGCGTGTCGGTGAGCTGGACAGCATGCTGGCGCGCGCCGCCGAGCAGCAGGAAAAAAACCTCGCGGCGCGCATCGCGCTGGTGGTGAGTTTGTTTGAACCGATCATGTTGGTGCTGATGGGCGGCGTTGTCTTGCTGATCGTCATGGCCATTTTGTTGCCGATTCTTAGCCTCAATCAACTGGTGAATTAACTGATGACATTCCCTTCGAAACCCTCTGCCAAATCCACTCAGCGCGGCTTCACCCTGATTGAAATCATGGTGGTCGTGGTGATCATCGGCGTACTGGGCGCCATCGTGGTTCCGCAGTTCATGAGCCGCCCGGATCAGGCCAAAGTGACCGCCGCGCGCACCGATATTCAGGCGATCGCCACAGCCCTGGAAATGTACCGCCTTGATACCTTCAACTACCCCTCCACCCAACAGGGTCTCGAAGCACTGACCAAGCAGCCTGCTAGCACCCCCGTGGCGAAAAACTGGAACCCCCAGGGTTATCTCAAAAGCATGCCGCTGGACCCGTGGGGCACGGCTTATCAATATTTGAATCCGGGCACTCACTCGGCGGGGTATGACCTGTATTCCTTCGGTTCCGACGGTGTTGCCGACGGCGAAGGGTATGCCGCCGACATTGGCAACTGGAGCAACTGAGGCATGCGCCACGCAGCAGCCGGATTTACCTTGATCGAGCTGATGGTGGTCATGGTGTTGATCGGCGTGCTCGTTTCGATGGTGCATATCAGTCTTGGCGACAACCATGCCCGCAACGCACGCCAGGAAGCAGATGTAGTGCTCGGCCTGATGCAAGGCTTGCGCGAAAAGGCCGTGCTTGAGGGGCAAGAGTATGGCCTGCGGCTGGAGCTTGGCGCATACCAGTTGATGCGCTTTGATGGTGAGCAGTGGCAGGCGAGCGAACCACGGGTGTTACTGCCTGACGGGCTGGTACTGGCACTGACACTGGATGGGCAAGACCAGCCACTGACAGCGGGCTCGGGCACGCCGCAGTTGTTGTGGCTAAGCAGCGATGAAAACACCGCATTTGAGCTGCACCTCGACAGCCCGCCGCAGCGCTGGCGCAGTATCGTCAGCGATGGCCTGGGTGATGCCGTGATTGACGTACCCGAGGCCCGTCATGAAGGCTGAGAAAGGCTTCACCTTGCTGGAGATAATGATCGCACTCGCCGTGTTCGCCACACTGGCGGCGGCGGTCATGTCTGCCAGCCAGTATGTGCTGGGGCAGAGCGCGCGGGTTGAGGCCAGACTGTTTGGCGCGTGGTTGGCCGACAACCATCTCAGCGAATTGCAACTGCAAAACCCGCCACCGGCGCAGGGGCAACAAACCCTCAACCGGACCTATGCCCAGCGTGACTGGCGCGTGAGCCAGCGCATCGTGTCCGAGCCTGGCACGGGTTTGCTGCGGGTTGAACTCAGCGTCAGCCCGGCGAGCAGCGAGCAGCCCGTGCAATCGGTGACCCACTGGATCGCTGCCAAACATGACTAAGCCTCAGGCGGGTTTTACGCTGCTCGAACTGGTGATCGCCATCGCGATTTTTGCGTTGCTGGGCATTGGCTGCTGGCGCTTGTTTGACAGCATCGTGCGCGCCGAACGCAGCAGCAGCGCGCACGAGCAAGCCCTGCGCAACCTGCAGCGGGCCGTGGCGCTGATCGAGCGCGACGTGTTGCAGGTTCAGACCTCGGCCAGGCAGCCGGGCTTCAGGCTGTCGCCCGACCAACTCACCTTGCGCCGTGGCAATTGGCGTAACCCATTGGGTCAGCCGCGCAGCGAACTTCAAGACATCAGCTATCAGCTCGAAAACGGTGTGCTCTGGCGCTACAGCCAAGGCCTGGAGTTACCCGTGCTGCAAAAGCAAAAATTGCTCAGTGATGTACGTGAGATGAGCTGGCGTTTATACGACGAACACACCGGCTGGCGCAGCGATTGGCCCATCGGCAAGGAGGCCCCCAAGAGCGCGCCCAAAGCGCTGGAAGTCCAGTTTTCGGTCGGGCGCTTCGAGCGGGTACGCCGCGTGCTGTTACTGCCGGAGGGTGAGTAATGCGCAAGGCCCAGCAAGGTATCGCGTTGCTCACCGTTTTGCTGGTCATGAGCCTGGCACTGTTGATCACCGCCGGCATGCTGCGCAGCCATCGACTGGCACTGCACAGCAGCGCTCAACAAATTCACCAACTGCAATTGCGCCAATTGAGCTTTGCGGGTGAATCGTGGGGGCGCCTTCGCTTGCGCGATCTGCTGGTCGATCCAAAAGCAGTCGTGGCCGCTGGGCAAGGCTGGGCCACGGGCACGCCGGCACTGGACACCGAAAATGGTCAGATAAAGGTACAGATCGAAGATCTGGCCGCACGCTTTAATATCACCGCGTTACTCGGCACAGAGCCAGTTGACGCCGTGACCGGGCAACGCTGGTTACGCCTGCAAACCCTGCTTGAAGTTACCCCCATACACACCAGCGCCTTAGAGGGGCTGAGCCTGAGCGATATTAGCCAATTGCGCCAAGTGCCCGGTGTCGACGCCCAGTGGTTGACGCGCATGCAGCCCTGGCTCGCGTTGTTGGGCAAAGGCGGGCTGCTGAACATCAACACCGCGCCGGCCACGCTGTTGGCGACCCTTGAGGGGGTGACCCCAGACATGGCGCGCAGGCTCGTGGCCGAGCGCCCGCTGCAAGGCTACGCCAGCGTGCAGGACTTTACCTTTGTTCCGGCGCTGATCGGGCTTGGGATCAATAGCCAGGGTCTGGGCATCAACAGCCGCTGGTTTCGGATCACCACCGAGGTGCGTCTGGGGCAAAGCCGTTTGCGCCTTGAGAGCGATGTGGCCCGAGACCTTAAAACCGGGAAGTGGCATCTCTTGCAGCGGCGCTTTTTAGCACCCCAACACAGCGAATCCTCTTGATGAATACTTGGCTTTATCTCACGGCTGAAGGGTTTGCCCACAACGCTGATGTGGACTTCGAGCGCGCCCGCGTCCGCGTCTGGCGTGACGGCGCTAGCGTTGAGAACACCTCGCTGAGCGCGGCCGCAGCCGGTCTAAAAGGCCGTGAGGTGAGATTGATCCTGCCGATGGAAATGTGCAGCTGGCTACTGACCGACCCTTGGCCGGGCAGGCGTCGGCCCAGCGTGCAAGCCCTGGCCTTCGCTGTGGAAGATCAACTGGCGGGCGACCTTGATGACCTGCACATCGCCGTCGGGCCGGTGGATGCTCAGCAGCGCTATCCATTACTGATTACCCATAAGCAACGCTTGCAGGCGTTATTGGCACAACTGCATGAGCGTGGGTTGAACATCGTCAGTGTGCAGGCTGACGCCGACCTGTTACCCCACGATCAGGCCTGCATGGCCTGGTGGGGTGGGCGCTGGATTATTGGCGGTTCGCTGGAGTCCAGGCTGGCGTTGTCAGAGCAGGCGCTGGCAACCGTAAAAACCATTTTTCCCACTCAACTGATTGAGCGGGACATTGATTGGAGTGCTCTCCCGAAAGGCGCCATCAACGTGCTGCAAGGCGAGTTTGGGCTCCATAGCAAGGGTTTGCCGTGGTGGCGGGTTGGTACCGGTTTAGTGATGATATTTGCCCTGGCCTTGGGTTTCACCCACCTGCGCAGCAGTTTTCTGGAAGGTGAGGCGGCGCGCCTATATGCCCTCAGCGAGCAGCGCTTCAAAACCCTCTACCCTGAGCAAACCCGCATCGTTGACCTGTCCGCGCAACTCAGGGCGCAGCAACAACAAGCGGCTGCCCCGCACAACGGCCATATGGCGCGGCTGGTTCAACTGACTGAACAGGTGATTGGCGCCAGCAGTGTTGAAGTGCAACGCATGGAATGGCGCACGGATGTCGGCTGGGTACTGAATATCACTGCCGCCAGCTTCGCCGAGCTAGAACAACTGCGCACACGGGGTGTGCAGAGCGCACTGGCGATCACCTTGGGCAGCGCCAGCCAGCAGGGCAGCAGGGTGCAGGCATTACTCACCCTGAAGGACGTTTTATGAAAGCGCGTTTGCGTGAGAGCTGGCAGCAATTGTCGCGTCGAGATCGTCAACTGTGTGGTGCGCTGGCGGCGTTTTTGCTGGTTGTATTTTGTGGCTACGGGCTTTGGCTTCCGGCGCAGCAGAGGTTGGAGACGGCTCACGCGCTCTTCCTTAAAAACGTGGCGCTTGCGGATGAAGCCCAGCGGGCCCGGCCTGCATCAGCCGCGCAGGATCCTGATCAGCCGTTTGCCTCGCGCCTGAGCGAAAGTGCTGCTGATTCGGGGTTGAGCGTTGAGCAGTTCGAGCTGGAGGCTGGTGTGGTACGCATCACCCTGAGCGGGGATGCCGTTGCGGTACTGGGCTGGCTCGACCGCATCGAACGCCAAGGCGCCCGCTTCGAAAGTCTGAGCCTGGAAAAGCGCGATACCAGCCTCCAGGCCCGGCTGCAGATCAACCACCCGACTTGAACGGAGCACATGCCAGGTTCCTTCGGCAGCTGCTGCGAAATCGTATTGCCTCAAGTGCTTTTCGCATTCCCCGGCAATACCGGCAACCTGGCCAGGTGCAGGGACACCAGCAGGGCAATCAGCAGCATGCCGACGATAAACGAACCGATACCGTTCCAGCCTGCCAGATGCCAGAACACGCCACCCAGCGTACCGGCGACGCTCGACCCGGCGTAGTAGCTGAACAGGTACAGCGACGACGCCTGCCCCTTGGCTTTGATGGCCCGGCGGCCGATCCAGCTGCTGGCCACCGAATGTGCCCCGAAGAAGCCGAACGTGAACATCAGCATGCCGATAATCACAAATGCGATGGGTTCGAACATGGTCAGTGCGATCCCGGCCAGCATCAGCACAATCACGGCCCAGAGCACACGGCGGCGGCCCAGTTTGTCGGCCAGCGCGCCAATTTTCGCCGAGCTGTAGATACCCGACAGATAGACGATGGAAAGCAAACCCACCAGCGCCTGATTCATGTTGTAAGGGTCAGCCAGCAGGCGATAGCCGATGTAGTTGAACAGCGTCACAAAGCTGCCCATCAGCAGGAAGGCTTCGAGGAACAGCCACGGCAGCCCGGCATCGCGAAAGTGCATGGTGAAGCCTTCCAGCAGGCTGCGCGGGTTCATGGCCCGTGGTCGGAAGTTGCGAGACTCGGGCAGGATTTTCACGAACACCATCGCTGCTGCCAGCGCCAGGCCGCCGATCACCAGCATCGCCGTGTGCCAGCTCACAAAGTCGATTAACACGCCGGTGATCAAGCGGCCACTCATGCCGCCAATCGCGTTGCCGCCGATATACAGCCCCATCGCCAAGCCGATGTGTTGTGGGTGAATCTCCTCGCTCAAGTAGGTCATCGCCACTGCTGCCAGGCCGCTGAGGGACAGGCCCACCAGCGCGCGGGTAATCAGCACCCCTTCCCAGGTCGGCATCAGCGCGCTGAGCATGGTAAAGGCCGCGGCAGAAAACAGCGCAAACACCATCACTGGCTTGCGCCCGAAGGCATCGGAAATGGGCCCGGTAATCAGCAGACCAATGGCCAGCATCGCCGTGGCGACGGAAAGAATCAGACTGCTTTGCGCGGCATTGATCCCGTATTCATGGGACAGCACCGGCATCATCGGTTGTACGCAATACAGCAGGGCGAAGGTGGCAAAGCCGCCTGAAAACAGCGCCAGCACCGTGCGCATAAACATCGGGGTGCCTTTCTCGATAAACACGTCATTCAGTTGAGCGACAACATCATCCAGCGCAGTCGGCGGGACTTCGTGGGCGAGAGGGGCGACAGCAGTTTTCACGGGGGACCTCAGAAACGCGTAAAGCCGAGCGGCAATGGCAAAAGAATATAGGTGGCTATCGATTCTTTCCAATATATTGTTCGACCTGTTTAATAGGTTTTACGACTCAATGGAGCTTGTATGGAACTGCGCCATTTGCGCTACTTCATCGCCGTCGCCGAAGAACTTCACTTTGGCCGCGCCGCCCAGTTGCTGGGTATCTCGCAACCGCCGTTAAGCCAGCAAATACAGGCGCTGGAGCAGGAGCTGGGGGCACGGTTGTTCGACCGTACCAACCGTCGGGTTGAGCTGAGCGAAGCGGGGCGGCTGTTTCTGGAGGAGGCCCGCTTGGTGCTGGCCCAGGTCGACAAGGCCGCCGACGTGGCCCGTCGTGCACAGTTGGGTGAACTGGGTGAGTTGAAGATTGGCTTCACCTCATCGGCGCCGTTCAACTCCAGTATTCCTCAGGCTATTTTTGCGTTCCGTCAGGCCTTTCCGGCGGTGCATCTGAACCTCAAGGAAATGAGCAGCCGCGAGGTGGCCGAAGGTCTGGTGGATGAAACCATTGAGGTCGGCATCATGCGGCCGCTGGTGCTGCCTGAATCGTTGAGCACGGTGGAGTTGTTTCGTGAGCCGCTGGTGGCGGTCATCCGTGCCGATCACCCGTTGGCTGAAGGCAGCGAGCAGGGTTTGCAGCTGGCGGCGTTGGCGGACGAGCCTTTCGTGTTCTTCCCCCGCAGTTATGGCAGCGGGCTGTACGCACAATTATTGAGCCTGGCGCGAGAAGCCGGCTTCAGCCCGCATTTCTCACAGGAAGCGGGCGAAGCCATGACCATCATCGGGCTGGTGTCCGCGGGGTTAGGGGTGTCGGTGCTGCCGGCGTCGTTCCAGCACATGCGGATCAAGGGCGTGGTGTATCGGCCGTTGCTGGATCCGGGAGCCAATACGGCCGTGTGGCTGGTGCAGCGCAAAGGCAGCAACTCACCGATGGCGAATGCGTTTGCGGATTTGCTGACACGCAAGACGGTGACCAAGGCTTAAGGTGAGACCCAATAACTTCCTAAAGTTAAACAGGCCTGAATAATCAGGCGTGTACTTATATGTAGGCTATTTCTAAGTAATGGTTGTTTACAAATGCAGTCCGGGAGTTAGTCGCTATTTTTACAAGTTTTTCGTTAAGTTATCGCCCTCTTCTGGAGGGATTTGACATGAGTAATGCACGTTACGCAGTACTTATTGGCTTAAGTGTGTCACTCGTTGGGTGCGGAACAATCAATACGGTTGTTCGCGGTGATGAGGTAACACGGCGTGATCTTCAAAAAAGGAACACTTACTGCGATTCCATTCCCCGTGTTTACAGTGGGGTGGCTTATGACCTGTGTATTTTGCATGGTCCTTCCAAAACGATTACACAAGATCTTGTAACGCCAGTCTTGCTACCGCTCAGACTGCTGGACCTCATACCGAGCGCCGTGCTCGACACGCTAGTGCTGCCTTATACGATTTATCGACAGAGCACCGATGACAGTATCGATCTCGCCCAATAGTTGTGACCTTCAAGCGGTAGTTGGCGTTGGGATGCGCTCTAACAGGCAGGCTGCGTGTACCTGGTTATCAACTTATCCACAGATGCTGTGACTTGCTCAATCAAATGCACCACCGTCCGCATCACATCGCGGTTCAGGCCTGCAGGCCGTGGCAATGACACACCAGCCTGTATGTAAACAAGGCGCCGAAAGGCGCCTTTGTTGTCTCTGACGTTGACTACGGTTTTATCAGCGCCGCTTCCGACAGCTGTTTGGCTGTGCGTTCGTTCTGGTCGTCTTTCAATTCACGCACGATGCCCTTGTCCAGCAGGCGCACCCAACGGATGTAATTCTTGTGGATCTTGCCGTCCTTGTAGTCCAGGCCGCTGCTGTCGCGGTACTGGATACGGTAGTGGTCGGCGCTGTACGGGATGTCGATTTCGGCGTGGTATTGCTCCCGCACGGTGATCTGCGCCTGTACCAGCTGCGGGGTGATTTTTTGCACTGTCCAGCCACGGGCTACCAGTGTTTTAACGATGGCCTGCTGCATCTGTGCGCGGTCGCTGTGGATCGAGGCATGTAACGTGCGATCCGGGTTGAGCAGGGGTTTGTTGGTGCAGGACACGGTGCCCAGCAGGGCAAGGGCAATCAGGGTGATACGCAGCAAGTAAGGCATTCCATTGGTTCCAGAGGTGTCAGGCCCAGCGACGGAAGATCAACGAGGTGTTGACCCCGCCAAAGGCAAAATTGTTGTTCATGACGTAATCGTTATGCATGACGCGAAACTCGTTACGCAGGTAATCCAGTTCGCCGCAACGCGGGTCGACTTCATCCAGGTTGAGCGTGGGCACGTAGCGGTCGCGGTTCATCATCTCGATGCTGAACCACGACTCCAGCGCGCCACAGGCGCCCAGGGTGTGGCCCAGAAAGCTCTTCTGCGAGCTGATGGGCATGTGTTGGCCGAACAGCTCGCTGGTGGCCAGTGTCTCGGCAATATCGCCCTGTTCAGTGGCGGTACCGTGGCCGTTTACATAGCCGATGGCATCCGCGCCAATCCCCGCGTCTTCCAGTGCCAGCTCCATCGCCCGGCGCATGGTGCTGACTTCCGGGCGGGTGGTGTGCTGGCCGTCGGCGTTGCTGCCAAAACCGACGATTTCAGCATGGATGTGCGCGCCACGGGCGAGTGCGTGTTCCAGCTCTTCGAGCACCAGCATGCCGCCACCTTCACCGATCACGAGCCCGTCGCGACCACTGTCATAGGGGCGTGGGCTGGTGTGGGGGGCGTCGTTTTTCAGGCTGGTGGCGTACAGGGCGTCGAACACCATCGCCTCGGTAGGGCACAGTTCTTCTGCACCGCCTGCGAGCATCAGCGGCAGGCGACCGAACTTGATCGCTTCGTAGGCGTAACCGATGCCCTGGCTGCCGCTGGTGCAGGCGCTGGAAGTCGGGATAAGTCGCCCGGTCAGGCCAAAGAAGATGCTGATATTGGCTGCGGTGGTGTGGGGCATCATGCGGACATAGCTGTTGGCATTGAGGCCGTCCGCTACCGAGTTGAGCAGCATGTTGCCGAATGCCTTGATCTCGTCGGTGCTGCCGGTGGACGAACCGCAGGCTACGCCCATGCGCCCGTCACGAATGATCGGGTTGCCCAGCAGACCTGCATCCTGCAACGCCAGTTCTGCTGCGCCCACGGCCAGACGTGAAACGCGGCCCATGCTGCGCAGTTGCTTGCGGGTCCAGTGCTTAGGCACCGCAAAATCATCAATCGGCCCGGCCAGCCGGGTGTTGAGTTCGGTGAAGCGATCCCATTCGTCCATGCGCCGAATACCGCTGCGCCCGGCCACAAAGTTGGCTTCGATGCTGGCCCAGTCACTGCCCAGGGAGGTGATGCCGGCCATGCCGGTGACGACAACGCGCTTCATCAGCACAGGCCTCCATTGACGGCCAGCACCTGACGGGTGATGTAACCCGCTTCGGCCGACATCAAAAAGTTAACCGCCCCCGCGACTTCTTCCGGGGTGCCCATGCGTTGGGCGGGGATCATTTTCATCAGTTCTTCTACCGGTACGTTTTCGTCGAGCATGGCGGTGTCGATCAGGCCCGGTGCAACGCAGTTGACGGTGATTTTGCGTTTGCCCAGTTCGATGGCCAGGGCCTTGGCGGCGCCGATCAAGCCCGCCTTGGAGGCGCTGTAGTTGACCTGCCCGCGATTGCCGATCAGGCCCGATACCGAGGTGATGCAGACGATGCGCCCGGCAGCGCGGCGACGGATCATCGGCATCATCACCGGGTGCAGCACGTTGTAAAAACCGTCGAGGTTGGTGCGCATCACCACGTCCCAATCGTCTTCGCTCAGTGCCGGAAAGGCACCGTCGCGGGTCAGGCCGGCGTTGAGCACTACGCCGTAGTAGGCGCCATGCTCTTCAACGTCGGCTTCCAGAATGGCTTTGCACTCAGCCCGCTGCGACACGTCGAATTGCAGCACTCGGGCGCTGCGGCCCAATGCCTGGACTTCAGCCATGACGGCGTCGGCTTCGCTGCGGCCACTGCGGCAATGCAGCACCAGGTCAAAACCGGCTTGCGCCAGACGCAGGGCAATGGCGCGGCCGATGCCACGGCTGGAGCCTGTGACCAAAATGGACTCAGTCATGACGGGTCTCCTGGGATGCTTGAGCAAGGTAGTTTTGAGCCTGGGGCGGACGGAACACGTTCAGGCGGGCGCTGGCATGAATGCCGGGGCCGGTGAGGTGGCACTCGAACACGCCCATGCCGTTGTCGTCTTCCAGCGAGCGCAGTGCGTGGATGTGCAGCTCGACGCCCGGCGGGAAGTGTTCGACGTTGCATTCAAATTTTCGGGTGCCGAGCAAAAAGCCCAGCTCCACGGGGCGGCCTTGCAGGCGGGCGCGACAACCGGCGTAGGCAGCCACGCTCTGGGCCATCAGTTCAATACCGACCCACGCGGGCAGGCTGCCGTCTTCGCGATTGAACAAGCCGCCTGCGTGCACGGTGAGTCGGGTTTGGATCTGCTCTTCATCAAACGCCAGCACCTGATCGATGAGGATCATGTCGCCAGCGTGGGGCAGCAGTTCGGCGATCGGCCAATCAATCATGGGGCGTCTCCGATAATAAGGCTGACGTTATTGCCGCCGAAGGCAAACGAGTTGCTCATCAGGCAGCGTTGTGGAACCGGGGCCAGGGTCTGGCCGGTCGTGACCCAGTTCAGCGCAGGCAGCGCCGGGTCAGGCTGACCGTCCCAGATGTGCGGGGGCAGGGCATCACCGTGGGTCAGGCTCAGCCAGCAAAAGGCGGCCTCCAGTGCCCCTGCCGCACCCAGGGTGTGACCGGTCATGGGTTTGGTCGATGAACACGGCACGCCTTCGGGGAAGACCTGCGTCACGGCGTGGCTTTCCATCGCGTCATTGTGCTGGGTGGCGGTGCCATGCAGGTTCAGATAACCGATGTGCTCGGGCTGCAAACCTGCACGGCTCAAGGCCTTGCGCATGGCTTGAACTGCGCCGCGCCCTGAAGGTTCGGGGGCGGAAATATGGTGCGCATCACTGCTGGCGCCCGCGCCGAGCAGTGCGATGGAATGAGTGCCTGCAGGTTGCTTGCTCATCACAAACAGAACCGCCGCCTCACCGATGTTGATGCCGTGACGGTTTACCGAAAACGGGTTGCAGCGTTCATCCGACACGGCTTCCAGCGATGAAAAGCCGTTGAGCGTGAGCTTGCACAGCGTGTCGACACCGCCGCACAGCACCACGTCGCACAGGTTCATGTCCAGCAGTCGCTGAGCACTCATCAGGGCACGGGCGCTGGAGGTGCAGGCGGTAGAAATCACATAGGTCGGCCCATTGATGTTCAGCCAGTCCGCCAGGAACGTGGCCGGTGCGCTCAGCTCTTGCTGCTGATAGGCGTAATCACTGGGGAACTGCTGATGTTGCAGGTAGTGGGCAATGCCACGGCTGGCTTCATCGATGCCCGAGGTGCTGGTCCCCAGCACTACGGCGATGCGCTCGCGGCCGAAAGTCTGAATCGCCTGTTCGATGTCGTCTCGAATCTGCAGCGCGGCGTCGAGCAGCAACTGATTGTTGCGGCTGCTTTGCGGGTTGAGTTCAGCCGCAATTGCAGGCAGCTCGCCACTGACCGCGCCGAGGGTCATCGAGCGCTCGGGCACCCAGCCGCTTTGACGCTGCATACCCGAGCAGTCACCGGCAAACAGCTTGCGCGCAACTTCATCAGGACCACGACCCAGTGAACAGACCACGCCCAGGGCATTGAGGTAAGCAGTCATGGAGCGGCCTCCAGCGGGGTGATCCGGTAGTGCAGATCGCCCTTCATATCGATACGAAAGACCCGGGGTTGCAGGTATTGCACTTGCCAGCGTTGTTTCATGAATCGCAGATCAGATTCGGATTTTGCCTGTGGATAATTATCCGACAGCTGCGCCTCTGGCGTCAGTGCAAACAATAACGCCGCGAACAGCTCGCGGGCTTCGGGATTGGGCGGCAGCAGACCATCGGCGTGCCAGTTGTCGCCCTGCAACAACTGACGTGCCAGCGGAATCCCCAGTGGGTCCATCAATGACCAGCGCAGCCCGGCTTCTTCTTGCTGGATCACCAGCAACCAGTCCTGACGCTGATCGGCCTGTTCGCGCTGGATATGCAACTGCATGGGCAAGTCCAGGGTTGGCGTGTGCCTGGGCAGCGGCAGGCTGGTGCAGCCAGCCAGTAACAGGAGCAAGCACATCCACAGAGCGACACCGATTCTTGTAGCCGCTGCCGCAGGCTGCGATAAGGACCGCAGGGCCTTCAAAAAAATGGGCCCGCTTCGCACGCCATCGCAGCCTGCGGCAGCGGCTACAGGGTTTGCATTGATCATTGGGCCTGGCCTTGCAGGGGCTTGCGTGCCACCACATTGACCAGGGTTTCTTCCCGTTGCCCTACCGGTTTTGGCGTAACCAAGCCCAAACGCTCCAGCAGGCCGAAATCCTTGGAACGGCTCCACCACAGGTACGGGTACGATACGTTCCGGGCTTCAAACTCAAAGCCCTGGTCGCGGATCATTTCCAGGTATTGCTCCGCGCTTTTCTGCACATGCATTGGGTGGCGGAACAGCCAGCGAATCACCCAGGTGTCGATGTAAGCTTCTGTGGACTCTGCAAACAGCAAATATCCGCCTGGCTTTAACACCCGATAAAACTCGGCCAAGGCCCGGTCTTGCTGCACCAGATGGTGGAAAGTCTGGTGGCAGAACAGAATGTCGACACTGGCATCGGCCACATCCAGTTCGGCGCAGTCGCTGCCGATCAGCTCGATGTCGATGCCTTGGCGTCGGGCTTCCTCGCTGCTCAGTTGCAGGCTCAGCGGGTCGGCATCCAGCCCCATCAAACGCTTGGGGGCGAAAGTTTTATGCAGGTACTGGAACGATTTTCCCTGGCCGCAACCGGCATCCAGAATCACGGGTGCCGAAGGCGGCGGGTCACTGAACAGGCTGCGCAGGTCATTGATCGCCACCCGCAGCACATGGTGCTGCCAGGTGTGGCTACGCAAAAACCAGAACCCCAGGCGGGTTTCCTCAACGTAGGTATCGCTCAGAGGTTTCATGGGGACTCCGTCGCGCAGATGTCCGACAGCATGCGCAAACGGCGCTTGGGTTCGCTGACAAACGGGTTGTTTTCGTCCCAGGCATAGCCCGCCAGAATCGAACAGATCATGCGGCGAATCTGTGTTGAGCTGTCTGGGTGAAAGATCACGTCCTGGAAGGTGCCGGCGTACCAGCCTTCGACGTAGCAGCGGAAGGTATCGACACCGCGTTTGAGCGGCTCGGCAAACTCGGTTTGCCAGTCAACGGCTTCGCCTTGCAACTGACGGTGAAGCACGCCAGCAGCCATGCTGGCCGATCGCATGGCAATGGTCACGCCCGAGGAGAACACCGGGTCGAGGAACTCGGCTGCATTGCCCAGTAGCGCAAAACCCGGGCCGTGCAGGGTTTTGACGTTGGCCGAGTAGCCGCCGATGGTGCGCGCTGGAGTGTCCCACACGGCATTGGCCAGCACGCGCTGCAGGCTGGGGGTCTCGTCGATAAAGCTGCGCAGGCACTTGTCGAGGTTTTCGCTGCGACCTGCAAAATGCTCTGGCGCCGCGACCACGCCCACCGAGCAGCGGCCATTGCTGAACGGAATGCTCCAGAACCAGATATCGCGCTGGGCCGGGTGGGTGGTGACGAGGATTTTATTGCGGTCAAAACCGTCATCAACAATGCGGTCTTCAACGTGGGTAAAGACCGCCTGACGCACCGGGAAATTCGACGGCGCTTCAAGATCGAGCAAGCGCGGGAGCACGCGGCCATAGCCGCTGGCATCGAGGATAAAGTCGGTTTCGACCTGATAGCGGCTGCCGTCTTCGCGCTCAATCTCCAGCAACGGCCTGGCCCGCTCGATATCGGTGGTGATCACGGTTTCGCCGTAGCGGATTTCAACGCCCTGCAAGGCGGCCTGATCGGCCAGCAGTTTGTCGAAATCGGCGCGTTGCACCTGGAAGGTGGTGGGTTTGCCGTTGCTGAACGTGTCACCAAAATCGAAGGCGCTGTACTGATCGCCCCAGGCGAACGCGGCGCCGTTTTTCATCTGGAAACCGGCAGCTTGCACGGCTTGCAGCATGCCCGCTTCTTCGACGAAGTCCAGGCAGTGCGACAGCAGACTTTCGCCAATGGAAAAGCGCGGGAAGTGCTGGCGCTCGATGATCAATACATCGTGGCCCTTACGTTTGAGCAAGGCCGAGGCGATGGCGCCGGACGGCCCGGCACCAATCACGACAACCTGACGACGTTCCATTTCTATTCCTGACACAGGCGCTCCTTGCCGGGTACTACGGCGGACTTCAAAGGGGGTTTACTCATGCCCACCAGCGCCGGTAACAGCGTGGCGATCAGGCTCATCAACATCAGTGCAAAGTACAGCGCCGGGCTGATGAGCTGTTGTTGCAGCAGCAGGTTGAGAAAGACGATTTCGCTCAACCCGCGAATGTTCAGTAACAGGCTTTCGTGCCATTTGCTGGCGCCGGAAAACGACGGAGTGGCCCAGCTCAATCCGAGCCAGTTGCCCAGCAGTTTACTGACCATCGGCAGCAGCAATAGTGCAGTCAATTGCAGCAGGCTGATCTCGCTCAGGGCACTGTGTACATTGATCTGCACAATGCCGAACGTGAGGATCAGCGGCACTGCAAGGAAGGTTTGCAGGCGTTCAAGCCATACGGCGTTTAACGGCATGACCAGCGCCACCTTGAGCCACGCCATGCAGACTAAATAACCGACACCGAAAATCAGTGCATTCAGACGGTAATGCTCGGCCACCACCAGCAAGGCAAAAAAGCTCAGGCTGTAGCACAGCGGCTGACGGATGCGCAGGAGGCGTAGCAGCAGCGGCAGCAAGGCTCCGGCCAGCGGCAGGAGCAGGCTGCTCAGGTCCAGGCTGCCCTGGGCCAGGCCAAACAGGGTCCAGCACGTGAGGTCGATAAGGATCGCGCTTTGCACCAGACGCCGGGTGGCGGCGGGCGGGTAATCGATGTGGCGCAAGTACAGGTACAACACCGGGATCGCGGTGATGGCAAAGACCAGACCCACCGCCAGCGAACTCAACCAGGGTTGCTCAGGCAGCAGCCAGACGGCGCAGGCCAGCCCGCAGGCGAAGGGCACGGCAAAGCTGGGCAGGGCGATTTTTACACTCTGGCGATCAAGGCGCAGATCAATCACGTCGCTCAAGATGGTGCCCAGCAATAGCGCAAAACTCAGGCTGTACAGGCTTTTGAGCCACACCGGTGCAACCAGCTGCGCGCCGCTGAGCTGCCAGTGCGGCTCGATCCAGAACAGCATCAGCAGCGGCAGGATGATGGACGCCAGCAGCAACTGGCTGACAATCGGGATCACGCCAAAATGACGGCCCACCCGGGTGGCCAAGGCAAACAGGGTCAGAGCCAGCAGCCAGAACACGGCAGTCATCATTGGCTGTGCTCCTGTTTGCCCGCCCAGGGCGCCAGGATAAAACTGAATGCCAGCCCCAGGCTTACTGACAGGCCGAAGTTGCTGACCGCAGGCGTGCTCGACACCGCCAGCAGGCCGAACGACAGCCAGGTGGTCAGCGCCGCCAGCAAGGTCCCGAGCAGGCTGACGGCGGCGCCGCCGATTTGCTCGCGCATCAGGATCGCGTAATCGACGCTGATCGCCGTTACCAGCAGCAGGCCGAAGAGGCTGAACAGCGTCAACGGCTGCCCCAGCCAGCCCAGGCTGGCAAGGCTGCACAGCGCGGCCAGCAGCGGCAGTGCGACGATGCGCAGTGCACCGCCAAAACCGAAGGGTGCGATCAGCAACAATACGATCAAGGCACAGGACAGCAACTTCAATTCAGCGGCGCTGATTTGCGTGGCGGCAAAGACGTTATTCAAGTCGCCCAGGCGGTCGACCAGTTGAACGCCCGGCAGGTCCTGGGCTTGCACCCGCAGCAAGCTGGCACTGTTCAAACCTTGCAGGCTGACCATTGCGGCGACGCCTTCAGCGGTCTTGCCTAGCCAGAGTGCACGCCAGGGTTCGGCCAGCGGACCGCTCAGCGCGTCATCGATATGTTGCTCGGGCAAGGTCTGCAATTGCACAAGCTCGGCTTGCAGTGCGGCTTCAGGTACACCCAGCTCCAGCAGGGGTTGCCAGTGTTGCGGCAGCTGTGACAGCGCATGGCGTAAGTGCTGTTGCTCGCTGGGCAGGCTGACCAATTGATTCAGTGCCAGATAGCCCTGCAACTTGCCCATGTGCACCAACTGATCGAGACGCTCGCCAAGGGCGGTTTGGCGCTCAAGCAATTGCTGCTCGTTGTCGGCCCGGACCAGGAAAAACTGGCTGGTGGGCTGGTAACCGGTAATCCGTGCAATGGCCTGGGCTTCAGCCATCAATTGCGGCGGGGCGCCGACCCATTGGCGGATGTCGTTCTTGCTGGTCAGTTGCCACAGACCGGCAGCACAAAACGCCAGCAGTAAGACTAGCAAGGCAGGCGTAGGGAGGCGTTTGAGCAAGGCTTCGCGCAGGTTGAGCAGCGATTGAGCAATACGCAGGGGCCATTGCGCAGGGCGCAGCTCCACGCCTTGGAGCAGCGCGGGCAGCAGGCATACGGCGCTCAGGTAGGCACCGACCAGGCCTGCGGCGGAGAAGATGGCGATTTGGGTCAACGCCGGAAACGGGGTGAAGGCCAGTGCCAGATAGCCGATGCAACTGGTGGCCAGGCTCAGGCTTAAACCGGGCAAGGTCAGGCGCAAAGCCGGCCAGCTGCGCCAGGGTTTGAGGCTCCAGCTTTTGGACAGGTAATGCAGCGGGTAATCCACTGCGACGCCGATCAGGCTGGAGCCCAGTACCAGCGTCATCACGTGCATGCTGCCAAAGAACGCGACGCAGGCCACGGCACCAAACAGCATGCCGACCAACACGGGCACAAACGCCAGCAGCACCCGCCAGCGTCGAAACGCCAATAGCAGCAGCAGCAGAATCCCGACGGTGGCGCCACCACCGACCCAGGTGATTTCTCGGGTGGCTTGCTGTTGCCCGCTGGCCGCGTAGAGCAAGCCGCTGGCCGCGAGCAATTGCACATTGTCTTGTGCGACTTGCTGGCGGCTGTGCTCAAGCAGTTCGGCCACCCGCAGCGGCAGCTTCATGTCAAAAGCATTGCCCTGGGTACGGGCGCGCAGCAGTACCCAGTGTTTGCCGTCGGCTTCGGCGACCAGAGCGCCGCTGCCAATATCGAGTTGCACCGCACCGCGCTGCGGCTGGCTGTTCTGGATGCGCCCGGTCAGGCCCAGCCAGTCGTCCTGGCTCGGCACCAGGCTGAACCCGGTGAAAGGATCGAACAGTGCCTGCACGCGTTGCTGGATAAAGGCGTCGGGGTGCTCGACCAGTTGCGTGCGGTCGGCTGCAGACAGCATCGCCAGTCGCCCGCGCAGCAGTTGATCGCGCAGCGCCGGAAGGTCTGCCTGCAGGTTCCATTGCACTTTTTCAAACAAACCGCTGGCTTGCCACTGCTGGCCCAACTGCTCAGCCGAAGCGATGGCTTGCTGGCGGTCGCTACTGCCCACCAGCACCAGCATTTCGCGGTTCAGGGGTTCTTGCATGCGTTGTTCGGCGCTCAGCTCCAGCGCATCCGGTGAGTCCCCGGGCACCAGTTCCATCAGGTTGGCCGACAGCGGTGCGCCGTGGCGCCATTGCCAGCCGGCGAGTGCTAGCACCGCCACCAGCAGGATCAGGAAACCGCGGGGTAACCAGCGTTCACTGCGCAAAATCGTGCTGCTCCGCGTCACTCAAGGGCTGGTTGCTGACGCTGTTGTGCATTTTAAGCAGCGTGCTGTCGCCCTGGGTTTCTTGCAGTTCGATGCGTTGCACCAATTCGCCGCCGTCGATGTTGATCTGCTTGAACACTTGCTTGAGCAGCAGTGAACGTGGGGTCAGGGTCAGCGTCCAGTGCGCGGGTTCGCCTTGCAGTTGCAGGTCGAAATCCCGCTGCAGGCCGCTGCTATCGCCTTGCAACACGGCGAGGAACAAGCGGTTTTGCTCGGCGCCGGCGCTTTTGCCGGGCAGCATTTGCCAACTCGTGCCGTCGCGCCGGGCAATGCCTTGGGACGTGATTCGGTAATCCTGTTGCAGCGGGGTTTTCAGTTGCCAAAGCAGGCCGTGACCCTTGGCCAGCACAAAAGTACCAGTGCTGGTCAGTGGCTTGGGCAGGGCGCGCAGGTGTTTCTCCTGGATAAAATCGCCGTGGATCACCTGGGGTTTGGCCAGTTGTTCGCTGAGTTGTTGCAGGTCGAAGGCGTGGGCCAGAGGCGAGAAAGCGAGCAGCAGCGCAACAATCAGACCCCTGTAGCCGCTGCCGAAGGCTGCGATAAGGGCCGAAGGCCCTTCGATATTGAAAAAGCGCGACCCCTTCGGGCTCGATCGCAGCCTGCGGCAGCGGCTACCAAGGCGATTCATGGCAGCATCCTCGCAACCGCTTCGGTAAAGCACTTGGGCGACACCAGTTGCATCTCCTTGCTGGCGATCTCGACCGCCACTTGCACCGTAACGGCCCGGGTCAGCCGTTCGCCCGTGGCCAGGTCGGTGATCAGGTAGTTGATCTTCAGGCGGTTTTCCCACTCCACCAGGCTGGCGCGTACGTTGATGCGCTGGCCAAATGTTGCGCCGCGTACATACCGCAATTGCATGTCGATCACCGGCCACGCATAGCCCGCATCGAGCATGTGCGTGTAGTTGTGGCCGATATGGTCGAGCAACGCACAACGCGCCACTTCGAGGTATTTGACGTAGTGGCCGTGCCACACCACGTGCATGGTGTCGATGTCGAAAAACGGCACCAACACTTCGGTATCAACGTGCAAAACGCCTTTGCTACGCATGCAGCCTCCAGTGTTGTTGGGCGATACGGCTCAGGCACAAGCGCAACTCGGCTTCCAGGGCGCGGTCTTCGACCACCGGTGGGAAGTCCTTGGCCAACTCGGCGTGCATCTGTGCCAGTGCGGGTGGCAGCGGGCGTGCATCTTCGGCGCGACTGCGCAGCCACACTCCCTGATTGGCCGCCAGCAAGGTGGCAGCGGCGACCTGTTCGGTCAGTTCCAGCACGCGGATCGCATCGCGGGCAGCGATGGTGCCCATGCTCACTTTGTCCTGGTTGTGGCACTCGGTAGAGCGTGAGAACACGCTGGCCGGCATGGTGTTTTTCAACGCCTCGGCCGTCCAGGCACTGGTGCCGATCTGCACCGCTTTAAAGCCGTGGTTGAGCATCGCCCGCTCGGCTGTTGCGCCCGAGAGGTTGCTCGGCAGGCCGTGGTTGTATCGCACGTCCACCAGCAGCGCGAGCTGGCGGTCCAGCAGGTCGGCGACGTTGGCGACCAGGGTCTTGAGGCTGTCCATCGCAAAGGCGATATGCCCGCCATAGAAATGCCCGCCATGCAGCACGCGTTCTTCTTCGGCGTCGATGATCGGGTTGTCGTTGGCGCTGTTGAGTTCAATCTCGATAAACGAGCGCAGCCAGTTCAGGCTGTCTGCCAGCACGCCCAGTACGTGGGGCGCGCAACGCAGCGAGTAGCGGTCTTGCAGGCGATGCAGCGGCGCTGTCGGGGCGTCGATGGCCAGGTCCTGGCGAATCCAGGCCGCCACCTGCATTTGCCCCGGATGCGGCTTGGCGGCGAACAGGCGCTCGTCAAAGTGCTCAGGGTTGCCTTGCAGTGCCACCACGTTGAGCGCGGTGATGCGGGTAGCGAGTTTGAGCAGGTAATCGGCGCGGGCGTAGGCCAGGCACGCGAGGCCGGTCATCACGGCGGTGCCGTTCATCAGCGCAAGCGCTTCCTTGGGCCGCAGTACCAGCGGTGCCCAGCCAAGTTCCCGGTGCACGTCGGCTGCGAGGCGGCGTTCGCCCTTGAACAGCACTTCGCGCTCGCCCGACAACGTGGCGGCCACATACGACAGCGGCGTCAAATCGCCGCTGGCGCCCACTGAACCTTCTTCGGGGATCAGCGGCAGGATGTCGTGGGCGATGAAGGCCTGCAAACGCTCCAGCAACTCGATGCGCACCCCGGACACCCCGTGGCACAAGGACTGGAGGCGCGCGGCGAGCACGGCGCGGGTGGCCTGGGCGTCAAGCAACTTGCCCAACCCGCAGCCGTGAAAGGTGTAGAGATGACGCGGCAGCGCTTCAACATGCTCCAGCGGCACCGCCACCACGCACGAATCGCCGTAACCGGTGGTCACGCCGTAGATCACGCCTTCCTTGTCCAGCAGCGAGTCGAGAAAGCGCGCGCCCTTGGCGATGCGCTCGCGGTAGTCGGCGTCGTCTTGCAGACGGGTCGGCGCCTGACGATTGGCCAGGGCCAGCACGTCTTCAATGCGCAACGGGGTTTGGCCGAAGGTTACTGGCTCATGCGGATGCGTCGTCATCGGTCTTCCAGAAAGGGTAAAAATTGAACCATTGTTGCGGCGCTTCGAGGCAGTAGTGCCCCAGGCGTTCGGCGTAGCGCGTGGCCCAGTGGGCGATCACTTGCTCGCGGTCGCTGCGCCGCCAGAGTACGGCGTCGGTGAAGGGTTCGAGGATGACCCGGTAGCGCCCTTCATGCTTGAGGCAAAACATCAGATTGACCGGGCATTTGAGCAGCCCGGCCAACAACCACGGACCTTGCGGGAATGCTGCCGGATGGCCGAGGAAATCGACCTCGACATTGCGTGCGCCCTGCAGCGGCACACGGTCACCGGCTATCGCCAGCCACTCGCCGTTTTCCAGGCGCTGATTGAGTTGAAGCATGACCGCAGGGTTGAGCTCGCTGACCTGAATCAGACGCAAATGGCTGGCCCCGGCTTCGCCCAGCAAGCGGTTGAAGTGTTCGGCGTGCTTGGTGTGTACCAGCACGTTCATGGTCACCTGTTCGCCCAGCTCGGCCAGTGCCCGGCACACTTCGAGGTTGCCCAGGTGTGCGCCCACCAGCATTTGGCCGCGTTCGCCGCGCAACTGATTACGCAGCAGGGCGGGGTCAATGATTTCGATATCTTCGATTTTCAGGCGGCCATTCCACACGTCAAGCTTGTCGAGCAGGGCATCGGCAAATGCCATGAATTGCCCGAACACCCGTCTGCGGGTAGGCCGCAGGTCGCTTTGCCCGCTCCAGTCGGCCAGCCGCTGCTGGTATTGCCAGATGCTGCGCCGGGCGCGGCCACCGAACAGAAAGAAGTACAGCACGATGGCGTAGAGCACCGGGCTGAGCAGGCGTCGGCCAAGCAGCTTGACGCCGAACGCGGTGAGCTTCATCAGCCGGAAACTGCCGCGCTCCTTGTTGTCAGCCCAATGCTGTTGAGGTTCGCTCATGCTTTACAGCGCCTCCAGAGGATGCTCGGCAAACGTATCAACATGCCGAAAAACAGCTTGGTGTGCATGCCGGAAATCAGCGCGTTGTCATGGAACAGACGAAAGTGCGAGAGGCCGTCCTGCGGGTAATGGACCTTGGTCGGCAGCCAGCGCATGGGCTGATTGCGCCACGCCAGACGCACCAAAATCTCGGGGTCGAAATCCATGCGCTTGCCCAGTTTGACCGTGTTGATCAGCGCCAGCGTCGGCGTCAGCGGGTAGACCCGAAAGCCGCACATGGAATCCGGAATCTGCAGCGACAGGCTGTTGATCCACACCCACACGTGGGTCAGGTAGCGCGCATACAGGCGCCCCTTGGGCACGCTGTCGTCGTACTGTGGATAACCGCAGATCAGCGCTTGGGGGTTTTGCTGTGAGACCTGCATAAAGGTCGCGACGTCGCGCAGGTCGTGCTGGCCGTCGGCGTCTACTTGCAGGGCGTGAGTGAAGCCCAGTCTCGCCGCTTCGCGCAGGCCCGCCATGACCGCGCCGCCCTTGCCCTGATTGATGGCCAGGCGGACGAGGAAGATGTGCTCGCCTCGGGCAAGCTGTTCGAGAACGGCACTGCACGCGGGGCTGCTGGCGTCGTCAACCAGCACGCAGGGCAAGCCGGCAGCGAGCAGGGCGCCGACCACGGCCGGTACGGCGGTTTCGTGGTTGTACACCGGGATCACGGCGCAGGGGTTATGCATGGGTAGCTATCTCCAGGCCGATGCGGACTCTTCGTAGCAGCTGCCGAAGGCTGCGTCCGGTGGCGTAGCCGCCGTAAAGTCTGGCGCCTTGGTTTGTCAGGAAAATCGTACTAGCCGGTTTACGATTGCTTCGCAACCGGACGCAGCCTTCGGCAGCTGCTACTGGGCGAGTTGCAGCGTCAGATAACTTATTCACAGGCGGGCTCCAGCACGATGCGGCCACTGGAGCAGGGCGCCGTCGCGTTGCGGTAGGCGAAGTGCAGTTTGCTGCGCTCACGGTCGAAACGCAGGGTCAGTTCGATGGTGTCGCCGGGGCGTACCAGTTGCTGGAACTTGAGCACTTCCATCCCGGCAAAACGCGGCGGCAGGTCGAGCAACTGCTGACCCAGCGCCATCGCCCAATCCACTTGCACCACGCCCGGCAGCACCGGGGTTTTAGGGAAATGACCGCTGAAGTAGGCCAGGTCCGGGGGGATCGACAGGTTGAGTGTCCATTGACCGTCATGTTCGCTTTGGCTCAGCACTTCGGGCATTTTCGGCCGGGGTGCCAGCAGTAACCTGTCGACTTGCGCCTGTGGCAGCTTGCCCTGGCTGTTGAGCGGCAACTGGCGCAACAAGCGCCAGCGGCGCGGCAAGGCCAGGGCTTCGCAGTGCTGGCTCAAGTGTTGGCGAAGGCTTTGGGTCAGGGCGCGACGACCGTGTTCACGCAAGGCATACAGGCCGCTTTCACTGAGCACCAGCAAGGCGCCCAGAGAAGCGCGGCTTTCGTTGACCACGCCCAGGCGGGTTTCAGCCACCCAGTCGTGGTTGACCAGTGCGTGTTCCAGCATTGGCAGGGAGATGCGTTTTTCTTCCAGTTTGACGATGCGGTCCAGACGCCCGAGCAACTCGAAACGGCCATCGGCCTCGATGCGAGCCGCGTCGGCCGTGTGTTCGATATGGCCCGCGGGCAAGTACGCCGAGGCGATCATCAGGGCACCGTCTTCGCTCTGGCTCAACTGCACATCGGCAAACGGTTGCCACAGGTTCGGGCCCTGGCGCCACGCAATACCCCCGGTTTCCGAACTGCCAAGGATTTCGGTCGGCCACTGGCCCAGACGCTCGAACAACCCTTGCGCCGCCTCTGCAGGCAAGGCACCGCCCGAAGAAAACACCCGGCGTACCGGGCTCAAGGCGGGCCAGTCCAGATTGTCGGTCATACGTTTGAGCAGGGCAGGGCTGGCGACCCAGGCGAATGACGAGTGCTCGCGACTGGTGCGCTGCATGTCTTCCGGAAATGCCAGTTGATTGCGCACAAAGGTCCGGCCTGCGCACAGGGGCCACAGCACGCGGAACAACAAGCCATAAATATGCTGTGCCGCCACGCTGGCGATGATGCACGCATCGCCCAGATCCGCGCCCCACAACTGTTCCAGCGCCTGGACCTCGTTGGCCATCTGACGCAGGCTTTTGTCGATGCGCTTGGGCTCGCCGCTGGAGCCCGAGGTGCACAGGCTGAGCTGGCACATGTCCAGATCCAGTTCTGCAGCAGGCAGTGCGTCGGCGTACAAGGCTTGCAGTTCGTCGCGTTGAGTTATCCACAGGTCAACCCGGCAATCCCAGCGCTGACGGGTTTGCGCTTGCAGGTCAGCGGGTAACAGCACGCTGACTCCGGCCCGCCATGCACCGAGTAAAGCCACTGCCAGGTCGGCGGCGTCTTCAAGGTGTACGGCAATGTGCTGCACGCCACGCTGTTGCAGGCCGCCGGCCAGGCGCAGGGCCTGTTCGCAAAGGGTGTCGTGGTTCAGCGCAGGGTCAACCGTGACGCGGCGTTCTGCGTGCCCCTTGAGCAATAGCTGCTCAAGTTTTATCCAATTCATGCCCGGCCTCTTACCTTTTGTCGTATCAGCCATTCAATGGCAAACAGCAGCCCCATCAGCGCGTAGGCGATCAGGCCGTTGTACAACGTCCACCAACTCAGCGGCGCCCACAGCGTCAAACCTGCTGCGACTAACCCGTTGAGCATAAAAAACAGGCACCAGACCTTGGTGACCTGTCGTGTGTAAACAATTGCGATCTCGGGCAACACCGGCTCGCGCAAGCGCGCCAGGCGCTCGATCATCGGCGGCCCGAACTTCAGGCTCAGACCGAACAGGCAGAGCATGAAGGTACTGATCAGGACCGGGTACCAGCGCAGCAATACCGGGCTGTTGAACAGCGCCAGCAGGCCGCAGAACACCAGTGCCACTACTGCCATCCACACACTGCCAGGGCGTCGCTCGCCGGTCAGGGCACGGGCCAGCCACAGGCTGCCAAGCAGCAGTGCGAACTGCCATGGAGCGAAATGGGCCATACCGAAATACACCGCAAAGGGGTACAGCAGGCCAGCCAGCAACAGCCCCGGACCAATCAGTCGGTTCATTCGTCAGTGTGAACCAGACGGTAAACCGCCTCGACCACGTCATTGACGGTACGCACCGATTTGAATTCTTCAGCCGCGATTCTCTTGCCGGTTTTGCGCTTGATGTGATCGATCAGGTCGACGGC
Source organism: Pseudomonas deceptionensis (assembly GCF_900106095.1). Lineage (NCBI taxonomy): Bacteria > Pseudomonadati > Pseudomonadota > Gammaproteobacteria > Pseudomonadales > Pseudomonadaceae > Pseudomonas > Pseudomonas deceptionensis. The sequence continues at coordinate 551,571 of NZ_FNUD01000002.1, read as the reverse complement.
GTCGATGCTGTCGATTTCCAGATCCTGATACAGGTTGGCGTCCAGGGTGACGCGCTCAGGCTCCAGTTCGAAGAGTTCGATCAGGGCGTCGCGCAGGGTATTGAAAATGTCGTCACGGGTTTGCATGGTTCGGTCTCAGGCTGCCTGTTTAGCCGTGACAAAAGCCGCAAGGCTGGCCACGTTTGAAAAATGATTGCGAGTGTCTTTGGCGTCAGCGTCTATCTTGATGCCGTAGGTTTTTTGAATCGCCAGGCCCAACTCAAGCGCGTCGACCGAATCCAGCCCCAGGCCTTCGCCAAAGAGGGTTTGTTCATCGCCAATATCGCTGACGCTGATGTCTTCAAGACCCAGGGCATCGATGATCAGCTGTTTAATGTCGCTTTTCAGATTGCTCATCTGTGGCGAGCTCCTTAATAAAGTAGTCATGCACGAAGTCATTGAGCAGGCGCGAGGCTTTAGGCGGCGGGCCAAGCGCGGTAAAGGTGTTTGGATCTATATCGGCACCGACCCGGATACTGAAGTGCACGCGCCGATGGGGTATGCGGTACCAGGGTTCGGCCTTGGTCAGCGTGGTGGGGCTGACCTTGATCACCACCGGAGTGAGGATTTTCGCACCCCGCAGTGCTATCGCGGCGGCGCCGCGATGAAAGGCGGGTGTCATGCCCGGCTGCGTGCGCGTGCCCTCCGGGAAAATGATCAGTGTCTGGCCTTCCTGCAGCGCTCGCGCGGCGTTATCGAGCATGTCGACGCTGCCATCATTGCTGATGTACTGCGTGGCACGCACGGGGCTGCGGGTAAACGGGTTCTGCCAAAGGCTCTCTTTGACCACGCAATTGGCATTCCTCACCAGACCGATCAAAAAAACCACATCGATAAGCGACGGGTGGTTGGCAATGATCATCTGGCCGGGGCGTCCGAGCCGTTCGGCACCTTGTACGTCATAGGTCAGCACGCCCATGCGGGCCATCGTGCGGATAAACAGCCAGAACAGCCGGCTGACGGTTGCACGAGCGCGTTCGCGGTGACGAACGGCGTCTCCTGGCAGGCAACTGAGAACCGGGAAAATCACCGCTCGCAGGCACAGGCCCCCGAGGCCGAAGAGTGCAAAGCTTATGGCTGTGGCGATCAGGCGCCAAATATATGCATCGCAACGGGCACTCACAGGCTGCGTTGCCAGTTCCATACGCGGTTTTTCCAGACGTGCTGGAATGACGTCTGCTCATCGAGCAGGTGGCGTAACAGGTTCAGGCTATGGGGCCATGGGGCTTTTTCGATGCCAGTGGCGTCGTTTGCGAGGGAAATCTGCCATTGCTTGCCGGGTGTCAGCAGCAGGCCGACGGCATAAGGGAAGGGCACATCATCAATCCATTGGGCGTACGCGTGTGGCGGTTGCTCTTCGGCGATGATCAGCAGCACGGCGGGCGCGCCCTCGTTGAGTAACGCACAGGCCTCGATCAGGCCGTGCTCCAGCCCATCTCCGGCTGCGGCAATGGCGGTCATTTCGCTGGTTTCGCCACGCATGATCGACCACAGCCCAATGACAGCGTTATGCACCGAAAGGCTGAATTGTGTCGGGGACAGAGGCTGGTCGGCAGCGAGGTCGCTGAGGATGTCGAACGTGCGTGGGGTTTCGCCGTGGCGTGAGGCGAATACCAGAGGCAATGCTTTGTGGCCTTCTGCCAGTGGCCAGCCGACGCTGAAGGCCATGCGTGCCAGGCGGCTGAGGCGACGCCGTTGCATTGCGGGTAAAAACGAGACGTCGGGAGCTGCACTGCTGGCGTCAAGTACGCGGGGGTGCTGGCTCCAGGCCTGCCAATCGGCCACGCTGTCGAGGCCCGGAGCCCAGGCGCGCCACGCGGCGACATTGAAATTGATCACTGGAGTTTCATCCCGCCCTTGCAGGCTTCCTTGATGCGAAAGTGGGCGCCGATCGACGCCGCACCTAATACAGAATGGCGACATTATCCCGGTGCAGTTGGCTCGTAGCAAATTTTGCTTAAAATCCAAGTATAGATTTGCTGCGAGCCTTTAAAAAAGATGATGTCTTTTTGACTTTAGTGGGTGGCGAGTACGCCGAATGCGTTTATTTGTGAGAGATATTCGTTTGTCTTTGTGGGTATGCGCATAAAGGGTGTGGTTCATTTCGCCGCGAGGTAGCGAAGCTGAGTAAAGGCCATCTACACTCGAGCACTCACTGATACATGGAGTTCTTGAAATGCGTCGCGTGGTGTTCAATCAAAAAGGCGGTGTGGGCAAGTCCAGCATTGCGTGCAACCTGGCGGCGGTCAGTGCCAGTGAAGGTTACAGGACATTGTTGGTGGACCTGGACGCTCAGGCTAACTCCACTCAATACCTGACTGGACTGACCGGTGACGATATCCCGATGGGAATCGCTGACTTCTTCAAGCACAGCTTGTCAACCGGGGTTGGCTCGAAGAAAAATCGGGTCGATATTTACGAAACGCCCTTCGAGAACTTGCACGTCATTACTGCCACGGGCGAACTGGCTGATTTGCAGCCAAAACTTGAGGCCAAGCACAAGATCAACAAGCTGCGTAAGTTGCTTGATGAGTTGTCCGAAGACTATGACCGTATTTATGTCGATACCCCGCCTGCGTTGAACTTTTATGCTGTATCGGCGTTGATCGCTTGTGATCGGGTGTTGATCCCGTTTGATTGCGACAGTTTTTCGCGTCAGGCGCTGTACGGTCTGTTATCTGAAATCGATGACCTGAGAGAAGACCATAACGAAGGTTTGCTGGTCGAAGGCATCGTGGTCAACCAGTTCCAGGCCCGGGCCAGCTTGCCCCAGCAGATGCTCGACGAATTGATTGCGGAAGGGTTGCCTGTGCTGCCGATGTACCTCAGCAGCTCAGTGCGCATGCGCGAGTCGCATCAGGCCTGTCAGCCTTTGATTCACTTCGACCCGCGGCACAAACTGACCCAGCAGTTTGTAGAGTTGCACGATTATCTGGATCAGAACGCTTAAGCACTGATGCCCTGGCTGCGCAGCCAGGCGGTGAGTTGCTGCAAAGGCAAGGCACCGCTCTGGCGAGCGACTTCGCGGCCGTTTTTGAACAAAATCAGGCTTGGGATCGAGCGAATGCCCAATTGCCCGGCCAACTGTTGATTGGCCTCACTGTCGAGCTTGGCCAGTCGGCATTTGCCGATCAGTTGGCTGGCGGCTTGCTCAAAGACCGGGGCAAAGGCCTTGCACGGCCCGCACCACTCGGCCCATACGTCCACCAGCAGCGGCAGGTCGCCCTTGATCTGGCTGGCGTAGTCGGTTTGTTTCAAATCGAAGGGCTTGCTCATCAGCACTTCATTTTTGCAGCGCCCGCATTTGGGGTGCTCGCCGATGCGCTCTGCGGGGATGCGGTTAAGGCCGTTGCAGTTGGGGCAGGGGATCAGCAGCGGTTCGGTCATCAGGAGTTCTCCACAAGGGGTTTGCGTTTGAGCGTGCAGTTCAGCAGATGATCGCTCAACCCGCCACTGACCTCAGCGGCCAAATCCACGGGATCACCAGCATGGCCACGATTAGCATCAGTACATTCAACGGGATACCGATGCGCATAAAGTCGCTGAACTTATAGCCGCCCGCGTTATATACGAATGTGTTGGTCTGGTAGCCAATCGGCGTGGCGAAGCTGGCGCTGGCGGCGAACATCACGGCCACCACGAAAGGCCGGGGGTCCACGCCCATCTGTTGCGCCACACCAATGGCAATCGGTGTCAGCAACACCGCCACGGCATTGTTGGAGAGGATCTCGGTGAGGATGCTGGTCAGCAAATAGATAAACCCCAGCATCAGCAGCGGGCCGGCATTGGGGATCGCGGCCATGGTCTGGTTGACCACCAGGTTGATCAGGCCGACTTTTTCCATCGCAATGCTGATGGCCAGCATGCCGAAAATCAGGCTGAGAATTTTCCAGTCCACTGCTTTATAAGCGTCCTGCACATCCAGGCAGCGGGTGGCGACCACCGTCACGGCGGCGATGAGTGCCAGCCCTTCGATGGGCATGACCTCCAGTGCCGCGAGGATCATTACCGCCAGTGTGGAAATGATTGCAATCGGGGCCTTGTCGCGGCGATAGGCGCGCTCCAGGACGGTATTTAGGCTGATCAAGTCGCCATTTTCGGCGAAACGGCGAATTTGGCTGGGCGTGCCTTCAACCAGAATCACATCCCCGAATTGCAGATGCAGGTCGTCGAGGTTGCCTTGAATGTTCTCGTCCTGACGATGCACCGCAAGCACCGCAATGCCGTAACGCGCCGTCAGGTCGAGGTCGCGCATGGGGCGGTGGCTGTAGCGGGAATTACGGCCCACGATGGCCTCGGCCAGGATGACGTCGTGGTTGCTGATGGTTTCGAACGCATCGCCACGGTTGAAGGCCAGCACGCCGCTTTCGCGCAGCTCGACCACATTCTGTACTTGCCCGTGCAGCACCAGGCGATCGCCGCTGCGCAGTTGGGTGGTTGACGCGGGTGTGGAAAGTTCTTGCTCGTCGCGGAAAATTTTCAGGACTTGCAGACCGCTGCCGCCGTTCAGATCGGCTTCGGCCAGGGTTTTACCGATGACGGGTGAGTCGTGGGGTACCAGCAACTCGCTCATGAACGTGCGCGTCAGATCCGGTCGCAGTTGTTTGGACAGGCTGTCGCGATCAGGCAGCAGGCGGTTGCTGAAGATCATCAGGTACACAAAACCCACGGCGGCAAACATCAGCCCGGCCTGGGTGATTTCGAACATGCCGAAGGGCGCGAGCCCGGCTTTGCGTGCGACCCCGTCCACCAGAATGTTGGTCGAAGTGCCGATCATCGTCAGCATCCCGCCCAGTACCGTGGCGTAAGACAGCGGGATCAGCAGTTTGGACGGTGAACTGTGGGCGCGCTTGGCCAGCGCAATTGCCACCGGCGTCAAAATGGCCACCACGGGGGTGTTGTTCAGGAACGCCGAGATGACCAGCGCGGTAATCATCAGCCCGCCGAGAACCCGCAAGGGTTTGTCGCCCACCAGATTGCCCAGCCAGTTGCCCAGTGCATCGATACAGCCCGTGCGTTCCAGCGCGGCCGAGAGCACAAACATGCAGGCAATCGTGGCGGGTGCCGAGTTGCTGAGCACGCTCAACACCTCGTGAGGGGTGAGGATTTGCGTGATCAGCAGGGCAGCGACGGCAATGGCGGCCACCACATCGGCGCTCCATTTTTCGCGCACAAACGACACCAGCAACCACACCAGCAAAGCGGCAACAAACAGCAGGGGCAGCGAGTCCCAGGACATGGGTGTTCCTTAAACAACGAATCTCGTATGAGGTATCGGGCAAGCCAGAGCCGCCGCGCGGGCGTCACCATAATCACGGCGGCTTAGTTCGTCTAAGACTGTTTGGGCAGGTTGTTATGCGATTTGGTTATGCAGGTGCTGAGGCGACGTATTTGCTCATACAGTGCTGAGCCGGTTGCACAGCCCTTATCTAGGCTTTGAAGCGAGACAGCGACAGCACCATTTGTCAGAGAGGGATTATCGCATATTGCGATTGAGCGACCTCTGACTTAACCTCCATAGCAAGATGCGATAGGGACATTGCATGCGAGTGATAACAGCCAAGCGTATTTGGGAAGCGAAAGAACAATGGCCGCAATCGGCGAGCGCACTCGATGAGTGGTATCGCAAGATCAAGGTCCTCAACCCCCAAGACTTTGCCGCGTTAAGGTCGTTTTTCCCTGCTACCGACAAGGTCGGTTCGTTGCACGTTTTCAATATTGGAGGTAACAAGCTGCGGCTGATCGCCGTGGTGCGTTATCGGGTACAGCGCCTCTACATCCGTCATGTGCTCGATCACAGTGACTATGACAAGGGCAAATGGAAGGAGTAAGCACCATGAACGCATTGATCGCACAGGCGGCAGAGCACTGGAAATTCGTTGCGCCTCTGTTGCGCAAACCGAAAAACGAAGCAGATTACGATGAGTTGGTCGCAGCCCTTGATGGCTTGACCGACTTGATTGGCGACGATGAAAGTCATCCCTTGATGAGCCTGGTGGACATCATCGGTGACTGGGTTGAAGCCTATGACCTCGAGCATCGGCCGATGCCCAAGGTCAGTGGTGTTGATGTATTACGCTCGGTCATGCAGGAGCACGGGCTGACCCAAAGCGATTTGCCGGGTGTGGGTACCCAATCGGTGGTGTCCGAAATCCTCAGCGGTAAACGCCAGCTCAATGTACGGCAGATTCGCTGGCTGGCGGATTACTTCAAAGTGCCTGTGGATATGTTTATCTGAGGCTTTGTGCGCATAGAGCGGTGGCGATACAGGTAACAGCGTTTTACCGATCTCAGATCGGGCCGATGTTATCGCGGGCAAGTCCGGCTCCCCAGAGGATCTGGTGCAGCGGCCACAGGCTTTGCATTACGACGAGCAGCTGATTTCCAGGTGCTTGCCCCACTCGGGCGGGCGCTCGGCATAGGCTTCCATGCCCGGTTGCTCGGTGAACGGTTGGGTCAGCACGTCATGCAGGCGCTGCACTTCGCTGTAATCCCCGGCTTGCGCGGCATCGATGGCTTTTTGCGCCAGATAGTTGCGCAGGATGTACAGCGGGTTGACCGCATGCATTCGGTCACGGCGTGCGCTTTCATCACTCACGCCTTCGCGGGCGACCCGGGCAACGTACTGCGCGGCCCATTCATCAAAGCCCTTGAGGTCGACAAACTCGTTACGCAGCTGCGCCACAGCCTGCTCCGCCGGTAAATCCCCCAGGCGGCGGAAGAACAGGGTGTAGTCGATGCTGCTGCCTTGCATCCGCTGCAACAGTGTTTCGATCAAATGTTGATCACTGTCTTCGGCGGTGGTCAGGCCCAGTCGACGGCGCATCAGGTCGGTGTAGTGCGCCTGGTACAGCGGCAAGAACAGCCCCAGCGTTTCGCGCAGGGCCTCAACGCTGATAAACGGCGTTAGTGCCTGGGCCAGTGCGCTGAGGTTCCACTGGCCGATGGGCACCTGGTTGCTGAAGGAGTAACGCCCTTCGTGGTCGGAGTGGTTGCAGACGAAGTTGGCGTCGAAGTCGTCGAGGAAGGCGAACGGGCCAAAGTCGAAGGTGATGCCCAGAATCGACATGTTGTCGGTGTTCATCACGCCGTGGCAAAAGCCGTAGGCCTGCCACTTGGCGATCAGCTCGGCGTTACGCTCAACAATCTCGCGGAACATCGCCAGGTACGGTTCCGGCTGTTCCAGGCACTCGGCAAAGTGCATCGCCAGCACGTGCTCGCCCAGTTGCTTTTGCTGCTCGGGGCGCTTGGTGTAGTAGAAGTACTCGAAATGCCCGAAGCGCACATGGCTGGGCGCCAGGCGCAGGACCATGGCGGCGCGTTCTTGGGTCTCGCGCCAGACCGGGGTGTCGGAGCCGATCACGCACAGGGCGCGGCTGCTGGGGATGCCCAGCGCATGCAGCGCCTCGGAGGCGAGAAACTCGCGGATCGATGAGCGCAGTACGGCGCGGCCATCGCCCATGCGCGAGTAGGGTGTCATGCCAGCACCCTTGAGGTGCAAGTCCCAATGCTCGCCCGCGTCGTTATAGACCTCGCCCAGCAACAGCCCGCGGCCATCGCCCAGTTGCGGGTTGTAGGAGCCGAACTGATGACCGGAATAGACCATGGCGCGAGGTTCGGCGTCGGCCCACAGGGTGTGGCCACCAAAGAGTTGGGCGAATACCGGGTCCTGGGCCACGGCCGGGTCGAGGTCGAGCAACGCCATGGCGGCGTCGCTGGCAACCACCACGCGCGGCGCATCGATAGGCTCGGGCAGCACGTGGGTGGAAAACGCGTCTCCCAGCCGGGCAAAACGGTTATCGAAGGTCAGTTCGTCTAGGGCTTTCAATGACCGTCTCCAGTAAACAAAAAGTGATCTTGGCGTACATGCTCCGTGGGAGCGAGCCTGCTCGCGAAGATCTCAAGCGCGGACGCGCTATCTTTTAAAGCCTTCGCGAGCGGGCTCGCTCCCGCACGTCATGCGTTGGTATCTCACTGCGCTCAGTCGAGTTTGCCCAGCTGCGGTTTTTGCGGCGGCGGCTGCGTGGGTTCAGGCGGAACTTCCGGCCCGACAGGCACAAGCTTGTATTCCTGGCCCTGCAAGTTCTTGAGGTACACCTCCATCTGCTGGAACGAGATGTTGATCTGGTGGTTCTTGAACTCGCGGTTGATGAAGCGGTTCACTTCGTCAATGACCGGGTTACGGTCGCCCAGGTCGCGCACGTGCATGCGCAGTTCGTGGTCCAGGGTGCTGGCGCCGAAATTGAGGAAGTACACGTGGGGCTCAGGGTCTTTGAGTACCCGCGGGTTTTCTTGTGCAGCCTTGAGCAGCAGGCTTTTCACCAGGTCCAGGTCGGAGCCGTAGTCCACGCCCAGTTTCAGGGTGACACGGGTGATGGTGTCGGTCAGTGACCAGTTGATCAGTTGCCCGGTGATGAAGGTTTTGTTCGGGACAATGATGTCCTTGCGGTCAAAGTCGGTGATGGTGGTCGCACGGATGCGGATCTTGCTCACGGTGCCCGACAGGTTGCCGATGGTGATGGTGTCGCCAATACGTACCGGACGCTCGAACAGGATCATGATCCCCGAGATGAAGTTGGCGAAGATTTCCTGCATCCCGAAGCCCAGGCCCACGGAGAGGGCGGCCACCAGCCATTGCAGCTTGTCCCAGCTCACGCCGAGGGTCGACAGGGTCGAGACAAAGCCGATGCCGATGATCACGTAGGTCAGCAAGGTGGTGGTGGCGTAGGCGCTGCCCTGGCCCAGATCAAGGCGTGACAGCACCAGAACCTCCAGCAGCCCGGGCAGGTTGCGCGCCAGCGCGATACTGATACCAATGATCACCAGCGCACCGATCACGTCGCCAATGCTGATGGGCACCATGCTCATGTTGGCGCCGCTGCCGCTGGTGTATTCGTACAGGGTGATGTTGTCCAGGTAGGAGAATACCGAGATCAGGTCAGCCCACACCCAATACAACACGCCGACAAAGCACGCGAGCAAGGCCAGACGAATCAGGCGCAACGACTGTTGGTTGACCTGTTCGATGTCCAGCGTCGGTTCTTCGATAATGGCGTCGTTGCCTTCGCCTGCTTCCTTGGCGGCCTGACGTTTGGCCAGTGCGCGCTGATAGGCCAGGCGTCGTGCCGCGACCGCCAGGCCGCGTACAAAGGCAGCTTCTACCACCAGCCAGAACATCAGCAGGTACAGGGTATTGATCAAGCGGTCGCTGAGTTTGAGCGCGGTGTAGTAGTAGCCAAAGCAGACGGCAACGAACAACGCCAACGGCAGCAGGGCAAAGGCAAAACCGAGCAACTTGCGCAGGCGATAGGCTTTGGTCGCGGTCTCGAAATCGTTGAGCAGCAGGCGGCACAGCAGCCAGGCCATGGCGGCGTAACAACTCAGTACCACGAGGATGCCCAGTACATCGTCTGCCAGCGCAGCCGGTTGCTGCTCGGCAAACGCAACCACGGCCACCAGGGCCAGGACCACAAGGCCGAGCTTGCGAATCCAGTTTTGCAGGAAGGCAACCAGCGGTTTCTCCCAGCGGAAATGCAGTTCAGCCACGCCACCCGGCGCCAGGATCCGGTAGGCGGTGTAGAACACCAGCCAGGCTTCTGCCATTTGGATCAAGGCTGCGCCCGTGTTGACGTTCATGCCTCGGGCATCGGTCTGCAGGGCATACCCGCACAGTGCCAGGGCCAGCGACAGAGGCATTGCCAGCAGGATGTTGATCAGAATCGCCAGAGGCGTGTGCCATTGGCTGTCGCGCTTGAAGTGGCCAATGTCCTGATGGATTTTGTTCAGTTTGCTGTAGAGGTATCTGCGCTTCCAGAGCAGGGCCGCAACAACCAGCAAGAACGGCAGGAACAAGAGTGGCCGTTCAACAAGGCCTTCTGCCAGCTCGGTGACGCTGGAGCCCCAGGGCAGGGTGATGATTTGCTGTTCAAGTTGGCTTGGGGCTGTTTCCAGCCATTCCAGATCCAGCGGTTTATTGCTGGGGATCCAGAACATCTGCTCGTCCAGCGTGGCGCGCAGGCTTTGGGCGGTGCTGAGCAGTTGTTTCTGGTTCAGTTGCAGCGTGATGGATTCATTGAGCACCGCGCTTAATTCGCGGTTCAAGCGGTCAAGCAGGTCGCTGCGGGTGTTGACCAGTTCAAGCAGGGTTTTGCGCAGTTGCGGGGTGACCTGGTCGGCGGGCTGGGTCGACAGCAGGTTATCGACGTAGGTCGTCGGGTTGCTGATCATTTCGCGCTGTTGGTTGATTTCAAACTGGTACAGGCGAATATCGGCGATTTCGTCCGCCAGGTTTTTGTCCATCTTCTGCAGGCGCGGCAGGGCCTGTTTCTGTTTGTAGAGGATCTTGGACAGCAACAGGCTGCCCTTGAGTACGTTGATTTGCTCGTCCAGCGCCTGATCACTTTGGGTGACGTTGTCCAGTTGCTGCTTGGTTTCAAGGTTCTGCTGGGTGACTTCGTTGAGGCGGTCAGTGCTGCGCAACAGGTAGTCGGAGAGCTTGAGGTTGATCGCGCTTTCGGTCGCCAGCAGGCTGCTGCTGCCGGACTTTTTCGCCTCGATCGATTGCTCGGTCACGGTCTGCTGCGACTGCGCCAGACGCTTCTGGTTGATCAGGGTTTGCAGCTCCTGGATTTCCTTGTCCTGGCGCGTGGTTTTTTCCAATAGCAGGTCGTGCTGGCTGCCACTGAGGTCTTGCAGCAGGCTGTTGCCGGCCAGTTCCTGACGGCGCAGGGCGATCAGCGCAGTGAGCGAGGCGGCTTCGGCGTTGAGCTGGTTGCGCTGGTCGGCGGTGAGCAATTTGCCGTTGTCGCGCCCTGTTTTCAGGATGTTGTTGATCTGCTGGATGCGCGTCTGGCTGTTGCTGATTTCGGCTTGAGCCCGCTCTGGCCGGGTCTGTGCGGCAATGCTCTGGCTGTTGGCAATGGCCAGTGCTTTTTGCAGTTCGCCCTGTTGTGTCGTGCGCTCAGCGAGCATTTGCTCCAGCTGCGGCACTGACAGGTCGCTATAACGCTGCGCCACGGGTATGACCTTGCTGGCCTTGAGCCGGGACAGTTCACGCTGGTTGTCGCCGGTCTGGCGCGGTGCATTGGCGAGCTGCTGCTTGACGTCGTTCAGGCGCTGTTCGTAATCGGCCTTGTTGTCCAGCAGGGTGAGGGTCTGCTGGAGCACCGTCTGCAAGGCTTTTTGGTCAGCGTCCGGGAGCTTGCGGTCAGCAATTTTGTCCAGGCTTTGCTGCACGGCCTCGGCGGTGGGCGGTTCGGCAGCGTGGAGCGTGCCGACACAAAGGCTCAGGCCGAGCAGGACTGTTGCGAAGAACGTGCGCAGAGTTGGCATAGATACCGGTCAGACAAGAGGCGGAAAGTTGGAGTTTAGAGGAACAGCCCGGGCCCCGGTGCACTTCCTTCGGGGAATCTGACGCCCACTTTGGCTATCTTGTTCCCGTCCATGACGGCGACGGTCCAAATGGTGTTGTTCCACTCCACCTGGTCGCCGACCACCGGTGCGCCGCCTACCTTGTGTGCAATAAAACTGCTGAGCGGGATATTGGGGTCGATGCCCTCCAGCTTCAGGCCATACAGCGCCGAGACCGCGCCCAGTTGGGCGTCGCCTTCGAGTACAAAGTCGCCGAAGAAGCGCAGATCCAGGCCACGGCTCGGTGGCTGGCTGAACAGTTTGCCCAGGGCCGGCAGATTGTGTTCGTGGCCGATTACGCAGAGCAAATCACCGATTTCGAGGGTGGTACTACCCGACGGATGGAGCAGTTTCTGGTCGCGGAACAGGGCTGCAATGCGGGTGCCTTCGGGCATTTTCAGCTCACGCAAGGCTGCGCCGATGCACCAATTTTGTGCGTCGAGGCGATAGACGAAGAGTTCCCACTCGCTGGTGACGTGGACTTCAAGCGCTGCGCGGGAGATGGGCGCCAGGTCAGGCGGTACCGTGACCTTGAGCAACTTGGCGACCCACGGCAGGCTGGTGCCTTGCACCAAAAGGGACACCAGCACGATAAAGAACGCCAGGTTGAAATACAGCTGGGCATTGGGCAGCCCGGCCATCAACGGGAATACCGCCAGAATGATCGGTACCGCGCCGCGCAGGCCTACCCACGCAATAAAGGCTTTTTCGCGACCGTGGAAGGCCTTGAAGGGCAGCAGGCCCACCATCACTGACAGCGGGCGGGCGAACAGGATCATCCACAGGGCCAATACCAGTGCCGGGATCGCGATGGGCAGCAAGTCGTGTGGCGTGACCAGCAGGCCCAGCACCAAAAACATGCCGATCTGTGCCAGCCATGCCATACCGTCGAGCATGTGCAAAATGCCGTGACGGCTGCGAATCGGGCTGTTGCCGATCACCAGACCGCACAGGTAAACCGCGAGGAAGCCGCTGCCGTGCAGGGCGTTGGTCAGGGCAAAGACCACCAGGCCGCCTGCGATCACCAGGATCGGATACAGGCCGTTGGCCAGGTTGATGCGATTGACCATCTGCAGCATCAACCACCCGCCGGCCAGACCGACCGCGCCGCCAATGCCGAATTCTCGCAGCAGGTTGAGCAGCAGGCTCCAGTGCAAGCCGGTTTCGCCGCTGGCGAGCATGTCGATCAGAGTAACGGTAAGGAACACCGCCATCGGGTCGTTGCTGCCGGACTCGATCTCAAGGCTGGCCGATACCCGTTCGTTCAGGCCCTTGCCGCCCAGCAACGAGAACACCGCTGCCGCATCGGTGGAGCCGACGATGGCGCCGATCAGCAGGCCCTGGATCAGGTTGAGATTGAATAGCCAGGCGGCCATCAAACCGGTCAGCCCTGTGGTGATCATGACCCCGACCGTGGCCAGCGAGAGCGCCGGCCATAACGCCACGCGAAAGCTGGAGACCCGTGTGCGCAAGCCGCCGTCGAGCAGAATTACCGCCAGGGCGAGGTTGCCCACCAGGTAGGCGGTGGGGTAGTTGTCAAAAATAATACCGCCACCATCGACCCCTGCGGCCATGCCCACCGCCAGGATGATGACCAGAATCGGGATGCCCAGGCGCGAGGACAGGGAACTCACCAGAATGCTCGCACCTACCAGCAACGCGCCGATCAAGAACAGGCTGTTGATGGTCGTCGCATTCAAAGGCAGTACTCCAGGAAGCTCAAAAGGCAGGATGCAGACGGAACATGCAGTCTGCGTGCCAGCGATTCTAACCTGCGCAATTGGCGGGCTGTCAAAAAGGTTTTCAATGTAATGCGCCATCCCGGTGTCCGGGACGGATACAGCAGGAATACAGGTTTTTTCCTACACAACAATGAGAATCGGGCTGCATTTTTATGTAGGACTAATTGTGTCTACTTCGTCCTCACTCTTTGGTATGGACGTGTCATGAACCCTTTGACTGCGACTGGCTGCACGTTGTTGGATAAAAGGGCGCTGCCTGATGACGAGCAGAGCGGGCTGTACATCGTTTCCGTCACCAAATTTCTGTTGCTGTATGCGCTCACGGCGGGCGGGTACGTATTTTATTGGTCCTACCGCAACTGGGCAGCTTACAAAGAGCTGACCGGGGCGCCGATCACGCCGCTGATACGCTCTGTGTTCTGGCCGTTTTTTATTCTCTGCCTGTTTGAGAAGGTCCAGAACGGTCTGGACATGAAGGGCCGAACATACTTCTGGCACCACGAGACCAGAGGCTTGCTGATCATGTTTCTGGTCATGTTGTCTGTACTGCTGTCCCTGTTCTTCAATCGACCCTCGGACACGGTGTTTGTGCTTTTTGCCAATCTTGTGTTGATTGCCTGCGGCGCCGGGATGTTTGTTGAGGCCCAGCGCGCAATCAATGTGTTGAGTGATGACCCGAATGGCCGCTGCAATAGCGCGCTCAGCGGTACAAATGTGGTCTGGATGGCTGTTGGGGTGCTGTATATGGCCCTCGTTGTTTATGCCGTATGTATTGTCGAAAGCTGATTTTTTGACATGAAAAAACCGGGCAACCCTAGTGGGGGCCCGGTTTTTTTATTGCGTTATCAAACCATCAGCCGATGGTCATCAAGCTCGCGTTACCACCAGCAGCAGCGGTGTTGACGCTCAGGGCGCGCTCGATCACCAGGCGTTCCAGGGCGATGTTGGTTTCGCCCTGGGACAGGCCTTGCACACCAACGATGGCGCCAGCGCGTTTGGCCACTTGCTGGCACACGTCACGCAGCTGGTCGCAGTCGCCGTGGTGCAGGACGGCGTCGAAGATCACTTCGTCCTTGGTCCAGTCAGCCACCAGCGTGATGCGCGATTGCACCTCTTTTGGCAGACGGGCGAGCAAGGCTTTGGCCAGTTCGCTTTCCGGCAGTACAGCCGAGCTGCCCACGGCCAGTACGGCGGCCAGCTGGATCAGCAGGTCGCTTTCAACTTCGGCCAGGCACAGCACGTGTTCGCGCGGCAGGATGGCGTAGCTGTTGCGTTCGCCGGTCGGGCCGGCCAGTAAACGGGTGATGCCGCTTTGCGAGTGGGCAGCGAAATCGTTGCACAGCTCGGCCAGCGCCGCTTGCTGGTTGCTTTGGGCCCAGGCTTGCAGGGCATTGAGCGGTTGGCTCATGGCCTCGCGGGCTTGAGTGTCTGGTGCAGTGACAGCGTCGACCTTGGCAAACGACTGCTCGATGGCGTTGTTCGGGCGGGTCGACAGCAAGCGGTACATGTACAACGGACCACCGGCTTTAGGGCCTGTGCCCGACAAGCCTTCGCCGCCGAACGGTTGTACGCCGACCACTGCGCCTACGATGTTGCGGTTGACGTAGACGTTACCGGCATTGACGTTGTTGACCACTTTGGCAATGGTTTCGTCGATGCGGGTGTGCACGCCCAGTGTCAGGCCGTAACCCGAAGCGTTGATCTGTGCGATCAGCTGGTCGATGTCTTTGCGCTTGTAGCGCACCACGTGCAGGACCGGGCCGAAGATTTCGCGTTCCAGCTCGTCGAAGCTTTCCAGTTCAATCAGGGTAGGCATGACGAAGGTGCCGCGTTTACATTCTTCGATGTCGGCAATGGCCATCTGGTAAACGGTGCGGCCTTTGTCGCGCATGCCCTGGATGTGTTGCTCGATCCCGGCCTTGGCTTCGGCGTCGATTACCGGGCCAATGTCTACGTTCAGACGCTCCGGGTTACCCATGCGCGATTCGGCCATGGCACCTTTGAGCATTTCGATGACGCGGTCTGCCGAGTCTTCCTGCAGGCACAGTACGCGCAATGCGGAGCAACGCTGACCGGCGCTGTCGAAGGCCGAGGACACCACGTCGATAACCACTTGTTCGGTCAGCGCCGAGGAGTCAACGATCATGGCGTTCTGGCCGCCGGTTTCGGCGATCAGCGGGATAGGACGGCCCTGAGCATCCAGGCGGCCTGCCACGTTGCGTTGCAGCAAGCGTGCAACTTCGGTGGAGCCGGTGAACATCACGCCTTTGACCCGATCGTCGCCGACCAGACGCGCGCCGACCGTTTCGCCGCGACCTGGCAGCAATTGCAGCACGCCTTGCGGGATGCCGGCTTCGAGCAGGATGCGCACAGCTTGAGCTGCAACCAGCGGAGTTTGTTCGGCAGGTTTGGCCAGTACCGGGTTACCGGCAGCCAATGCCGCAGCTACTTGACCGCTGAAAATGGCCAGCGGGAAGTTCCACGGGCTGATGCAGACCACCGGGCCCAGCGGGCGGTGGGCATCGTTGGTGAAGTCGTTGCGGGCCTGTACTGCGTAGTAACGCAGGAAGTCGACCGCTTCACGCACTTCGGCGATGGCGTTGGCGAAGGTCTTGCCGGCTTCACGGGCCAGCAGGCCCATCAGTGGCTGGATCTCGGCTTCCATCAGGTCTGCGGCGCGCTCCAGGATCGCAGCGCGTTCGGCGGGCGGGGTGGCCTGCCAGATCGGCGCGGCGCTCAGGGCGCACAGGATGGCGTTGTCGGCATCCTCAACGGTGGCTTCTTGCACATAACCGACCACGTCACGCAGATCGGCCGGGTTGAGTACCGGTGCAGGCGCTTCGCTGCTGGAATCGCAACCGAGCATCGGTGCAGCTTTCCAGTCGTTGTGGGCCGTGGCCAGCAATGCACAGGACAGCGATGCCAAACGGTGTTCGTTGGACATGTCGATGCCGCTGGAGTTGGCGCGCTCGCTACCGTACAGGTCACGCGGCAGCGGGATGCGCGGGTGCGGCAAGCCGAAGCCGCCTTCCGCCGTTGCCATTTGCTCGATCTGGCTCACCGGATCGGCCACCAACTGGTGGATCGCGATGGTGTGGTCGGCGATGCGGTTGACGAACGAGGTGTTCGCCCCGTTTTCCAGCAAGCGGCGCACGAGGTAAGCCAGCAGTGTTTCGTGGGTACCAACCGGAGCGTACACACGGCACGGACGGTTCAGTTTGCCTTCGGAAACTTTACCTACAACCTGTTCGTAGAGCGGTTCGCCCATGCCGTGCAGGCATTGGAACTCGTACTGGCCTGGGTAGTAGTTCTGACCTGCGATGTGGTAAATCGCCGACAACGTTTGGGCGTTGTGAGTGGCGAACTGCGGGTAGATGGCTTCAGGTACGGCCAGCAGTTTTTTCGCGCAAGCAATGTAGGAAACGTCGGTGTACACCTTGCGGGTGTAGACCGGATAGCCTTCCAGACCTTCGACCTGGGCGCGCTTGATTTCGCTGTCCCAGTACGCGCCTTTTACCAGGCGGATCATAAGGCGATGACGGCTGCGGCGAGCCAGGTCAATCACGTAGTCGATCACGTACGGGCAGCGCTTCTGGTAAGCCTGGATCACGAAGCCGATGCCGTTCCAGCCAGCCAGTTGCGGCTCGAAGCACAGGCGTTCCAGCAGATCGAGGGAGATTTCCAGGCGGTCAGCTTCTTCGGCATCGATGTTCAGGCCGATGTCGTACTTCTTGGCCAGCAAGGTCAGCGACAGCAGGCGCGGGTACAGCTCGTCCATCACGCGCTCGTACTGGGCGCGGCTGTAACGCGGGTGCAGGGCCGACAGCTTGATGGAGATGCCCGGGCCTTCGTAAATGCCACGACCGTGAGAGGCCTTGCCGATCGAGTGGATGGCTTGCTCGTAGGACGCGAGGTACTTTTGTGCGTCATGTTCGGTCAGCGCCGCTTCGCCGAGCATGTCGTAGGAGTAACGGAAGCCCTTGGCTTCGAAGCGCGTGGCGTTGGCCAGGGCTTCGGCGATGGTTTCGCCGGTTACAAACTGCTCGCCCATCAGGCGCATGGCCATGTCGACGCCCTTGCGGATCATCGGCTCGCCGCTTTTGCCGATGATGCGGCTCAGGGAGGAGGTCAGGCCCGCTTCGTTGTGCGTCGATACCAGCTTGCCGGTCAGCAACAGGCCCCAGGTCGCGGCGTTAACGAATAGCGAAGGGCTATTGCCCAGGTGCGGGTGCCAGTTGCCGGTGCTGATCTTGTCGCGGATCAGCGCGTCGCGGGTGCCTTTGTCCGGGATACGCAGCAGCGCTTCGGCCAGGCACATCAGTGCCACGCCTTCCTGGGACGACAGGGAGAATTCTTGCAGCAGGCCTTGCACGATACCGGCACGACCACCGGCGCTCTTCTGATTGCGCAGTTTTTCGGCAATCGAGGCAGCCAGGGTTTGCGTGGCTTCGGCCATCGGGGCAGGCAGGCGCGCTTGCTCCAGCAGCATCGGGACCACTTCGGGTTCCGGGCGGCGATAAGCGGAGGTGATCGCGGCACGCAGTACGGACTGCGGCAGGATGCTTTCTGCAAACTCCAGGAAGCACTGATGCGCGTGATCGGCGTGCACGTCGTCGGCGTCATCGCTGGCGGTGCCAGGGATACCGCTCAACTCGGTCAGGGTTGCACCACCCTCGAGTTTTTCCAGGTAATTGAAGATTGCCTGCTTGATCAGCCAGTGAGGCGTGCGATCAATCGAGGTCGCGGCGGCCTTGAGGCGCTCGCGGGTCGGGTCATCGAGTTTGACCCCAAGGGTGGTGGTAGCCATATTTTTATCCTCATGGGTGCCACATTTGCGTGGCAGCAGCTGGCGGCAAGATTAGCGCTGCGCTGAAACAGGTGCAACCTAGTGCAACCCGTTTTTTTGCGGATTGATCGACGCTTCGTCAGGAAATGCTTAATAGACCGGAGTGAGTGCGCCGGGTTGGTGCTTTTTCTTTGGTTTTGCTCTGTTTTTGCTCCGAAAAGGAGCAAAAACACCGAATTGAGACGAAAAGGCGACAAGGTGCAACTCGCCTGACAGAAACTGGTTGCACCTGATTTGCTTTGTTGCATAGCATTCGCGGCTAAGGTGCAACCTCTTACATAGTTTGGTTCCATCGGCTGATGGATTTCCTGGGGAAACATCAGTCATAAATGCGCGGCTAGGTTAATCGTCTCAGACAGGACGTTTGTGAGCGTACGGCCAGACCGCCGCTAAACATAAAAACAATGCCAGGGCTTTATTCAATGAGTATTACCAACCCAACCCTGATCACGTTCGTGATCTATATCGCAGCAATGGTGCTGATCGGCCTAATGGCCTATCGCTCCACCAACAACCTTTCCGACTACATTCTGGGTGGCCGTAGCCTGGGCAGCGTTGTAACTGCCTTGTCCGCTGGTGCCTCCGACATGAGCGGCTGGTTGTTGATGGGCTTGCCCGGTGCAATCTACATGTCAGGCCTGTCGGAAAGCTGGATCGCCATTGGTCTGGTGACCGGTGCTTATCTGAACTGGCTGTTTGTTGCCGGTCGCCTGCGGGTGCAGACCGAGCACAACGGCGATGCGTTGACCCTGCCGGATTACTTCTCCAGCCGTTTTGAAGACAAAAGCGGTTTGCTGCGGATTATCTCGGCCATCGTGATCCTGGTGTTCTTCACCATCTACTGTGCCTCCGGCATCGTGGCCGGTGCCCGCCTGTTCGAAAGCACCTTCGGCATGTCGTACGAAACAGCCCTGTGGGCCGGTGCTGCGGCAACTATCGCCTACACCTTTATCGGTGGCTTCCTGGCTGTGAGCTGGACGGACACCGTTCAAGCCACCCTGATGATCTTTGCGCTGATCCTGACGCCAATCATCGTGTTGCTGGCCACTGGCGGCGTAGACACCACGTTCCTGGCCATTGAAGCCAAGGACCCTTCCAATTTCGACATGCTCAAGGGCACTTCTTTCATCGGCATCATCTCGCTGATGGGCTGGGGTTTGGGTTACTTCGGTCAGCCGCACATCCTGGCGCGATTCATGGCCGCTGATTCGGTCAAGTCGATCGCCAAGGCGCGCCGCATCTCCATGACCTGGATGATTCTGTGCCTGGCCGGTACCGTGGCTGTGGGCTTCTTCGGTATCGCTTACTTCTCGGCGCACCCGGAAGTGGCAGGTCCTGTGAACGAAAACCCTGAGCGTGTGTTCATCGAGCTGGCCAAGCTGCTGTTCAACCCATGGATTGCCGGTGTCCTGCTGTCGGCCATTCTGGCTGCCGTCATGAGCACATTGAGCTGCCAGTTGCTGGTGTGCTCCAGCGCCCTGACTGAAGACTTCTACAAATCCTTCCTGCGTAAAAATGCTTCGCAGATCGAGCTGGTATGGGTCGGTCGCCTGATGGTTCTGGCTGTTGCGCTGATCGCCATCGCGCTGGCCTCCAACCCTGAAAACCGTGTTCTGGGGCTGGTGAGCTACGCATGGGCAGGCTTTGGTGCTGCGTTCGGTCCAGTGGTACTGATCTCGGTACTCTGGAAAGGCATGACTCGCAATGGTGCATTGGCCGGTATTCTGGTGGGTGCCATTACCGTGATCGTGTGGAAGCACTTCGCACTGTTCGGTCTGTATGAAATCATCCCTGGCTTTATCCTGGCCAGCTTGGCCATTTTGCTGGTGAGCCTCGCCGGCAAAGGCCCGACCAAGGGCATGGTTGAGCGTTTCGATGCAGCTGAAGCAGACTTCAAACTGAACCACTGATCGGGTCGAGCGCATGCGCTGACTTGAGGGTGTTCTGAAACGGCCCGTCTCCTTGTGAGGCGGGCCGTTTTTTTTGCGCTGCCGCCGGCAATTGCCGTATCTCGGAAAAACCGTGCGCTACCTGACGTTACGCTGCGTACAAGGTAAACTTCGCCCCCTGCGCAGGAGCAACCATGAACTATCGTCACGCCTTCCACGCCGGTAACCACGCCGACGTCTTCAAACATATCGTTTTGACCCGCCTCATCGCCCTGATGTCGCGCAAAGAGCAGCCTTTTGCCTACCTCGATACCCACGCCGGTATTGGTTTGTACGACCTCAAGGGCGACCAGGCCAATCGTACGGGCGAGTATCTGGAAGGTATCGCACGGTTGTGGGGGCAGAAAAACCTGCCTGCAGCGACTGACGATTACATGCAGGTGCTGCATAAAATGAACCCGGATGGCGAGTTGCGCTATTACCCGGGCTCGCCTGAGCTGGCGCGGCGTTTGACTCGTGCCAATGACCGTGTGCTGTTGAACGAAAAACACCCGGAAGACGGCGTGTTGCTCAAGGACAACATGAAAGGTGATCGTCGGGTAGCCGTGCATTTGGGCGAAGGCTGGCATGTGCCGCGGGCGCTGCTGCCGGTGGCCGAGAAGCGTGGGCTGATGCTGATTGACCCGCCGTTCGAGAAGCTGGACGAGATGAAGCGCTGCGCTGAATCGTTGAAAGATGCGATCAGCCGCATGCGTCAAACCGTGGTAGCGATCTGGTATCCGATCAAGGACAAGCGCCAACTGCGCCGTTTTTATCAGGACCTGGCGGGCTCCGGCGCGCCGAAGTTGCTGCAGGTTGAGTTGTTCGTTCACCCGCTGGACACACCCGGCAGCCTCAATGGCTCGGGCCTGGCTATCGCCAATCCGCCTTGGGGTCTGGAAGAAGAGCTGCGTGAGCTGCTGCCGTGGCTGGCCAAGAAACTGGGGCAAACCCAGGGTGGCTGGCAGATGGAGTGGCTGATCGCCGAGTAAGCTGGCGTTGTAGCCGCTGACGAGGAGCGGGGCTGCGATGGGTTGCGCAGCAGCCCCGGCATCCTGAAGGTCCTTCGGCCCTTTTCGCAGCCTCGTACCTCGTCAACGGCTACAGGAGTAGCCCTGGATCAAATCGGGCAGGTCACGCCGGTGCCGCCAATGCCGCAATAGCCTTGCGGGTTTTTCGCCAGGTATTGCTGGTGGTACGCCTCGGCGAAGTAGACCGTTGGTGCCTGGTCGATTTCAGTGGTGATGGTGCCCAGACCAGCCTTGTCCAGTTCAGCCTGGAACACTTGCTTGCTGGCCAGTGCTTCTTCCAGCTGCTCAGGCGTGGTGCAGTAGATCACCGAGCGGTACTGGGTGCCGACGTCGTTGCCCTGGCGCATGCCCTGGGTCGGGTTATGCAGTTCCCAGAACATTGCCAGCAATTGCTTGTAGCTCACGATCTCGGGCTCGTAGACCACCAGCACGACTTCGGTATGGCCGGTCAGGCCTGAGCAGACTTCTTCGTAGGTCGGGTTCGGCGTGTAGCCGCCCGCGTAGCCTACAACGGTGCTGACCACGCCTTCGCGTTCCCAGAACTTGCGTTCTGCACCCCAAAAGCAGCCCAGACCAAAAATCGCAAAGTCCACATTCTTCGAGAATGGGCCCAGTAGTGGCTCGCCGGTGACGTAGTGGGTTTCCGGCAACTGTACGTGGGTGTCGCGGCCCGGCAGGGCTTGTTCTTTAGTGGGTAGCACGTTTTTATTCACCAGGATTTCCGAGCGCAAGACCATGTTTCAAGTCCTCTCAGTCAGAGTGTAGGAAGTCAGACCACTAGTGTGCCCGAGTGTGACAGCGCTGTCAGGCCAGGGGGCCACGAGGGTAGCGCTTGAGCTTTTCTATCAGTTCGCTGCCGGGTATCGGGCGGTCGAACAGATAGCCTTGGCCTACATCACAGCGATGGCGGCGCAGGAACGCCAACTGTGCAGCGGTTTCGATGCCCTCGGCAACCACTTTGAGCTTGAGGTTGTGGGCCATGGCGATCACGGCAGAAGTGATTTCCATGTCGTTCTGGTTATCAGGGATGTCTTTGATAAAGCTGCGGTCGATCTTGATGATGTCGATCGGGAATTTTTTCAGGTAGCTGAGCGAAGAGTAACCGGTGCCAAAATCATCCATGGCCAGGCTCAGGCCGAGTTTTTTCAACTGATCGAGCTGCAGGCGGGTGTCGTCGGTGGCTTCCAGCAGCAAGCCTTCAGTCAGCTCCAGCTCCAGTAGGGTCGCCGGTAGCCGTTCTTCCTTGAGGATGCTGGCAATCGAGGCCACCAGATCCGGGTCCGAAAACTGCTTGGGCGAGACGTTGATTGCCACTTGCAGGTTGCCCAGCCCGGCCACGCTCAATTGCTTGCTCATGCGGCAGGCCTGGCGGGCGACCCATTTGCCGATGGGGATAATCAGCCCGGTTTCTTCGGCCACGCTGATGAACTGGTCGGGGCGGATCATCCCGTTTTTGGGATGGTTCCAGCGCAGCAGGGCTTCCATGCCCAAAAGCCGCCCGGTGCGCAGGCAGAGCTTTGGCTGATAGAACACTTCGAGTTCGTTTTGCGTCAGGGCACGGCGCAGGTTGTTTTCGACAAACAGCTTGTAGCTGGCCTCGGCGTTTAGCGCTTCAGTAAACACCTGGACCTGATGCTTGCCGCAGGCTTTTGCCCTGTGCAGCGCCAGCCCGGCGTTTCGCATCAGGGTTTGCGGGTCGCGTCCGTGCAAGGGCGCGCAGGCAACCCCCACCGACCCGGTGACGCTGATCAGCTGGTTGTCGACGAACATCGGCTTGTCGAGGGTCATCAGCAGCTGGCTGGCAATTTGCTGTCCGCTTGCCAGGTCGGTGTCGTCCAGCAATACCGCGAATTCGTTACTGGCAAAGCGCGCCAGGCCGTCGCCGGGGCTCAGGCTGTTGCGCAGGCGGCGGGCCAGGCTGATCAGCAATTTGTCGCCGGTCTGGTGGCCGAGGCTGTCATTGATGCGTTTGAAGTTGTCGATGTCCACCAGCAGCAGGCAGATCGGCGTGCTGCTGTTGCGGGCGAAACGCTCATCGAGATTGCGGATAAAGGCCGGGCGATTGCCCAGGTTTGTCAGGTTGTCGGTGTATGCCAGGCGTTCAATGCGTTGCTGGGCCAGCTTTGCATCGGTGATGTCTTCGTAAATACCGATGTAGTGGGTCAGCTCCCGGTTGTCGCCATATACCTTGGAAATCGACATCTGGCCCCAGTACGGTTCCAGATTTTTGCGCCGGCTTTTGAATTCACCCTGCCAGCTATTGCCTTTGCTCAGGCTTGAGTGGGCATCGAAGAGTAACTCGCTGAGGTTTTCCAGCGCTGGCAGTTCTGACAGCTTGTGGCCCTGGACTTCCTCGGTGCTGTACTGGGTGATGGCGGTGAAGCTGGGGTTCACGTATTCCACCACACCGTTGCAGTTGACCAGCAAAAAGGCGTTTGCGCTTTGTTCCACTGCACGCTGGAACAGGCGCAGGGCGTTGGTGGCCGTGCGTCGATTGTGGTTGTTGATGACCTGGGCGAACTGGTCGGCCAGCTCGCCGGCAAAGGCTATTTCGTCTGCCTGCCAGATGCGGGTTTTGCCGATCTGTTCGAGACACAGAACGCCGACCACCTGACCATCGATGCGGATACTGGCATCGAGCATTGCAGTGACTTCGTGTCGCCCCATGCTGGCGACGAGTTCACGGGTGCGCGGGTCCCGGCTGGCGTTCTGCGCGTCGATAGAGCGGCTGGTGTGCAGGGCTTCGAGGTAGTCGGGGAACAGGCTGACGTCGAAGACAGCCTGGGCAGTGTGGGCCTGGGTATCGCGTTGAAAGGCCGACACGGGCAGTAGTTGATTGCCCTCGAGGTTCCACAGGCTGGCTGCGTCAATCTGATAAATATCACAGGCGCTTCGGGTGATCAGCTCGGCGGCTTCTTGCAGCGAGTTGTGCTGGCTGTATCTGTGACGGGCCAGGCGCAGGATCAGGTCTTGCTGGGCCCGCACGCGCTCCAGGTGCTGGAGCTGCTCTTGCTGGGTGCGCTGGTTGAGCGCCAGGGCAATCTGCAGGCGGGTATTCTGGGTTTCGAGCTCGGCCACCGGGGCAGGCAAGGGGTTGGTCGCGATGTCTTCAATCACCAGCAGGTAGCCGCGCAACAGGTGACGGTTGTGCTGTTTGTAAGCCTCGCCCAGCTCCATCAGGTTGAGTGGGCCACGGGCGGTGTGCAGGGTGTAATGCACGACGTAGTGGGGGCTGGCCCGGAGCTGGTGCTCAATGGCATCGTGCAGGCGATAGCGCGCCTGGGGCTCCATCAAGCTGGCGTAGGGCGAGCCGATCAGCGCGCACAGCTCTGCCGCCGGTACGCCAAATTGGCGTTCGCAGTGCGGGTCGAGGTAGAGCAAGGCCCAACTGGCTTCGTTCAGCCGTTCGAAACGCAACATGCCCAGCCGGGAGGGCACGGGGAGCTGGGTCACTACCTCGGCTGCCATACGCGGGGCAGCATCGGGCTGGCTTTTCATTGAGGCACTCGCTTCACAAATGCTGATTACGCACGGGCGGTCACTCTGTTCCTGTGGGTTGCAGCAAGGTTGCATCATGCTCACGGCGCTGACAAGTGAACATAAAGGCTAAGTGCTATGAGGGCTTATCGGCCGGCCCGCAGGTTTCTACAGGCCGGACGACAAGGGATTTGAACCTTTAATGCTTATGTCAGCGCAATGGTCGCTGACTCGATTACCTGGCCTTTCTTGTTATGAAAGTCGACCTTGAGCTGTTGGCCATCGATGGTCAGGCAGGCGAAGTTGTCCTCGCCCACGACGCGGCTCATGAGTCGGGCTGAGTAAACACCTGTGCCGACCGTTGTCAGCGGGCGGTCGACGATGAGGCTGCGGGCATTGGCATATGGCAATAGCTTGGTATTGCACAGCGGTGAAGACACGACGCTGTGCACCATGAATCCCGGGCTTTTGCTGTGGGTCAGCTGGCAGGTGAGGGAGCCGTGAATATCGCCAGAGACGAACACCACGTTTTTGATGGCGTGGGAGCGAATGGTTTCCAGGATGCGATTGCGCTGCGTCGCAAATGCCTTCCAGCCGTCATCGTCCTGCTGTTGATCGGGCATGAACATGACGCTGCTGACGATGAATTTCACCTTGGCCGTGCTGTTGATCAGCCATTTGAGCAGTGCAGTTTCCTGCTTGGTGCCGATCATGCTTTTGGCGCTTGTGGACACGGTGCGTTCCGTGCGGCAGTCCATGACAAACCAGTCGATATCACCATGGGAAAACGTGTACCAATAGCGGGTCAGGTCGCGGTTGATGCGTCCGCCGGGTAGCAGGTCGTGAGCCGGGCCATGGCTGCATTGATAGATCTCGTAAGCGGTCATCGCATTGTTGTAGAGCCTTCGGTCAGTGCTGCCCTGATTGGCCGGCCAGTTATCTTCGATTTCGTGGTCGTCGAGAATCATGTAGGTCGGCGTGCCCGACATCAGATTGCGGATATGGGGTTGTGAAAACGCCGCTTGGTATTTTTTGCTGATGGCGGGGAATTCGCGGTCTGGCAACAGGACATTCAGGTCGTCGACATACACCTGGTCGCCGGTCATCACCACGGCATCCAGGGGGCGCTGGCGGTTCAGAGAACTGATGGAACCGAAGATTTCGTCCCCCAGCTCCGGTGCCGAAGGTACACCTGCCGTGAGCCTGAGGTAGCGGCATGACCCTACGACGTAGCGACGTATGCGTTTGGGTTGGTCGGACGTTGTCTTGAAGGTGTAGGTGTACGATGGCCACGTGAGCGGGAGCTGTTTAACGGTTTCGGGTGTGTGGTCGTGACGGGAGGTGGAGAACCAGCCGGCCTGGTACTCGTAGCCGGTGTCGGCGCTTAGCCCGTTCAGGACCAGGGTGTCGGACATGTCGAACTCAGGGCTCAGCTTTGAATACACGCCTGCGGACCACTGGCTCTCACCGACCTTTCGATGCCGGATGCCCGCGAATACAGCGTTGTTTTTATCGGAATCGCCGCGCACAAAAATACGGGCGTGTTGTGAAGTGGTAAATCCCAAAATTGGGCCAACGGTAGGTCTGTTCACATCTAAATCCTTTCTGATGTAAGGCGATATTGATCGCGCGGTTAAGGTCCTTTGGTTAACCGTAGAAGTATCTGGGGAGGCTACCCACTCCTGGATTCCGCGTGGGTTGTAGTGCGACGGAGGTGCAGGTGGTAGGAGATTGTTTAAGTGGGAGTGGCTCAATAGCAGGCAAAAAAAAGCCCCGCCAAATGGCGGGGTTGAGGTACGAGCGTGGCGCTCGGAAAACAGTGCGCTACCCGGCCCTCGGTGAGGAAGGCCGGGTACGGCTTACAGCAGGATAGTGCGGATGTCGCCCAGCAACTGGCTCAGACGCTGGGTGAAGCGTGCAGCAGCAGCGCCGTTGATCACACGGTGATCGTAGGACAGCGACAGTGGCAGCATCAGTTTCGGCTGGAAGGCTTTGCCGTCCCAGACTGGCTGGATGGTTGCCTTGGAAACGCCGAGGATCGCCACTTCCGGTGCGTTGACGATCGGCGTGAAGCCGGTGCCGCCAATGTGACCGAGGCTGGAAATGGTGAAGCACGCGCCTTGCATGTCGTCTGCGGTGAGCTTCTTGTCACGGGCCTTGGCAGCCAGTGCAGCGGCTTCAGCAGCCAGTTGCAGCAGGCTCTTCTGATCAACGTTCTTGATCACAGGGACCAGCAAACCATCCGGGGTGTCTACGGCGAAGCCGATGTTGACGTACTTCTTGCGGATGATCGCCTTGCCGCTTGGAGCCAGCGAGCTGTTGAAGTCCGGCATTTCCTTGAGCAGGTGTGCACAGGACTTGAGCAGCAGAGGCAGTACGGTCAGTTTCACACCGGCTTTTTCTGCGACGGCTTTTTGCGCGACGCGGAAGGCTTCCAGCTCGGTGATGTCAGCCTGATCGAACTGAGTCACGTGCGGGATGTTCAGCCAGCTGCGGTGCAGGCTCGACGCGCCGATTTGCATCAGGCGGGTCATGGCCACTTCTTCAACTTCGCCGAAGCGGCTGAAGTCGACTACAGGGATCGGCGGAATGCCAGCACCACCGGTTGCACCGGCGGCTGGAGCTTCCTTGGCCTTCTGCATCATGGTTTTGACGTAAGCCTGCACGTCTTCCTTGATCACACGGCCGTGTGGGCCGCTCGGGCTGACCGCGCTCAGCTCAACGCCGAACTCGCGGGCCAGTTGACGCACGGCCGGGCCGGCGTGAACTTTGGCGCCCTTTGGCGCAGGCGCGGCGGCCGGGGCAGGGGCTGCCGGGGCTTTGGCGGCTGGCGCAGGGGCCGCAGCAGGGGCTTCAGCTTTGGCGGCGGCAGGTGCAGCAGCCTGGGCTGGAGCTGCAGGCGCAGCAGCACCGGCAACCTTGAGCTTGAGGATGAAATCGCCAGTGCCGACTTCGTCATCCAGCTTGACCGAAATGCTCTCAACCACACCGGCGGCTGGCGATGGAATTTCCATGCTGGCCTTGTCGGATTCGAGGGTGATCAACGATTGATCAGCCTCAACGGTATCGCCGGCCTTGACCAGGACTTCGATGATTTTGGCTTTGCCCGACGAGCCGATATCCGGGACATAGATGTCCTGGATGGTGGCGGCGGCAGGTGCAGCCGGGGCCGCAGGGGCCTCGGCAACAGGGGCGGCAGCAGGTTTTTCAGCTGCGGCCGGAGCCGCTGCAGGGGCTGCAGCTTCAGGCGCCGCATCGGCGCCCTCGGCTTCCAGTTCCATCAGTTCGTCGCCTTCTTTCAAGCGGTCGCCCAGCTTGACCTTCAGGCTTTTGACGATACCGGCTTTAGGCGCAGGGATTTCCATGCTCGCCTTGTCCGATTCCAGCGTCAGGATGCTCTGATCGGCTTCGATACGGTCGCCGACTTTTACAAACAGCTCGATGACTTCACCGTCGCCGCTGCCGATGTCAGGTACTCGAATGAGTTCGCTCACAAATATTCTCCTCAGCAGTCCAGTGGGTTGCGTTTTTCCGGGTTGATGCCGAACTTGACGATTGCTTCTGCAACCACCTTAGGTTCGATATCGCCACGGTCAGCCAGTGCTTCCAGGGCTGCCAACACCACGAAGTGACGGTCTACTTCAAAGAAGTGACGCAGTTTTTTGCGGCTGTCGCTGCGGCCGAAACCGTCAGTGCCCAGCACTTTGAATTCCTTGACCGGTACCCACTGACGAATCTGTTCAGCGAACAGCTTCATGTAGTCGGTAGAGGCAATAACCGGACCTTTACGGCCAGTCAGGCACTCTTCGACGTAGCTCAGCTTAGGCTTCTGGCCCGGGTGCAGACGGTTGCTGCGCTCAACGGCCAGGCCGTCGCGACGCAGTTCGTTGAAGCTGGTAACGCTCCATACGTCAGCGCCGATGTTGAACTGTTCACGCAGGATGATCGCCGCTTCACGGACTTCACGCAGGATGGTGCCGGAGCCCATCAGCTGAACGTGGTGTGCCGCTTCTTTGGTGTCTTCCTCGAGCAGGTACATCCCTTTGACGATGCCTTCCTCAACACCGGCCGGCATGGCTGGCTGCTGGTAAGACTCGTTCATCACGGTGATGTAGTAGAAGACGTCCTGTTGCTCTTCGGTCATCTTCTTCATGCCGTCCTGAATGATCACCGCCAGCTCATAGCCGTAGGTTGGATCAAAGGTGCGGCAGTTCGGGATGGTACCGGCCAGGATGTGGCTGTGACCGTCTTCGTGCTGCAGGCCTTCACCGTTGAGCGTGGTGCGCCCGGCGGTGCCGCCGATCAGGAAGCCACGGGTGCGGCTGTCGCCAGCGGCCCAGGCCAGGTCGCCAATACGCTGGAAGCCGAACATCGAGTAGAAGATGTAGAACGGCAGCATCGGCTGGTTGTGGTTGGAGTACGAAGTACCGGCGGCGATGAAGGAGCTCATGGCGCCTGCTTCGTTGATGCCTTCTTCGAGGATCTGACCTTTTTTGTCTTCGCGGTAGAACATCACCTGGTCTTTATCGACTGGCTCGTAGAGCTGGCCGACGGACGAGTAGATGCCCAACTGACGGAACATGCCTTCCATACCGAAGGTACGGGCTTCGTCCGGGATGATCGGAACGATGCGCTGACCGATTTCCTTGTCCTTGACCAGCTGCGCCAGGATGCGCACGAAAGCCATGGTGGTGGAAATTTCACGGTCGCCGGAGCCGTCAAGGATGGCCTTGAGGGTGTCCAGTGGCGGGGTCGGAATGCTGGTGCTCAATGCGCGACGCTGAGGAACGAAACCGCCCAGTGCAGTGCGGCGCTCGCTCAGGTAGCGGGCTTCAGCGCTGCCAACTTCAGGCTTGAAGAACGGCAGGTTTTCGATTTCGTCGTCTTTAACCGGGATGTCGAAACGATCACGGAACAACTTCAGGCTTTCAACATCAACTTTCTTGGTGTTGTGCGCAGTGTTTTTCGCTTCGCCGGCACCGGTGCCATAACCCTTGATGGTCTTGGCCAGGATGACGGTTGGCTGGTTCTTGTGGTTAACCGCTTCGTGGTAAGCCGCGTAGACCTTGTACGGGTCGTGGCCGCCACGGTTGAGTTTCCAGATCTCGTCGTCGGACAGATCAGCAACCATCGCCTTGAGTTCCGGCGAGTTGAAGAAGTGTTCACGAACGAACGCGCCGTCTTTGGCTTTGTAGTTCTGGTACTCGCCGTCGATGACTTCGTCCATGCGACGTTGCAGGATGCCGTCGACGTCCTTGGCCAGCAGTGGGTCCCAGAAACGGCCCCAGATGACTTTGGTAACGTTCCACTGAGCACCGCGGAATACGCCTTCGAGTTCCTGGATGATCTTGCCGTTGCCGCGAACCGGGCCATCGAGGCGCTGCAGGTTGCAGTTGATGACGAAGATCAGGTTGTCGAGGTTTTCACGGCCAGCCAGGGAGATCGCGCCCAGGGATTCTGGTTCGTCGCACTCGCCGTCGCCCAGGAAACACCAGACTTTTTGCTTGCCTGCCGGGATGTAACCACGGGCTTCCAGGTACTTCATGAAGCGAGCCTGGTAGATCGCCTGGATCGGGCCAAGGCCCATCGATACAGTCGGGAACTGCCAGAAATCAGGCATCAGCCAAGGGTGCGGGTAGGACGACAGGCCCTGACCGTCCACTTCCTGGCGGAAGTTGTTCATTTGTTCTTCAGTGATCCGGCCTTCCATGAACGCACGGGCGTAAACGCCTGGCGAGGTATGACCCTGGAAGTAGATCAGGTCGCCGCCGTGTTCGTCGGTCGGAGCCTGGAAGAAGTAGTTGAAACCGATGTCATACAGGGTTGCGCTGGAAGCGAAGCTGGAGATATGACCGCCCAGGTCAGAATCTTTCAAGTTCGTGCGCATCACCATGGCCATGGCGTTCCAGCGAACCAGCGAGCGAATGCGGCGTTCCATGAACAGGTCGCCAGGCATGCGTGCTTCGTGGGTTACAGGAATCGTGTTGCGGTAAGGCGTGGTGATGGCATACGGCAGCTGCGAACCGGTGCGGGTAGCGAGCTCACCCATACGGGTCATCAGGTAGTGAGCGCGGTCTTCGCCTTCTTTGTCGAGAACCGATTCCAGGGCGTCCAGCCATTCCTGGGTTTCGACGGGATCGAGGTCTTGCATGGCTTGCTCCAGGGCGGATAGGCTTCCAGAATCGGTTGCCTGAGTTTGCGACTGGCCTTGTGGGCAGACGACATAAATTCTTGGATGGCCGGAGGTTGGTTCCAGCGGCGTGTAGTTTTACTACAAATCGTCGGCCATTTCAGCCTTTCGAGTGTGTGAGTCAGTAGTAAAACTACAGGAAAGGTCCTGATGGCCACCTGTTAGGTTGTGCGAAAAATCGATATTGTTGGTGCGTTTCACGATATTTAGCCCGCAAAGTGCGGGCTGGATGCTAACCAAAATGATCTTCCAGCTATTTATAACCTTTGTTCGACAGTCGGATTAAACCGCTGTTTCTTCCTGTCACCGTACTCGGCAACACCTTCGCCGATCAAGGATAGACCATGAGCCTTCCGTCGCTTGCTCCAATTCCAGGCCTTTTACTGCCACTTGCCAACCGTGCCGAGCAATCGTGGCGCACGGCAGTTGCGGGACTTGAAGGCGGGCACGGGCTCGACGACTGGTCGGCCGAACGTTGGTCGGCGTTCCATCGGGTGAGTGCGGCGAGTGACTTCTTTATTGAACAGTCGCTTCGTGACCCTTTGATGTTGCTTGAACTGGTGCGCGCAGGCGAGCTGGATCGCAGCTTCGCCCCCGGCGAGCTGTGCAGGCAGGTGGCCGATGTCGTGCAGGCAGCCGCCACCGATGACGAGCTGGGCCGTGCACTGCGCCGCCAGCGTACCCGCCAGCAAATCCGGATTATCTGGCGTGACCTCAACCGCCAGGCCGATTTGATCGAAACCTGCCGCGACCTGTCAGACATGGCCGATGCCAGCATCGATCAGGCCTATCGCTGGCTGTATCAGCGCCATTGCCAGCAGTTCGGCACGCCAACCGGGCACCGCAGCGGGGAACCGCAGCAGATGGTGATTCTGGGCATGGGCAAGCTCGGTGCCGTAGAGCTGAACCTGTCTTCGGATATCGACTTGATCTTCGCCTACCCCGAAGGCGGCGAAACCGTGGGCGCCAAGCGTGCGCTGGACAACCAGGAATTTTTCATCCGCCTCGGCCAGCGCCTGATCAAGGCACTGGACCCGATGACCGTCGACGGCTTTGTGTTCCGCGTCGACATGCGCCTGCGCCCGTATGGCTCGTCCGGTGCGCTGGTGCTGAGCTTCAATGCGCTGGAGCAGTATTACCAGGACCAGGGCCGCGACTGGGAGCGTTACGCCATGATCAAAGCCCGCGTGGTGGCGGGCGATCAGGTGATGGGCGCGCAGCTGCTCAGCCTGTTGCGCCCGTTCGTCTACCGGCGCTATCTCGATTTTTCGGCGATTGAAGCGCTGCGCACCATGAAGCAGTTGATCCAGCAGGAGGTGCGGCGCAAAGGCATGGCCGACAACATCAAACTGGGGGCGGGCGGGATTCGTGAAGTCGAGTTCATCGCCCAGGCGTTCCAGCTGATCCACGGCGGCCGTGACCTCAGCCTGCAGCAGCGGCCGCTGCTCAAGGTCCTGACTATTCTGGAAGGCCAGGGCTATTTGCCCGGCGAAGTGGTCAGCGAGCTGCGCGAAGGCTATGAATTCCTGCGTTATACCGAGCATGCGATCCAGTCCATTGCCGACCGCCAGACCCAAATGCTGCCTGACACCCCGCAGGATCAGGCCCGCATTGCCTTTATGATGGGTTTTGACAACTGGACGGCATTCCATGAGCAACTGATGGCGTGGCGTGGGCGTATCGACTGGCATTTCCGTCAGGTCATTGCAGACCCTGATGAAGAAGAGGTCATCGATGAGGGTGAGCTGATTGTCGGTGGTGAGTGGCTGCCCCTGTGGGAAGAGGTTCAGGACGACGCCGCGGCCTGTGCCCAGCTGGAAGAGGCCGGTTTTGTCGATGCCCCAAAAGCCCTGAAACAACTGGCCGCCCTGCGTTCCAGCCCGCAACTGCGCTCCATGCAGCGCTTGGGGCGTGAGCGCCTGGACGCCTTTATCCCGCGTTTGCTGGCGCAAGCCGTTGAGCACGCCAACCCCGATCTGGTACTGGAACGGGTGTTGCCGCTGGTAGAGGCGGTCGCCCGACGTTCTGCTTATTTAGTGTTGTTGACCGAAAACCCCGACGCGTTGCGGCGTTTGCTGACGCTGTGTGCGGCCAGCCCCTGGATCGCGGAACAAATCACCCGCTTCCCGTTGCTGCTCGATGAGTTGCTCAACGAACGTCGACTGTTCAAACCGCCCCTGGCCCCAGAGCTGGCGGCCGAGTTGCGCGAGCGCCTGACACGCATCCCCGAGGATGACCTGGAGCAGCAGATGGAGGCCT
This sequence comes from Pseudomonas deceptionensis, assembly GCF_900106095.1. Lineage (NCBI taxonomy): Bacteria > Pseudomonadati > Pseudomonadota > Gammaproteobacteria > Pseudomonadales > Pseudomonadaceae > Pseudomonas > Pseudomonas deceptionensis. The sequence goes on along the minus strand of NZ_FNUD01000002.1, from coordinate 518,650 downwards.
TGCGAAACTTCAAGCTGGCCCACCGTCTGCGGGTCGCCGCGTCCGAAATCGCCGGCAGCCTGCCTTTAATGAAAGTCAGCGATTACCTGACCTGGCTGGCCGAAGCGATTCTGGAACAAGTGCTGGCGCTGGCCTGGCGCCAGACGGTGGCCAAGTACGGCACCCCGCAGCGTGCCAACGGCAGCCTGTGCGACCCCGGCTTCATTATTGTCGGCTACGGCAAGGTCGGCGGAATCGAGCTGGGACATGGCTCGGATCTGGACCTGGTGTTTATCCATGATGGCGACCCGAACGCCGAAACCGATGGTGCCAAGCCCATCGACGGTGCGCAGTTTTTCACCCGCCTGGGCCAGCGCATCATCCATTTGCTGACGGCCCAGACCAACTCCGGGCAGCTGTATGACGTCGACATGCGCTTGCGCCCGTCAGGCGCGTCGGGGTTGCTGGTCAGCTCGCTGGGTGCGTTCGAGCGTTATCAGGAAAGCGAAGCCTGGACCTGGGAACACCAGGCGCTGGTGCGGGCTCGGGTGCTGGTGGGTTGCAAGCAGGTAGGCGCGGCGTTTGAAAACGTGCGCGCCAGCATCTTGAGCCGCGCGCGTGACCTGCCCACCTTGCGTCAGGAAGTGAGCGAAATGCGGGCCAAGATGCGTGGCAACCTGGGCACCCGTATCACCGCCGCCGGCACCGCCGAAAATGCCTACGAGGCCACGGTGCCGTTCGACCTCAAGCAGGACGCCGGAGGTATCGTCGATATTGAATTTATGGTGCAATACGCGGCTCTGGCATGGTCCAGGGAACACCCGGCGTTACTGCGCTACACCGACAATATCCGCATTCTGGAAGGGCTGGAGCAGGCAGGGCTGATGCCCGTCACCGATGCCAGCCTGTTGCGCGAGGCTTACAAGGCCTTTCGCGCCGTCGCCCACCGGCAAGCCTTGCAGAAGGAAGCTGGGGTGGTCACGGGGGATCAATTCGTGGTCGAACGTCAACACGTACGGCGCATTTGGTCTGAGCTAGGATTGAGCTAGTTTTTTAGCTTATATACAGAATTAGAGCTGTAAGAACGTATCCGGCGGGTCCATAAGGCCCGTCCAATTTGCCTGAAGCTTCAGAGCGCAGGTGCTGGATTCTTTGAGGAGCGTAATGATGTCGATGGCTGATCGTGATGGTGTGATCTGGTATGACGGCAAGCTGGTGCCGTGGCGCGATGCGACCACCCACGTGCTGACCCATACCCTACACTACGGCATGGGCGTGTTTGAAGGTGTGCGCGCTTACGAAACCCCGCAGGGCGCGGCGATTTTCCGCTTGCAGGCGCACACTGACCGCCTGTTCGATTCGGCCCACATCATGGGCATGAAGATCCCGTTCAGCAAAGACGAAATCAACGAAGCGACCCGCCTCGCGGTGCGTGAAAACAACCTCGACAGCGCCTACATTCGCCCGATGGTGTTCTACGGATCTGAAGCCATGGGCCTGCGCGCCACTGGCCTCAAGGTCCACGTGATCATCGCGCCATGGAGCTGGGGTGCCTACATGGGCGCCGAAGCGCTGGAAGTCGGGATCAAGGTGCGCACCAGCTCCTTTACCCGTCACCACGTGAACATTTCCATGACCCGGGCCAAGGCCAACGGTCACTACATCAACTCGATGCTGGCCCTGCAGGAAGCGATTTCCGGCGGTGCCGACGAAGCGCTGTTGCTGGACCCTGAAGGTTTCGTCGCTGAAGGCTCGGGCGAAAACGTATTCCTGGTCAAGGACGGCGTGATTTACACCCCGGACGTGACGGCCTGCCTGAACGGCATCACCCGCAGCACGATCCTGACCCTGGCCACTGAGCTTGGGTACAAGTTTGTTGAAAAACGCATCACCCGCGACGAGGTGTATATCGCCGACGAAGCGTTCTTTACCGGCACTGCCGCTGAAGTAACGCCGATTCGCGAAGTCGACGGGCGTCATATCGGTATTGGCCGTCGTGGCCCGATCACCGAAAAACTGCAAAAGGCTTACTTTGACCTGGTGACCGGCAAGACTACGGACCACCCAGAGTGGCGTACACTGGTCAAATAAAGCGATATGGCATCACAGCAGGGAGGCGAATGCCTCCCTTGCTTGTTTATGGAAACTTATGAATATTTTGATCGTTGGGCCCAGCTGGGTCGGTGACATGGTGATGGCGCAGACACTGTTCCAGTGCCTCAAACAGCGCCACCCGCAGTGCGAAATCGATGTGTTGGCCCCCGAGTGGAGCCGGCCCATCCTTGAGCGCATGCCTGAAGTTCGCAAGGCCTTGAGCTTTCCGCTCGGCCACGGCGCGCTCGAACTGGCCACGCGACGCAAGATCGGCAAGTCCCTCAAGGGCCAGTACGATCAGGCCATTTTGCTGCCCAACTCGCTCAAATCGGCCCTTGTGCCGTTTTTTGCGGGTATCGCGAAACGCACCGGCTGGCTTGGCGAGTTCCGCTACGGCCTGCTTAACGACGTGCGCAAGCTCGATAAAGAACGCTACCCGTTGATGATCGAGCGCTTTATGGCCCTGGCTTATGAACCGGGGGCTGACCTGCCAAAACCGTACCCGCGACCTGATTTGCAGATTGACCCGCAAAGCCGCGATGCGGCGCTGACCAAGTTCGGCCTGGCGCTGGACCGTCCGGTGCTGGCGCTGTGCCCGGGTGCCGAGTTTGGCGAGTCCAAGCGCTGGCCGTCTGAGCATTACGCCAAAGTCGCCGAGCAAAAGATCCGCGAAGGTTGGCAGGTGTGGCTGTTCGGCTCCAAAAACGATCACGCAGTGGGCGAAGACATCCGCTCGCGGCTGATCCCGGGCCTGCGCGAAGAGTCGGTCAACCTCAGCGGCGAGACTTCGCTGGCTGAAGCCATCGACCTGTTGTCGTGCGCCGACGCCGTGGTGTCCAACGATTCGGGGCTGATGCACGTGGCTGCCGCGCTGAACCGCCCGCTGGTGGCGGTGTATGGCTCCACATCGCCGGGCTTTACCCCGCCTTTGGCCGACAAGGTCGAAATCGTGCGTCTGGGGCTCGAATGCAGCCCGTGTTTTGACCGCACCTGCCGTTTTGGCCACTACAACTGCTTGCGCGAACTGATGCCGCAGCCGGTGGTTGAAGCCTTGCAGCGTTTGCAGGGCTCACCGGTCGAGGTCCATTAAGTGCGTGTTCTGTTGGTCAAAACCTCATCCCTTGGGGATGTGATCCATGCCTTGCCCGCGTTGACCGATGCGGCGCGGGCGATCCCGGGCATCACCTTTGACTGGGTCGTGGAAGAAGGCTTTGCCGAAATCCCGACCTGGCACCCGGCGGTGGGCAAAGTCATTCCTGTGGCGATCCGCCGCTGGCGCAAAAACATCTGGGAAACCATCAAGAGCGGTGAGTGGCGACGCTTCAAGCAAAGCCTGCGCGCCGAGAAATACGATCTGGTGATCGACGCTCAAGGCCTGGTCAAAAGCGCCTGGCTGACCCGTTACGTGAAAGCCCCGGTGGCCGGTCTGGATAAAGACTCAGCCCGTGAACCTCTGGCCAGCCGCTTTTATCAGCGTCGTCTGGCCGTGGCTCGTGGGCAGCACGCGGTTGAGCGTTTGCGCCAGCTGTTTGCGGTGGCGTTGGGTTACGACCTGCCCAAAGGGCTGGGCGATTACGGCCTCGACGTTGAGCGCCTGATTGAGTTGCCGCGCAAGAAGCCTTACGTACTGTTTTTGCACGGCACCACGTGGGACACCAAACACTGGCCCGAAGTGTACTGGCGCGACCTGGCCCTGCGCATGGGGCACATGGGTGTCGAAGTACGCTTGCCGTGGGGCAATCCGGCTGAGAAGGCCCGTGCCGAACGCATCGCCAGCGGCCTGAACAATGCCGTGGTACTGCCCAAGCTGAATCTGGCGGGGGTTGCCAAGGTACTGGCCAGCGCCAGCGCTTGCGTAGCGGTCGATACCGGGCTGGGGCATTTGGCGGCTGCACTGGATGTGCCGACCATCTCCCTGTTTGGCCCCACCAACCCGGGGCTCACCGGCGCCTATGGCAAGGTGCAAATCCACCTGGCCAGCGATTTTCCATGCGCGCCGTGCCTGCAGAAAAAATGCACCTACACTCCGACTGCACAGGACCAGCAGCGGTTTGATCTGAAAAACGAGTGGCCGTTGTGCTTTACCCGTTTGAACCCTGAGCGTGTCGCGAGTCGATTAAGCACGTTGTTACTGGCTGAGGAACTGCGCTGATGCAACTGGCTTTTGTGCTGTACAAATATTTCCCGTTTGGCGGGCTGCAACGCGACTTCATGCGCATTGCGCTGGAATGTCAGAAACGCGGGCACCAGATCCGTGTGTACACGATGATCTGGGAAGGTGACATCCCGCCGGGTTTTGAAGTGCTGGTGGCGCCGGTCAAGGCGTTTCACAACCATACCCGCAACGAAAAAATGCTCGCCTGGATGCAGGCCGACCTGGCCAAGCGCCCGGTGGACCGTCTGATTGGCTTCAACAAAATGCCGGGTCTGGACGTGTATTACGCGGCCGACGGCTGTTTTGAAGACAAGGCGCAAAACCTGCGCCATTCGTTTTATCGCTTCTTCAAGCGTTACAAACACTTTGCTGAATACGAGCGGGCGGTGTTCGACAAGAACGCCAAGACTGAAATCCTGATGATTTCCGAAGTCCAGCAGCCGCTGTTCATCAAGCATTACGACACCCCGTTGGAGCGTTTTCATCTGCTGCCGCCGGGTATTGCGCTGGACCGTCGTGCACCGGCCAATGCGGCCGAGATTCGGGCCGAGTTTCGCCGCGAATTCAAGCTGGCAGACGACGACCTGCTGTTGGTGCAGATCGGCTCCGGGTTCAAGACTAAGGGCGTGGATCGCAGCCTTAAAGCCCTGGCAGCGTTGCCTGCCGAGCTTAAAAAGCGCACTAAATTATTTGTCATTGGTCAGGACGACCCTAAAGTCTTTCAATTGCAGAGCGCCACATTGGGGCTGGGTGATCACTTGCAGTTCCTCAAGGGCCGCAGCGATATCCCGCGTTTCCTGTTGGGCGCGGACCTGTTGATTCACCCGGCCTACAACGAAAACACCGGCACCGTGCTGCTTGAAGCACTGGTCGCAGGTTTGCCGGTGCTGGTCAGCGCTGTTTGCGGTTACGCCCATTACATCAGCGACGCTGATTGTGGCCGGGTACTGGACGAGCCGTTCGAGCAGGCGCAACTCAATGAATACCTGACACACATGTTGTCCGACGATGCTGCGCGCGCGGCCTGGAGCCAAAATGGCCTGGCCTACGCACAGACGGCCGACCTCTACAGCATGCCGCAGCACGCTGCGGATGTGATTCTGGCGGAGCAACACTGATGAAACTGATTCTTGCCGAACCGTTCAAGAGCTTGTGGGCGGGACGCGATGCGTTCACCGAAGTCGAGCGCCTGGAGGGCGAGGTTTACCGTGAGCTGGACGGCCGGCGTACCTTGCGTACCGAAGTCGACGGGCACGGTTTTTTCGTGAAAGTCCACCGTGGCATTGGCTGGGGTGAAGTGCTCAAAAACCTGCTGACGGCCAAGTTGCCGGTGCTCGGCGCAGGCCAGGAGTGGCGGGCGATCGAGCGTTTGCACGAAGTCGGTGTACCCACCATGACAGCCGTTGCTTACGGCGAAAAGGGCAGCAACCCGGCTGCGCAGCACTCGTTCATCATCACCGAAGAACTGGCCCCGACAGTCAGCCTTGAAGACTTCAGCCTCAATTGGGTCAAGCAGCCGCCGCCGCCAAAACTCAAGCATGCGCTGATCGCCGAAGTGGCGCGCATGACCGGCATGATGCACCGCGCCGGGGTTAACCATCGCGACTGCTACATCTGTCACTTTTTGCTGCACACCGACAAACCGGTCACGGCCCAGGACTTGCGCCTGTCGGTCATTGACCTGCACCGTGCGCAGGTCCGCACGGTCATCAGCAAGCGCTGGCGCAACAAGGACCTGGCGGCCCTGTACTTTTCTGCACTGGATATCGGCCTGACGCAACGGGACAAACTGCGATTCCTGCGCGGTTACTTCCAGATGCCGCTGCGCCAGATCCTGCGCGAAGAGGCCCGCCTGCTGGCGTGGCTGGAAGGCAAGGCGAGCAAACTCTACGAACGCAAACTGCGTTATGGAGATGCACTGTAATGGCGGGTTGGAATCTGGAACCGGCTTACAGTGCACTCGCTTCTGACTTTGGCAGTCTGGAGGCGGTGTTTGCCCTGGAGGGCGTGCACCTGACCCGCGACCCGTTGTCTGAAGTGATTCGTGTCGAGCGTGATGGCGTCAATTACTACGTCAAGCGCTACACCGGTGCGGGCAAGGGATTGCGCCGCTACCTGGGCCGCCCCCGGGTCAAGTCCGAATGGCAAAACCTCAAGCGTTTCGCCAAGTGGGGCATTCCTACGGCCGAAGTTGTGGCCTGGGGCCTTGAGCGCAGTGGCTTTGCCTACTCCCGTGGCGCCATGATCACTCGCGAGTTGCCCAATACCCGCGATTTGTCGGACCTTGCGGACAACCATGATCCGTTGCTCAAGGACCGTACCTGGGTCGATTGCATCAGCCGCCAACTGGCGCGCTATACCAAGACCATGCACGGCCATCGCTTCACGCATAACGACCTGAAGTGGCGCAACCTGCTGGTCGATCATCAGCCAAAACTGTTCTTGATCGACTGCCCGAACGGTGATTTCTGGCGTGGTTTCTGGCTCAAGTACCGCATCACCAAAGACCTGGCGTGCCTCGACAAAGTGGCCAAGTACCATTTGTCCTACACCCAGCGCTTACGCTTTTATTTCCAATACACCGGGCGCACCAAGCTCAATGCGGCGGACAAGGAACGTGTCCGCCATGTGGTGCGTTTTTTTGAGGGCCGGGAATGACTGATTTTGTAGCCGACGCGGACCGGGCTTTGCTTGAGCGCAACGGGCTGGCTGATTTCGACGCGTTGTGGGCCGTGCAACTGGAAGCGGTGGACGAGCCCAACACCAGCGGTGGCGGCTGGAGCAGCGTGTTTCGCATGGATCTGGAAGGCCAGGGCTTTTACCTCAAGCGCCAAAGCAACTACCTGACCCGTACCTTGCACAGCCCGCTCGGTGAACCGAGTTTTGCCCGCGAATTTCGTAATATTCAGCGCTACCGGCAGATGGGTATTCCAGCGCTGGAGGCCGTGTTTTTTGGTGAGCGCAAGATCCCGGGCGAACGCCGGGCGATCCTGGTGACGCGTGCGCTGGACGGCTGGAATGACCTCGACTCGCTGCTGGAGCAATGGTCGCAGTTGAGCGATGAGCAGCAGCAAGCGATTTTACAGGCCTGTGGCCAACTGGCGCGGCGCCTGCACGCGGTGCGCCAGGTGCATGGCTGTTTCTACCCCAAGCACATCTTCTTGCAGCCCGATGGCGCTGGCTATCGTGCCCAGCTGATCGATCTGGAGAAAACCCGGCCATTGCTGCTGGGCCAGCGTGACCGGGTCAAGGATATCGAGCCGTTGCTGCGCCGGGCCCATGTCTGGACTGAGGCCGATGTGCGTGCCTTGCTCGCGGCGTATCTGGAGCAACCGGCAGGCAGCGGCCTGGTGGATGCATGGTTCAAGCGTTTGAATGTGCGCCGCAGTCACAAGGAGACCCGCTGATGCGTTTGTCCGAACTGCAAAAAGCCGGGCGTACGCCGGGCTTGCCGATCAGCCTGGAACTGGCCGACGCGGCCGGGCCCGCGCAACTGCAATTGCTGACCTTGTTGCGCGTGTTGCCCGGCCAGCGTTATGTCGGTGCCGGCGTATGGCGCGGGCGACCGGTGCTGGCCAAATTGTTGGTGGGCAGCAAGGCGGCACGCAACTTCGAGCGCGAACTGACCGGTGTGCGGCTGTTGGCCAAGCAAGGCCTGACCACACCGTTACTGCTGGCTGATGGCTTGCAGGAAGGCGAAGGCGGCTGGTTGTTGTTCGAGTTTCTGGAAGATGCCCAGAGCCTGGACCAGGCGTGGAAAGCGGTGCAGGGCTTGCCGGTGCTGGCTGATGAGCAGCAAGCGGTCCTGGCCGAGGCGCTCACGGCCATCGGCCAGATGCACCTCAAGGGCTTGTGGCAAGAAGACTTGCACCTGGACAACCTGCTGCGCCACAACGGTCAGCTGTACTTGATCGACGGTGCGGGTATTTGTGCCGAAGAGGCGGGCAAACCGCTGTCCCGGCAAAAAGTGCTGGAAAACCTCGGGGTGTTTTTTGCTCAACTGCCAAAGACCCTTGAGCCGTTTATCGAAGAGCTGCTGGTGCATTACCTGCTGAGCAACGGCGAACACGCCTTGCCGCTGGAAGCGCTGCTCAAGCAGGTCGAGAAGGTTCGCGCCTGGCGCATGAATGACTACCTGACCAAGGTCGGTCGCGATTGCACGCTGTTCAGCGTTCAGAGTGGTGCCTTCGCCTTGCGTGCAATTCGCCGCGAAGAAGAGGCCGCGATGCTGCCGGTGCTGGCCAATGCCGATGCGCTGCTGGACCAGAGCCATCTGTATAAAACCGGTGGGGCGGCCAGTGTCGGCAAGGTTGAAGTGGCGGGCCGCACATGGGTGGTCAAACGCTACAACATCAAAGGATTTGCCCATTGGCTCAAACGTTTTTGGCGCCCGAGCCGGGCCTGGCATTCGTGGCGTGAAGGCAACCGCCTGGCGTTCCTCGGTATCGCCACGCCCAAGCCGCTGGCACTGCTGGAAACCCGGTTTTTATGGCTGCGCGGCAAAGCGTATCTGGTGACCGAGTATCTGCCGGGGCCGGACATCATCGAGCGCTTTGCGCCCTATGTTGAGCACGGCGATGCACCTGAAGCAGAGCTGGTGGCGCTGGACCGGTTGTTTGCGGATTTGCTTCGCGAGCGCATCAGTCACGGTGACCTCAAGGGTCATAACGTGTTCTGGGATGAAGGGCGCTGGGCGCTGATCGATCTGGATTCGATGTGTCAGCACCGGTCCCGCAGCAGCTTTGCCCCGGCGTATGCCCGGGACCGGGCGCGCTTTATGCGCAACTGGCCGGTAGGCAGTGCGCTGTATCAGGTGATTGACGGGCGACTGCCGAAAAACCCTGACTGAAGCGTGACCAAGATTTTCTGTGGGAGTATTTTCTGTGGGAGCGAGCCTACTCGCGAATGCTCTTCGCGAGCAGGCTCGCTCCCACAGGGATGGTGTTATGGCTGTCAGAAGCTGTACTGCGCCCCGGCCCCCGCATACCACGAACGCCCCGGCGCGGCTTCGTAGAAGCGGCTATTGCCGTCCGCCACAATCACCGAGCCCACATACTGACGGTCCAGCAAGTTGTCCAGGCGCAATGTCTGGTGGAAGGTCCAGTGCTCGACCTTCTGCTCAAACTTCGCCCGCCAGTTGAACACGCTATAGGCAGGGGCCGCCTTGGCAGTGTTGGTGTCTTCGACATAGACCTTGCTGCGGTACATGCCCTCGATCGCCGTGCTGACCCAATCGGCCGGTTTCCAGTTCACTTCGGCAAACAACGTGGTCTGCGGCACGCCCGGCAGGTAGTTGCCCTTGTCGACTTCTTTTCTTGAAGTCCCGCTGCCGCTAACAAAATCGCTGTCGTAGGTCGCTTGCAGGCGGGTATAGGCCAGGGTGGTGGTCCAATGCTCGCTAAGCTGGCTTTCGATCCCCAGTTCAAAACCACGACGCAGGGTGCGGCCAGCGTTTTGGTAAGTGGTGCGCCCGCCAGTATTGCTTGCAACCACCAGCTCATCTTCAGTGGTGATCTGGAACACCGCCGCATTGATCCGTGTGTTGTTTAGCTGGGCTTTGAGGCCCATCTCGTATTGGGTACTTTCGGAGGGCTTGAGCCCAAAGTTGAAGCCCCGGCCGCTTGGCGAGTACGCCAGCTCGGCCTGAGTCGGCGTCTCAAAGCCTTTGCCTGCGCTGACATAACCATGCAGCTCAGGTGTGAAGGCGTACATCACGCTCATCGACGGCGTGGCTTTTTCGTAGCGCTTGTTGCCGCTGTCGTCGCCGTTGCTCAAGAACTGATCATCGACGTCCATTTCCATGGTGCTGTAGCGCAAGCCGGTCTGCACCGTCCAGTTACCCAGCGCCCAGTTGGCCTGCACGTACGGGTCGAGGCTGCGGGCGGTGTCGACTTCGTCGCGAACTATGGCGCCTTTGACCCCCAGTTGGTCGCCGATGAAGTTGTTGTAGCCGTGGCGGCTATCCTGGCTCTGGTCGAAATCCAGGCCGCCGATCAGGGTCAGGTCACCCGGCACGCCATACACCGGTTGAAGCCAGCGCAGGCTGCCGCCGTAGAACTTACGGTCGAATTGAACAACACCGCCGCCCTGGTAATTGCTTGGGTTAGGCTTTGGAGGATTCCCTATAGTTTTTGGGATCGCCAAATACTGAATCACACTCCGCGTGCCGGTATAGGCATTGACCTGCAGGGTCGCGTCGCCGATATAGCGCTCGTAGTTCATCCCCAACTGCTGATGGTCGATGCTTTTGCGCGTGTTGTAGGTCAGGGCGTTTGGCGTCACCGAGCGCGGGTCAGCCTTGTAGGCGTCCCAGCTTTGGCCCAGCGGGTCCTGGGTGCCATTCTGCTCAAGGCTGCTGTAGATCAACGCCAGCTTGCTGTCGTCGTCGGGCTTGAGGTTGAGCTTGGCGAAGGTCTGGTCGCGGCGCGCGGCGCTGTGGTCGCGGTAGCCGTCGGTGTCCATGCGCGAGGCGTCGAGCACAAAGCCCACGTCATCGGTGGCGCCCTCGGCGGTGAGGTGGTTTTTACTCAGGCCGTCGCTGCCGACCAGTGTCTCGGCGCCAATACGAGGCGGGCCTTCGCCGTCACGGGAGAACATCTGGATCACGCCACCGGCGTTGCTGCCGTACAGGGTGGCCGCCGGGCCGCGCAGCACTTCGATGCGCTCGGCAGTATCGAGGTTGAAGGTCGCGGCCTGGCCCTGACCGTCCGGGGTGCTGGCCGGGATGCCATCAGCAATCAGCTTGATACCACGCACACCAAACGCCGAGCGGGCGCCAAAGCCGCGGGACGAGATTTGCAGGTCCTGGGCGTAGTTCTGACGGTTTTGCACCACCAGCCCCGGCACGCGGGACAGCACCTCGGAGGCATTGATGCCTAACTGGCCGTCCTTGATTTGCTCCTGACTGATGCTGTCGACCGAGTACGGCAGGTCAAAGCTGGGGCTGGCGCTGCGCGAGCCGGTGATGACACTGGGGTCCAGTTCCAGGGGTTCGGCGCAGACGAGAGGCGTCAGGCAGAGGCCGGGCAGTAGCAGGGCAACGTGTGCAGGTGCGAAAAATTTCATGGGCAAAATCGGGATTCCGTGTGACGCGACCCGTCCAGGGCAACGGGGGATGAGGCTAGCAGAGGGCGCGCAGTTTAGCGGCTGAGGTGGGGATATCCAGTAAAACAAGCACAGGGACGTGACGGGGCCGTCCCTGTGCTTGGGAGTCTTGAGCCTGGGGCGTGGAGTTACTGCACTTGCGTCATATTGTTGTCCTGCAAGTCATGGATCAGGTCTTTGAGCGTGTCATAACGTTTGTTGTGGATGGTTAACCAGTTTTCGCGCTCGATAAAGAGTTGGCCGCCGGGGTCGGTCTGCAAGGGGGTGTGAATGATTTCGTGGTTGCCGGACCGATGAATCAACTCCGCGCCTTTGGTTGAGGAATTCTCAAACCGGAAATAGCCCGGATCCTTGAGCCTGTTATTGGTTTGCGCCATGTAGAGCGCAGGCAGTTTGGGTTTTGTGCCTGGAATGTCGATCTGCAACCAGTAGTCATTTTTCAAAAACTGGTAGCTTTCATATGCCATGAGCGGCGGGAGGATTTCACCAATGTCCATGCGCATTCCAAGGCTCAAGCCCGGGGCCGTATCCGATATCCGTACACCCACTGTGCCCAGTAGTTCGGCCAGCCCGGGGATACCTTGAAAGGTGTTGGCATGGGAGTTCCCCGTGAGGGCAATCCATTTGTGACCTCCGGTGCGTGCCTGATGGGCGCCAATGGTGCGCGAGGCAAAGTAGCTGAACGTTTCATAGCGTGTCAGCCCGGGCGTTTCGCTTGGCGTTCCTTTCGGGAAGTAACTGGCCGAACAATCAAGGGCGACTATCTGGATGCCGTACCGTCTGGCCTCGCGCACCAAATGGCTGAATGTGTAAGTGCTGGTGGGATCAATGCCGTGGCCAAGATCTTGATTTTTCAGAAACCTGTCCAGCCTTAAGGGCATTTTTCCGGTTTGGAAGTAGTCATCCAGCAGGTTTTGGTGAAAGTCACTTTGCAAGTGCTCCAGGTAGAGTGTTTTTACATCGCTTGCAGAGAATTGAGCCATGTTTTCAATCAGGATTTTTTTACCCGATTGGTGGGCATGGGTTTCCCCCCAGACGATGCCATCTGAATGCTCGAATAGATGTTTAATCAGATCTGGCTGTGTGACGTTACTCGGCAGTAGCGGGCGATTGACGCGTGGTCTTGCAGGTTTTGTCAGGTACCAGGCTTTTGCATCCGCCAGCAGTTTGACCCTCAGGTTTTTGAACACCCGATGGGCCGCGCTGTTTCTGGAGGTGATATCCATAAACTCATAGTCGCCATCCAGGGCGGAGCGGTAGTTGTCAATGATCTCGACAAGGGTTTCCCGGTATTCGCCGGGCATGTCGTAGTCGCTGTATTTGACCGCAGGCATGTCCACAGCCAGCCCCGTGTGATCACGTGCCAACGGTACCCAGCGCTTGCTGTTGTCCGCCAGCTTGTGTTTGATTTCCCAGTGCCCGGCAGTGCGTCGCACCTTGTAAATTTCGCTGGCGTCACTGTGTGAGCCGCGTGAAAGTTGCAAGTACCAGGTGCGCCCCAGCCAGCCGCTATAGACCTCAAATACGATGCCGTTTTGCTGGATGTAACGCATGTTGCCCAGCCGGTAGATGCCCTGCTCGTCAGGGGTGTGGCGGTTGAGGTCGACACCACTGATCCGGGTCTTTTCTATTATTCGTTCGATCCCGGTTTTTTGTTTAAACAGCGGTGTGGTCAGGTCGGCATCCCAAAGCCCGGCCGAGAGTTCTCGCAGGGGGATGCTGTACGGTGCGTCGGGCTTGCGCTCATCCATCGCGCGCCAGAGTTCATCCAGGTTGTCGTACTGGCTGCGGTAGAAATTGCCGCGGGGGTCTTTGGTGTAGTGAGCATTCTGACCATTGCTGACGGACGCTTCATAGACTCCTGCACCGTATTTATCCCCCGTACGCAGCCTTAGCCCTACGCCTGGGTCAATGCTGGCGGCTCCCGGGCTTAGCGAAGGAGCGGGCTGCTTGATGCGCTGGCGTATCGATTTTCCAAATATTGCAGAGCCGGTGAAGTCCGATGCTCCGTCAGTAAGGTGGGTGATGGACTCCATGAAATGCAGCAACGCTTCGTTCTTTTCGTCCCGTTGCAGGGCGTCGAGGCCTTTGAGGATCTGGTGGATAAACCGTGCCAGCACGATAGGCAACAACACCTTGGTCGGTAGCGCGAACGAGATGATATCGATGGCCGTCAGTGCCGCATCTGTTGCGGTGTTGACGTTGCTTTCCCAGGTCGAGGTTGTTTGCTCGTCTGCATCGCGGATAGCGTGCAAGGCTTCGGTGTCGTAAGACGTTTCGAACAGGTTAGGGCTTATGGCCTGGAGCTGCAGGTGGGTGTCGGTCAGGCCTTGCTCCAGCAGCGGTTTGATATACGCCTGTTGTGCTGCCGTTACGCGGCGCTGCACATAGCTGCGCCATTGCGGGCGTGTCAGCATCTGGCCCAGCTCATTGCGTGAGTGGACGATCTGGAACCAGCCGTTCTCAGGGGCGTCGGGGGTGTAGCACAGCAATTGCTGCGAGCCGGTGGAGCTGAAGACCAGCACCCCCGGCAGTGGTTTGTAGCGCAGCATCAGTAGATGGACTTTGATCTGCGCGCCGTTGACGTGCGGGCGGCTGCTCTCTGCGGGATGGTCCAGCGCGGCCCTGACCCATGCCGCCTGATCGGTGTTCAGGGTGCCCGACAGTCTGGCTTCAAGCAGGTCCAGGTTCAGTTGTGCTTGCTTGAAGGCGACGTAACGCTCCTTGCGCCACTGGGCCTGTCTGGAGTTGACCAGCAGGTCGTTGAGCCTTTTTTTATAGTTCTCGCCAATGTCCAACTGGCGCACCAAAGTTTTCAGGTAGCTGCTGGTCAGCACCGGATGCCTGTTGCCCGCGCCATCCTTGACCTGTGCTGTCAGGGCGAAGGTCACATCCCAGATGCCTACGTTGGACAGCGCCAATTCGCTCAGGCTGCGCTGTGTGGTGTGGTAACTGATCGCAGGCCCTGTCCTGTCCAGGCTCACCCCGGCAGAAAACCCGGAGCCGCCAATCGGGTTTATCAACGGCCCGGTACGCTGGGCTTCTGTGGTCGAGATAAAAATACGGTCGGGGTCTACGTCTATGCCGTGGTCTTTTTTGATCTGTTGGCGCAACTCAAGGCGGGCGTAGCCCAGCAATGTGTGTTTGCGCCCGATCTCACCGAGGGTCTGGGCGTCATCGGTCTGCGCCGCCAGCCGTTGGTGGTTCAACCGCTCAACCGCCAGCCGCCATTGGCTTTTGTCTGCATCTGAGGCTTTTTTCAGCCAGTCGGGCAATTGGCTTTCTATCAGTCGGGTATAGCGGTTGCGCACAATACTTGCTGGATTGAGGGGCAGGCTTGAGCTCAGGGATTGGTCGACACACTCGGATAATTGATCGAGGGAAGTGGTTTGTTTCAGGGTACGTGCGACTGACCAGGCATGGCGCAGGTCGTGCTCTTGTTTCTGGATCAATTGATTGCAGTAGAACGTGGGTACGTCATTGTCAGCGACCGGGTGGTAGCTGACGTTTTCATGGGTCATGGTCTGTACGCGTTGTTTTGCCAGTACGCAATCGAGCAGCGCCTCGCGCTGGTAAGGGTCCTTGAGCCGAGTGCTGAGCTCCCGGGTGAGCGCCGCGATTGAATCGAACTCGTGCAGGCCGCTGTTCGGCAGGTAAAGCACTACGGATCGCGGGGTGGCGTCTTGAGCAACACGGTTGTCCCCCGGATCGGCAGAGCCAAGGGGGAGATTTTTGCTGGTAATCACGAATGCACCGTGAAGGGTGCTGGCGCTTTGCGTGTCAGAGCCGGTGAATGCCAGCGTATAAAAGCCGTAGGAGCTGGGCCCCTGTTGAGCGGATGGCGAGTGGGTATCAGGTAATACCTGATTGATGACTTCCATCGTGTTGGCGCTGAGAGTGGTTTCTGCGTGGCGTACGGTTGCCTCGGCCCGGATCAGTTTTTGGGCAAGTTGTGCCAGCCAGTCTTTTGGGGTCAGTGCGTTGAGATCTTCATGGGGTGTTTGCCAAAAGGCGCTTAACGCATCCCTCACACACAGTTCCGGGGAGCGGACTACAAACTCAAGGTACTTTTCAAGGTCCGGGGCGGTGATGCCGGCGGCCAGGTCATGGTCGTCCAGGGTGTAGGCGTATGCGTAAATCCGGGTCGAGCCCTGGGCGAAGGTCGGGATCTTTCCGGTCATGTAGCACTGATCGATGAGGGAGGTCACTGACTGGCTGACGATAGTCGGCGACTGTCCGGGTTGCGGTGCTGCCTGTGCATTGAGAAAGAGAAAGTCAGTGCAGATGTCTGCCGGCAGTTGCGGGAAAAACACCCGCAAGCGGTGATCCAGTGACACATCGAGGTTGGGCCAGGCATTGCGGAGCAAAAGCAGCTCGTGCTCAGCGTTTTTCAGGTTTTCGAGGGGGGTAGGCATGTTGTATGTCCTGTGAGTTGACGCGTACGTCGGTGTAATCACAGAAAACCCCTAAACGTTCGGGGGGTGGGCTTACATATATCTAGAATTGGTTGTTGGCAGGCTCAGGTGCGAGGCGTGGCAAATCGCGCTGGGTCATTTGCGGTGTCTTTACGCTATAATCCCGCTCTTTAGCTGTTTCTCGCCTTGCGGGGGACGCATTATTTTTCAGGCGCCCGCCGCCTGCCTGCATTCAAAAGAGGCCCAACCTGTGGCATTGACGATTCTTGGCCTGTCCGGCGCCCTTAGCCATGATCCCTCCGCAGCCCTCTATATCGACGGCAAGCTGGTAGCGGCGGCTGAAGAAGAACGCTTCGTGCGTGATAAGCATGCAAAGAACCGCATGCCCTACGAATCCGCAAAATTCTGCCTTGAACAGGCGGGTATCAAACCTTCCGACGTTGACGTAGTGGCGATCCCGTTCGCGCCGATCAGCTTGTTCGGCAAGGCACGCTGGCATTACGCCAAGCGCTACTGGTACGCCCCGGACCGCGCCCTTGACGCGATCCTGATGGGCAACCGTCGCTATAAACGCTATCGCAACAAAATCGTGTTCTGCCTTGAGCAGCTGGGTTTCGATCCGAAGAAAATCAAGATCGAACCGGTTGAGCATCACCTGGCTCATGCTTCCAGCGCCTACCACTGCTCGGGTTTCAAAGAGAAAACCGCGATCCTGGGTATCGACGGCAAGGGCGAGTACGCCACAACGTTCTTCGGCTACGGCGAAAACGGCAAGATCACCAAGATCAAGGAATTCTTCGACCCGGACTCTCTGGGCGGCCTGTACGGCGCGATTACCGAGTTCCTCGGTTTCGAGATGCTGGACGGCGAGTTCAAGGTGATGGGCATGGCGCCGTACGGCGACGCCAGCAAATACGATTTCTCGCGTCTGGCCTCGTTTGAAAACGGCGAGCTGGTGATCAACACCGAATACGCCAACGTGATCGGCCTGCGCCGTTACAAAGAGAACGGCAAGGGTTTCTACTTCTCGCCAAAACTGATCGAGTGGCTGGGGCCAAAGCGCGAAGGCGATATCGCCGACGAGCCGTACATCCACTACGCGGCCAGCATGCAGGCGCTGTTTGAAAAACTGTCGCTGCAGATGATCGATTACTACCTGGGCGACATTCTTAAAGAGACCGGCAAGATGGCCTTTGCGGGCGGCTGCGCGTTGAACGTGAAGCTGAACCAGAAAATCATCGCCCGTCCTGAAGTCAAAGAACTGTTCGTTCAACCTGCGTCCGGCGATGCCGGGACCGCGGTGGGTGCGGCGGCCTATGTGTCCCACGCTCGCGGCGTGCCGGTCGAGAAGATGGAACACGTCTACCTCGGCCCTGCGTACAGCAACGAAGACGTGATTGCGGCCTGTGCCCGTCACCCGGGCAAGCCTGCGTATCGCAAGATCGAGGGCACCCCGGAGAAGATCGCCAAAATCATGGTCGACGGCAACCCGGTGGCCTGGTTCCAGGGCCGCATGGAGTTCGGTCCGCGTGCATTGGGAGGTCGTTCGATCATCGGTTGCCCGAGCAGCGAAGGCGTGGCTGACCGCATCAACGAACAAATCAAGTTCCGTGAGCGCTGGAGGCCTTTCTGCCCGTCGATGCTCGACACCGTGGGGCCGCAGATGATCAAGGTCGATCACCCGGCACCGTTCATGACCTTCACCTTTGAAGTGTCGGACGAGTGGAAATCCCGCGTGCCAGAGGTTGTCCATGAAGATGGCACCTCCCGCGCCCAGGTGCTCAAGCGCGAATACAACCCGCGCTACTACGACATGATGAAAGCGCTCGAAGTGCTGACCGGCAACGGCGTGTCGCTGAATACCTCGCTCAACCGTCGTGGTGAGCCGATGGTGTGCTCGCCGACCGACGCGTTGAACATGTTCTTTGGTTCCGATCTGCAGTACCTGATCATGGAAGATATTTTGGTAGTTAAAGACGGCGCCGAGACTTATGAATCGCTCGACTGAGCGTCATGTACTGCAGTTCTGTCACGGCTATGACGGGCCGTTTCTGGACTGCGCGCGCCAGTACGCCAGCCTGTTTGCCGGCACCGGGTACAAGGTCACCACGGTCTTTTTGACCGGGGCGGCCGACCCCGAGGTGGCTGCGGGTTGCGCGTCCGATGAAGTGCTGTTCATGGAATTCAGCTCCAAGGCCATTCGTGGCCTCAAGCTGGGTGCCATCGCCAAGCTGCGTAAAATTGCGGCTTCGCGCAATTTCAGTTTTTGCATCGCCCATCGCTTCAAGCCGATCTATATCGCCTTGTTGGCCACCGGTTTGCCGGTGATCGGCGTGCATCACGCGTTTGGCGACTACCAGCGCCGCAGCCGCAAACTGTTTGCCAACCTGTTTCGCAAACGCCTGAGCCTGCTCGGTGTTTCCGATGCGGTGCGCGATGACATGCGCCAGTGCCTGCCCAAGTGGCCGGCCGGCCGTATCAGCACGCTCTACAACCGCATCGATATCGAGGCCGTACAGGCCGCCCAATTACCCGGCACCCGGGCGCGTGAAGCGCTGGGGCTGTCGGTCGATGGGTTTATTGTCGGCAACGTCGGGCGCCTGCACCCGGACAAAGACCAGGCCACGCTGATTCAGGGCTTTGCCAGGGCGCTCCCCCATCTGCCTGCCGACAGTCAGTTGGCAATCATGGGCAAGGGCCGTCTGGAGCAAGACCTTAAAGACTTGGCGCTGGAACTCGGGATTAGCGAGCACGTGCTGTTTTTGGGCCAGGTACCCGATGCGCGCCGTTACTTCCGTGCCTTTGACGTGTTTGCCCTCAGCTCCGATCACGAACCCTTCGGCATGGTGCTCCTCGAAGCCATGGCCGCTGGCGTGCCGGTGCTGGCCACCGCATGTGGCGGCGCCAAGGAAGTGGTTGAAGGCGTAGGGATCCTGTTCCCGCTGGGCGATGCCGAAAACCTGGCCCAGGGCCTGCAACATCTGGCGGTGCTCAGTGATGAGCAGCGCCTGGCCTGCGCCGGGCAGATGCAAGCACGCCTGTATGAGCGGTTCAGTGATCAGGCCGTACGCGATACGTTCTGGCAGTTGCCGCAAGTCACCGACCTGACTTCGGGGGCCTGATGCTCAATCGATTCCAAGGCTGGCGCGAGCGTGGCTGGAGCGTTGTCGATGCAGGCACTTATGCCGATGCCTGGCAGCGTTTTGGTGGCAGTGTCGCGACCCATCCGCTGGTGGTTGAGCGCCTGGCTCAGTTGGCGGGTATCCCGGTGCGCTATCTGGCCCGGGAGCAGGACGGGGAGCTGAAGGCGGCGATCCCGACCTGGGGGCGCGACCTGGCGTTGTCCAAGGACGTGCTCAAGCGTCACGGCAAAAAGGGCCTGTTCGACCTGGGCAATGCCGAGTTGATCCTGCCTGCGGCCGCCGACGCCCAAGCCCCTTTGCGTCATCGCGGGCGCTACCTGTCGGCGCTTAATGAAGGGCGATTCAGCACCCTCAAGCCACAGGCCGAGCAGTTGGCCATGGCCCGCACGCCGGAAGAGCTGTCGAAAAAATTCCGCTACAACCAGCGTCGCGAGTTGCGCTTGCTGGAAGAGGCGGGTGGCCTTGTGCGCCCGGTTTCGGAGTTTTCCAGCGTCGAGCTGTCGGCAATTTATTGCGATTTGTTTCTGCGGCGCTGGGGCTTTGTGGCCACCGGGGCCGAGCGCATGCCCGAAGTGATTGAGTTATTGCGCGAATTACTGATTGGTTCGGTCATTTTTCTCAATGACGCGCCTATTGCGATTCAGTTGGTGTATCGGGTTGAATCGCCGCAATGGATCAGCGTTGAGTACGTTAATGGCGGCGTTGACCCCGAAACCCGTGCTTTCAGCCCAGGCAGCGTGTTGAGCTTCCTCAACACCCAGTCGGCCTGGGAGCAGGCTCGAAGCGTCAACAAACCCCTGCGTTTCTCGTTCGGCCGCGCCGACCGCGAGTACAAAGAGCGTTGGTGCAACCCGGTGCCGGTCTTCAGGGTGTGAGACGAGTCAGCGCCCAGCTTGTGGGCGCTGGCAAGCCAGCACCACAGGGAGACTAAACCCAAGAGTAAAACCATGAGCCAGCCCATCAGCCGCAAACAACACCTTCTCAAGCGCCACCGGCGCAACAAGCGCATTGGCCTGCTGGTTGGCCTGCTGGTGTTGGTTGCCAGCGGTGTGCTGCTGGTCTGGTGGCTGCCGCTGTTGTTGGCGGTGCTGGGCTGGGTGGCCCATGAGGCCTGGTTTGCCGACCATCTGTTCTACTCCCCCACAGACGATTACCAGTACAGCTTCCCGCCAGACAGCCAGCGCCCGTCAGTACGCCTTGAGGGCGGAAAGCTGGTGCTGGATGAGCCGCTGAGTCTGGCCGGCGATGAAACCCTGATCCTGGCGATCAAGGTCAAAAGTGGCTGGTTGGGCCGTTTTCTTGACCCGTACGTACAACTGTCGGGCGGCGAGTCGGCGGATCGGCAGACCTTCGAGCGTGGGGTCAATGGCCTGCGCTATCTGAATCTGAGCAGCTGGGGTTCGGCCCTGGTCAGTGGAGAACTGCGTATTGGCGGGCGTTTTTGCCACGTAATGGGGCAGCCCGAGCTTTGGGTGTTCCGCCAGCCCGATTACCGCGATCAGCGGGTGATGGTGATTGCCCCTCACGCCGATGACGCGGAGCTGGCCGCTTTCGGGTTGTACAGCCAGGCCCGTGAAGCCTGGATTGTGACCCTGACCGCTGGCGAGATCGAAGCTGAGCATTATCAGCAAATGGGGCTGGAACGCGCTGAAGCCGCCCGCCTCAAAGGCCGCTTGCGCGCCTGGGACAGCATGGTCGTGCCGCGCTGGGCCGGCGTGCCTGAAGCCCATTGCGCGCAACTCGGGTACTTCTGCCTGCAATTGCAAGCGATGCAGGCAGCCCCCGATCAGCCGATGGCTTCGCGAGAGGCTGACCTGAGCGATACCCGTGTGTTCCGCCAGTTCAACCCGTTCCCGCTGCCCGGTGACCTGGACGGCGCTCCGACCTGGCACAACCTGCTTGCCGATTTGCGGGCGTTGATCCTGCGCGCCCGGCCCGAAGTCATTGTGCTCCCGCACCCTTCAATCGACCCGCACCCGGACCACATCTGTGCCCACGCGGCGGTCATTGAGGCCCTGCAAGGTCTGGAATGGCAACCGAAGACCATCCTCGGTTACGCCAACCACCTGCATGACAACGATCGCTGGCCGATGGGTAGCAGTGGTGACGGTATTGCCCTCCCGCCGGTGTTCGATGCCTCGCTCAGCCTGCGCCCTTGCAGCCTGGCGCTAAGCCTTGAGCAGCAGCGTGACAAGGCCATGGCGCTGGGCATGATGCACGACCTGCAACCACGTGCGGCGCTCAAGCGCAGACTTCGCAGGTCGATACAGCGGCTCGTTGCTGGCAGAATGCCATCTCCTTATGGAGGGAATGAGTTCTTTCGTAAAGCCGTTCGGCGCCACGAGCTGTTCTGGATTCTTCAATAACATAACAATCAGGGGCACAGAGTTGTCCTGCTTCTCGACCAATACATTGAGTTTCACGTGATAAAACCAATACCACGTATTATTTTCGTCATTCCTTATTTCGGTCAGTGGCCGTTCTGGATGCCGTTTTTCCTGGAAAGTTGCCGGCACAATCCAGATATTGACTGGCTGCTGTTCAGTGATTGTGGGGTCCCTGAAAACCTGCCGGCCAACGTGACTGTTCAAGCCATTAGTTTCGAGGATTACTGCCGCAAGGTTTCCGGGCGCCTGAACATCGACTTCGCGCCTAAAGGGGCCTACAAGCTGTGCGATATCAAGCCCGCCCTGGGCCATATCCATGAAGACAGCCTGCAAGGCTATGACTTCTGGGCGTTCGGTGACATTGATCTGGTCTATGGCGACCTGCGCAGCTATTTCACGGCTGAGCGTCTGGCGCGCTTTGACTTGTTTTCGACCCATGAACGGCGTGTAGCGGGGCACCTGTGCCTGATGCGCAATACGCGCTGCAAGCGTGAGCTGTTCATGAAGATCGAAAACTGGCAGCAGCGTTTTACCGACGAGCAGCATCATGCGCTGGATGAAGGGGCTTTCAGCCGGATTTTCTTGTGGCGCAAGAACTTTCCCGAGCCGCTGTTCAAGTGGGTGGGCAAGTTCAACCCGTTGCGTCGTACCAGCGACTTCACCGAGGCGTTCAGCACGCCGGGTGGTTGCATCAAGTGGCGCGACGGCAGCGATAACTTCCCCAGCCAGTGGTTCTGGAACCAGGGCACGTTGACGAACGATCGCGATGGCGATCACACCTTCCCCTATTTTCACTTTGTGTGCTGGAAGCGTAATGAATGGTCAGTCTTGCCGACGCCCGACCCTGTCGCCGTCCAACGCTTGGCTGGTGAACCCGCCTGGGTTATTGATGCCACCGGATTTCACCGGGGAGAGCTATGAAGCGTTCTAAAGTTCTGCAGCTGCAGCCAGATTACAACGTCAAATCCCATGACTTTGCCGACCTGGCCGAGCAGATTGTGCGGGCGCTGCCCAGTGAGCGTTACGAGATTACGGCGGCCTTTTTACGGGGTCGGCCAGGCCCGGGTGAGCCGGTGAGCAAAGCCGATCATTCGGTGTATTTCGAGTTCAGTGACAAGTCGCTCAAAGGCATGCGCCTGCGCGCCATGTGGGCGTTGTACAAGTTTTGCCGTAAAGAGCAGTTCGATGTGGTGATTTGCAACCGGTTCAAGCCGGTGAACATGATGCTGCAGCTCAATCGCTGGCTGAAAATCCCGCTGTGTGTGGGGATCTCCCACGGCTTTGGCGAGTACGACCGCTTTTATCGGCGCAGCCAGGCCAAGCGCCTGATCGACAAGGCTTGGCGCTTTGTCGGAGTGTCCCCTGCGGTCAAACAGTACTTGCTCGACTGCCAGTGCGGCTTCACGGACCAAAATACCTACGCTATCACCAATGCCATCGACATCGAGCAAGCCGAAGCCTTGCAACTGCCCCGTCAGCAGGCCCGTGAAAAGCTCGGCCTGGATCAGGGTGCGCGGATGATTGGTGCGCTGGGGCGTTTGGTGCCGATCAAGGGCCATCGCTTTTTGCTGCAAGCCTTCGCCGCACTGAAAGACAAATACCCCAATGCGCAGCTGGCAATCATTGGTGCCGGGCGTGAAGAGTCGCGCCTGCGCGAGCAGATCGGGCAGTTGGGCCTTGATGGCCGAGCGCACCTGCTGGGCTTTCAGGAGAACGCCCTGCAGTACGTGCGAGCCTTCGATATCTGGACCATGCCCTCGCTGGCCGAAGGCCTGGGGCTGGCCTTGCTTGAAGGCATGAGCGGGCACTTGCCGGTGATCGCCACCAATGTGCCGGCCATGCTGCCGCTGATTGAAGGCGCCGGTGGCCTGGCCGTGAAACCCAGCGACGTGGCAACGCTGACCGCCGCGCTGGACGAATACCTGGCCTTGTCGGATGAAGCGCTCCAGGCCAAAGGCGAGCAGGCTTATCGCTACCTGCAGGAGCACCACGACATTGAGGTGTTCCGTCAGGAGTATCTGGATTTGATCGACTCGGGTTTGAGTCAGGCACGTAAGGAACACCCATGACAGATTCACAACCCCTGGTGACGGTGATCATCGCCTCCTACAACCATGGGCCTTATATCGAGCAGAGCATTCTGAGTGTTCTGGGCCAGACCTACCCCAATATTGAATTGCTGGTGATCGACGATGGCTCGCCCGATGATAGTGTTGAGCGTATCCAGCGCCTGCAGGCGGTGCATGGTTTTGACTTCCGGGTACAGCAGAACCAAGGCCTGACCAACACGCTCAATGGTGCGATTGCGCGGGCCAAGGGCAGTCTGATTGTGCCGTTCGGCTCCGATGACATCATGATGCCGGATCGTATTGCGGTGCAGGTGGCCTACATGGACGGCAAGCCCGAGGTGGGTATTTGCGCGGGTAACATCGAGTTGATCGATGCCGAAGGCAACCTGTTCCCGGAGAAGCGTCAGCGTCGTGATGTGCCGTTTCGGCGGCTGGACTTCGATGACATGTTCCTTGAGCGCAAGCCGTATCCGCCTGCGCCTACCCTGATGATTCGCCGTGAAGCGCTGGACAAGGTCGGGGGCTTTGATCCGAGCATTCGCCTTGAGGACTTGTATATCGAGTTGAAGATTACCCATGCCGGGTACTTTATCGACGGTCTGAACGTAGTGATGGCGCGCTATCGCAAGCACGCCACCAATTCGTACAAGAATCATCGCTTCATGATCGACAGCATTCTGCGCATTTATGCACAGTTCAGCGATCACCCCTTGTATGACGAGGTACGCTACAAGTTCCTCAACTCCATGTTCCTGAAAACTGCCAATCGCAACCGCGCACTGGCCCGTGAGCTGTTGGCCCAGATTCCGTTCAAGCGGTGGACGGGTAAAACCTGGCGTGGCCTGGGGCGGTTGTATTTTTCACCGCTGGAAAAAGACTAGTCCGCTTCATTCCCTGCAAGGGATTTTGCGGGGGTGCGCTGGCGTAACCAGTTTACGGTTCGCTTGCCGGCCTCGATGCCGGGCTTTTCGATGTACATGAAGGTAAGGCTGCTGATAGCAATCAACAGGCAACTGCTGAGGGCTGCCAGCAGCATAAACACCAGCGGTTCCTTGGCGTCGAACGGCAACACCAGTGGCAAGCGCTGCATCATCAGCCAGATCAGGAAGCCGTGCAGCAGGTAGGTGCTGTAGCTGATTTCGCCCATCCAGCGAATGCTGCGCAGCGTCAATGCGCCAAACAGCGTGTGACCCGAGGCCACAATCGAGAACACCAGGGTCAGCAAAATCAGTGGCGCGAATGCAAAGCTCTTGCGAAACAGCGTCAGTACCAGCACCAGAACAACCAGCGCAATGATCCCCGCCAGGCGCGTTTGACCCCAGGCCACCAACGCAGGCTTGCGAACCCAGTATGCCGCCGCCACACCGCCGAGAAAGCTCATCAGGATGTGCTTTTTCAGCGAGTGCTCCCAGCCCACCAACTGGTACAGCGTATAGATGCCCAGCAGGCATAGAGCGACCTGCCGCCAGTTGCTTCGGTAAAGGAACACCATCGCGAACAGTGGCAACGCCATGTAGAAGAACACTTCGTAGCCCAGCGTCCAGGTGACATTGGCGATCAGCCCGCCGGTTTGCGGGTACTGGTTAATGTCAGGGCGTTCGAAAAGCAGCCAGGCCAGTATCTGTGAGGCCACTTCCAGCGGGGTGTCCTTGAGCGTCCAGCCCTGGATAGAGAACACGCTGACAATCACCAGCAGCATCAGCGGCAGATACAGCGGGTAGAGCCGGAACACGCGAGACACGGCGAAGGCCTGCCAGTCGAACTGGCGCCCTTGTTTGAGCAGGCGCCCCCAAAACAGAAACCCGGTGATCATAAAGAACAGGGCCACACTGGCCAGACCGATCTGAGCGTAGAACTTGCTCTCGGGCATGTTGAATGCCCCGGTATGAAGAAAGGTCCAGGTAATGGCCATGTGGTGAATAAACACCCCGAATGCCAGATACCCGCGCAAGCCATCTACGCTGGCGTATCGGCTCTGTGCCGGGTGTTTGAGCGTGCGCTGTATCGTGGGGGAGAAGCGG
Source organism: Pseudomonas deceptionensis (assembly GCF_900106095.1). Classification (NCBI taxonomy): domain Bacteria; kingdom Pseudomonadati; phylum Pseudomonadota; class Gammaproteobacteria; order Pseudomonadales; family Pseudomonadaceae; genus Pseudomonas; species Pseudomonas deceptionensis. Next base: position 493,283 of record NZ_FNUD01000002.1, on the reverse strand, counting down.
AGCAACAACGCTGAGGTGATGATTGCCAAGGCATAAGCCATCACGGCCCACAGGACGTTGTTGCTCCCAAGGCTCACGTTCGCGAAACCTGAGCGAGAGTGGCAACCTGTTTACGCAGGCTTTGCACGGCAGGCGCCGAGGCCAGTGTTGCGTAACCCTGCAACAGTTCGGGCAGTTGCTCTTCAAACAGCCAGCGGCGGTCCTCAGGGTAGCGTTGCATATGCCGCAAGTTTCTTTGGCGCAGGGCAATCCGCAGCGGCGACGGGTAAATATGCAGGTCGGCGATATCGATCAGCGCGAACTCGCCATCGTCCATCAGCAACACATTGCCCAAGTGCAGCGAGCGGAAGTAAACGCCCTTGTCATGCAGGAGCGCCAGGAACTTCCCGAAGCGCTCAACCAATGCCTGGCGCACGGCAGGTGAACCCATCGACTGCATGACCTGACGCAGGGTCTGGCCAGGCAACGGCTGGTACAAGACGGCCGTGCTGCCGTTGGCCAATTGGTACAGGTCCAGAATCCTTGGCGCTGGAATGCCCATCGCTTGCAGGCGCTCGCTGTTGACAGCAAAGCGTTCCGAGTAGGGGTTGAAGCTGCCTGAGGTATAGCAGCGGCGCTCGCGGAACAACTTGAGGAAGTTACCGTTTTCAAGGCGCAGGACTTTTGGCCCCAGGCCGTCTTCTTCAATGATCTGGGCATGGGCTTCAAGGGTCTTGAACGCTGCGGCGGACAAGCGGCGAACCGGCCTGTCGCGCAGGGTCTTGAGGCGCCGGTTGATGCTCAGTGCCGCAATCAGGGCCAGAGGAATCCACAGCAAGTACCAATGCTCTTTCGGGCGAGGAAGTATCCCGCCGCCTTCGGTCAGGCCCGCGCCAATGCCGTACACCAGCCAGGTCGAAGCCAGGATAAACAACGGCTGCACACGATGGCGCCAGCTGCTGCACAGCGCCCATACCTGCATGAACAACCAGGGCACAAAACCCAGAATGCCGACGTAATAGAGCACGCCCAGGGCGAAGTTATGCGGCTCGAACAGCGCGGTATCGAAGCCTGGCAACTGCAGGGTCAGAGGCGCCTCGAGCCCATAACCGATCCACGGGTGTTGTTCGATCAGGTTCAGTGCCATTTGCCACAATTCAAAGCGAAACGAACTGCCGCGGCTCAAGATCATCTCGGAGAACAGCGCCATGACTACGATGCCCCCTATGACCAGCATGCTGAATAGCGCCAGTGAACGACGGTTCCAGCAGATACAGCAGAGCCAGACCATGGCCATTACGATAGCGACGAGAGGGGTTCTGGAGCCGGTCGCGAGCAGTGCGGCGAACATGATGATAAAGGCAGGGACTGCAATAAACAGGATGTGCGGGCGCTTGCAGGTCATGCCCAGCGTGAGCCAGTAAATACAAAAGAAGCCAAAGGCGTGGGAGCTGAGCAGCGGGTTGTCGAATGCGCCAGCGCCGATCATCCGCACGTCCGGAGCGTAGTTGGGGATGAACATGTACAGGTTATAAAGGGTCGCGATCAAGGCAATGATCGCTGCAGCAAAGAACACGGGTTGCAGGCTTTCGCTGCGGTATTTGATCAGCAGCGAGCACCCCAGGAACAGCATCAGCAGGTGTAGCGGGGGCTTGAGTGAACCCAGGACACCGTCGTCGTCGCTGACGGTACTCCAGATCAGGCTGACCATGGCCCACCCTGCAAACAGCATAAAGCCGAGAATCAGTGGTTCACGCAGTATGTCTTTCAGCTCTTTGGGTCGCAGGATGATCGCGATCAGGGTTGGAATACTGAATAAACCGTAATACAGCTTGTGATGCAGACTTCGTCCTGGCAGGAAATAAAGGTCGGATAAGAGCAATAACAGGCCGACAGGAAGCAGCCATAGGCAAATAAAATCAAACAACCGCTGTTTTGAATAATTTAAGTAACTGAATTGCATGCTGAAAGGTTCATTCCAGATTTTGGATGGCCATACTAGCGTAACGGCCCTGTAATGTCGTTTTTGCGGCTGGGTCAAGCCGCTGCTCAACCGGCAGGCAGTACACCAGAGAAGCTGTGATAAAGTCAGCATCCTTTTTGACTAACCGCCGCGTGATATGACCGAATCCAGCCCCAGCTCAAGCGACTCGAGCTTGAAAATATATCTGCGCCTGCTCAGCTATGTCAGGCCTTACATCGGCCTGTTCCTGCTAAGTATTCTCGGGTTCCTTATTTTCGCTTCGACCCAGCCAATGCTTGGTTACATCCTCAAGTATTTCGTCGATGGCCTGTCCAACCCGGATGCGGTGTTGTTCCCCAGCGTCCCCTATCTGCGTGATTTGCGCCTGCTCCAGGCTGTTCCGATACTCATTGTATTGATCGCGGCATGGCAAGGCCTGGGCTCGTTCCTGGGCAACTACTTCCTGGCCAAGGTCTCTCTGGGGCTGGTGCATGACCTGCGGGTGCAGTTGTTCAACAACTTGCTGGTACTGCCCAACCGCTATTTTGACAAGCACAACTCGGGCCATCTGATCTCGCGCATCACCTTCAACGTGACGATGGTGACCGGTGCTGCCACCGATGCAATCAAGGTCGTTATCCGTGAAGGCATGACGGTTATCTTCCTCTTCGCCTCGTTGCTGTGGATGAACTGGCGCCTGACGCTGGTGATGATTGCAATCCTGCCGCTGATCGCGATCATGGTGAGCACGGCCAGCAAGAAATTTCGCAAGCAGAGCAAGAAAATCCAAGTGGCGATGGGCGATGTCACCCACGTGGCGTCCGAAACCATCCAGGGTTATCGCGTGGTACGCAGCTTCGGCGGCGAGCCCTACGAGCAGAAGCGCTTCCTGGAAGCCAGCCAGAGCAACACCGACAAGCAACTGCGCATGACCCGCACCGGGGCGATTTACACACCGATGCTGCAACTGGTGATCTACATCGCCATGGGCATCCTGATGTTCCTGGTGCTGTACCTGCGCGGCGACGCGTCGGCGGGTGACATGATTGCCTACATCACTCTGGCGGGCCTGTTGCCCAAGCCGATTCGGCAGTTGTCCGAAGTCAGCTCGACCATTCAGAAGGGTGTGGCGGGTGCTGAAAGCATCTTCGAGCAACTGGACGAAGCGCCTGAGGTCGACACCGGTACCGTTGAACGTGACCACGTCAGCGGTCGTCTTGATGTGCGCAACCTGAACTTCACCTACCCGGACACTGACCGTCAGGTGCTCAAGGACGTGACCTTCTCGGTCGAGCCCGGGCAGATGGTGGCGCTGGTTGGCCGTTCCGGCAGCGGCAAGTCGACCCTGGCAAATCTGATTCCGCGCTTCTATCACCACAACTCGGGCGAAATCCTGCTCGATGGGGTGGATATCGAGCAGTACCGCTTGGTCAACCTGCGCCGCCATATCGCGCAAGTGACCCAGCATGTGACCCTGTTCAGCGACACCGTGGCCAACAACATTGCCTATGGCGATCTGGCAGGTGCACCGCGTGCCGATATTGAAAAAGCTGCGCGTGATGCCTACGCGATGGACTTCATCGAGCAATTGCCACAGGGCCTCGACACCCAGGTCGGCGAAAACGGCGTGCTGCTTTCAGGCGGCCAGCGCCAGCGTCTGGCAATTGCCCGGGCGTTGCTCAAGAATGCGCCGCTGCTGATTCTCGATGAAGCCACCTCGGCTCTGGATACTGAATCCGAGCGCCATATCCAGGCGGCACTGGATCACGTCATGGAAGGTCGCACCACGCTGGTGATTGCTCACCGCCTGACGACCATCGAGAAAGCCGATTTGATCCTGGTCATGGATCAGGGCCAGATTGTCGAGCGTGGCACACATGGCCAGTTGATGGCGCAAAACGGCTACTACGCCCGCCTGCACTCGATGGGCCTTGATGCCCCTGAGGTCACTGGCGATATCGCCTAGCAGAACGTCGTCCATACTTGTGGGAGCTGGCCGCCAGCTCCCACAGTTATGTGTAAGGTCGACCGGGGTTTGTAGCCCACGTCTGATTCTCATTCGCTGCGATTAACAGGTGAACTGACCAGCGTTCACCCTGTGTTAATATCGCGCCCCTGTTCATTTTGTATGTGGGTTCTCCATGAAGTTGTCCATGCCGCGATTCGATCAAGCCCCTGTCTTGGTGGTAGGCGATGTCATGCTCGACCGTTATTGGCATGGCGGGACCTCACGGATTTCCCCTGAGGCGCCGGTGCCGGTGGTCAAGGTCGAGCAAATCGAAGACCGTCCAGGCGGTGCTGCCAACGTTGCGCTCAACATTGCTGCATTGGGTGCTCCTGCTTCACTGGTAGGTGTGACCGGCGACGATGAAGCCGCCGACAGCCTGGCCAACAGCCTTAAGGGCGCCGGTGTACGTGCAATGTTCCAGCGCATCGCGCACCAGCCGACCATCGTCAAGCTGCGGGTCATGAGCCGTCACCAGCAACTGCTGCGTATCGATTTTGAAGAACCCTTTGCCACCGACGCACTGGCGTTGGGTGCCGAGGTAGAAAACCTGCTTGAAGGCATCAAGGTGTTGGTGCTGTCCGACTACGGCAAAGGCGCCTTGAAAAACCATCAGGTGCTGATCCAGGCCGCACGTGCCAGAGGCATTCCGGTGTTGGCCGACCCCAAGGGCAAGGACTTCTCGATCTACCGTGGTGCAAGCCTGATCACGCCAAATCTCAGCGAGTTCGAAACCATCGTCGGCGGTTGCGTCGATGAAGCCGACCTGGTGGCCAAAGGCGCCAAGCTGATGGCTGACCTGGACCTGGGCGCCTTGCTGGTCACCCGTGGCGAGCACGGCATGACCCTGTTGCGCCCTGGCCATGCGGCCATGCACTTGCCAGCCCGTGCCCGTGAAGTGTTTGACGTTACAGGCGCTGGCGATACCGTGATCTCTACCCTGGCAGCGGCCATCGCCGCCGGTGAAGAACTGCCCCACGCCGTGGCGCTGGCCAATCTGGCGGCCGGTATTGTGGTCGGCAAGCTGGGCACGGCGGCCATCAGTGCGCCGGAACTGCGCCGGGCGATTCAACGCTCGGAAGGTTCGGAGCGGGGCGTCCTGAGCCTCGATCAGCTGTTGCTGGCCATCGAGGATGCACGGGCCCACAACGAAAAAATCGTGTTCACCAATGGCTGCTTCGACATCCTGCATGCCGGGCATGTGACCTATCTGGAACAGGCACGGGCCCAGGGCGATCGTCTGATCGTTGCGGTCAACGATGACGCTTCAGTGAGCCGCTTGAAAGGCCCGGGTCGCCCGATCAACAGCGTTGACCGGCGCATGGCTGTACTGGCGGGCCTGGGAGCTGTGGACTGGGTAATCAGCTTCCCTGAAGCCACCCCGGAAAACCTGCTGGCCCAGGTCAAGCCGGATGTACTGGTCAAAGGTGGCGACTACGGCATCGACCAAGTGGTGGGTGCCGATATCGTGGCGGCCTATGGCGGTACGGTGAAAGTGTTGGGGCTGGTTGAAAACAGCTCGACCACGGCCATCGTCGAGAAAATCCGCGGCCAGTAATTGCCTTTCCTGTGCCTCTCCCTTGGGAGAGGCACAGGGCTAGGAACTCTGCTTCACCACCTTGCTGAATATCTGCCGTGCCTTGCCGGTCAGGCGCTTGAGCCTTGACTCCTTGGCCGGCGGGCTCAAGCCCTGTTGCTTGACCCAGTCCTTCCAACTGATCCGTTCGTCGCGAACTACCCAACCTTCCTGCGGTGCAAAACTTTCAGCCAAGCGCACGCCCCGGGTACTGGCCTGTTGCAGCCGATCTTTGCTCAGGGTGTACAGCTCGGCACAGGGCTGGCCATCGGTGAGCGGAATCAAGTACAGGTCCGGACGCTTGCGATCGAGGCGGGCAACCAGTTGGTCGCCCTCCAGCCGTTCGTCGACATGAAACATGCTCAGGGATTTGGCTTCTTTGGGGACTTCCAGGCGCAGGTCGTAAATCAGTTGCAGCGACGCTGTCGGTAAATGCACATAGGTGCGTGGCCGCTCCTGCAAGGGCTGGCTGCCGCAGCGCACGGGGCGCGCAGCGCCCGATAAGGGCGTCAGGCGAAAGGGCAGGGATTCTCGGTAATGCAGCGCGCCCGCGTAAGGTGCCGGCAGCCACGTCTCGTTGAAGCGTCCGCTTAGCCAGCCTTCAGGGGTTTCCAGCAAACACTCTTCTGCAATCTCCTGGATGGCCGTATGCAGGGGCAGACTGACTTCGTGGGCCGGTACGTAGCCCGAGATCAGCTTGAGCACCACATCCCCCCGATCCTGACGGCGCTGGCGAACCAGCACCCAGTAGTCGCGGCCCTGCCAATGCATAGTCAGGCGAACCGATACCCCGAGGTTGGCCAACTCCAGCGAAAAGCGCTCATTGTCGGCAACCTTTACGGGGCGGCGCTTTTGCAGGGTTTGTGCAAAGTTCAGGGGCATCCCCACACTTTGGTAGCTCAAGCCTTCAGGCGTGGCTTCGACAAACAAAGGCAGGGATTTGAAGTCGCTGGGGTTCTTGCGGATCAGCGTACGCGGCATGTCGGCTCCTTCTTGCGTCGGGGTCGGCCGCATCGGCGGCTTTAGAGATTGCGCAGCACCTGCGCAACAGTTGCCACGTTATGGGCCAAGTGCAGCGGATTGATGGTGCCGACAATAGCACTGGCAACCCCGTGATGGCCAAACACCAGTTCGAAGCTGGCGCGTACCGGATCAACGCCCGGGCTCAGGCAAACATGCCCGCTGGCCAGGGCTTTTTTAACCAGGATCGCCTTGCCGTGCGCGGCGGCATAATCGAGTACGGGTTTCTCTGCCTGCTCATTCAAGTTGTAGGTGACCATCGCACAGTCGCCGGTTTCAAGGGCTTTGAGCCCGCCTTCAACGGTTTTGCCTGACAGCCCGAAGCCGCGAATCTTACCTTCGCGCTTCAGGTCAGCCAGGGTCTCGTAGACCTCGCATTCGTTGAGAATCGCAAGGTCATTGCCGTCAGAGTGCACCAGCACCAGATCGATGAAATCCGTTTCCAAACGTTGCAGGCTGCGCTCCACCGAGCGCCGTGTATGGGCGGCGCTGAAGTCGTGGTGCGACACGCCGTTGACGAACTCTTCGCCGACCTTGCTCACAATCACCCAGTCCTGACGCTGGCCTCGCAATAGCGGGCCCAGGCGCTCTTCGCTGCGCCCGTAGGCGGGTGCGGTGTCTATCAGGTTGATGCCCAGGTCGCGGCTGAGCTTGAGCAGCATCCGCGCTTCGTCGTCATCCGGGATCTGAAAACCGTTGGGGTACTTAACCCCTTGGTCGCGCCCCAGTTTTACGGTGCCCAGCCCCAGTGGCGAAACCATCAGGCCGGTACTGCCCAGCGGGCGATGAAGGGTGTGCAGGGTCGGCTGGCTCATGGCAGCAGTTGCTCCCAGGCGGTTTTCCCCAGCGGCGGGCGCGGCAGCGGGGGCAGGGCCGGGGCATTGGCGGGCTTGATGCCGTCTTGCTCCAGTGCTTGCAGCACGCGGTCCGAGAAGTCGGGTGCCAGTGCCAGCTTGGTAGGCCAGCCGACCATCAAACGGCCTTGATCGGCGAGGAAGGCGTTGTCCGGGCGCACCAGCCCCGATTGCGCTGGCTCGGCGCGGTTGACACGCAACGTGGCCCACTGGGCCTGGCTCAGATCGACCCACGGCAGCAGATTGCCCAGCTCTTTTTTCGCCACGGCGATTTGCTCCGCAGGTTCGCGGGCAACGCCTTCGGCTTCGGCGATATCACCGCCCACATACCACACCCATTCACCATTGGCCGCAGGGTGGGTGGTCACGGTGATGCGCGGCTTGGGGCCGCCACCCAGGCAGTGGGCATACAGCGGCTTCAGGGTTGGGCCCTTGACCAGCACCATGTGCAGCGGACGTAACTGCTGGGCCGGCACGCTGATGCCGACACTGGCCAGAAGCTCGGCATTGCCGGCACCGGCGCTGAACACAATGCGCTGGGCATGAATATCTCGCCCGTCGACCCGCAGGCCGATCAGCTCATCGTTTGCAAACAGGGGTTCAATGGTCTGGCCGGCCAGCAATCCATCGCCTGCCAGTTCGGCCAGACGCTCGATCAGGCTGGGGACATCGACCACCAGTTCGGCCAGGCGATAGACCTTGCCCTTGAAGCGCGGGTCTTGCAGGGCTGGTGGCAACTGGTCGCCCTTGACCTGATCAACCCGGCCGCGTACGGCCTTGCTGGCGAAAAAGCTGGTGAGATTGCCCGCCAGTGTGCCGGGGGACCACAGGTAGTGGGCTTCGGACAGCAGGCGTACGCCGCGCAAATCCAGCTCGCCGTCACCGGCCAGGGCTTCGCGCCAGCGTCGCGGCATGTCGGCAATGGCTTCAGAGGCGCCGGTCAGTGCGCCGTGCAGTGCGTATTTGGCGCCGCCGTGAATGATCCCCTGGGATTTCACACTTTGACCGCCGCCCAGGCTTTCGCGCTCGACCACAACCGTGGAAAACCCCTGGCGGCGAAGGCGGGCGTTGAGCCAGAGGCCGGCAACACCAGCGCCGACAATCAGCACGTCGGTGGAAATAACAGATGGCATGGGCGACCTCAGCGTTTAAAGACAAGGCTGGGAGTATACAGCCTCATGTCCAACCTGCCTTTGCCAGAGCCTTCGGGTGATGGGTTTAGTGCCCCGCGGTCTTGGAAAACAGCTGAATCACCACCACACCCAACACGATCAGGCCCATGCCCATCATTGCGGGCACATCGAGCTTTTGCCCGTAGATAAACAGTGCTGCGATGCTCACCATCACGATGCCCATGCCTGCCCACACGGCGTAGGCCACCCCCACCGGGATCGTGCGGACCACCAGCGTCAGCATCCAGAATGCGGTGGCATAGCCGGCAATTACCAGAATCAGTGGCAATGGTGTGCTGAATCCCTTGATCGCTTTCATCGAGACGGTGGCAATCACTTCGGCGCAAATGGCAATGGCCAAGTAGTAGTAAGCGTTCATGGTGGAATCCTGAGTGTGAGGCGGAGCAATTTACCAGCAAGGCATTCTAGTGTTTGTGAAAGTGTGTAGTGCGTTTTGATTGCGACAAGCGCAGCAGGTATCTCGACAGCGTCCAGGCGATGCAGTGCCATCATCGTGAACAGATTTTCAAGTAAACTCCGCGACCATGAATAGAACTCTCTACACCTTGCTGTTTCATCTGGGGCTGCCGCTGGTTGCGATTCGCTTGTGGCTGCGGGCACGCAAGGCGCCGGCTTATGCCCAGCGCATTGGTGAACGCTTCGCCCTGAACCTGCCGGCCCTGCAGCCGGGTGGCATCTGGGTGCATGCGGTGTCGGTGGGCGAGAGCATTGCCGCCGCGCCCATGATTCGCGAGCTGCTCAAGCGTTATCCACAGTTGCCGATCACTGTGACCTGCATGACACCCACCGGTTCGCAGCGGATTCAGGCCCTGTTCGCCGACGAACCACGCATTCAGCATTGCTACTTGCCGTATGACTTGCCGTGGGCCGCCGCGCGTTTTCTGAACCGTGTGCAGCCAAAACTGGCGATCATCATGGAAACCGAGTTGTGGCCCAACCACATCCACCAGTGCGCCAAGCGCGGTATCCCGGTGGCGTTGGCCAATGCGCGGTTGTCGGCCCGTTCTGCCAAAGGCTATGCGCGGTTTGCCAGGCTGACCCGGCCGATGCTTCAGGAAATGAGCCTGATTGCAGCCCAGACCGAAACCGAAGCCGAGCGCTTTCGCCAGTTGGGCGCACGCCCTGAGTGCGTTGAGGTCACCGGCTCAATCAAATTCGACCTGACGATCGATCCTCAGCTGCTGATCAACGCCAGTGAGCTGCGTGAGCAATGGCAGGCGCAAGAGCGTCCGGTATGGATCGCAGCCAGCACTCACGAGGGCGAAGACGAGGTAGTACTGGCAGCCCATCGCCAGTTGCTGGGCAGCCATCCGGATGCGCTGTTGATTCTGGTACCGCGTCATCCCGAGCGTTTCAACTCGGTATTCGAGTTGTGCCAGCGCGAAGGTTTTGCCACCGTGCGCCGCTCAAGTGGCGAGCCGGTTGAAGCTCAAACCCAAGTGTTGCTGGGCGACACCATGGGCGAGTTGCTGTTTTTGTATGCCTTGGCAGACAGCGCCTTTGTCGGCGGCAGCCTGGTGCCCAATGGCGGGCATAACCTGCTGGAACCGGCGGCGCTGGCCAAGCCCGTGCTGAGCGGGCCGCATCTGTTCAACTTCCTCGAAATTGCGGCCAAGCTGCGCGACGCAGCAGCCCTGGAAGAGGTTGATGATGCTCAAGGTCTGGCAGTCGCAGTGCAGCGCTTGTTTGAGTTGCCGCAAGACGCGCAGCGCATGGCTGAGGCGGGCCTCAAAGTGATGCAGCTCAATCAGGGCGCCTTGCAGCGTTTGCTGGATGGGTTGGGGCGCTTGTTGTCACGCTAATCCGGGCTGGCCGGGATGTACGTTGATAATGGATTGCCCGCTATCTGTACCTGTTCTGAGCCGTCATGTAACTCAGGCTGCGATCTTGTTGATGCAAAGACCACAGCCTGAGTGCATCAATTGCCCGGCGAACGCAGATTGGCTTCAGCCGCCTGGGCCAGGTCCGGTGGCAGGAAGTCTTTATCCGGGTTGTAGTCGGCTTTGAGGTAACGCGACAGCGCCTCCAGATCGCCCGGGTTCAGTGTGCCCGCCGCCTGCTTGAGCCTCAGGTTATCGAGGATGTAGTCGTACCGGCTGTTGTTGTAGTCGCGCACCGAGGTGTACAGCTGGCGCTGGGCATCGAGTACGTCGACGATGTTGCGCGTCCCGACCTGATAGCCGATTTCGGTCGCTTCCAGGGCGCTCTGGTTAGAGATGATTGACTGTTTGCGTGCCTTCACCTGCTCGACATCGGTGTTGACCGCGCGGTGCAGGTTGCGGGTGTTTTCCACGACCTGACGGCGCAACTGCTCACGCTGTTGTTCGGTCTGGTCCAGGCGTGAGTACGACTCGCGCACTTGCGAACTGGTCAGCCCGCCGCTGTAGATCGGGATGTTGAGCTGTATGCCGATGCTGCGTTGCGACACGTCACCGCCATAGCGCTGGTTCAGGGCGTTGGGGTTGCTCAGGCCGAAGGCGTCGTTATCGCCTGTTTTGTACTGCGCCACGGCATCCAGGGTCGGTGCATGGCCGGCTTTGCGCTGCTTGAGGGTTTCTTCGGCCGCGTCCACCGCGAAGTTACTGGCCAGCAAATTCAAGTTCTGCTGCGCGGCAGTGTCGACCCAGGCCTTGGCGTCGTTTGGCGTCGGCGGCAGGATCGGCAGGGTGTGGCGCATGCCTTCAATCGAGTTGTACTGGCGATTGGTCAGGGTGATCAACGATTCAAATGCGTCCTCTACCTGACGCTGCGCCAGCAGCCGGTTGGCGCGGGCCGTGTCGTAGCTGGCCTGGGATTGCAGCACGTCGGTCTTGTCCGAGAGGCCCACGTCAAAGCGTTCGCGGGACTGATCCAGCTGGCGCTTGAACGCGGCTTCTTCAGCCTTGGTCGCGGCCAGTGTGTCCTGGGCGCGCAGCACCGAGAAATACGAATTGGCGGATTGCAGTATCAGGTTTTGCTCGGTGGCCGAGAGTTGCAGGGCTGCCTGCTCGTTGACCGACTCGGCTGCTTTCAGCTGGAACCAGCGATCAATGCGGAAAATCGGCTGGGCCAGGGTTGCCTGGTAAACCACTGCACTGCGGGTGGTGGTCAGTGCGGGCTGGTCGATGGCTGTGCGCACATTGCTCGACTCGGCGCCCCCCGACAGGTTGGGCAGCAAGCCGGCGCGGGCCTGGGGCACGACTTCCTTGCGGGCCGCGTAATCGGCGCGGGCGGCGGCCAGATCGGCGTTGTTGTCGACGGCTTCCTTGTACACGCTGACCAGGCCGTTCTGGTTGGATAACGGGGCAGGGGTATCCAGAGCCATTGCGCTGGTCGCCCAAGACACGGCGATAGCCAGTGAGAGTTTGCGCAGCATGAGCGATCCCTAGTTCAATAATGCGAAAAATAAAGGCCCGAGGCTCAGGTGCGGCGCTCGTGGTTTCAAGACGTAGCGAGTGTAGTAGTGGTGGCACCTTGCAACAATGCTCTTATGGCACCTTTCATCACGCTACGTATTACGGGGTTGGCGTTCTGACTCACTCTTCACTAGACTGGGCGCGTTCTTGTCGGGGTGCCTTGCTATGAGGCTGAGATCGAATAATTTCGGATCCCGTTGAACCTGATCAGGTTAACGCCTGCGTAGGGAACAAGATTTCTCGTCTCCCGGCGAGTCCTCTTGAGTGCTGTCCGGGATCGATTGGTCAAAAAATGATCAGTCGTTCGAGGCCGTCACTCAGCACCCAGTCCTTGGGTGCATCCGTACATTTTTCAGGTTCTCCCTCCGACAATCCGCCTGGATGCAGTCTGGAGAGCCGTGATGAGTACAAAACCAAAAAACGCGATCAACCTCAGTGATTCGGCCAAGGTCGATGAGCAATCGGTCAAGCCGTTTACCCGCTCGCAAAAAGTCTACGTACAGGGTTCGCGCCCGGACATTCTGGTGCCGATGCGTGAAGTCAGCCTGGATGTCACGCCGACCGATTTTGGCGGCGAAGTGAACGCTCCGGTATTGATCTACGACACCTCCGGCCCGTATACCGATCCGTCCGTGCAGATTGACGTGCGCAAAGGCCTGGGCGATGTGCGTTCGGCCTGGATCAATGACCGTGACGACACCGAGCGCTTGCCGGGCCTGAGCTCGAACTTCGGGCAACTGCGCCTGGACGATGCCGAGCTGACCAAACTGCGTTTTGCCCACGTGAAAAACCCGCGTCGGGCCAAGGCCGGGGCCAACGTGACCCAGATGCACTATGCGCGTCAGGGCATCATCACTGCCGAGATGGAATACGTCGCCATCCGCGAAAACATGAAGTTGCAGGAAGCCCGTGCAGCCGGCCTTCTGGACCAGCAACACCCGGGCCACAGCTTCGGTGCCAGCATCCCGAAAGAAATCACCGCCGAATTCGTGCGCGAAGAAATCGCCCGCGGTCGCGCCATCATCCCGGCTAACATCAACCACGTAGAGCTGGAGCCGATGATCATCGGCCGCAACTTTCTGGTGAAGATCAACGGCAACATCGGCAACAGTGCGCTGGGCTCTTCGATTGAAGAAGAAGTGGCCAAGCTGACCTGGGGCATTCGCTGGGGTTCGGACACGGTCATGGACCTGTCCACCGGCAAGCATATCCACGAAACCCGTGAGTGGATCATCCGCAACTCGCCCGTACCGATCGGTACCGTGCCGATTTATCAGGCCCTGGAAAAGGTCAACGGCGCGGCCGAAGACCTGACGTGGGAGCTGTTCCGCGACACGCTGATCGAGCAGGCCGAGCAGGGCGTCGACTACTTCACCATCCACGCGGGTGTGTTGTTGCGCTACGTGCCGCTGACCGCCAAGCGCGTGACCGGGATCGTGTCCCGCGGCGGCTCGATCATGGCCAAGTGGTGCCTGGCGCACCACAAAGAGAACTTCCTCTACACCCACTTCGACGAAATCTGCGAAATCATGAAGGCCTACGACGTCAGCTTTTCGCTGGGCGATGGTCTGCGTCCGGGTTCGATTGCCGACGCCAACGATGCTGCGCAGTTCGGCGAGCTGGAAACCCTCGGCGAGCTGACCAAGATCGCCTGGAAGCATGATGTGCAATGCATGATCGAAGGCCCGGGCCACGTGCCGATGCAGTTGATCAAAGAGAACATGGACAAGCAGCTGGAGTGCTGCGACGAGGCGCCGTTCTACACCCTGGGCCCGCTGACTACCGACATTGCACCGGGTTATGACCACATCACCTCGGGCATCGGAGCGGCGATGATCGGCTGGTTCGGTTGCGCGATGCTCTGCTACGTGACGCCCAAGGAGCACTTGGGGTTGCCGAACAAGGATGACGTCAAGACCGGGATCATCACCTACAAAATCGCGGCCCACGCCGCTGACTTGGCCAAGGGGCATCCGGGTGCGCAAATCCGCGATAACGCGTTGAGCAAGGCACGGTTCGAGTTCCGTTGGGAAGACCAGTTCAACCTTGGCCTGGACCCGGACACCGCCCGCTCGTACCACGACGAAACCTTGCCCAAGGACTCGGCCAAGGTCGCGCATTTCTGCTCCATGTGCGGGCCGAAATTCTGCTCGATGAAGATCACCCAGGAAGTGCGCATCTACGCCGCTAACCAACGCATCGATGCCATCGACGTGGAGGTTGCCAAAGGCCTTGCCGAGCAGGCCGAGCGCTTCAAGCAGGAAGGCAGTCAGCTGTACAAAAAAGTGTGATGTGAAACGCGCCAGCGACCCTGGCGCAAATCTGTAGCCGCTGCCGAAGGCTGCGATAAAGGCCGCAGGACCTTTGCTTTTAAAAAGCGAGCCCTGGGGTCTCGATCGCAGCCTGCGGCAGCGGCTACAGGTTTTTGTATTCCTCCTTGAGAATGACCCATTGAACGCACCCAGTACCTACTCCCCCGACCTCGCTGTCCCCTTGGACAAGCGCGTATTTGGCGGTCGAGATCTGTTTTCCCTGTGGTTCTCCCTCGGCATTGGCCTGATGGTGTTGCAGACCGGCGCCTTGCTTGCGCCGGGGCTGGGCCTTTCAGGTTCGTTGCTGGCGATTTTTCTCGGCACGCTGGTGGGCGTGTCGTTGTTGGCCTCGGTCGGTGTGATTGGCACCGATACCGGCATGTCATCGATGGCCGCGCTCAAGCTCAGCCTCGGCAGCCGGGGGGCCATGCTCCCGGCCATGCTCAATGTGTTGCAACTGATTGGCTGGGGCTCGTTTGAAATCATCGTGATGCGCGATGCCGCCAGCCTGCTCGGCGCCCGCGCGTTCAGCGAAGGCAGCCTGCTGACCAATCCCATGCTGTGGACGTTGCTCTTTGGCGCCCTGGCCACCTTGCTCGCGGTCAGCGGGCCGTTGACCTTTGTGCGCAAGGTGCTGCGCAAGTGGGGCATCTGGTTGCTGTTGGCTGCGTGTATCTGGCTGACCTGGAACCTGTTCGCCAAGGCTGACCTGCCCGCGCTGTGGGCACAAAAAGGCGATGGGTCACTGCCGTTTGCCGTGGGGTTTGACATCGCCATCGCCATGCCGCTGTCGTGGTTGCCCTTGATCGCCGACTATTCGCGTTTCGGTAAACGGGCGAAAAACGTGTTTGGCGGTACGGCACTTGGCTTCTTTATTGGCAACTTCTGGCTGATGAGCCTGGGTGTGGCTTACACCCTGGCGTTCGCGCCGAGCGGTGAAGTCAACGCGTTGCTGCTGGCGCTGGCGGGTGCGGGGCTGGGGATACCGCTGTTGCTGATCTTGCTGGACGAGTCCGAAAACGCCTTCGCGGATATCCACTCGGCGGCGGTGTCTGGCGGTGTCCTGCTGCGCTTGAAGGTCGAGCATCTGGCCTTGGCCATCGGCGTGATTTGCACCCTGATTGCCTGCTTCGCACCGCTGGCGCAGTACCAGAACTTCCTGTTGCTGATTGGCTCGGTGTTCGCGCCGCTGTTCGGCGTGGTGCTGGTGGATCACTTTATAGTGCGCAAGCGCAGTGCTCAGGTGGCGCCCACCCTGTTCCGCTGGCCGACCTTGCTGGCCTGGCTGGGCGGGGTGGTGACCTATCACCTGCTGGCGAATTTTATGCCCGATGTGGGCGCGACGTTGCCGGCGTTATTGCTGGCCGGGGTGTTGCAGTGGGTGTTGGGGCGTAAACGCTAAAAGCCCCTCACCCTGGCCCTCTCCCGCAGGGAGAGGGTTGGGGTGAGGGTCGCTCTGGTTTAGCCCTTAGCCGGTAACCACTCAGGCTTCAAAATACCTTTCAGGCGCGAGTAAGGGATTTTGAGTTCAACATGACCTTCAGAGTACGGCGCAATGCTGTACACGTCATATTTGAGCGCCACGTTGTCCTTGAGCAGCGCGACGTTCGGGGTTTTCTCGAACGGCCAGTTTTTTACGAACTCCGGGTCGCTGCCATAGTGGCTGCTGATCAACCAGTTGTTGTGGGCTACTTTTGCGGCGCCCCAGAAGGCTTGCTCCTGACCCGGCAACAGCATGTCCTGCAAGGTCACTTCTTTGTGCTCCTTGCGTGAGTAGTTGATAAAACCGCGCCCCGGCATGCCGTGTGCGCCGCCTGTATCCAGATAACTGGACAGCTCGACGATCACCAGATCGTCATGCTGCTCGCGTACCTTGGCCTGCAAATAAGTGCTGTTACGGCTGTCGGCGGTGCGCAGGAACTGCTCGCGGTACGCGTTGAGCGATGGCGCCATCGCCTCTTCGGGGGAGTTGACGGTCATTTTCAGCAGGCGATGTTCGATCAGCGCGTCGAGCTTGGGCTCGTCGGCAAAGTGCAGTGTGTCGATATTCACCAGCGGGCACTCCTGACCGGTGCAGCCTGCCTTGACCTGCTCGGAGGCGTCGTTGGTAAATGCCAGCGGCTTGGGTGCCGAGGGTTGAAACATGCTTTGGCAAGCGCCCAGGGTCAGGGCGATACAAGTCATGGAGGCAAACTTTAAAAGCGACATGGTCGTCCTTCATCATCGACAGAAAGTGGTGGATCGTGGCGGTTCGACTGCCAGCACGGGCATCGGTTCGCCACTAAGCTTACATGGAGCCAATTAGAGTTGGTTTGCAGGCGATCCGTCTATCCCCGTGTCATAAAAGAGGCTGCAACCGGAGTGACAGGCGCGTTAGGATGCCCGATGCCGTGGGCCACCCCTCGGTGGAATTCGCCAGCAAGGGGTTTGCAATGACTGACATCACCAAGGCCACGCCAAGCGCCGTCGAGATCGTAAAGCGCGAGAACGGCTATCAGGGTTTTTACAAACTGGACCGCGTGCACCTGCGCCATGAACTCTTTGCCGGTGGCATGAGCCGTGAGATCAGTCGCGAAGTGTTTGTGCGTCATGACGCGGTCTGCGTGCTGCCCTATGACCCGCAACGCGATGAAGTGGTTCTGATCGAGCAGTTTCGGGTCGGGGCGCTGGGCAAGACCGAAACCCCGTGGTTGATCGAGTTGGTGGCCGGGCTGATCGACAAGGCCGAGGTGCCTGAAGAGGTCGCTCACCGTGAAGGTGAAGAAGAGGCCGGGTTAACGTTCTCGTCACTGTGGCCAATCACCCGTTATTTCCCGTCGCCGGGCGGCAGCACCGAGTTTGTTCACCTGTATCTGGGGCGTTGCAGTACTGTGGGTGTGGGTGGCTTGCACGGCCTGGATGAAGAGGCAGAAGATATTCGTGTAACGGTCTGGGCGTATGAAGATGCGCTGCAAGCAGTACGCGATGGACGTATTTCCAATGCAGCGAGCATTATCGCCCTGCAATGGCTGGCGCTTAATCGCGCTGAAGTGAGGGGGTTATGGTCGTAAACGGGGTGCGCGATCGTTATCGAGTCGATCTGATCGGATTGCAGGCTGCCTGCGAGGCCAACTATGCACGCCTGATGCGTTTGTTGCCCGAGATGCGCAAGCAACCCGGCCCGCGCCGCATTGCCGTGACCCAGGGTGACCAGATGCTGGGCGTACTGACCCTTGAGGTGATCCTCGACTGCCCGTACACCAGCACCCTGCGCGTACGTCAGGAGCACAGCCTGCCGTGGTTGCCGGTGCCCGAGTTGCAGGTGCAGGTGTATCACGATGCGCGTATGGCTGAAGTGGTCGCAGCCGAGCATGCCCGGCGTTTTCGCAGCATTTACCCGTACCCCAACACCGCCATGCATCAGCCCGACGAAAAAGCCCAGCTCAATGTGTTTTTGGGCGAATGGCTCAGCCATTGCTTGGCCTGCGGGCATGAATACGCAGAAGTGCGCTAGCCTAGAATTCAAGCTTCCCCGGGAGAGTCCCCCTTGCCGAATGTATCCACGCTGACCACCGAAGACCCGGTGCTGCTGGTGCAGCTGTCTGATAGCCATTTGTTTGCTGATGCAGACGGCTCGCTGCTGGGGCTCAAGACCGCGCAAAGCCTGCAACAAGTGATTGATCGGGTGCGCGCCGAGCAACCGCAGATCGACCTGTTGCTGGCCACCGGGGATTTGACCCAGGACGGCAGCGTCGAGGCCTATCAGCGCTTTCGGGCCCTGAGCAGCCAACTGTCGGCGCCTGCCCGGTGGATCCCCGGCAATCACGATCAAATGCCGCACATGCGCGAAGCCACGGTCCAAAGCCGTCTGCTGGAGCCGGTGGTCGATATCGGCAACTGGCGCATTACGCTGCTCAACTCGGCGGTGCCCCATTCCACGCCCGGTTATCTGGAAGAGGATCAGTTGCAACTGCTGGCTCAATCCTTGAGCGAAGCGCCCGACCGCCATCATCTGGTGTGCCTGCATCACCATCCGGTGTCGGTGGGTTGCCAGTGGCTGGAGCCGATTGGCCTGCGCAATGCCAAGGAATTCTGGGCGGTGCTGGACCGTTATCCACAGGCCCGGGCGGTGCTCTGGGGGCATGTTCATCAGCCGTTTGATCAGCAGCGCAATGGCCTCAGGCTGCTGGCATCGCCTTCTACCTGCATCCAGTTCGCTGTCGGCAGCCCGGACTTCCAGGTCAGCAGCGAAGCGCCAGGGTATCGCTGGTTGCGCCTGCAGCCGGATGGCACGCTACAAACCGGTGTGTCGCGCCTGACTGATTTCACGTTCGAGCCGGATTACAGCGCCAATAATTACTGAAATATCTTGAAGCGAGTCATTGCCCTTGAGTCAGGCTAAACTGCGCGTCTTTATTGATGCTGTGTTCAGCTTAATGTGCCTTCGGGGGTCATCGCATGTCGGGTTCCATCTTGTATATCCACGGGTTCAACAGTGCCCCCGAGTCCAAGAAGGCCACACAGTTGACGTCGGTGATGCAGCGCATGGGGCTTGCCGACCAGCTGCGGGTTCCTGCCTTGCACCATCATCCGCGTGAGGCCATGGCCCAATTGCAGGCTGCAATCAGCGAGCTGGGCCGCCCATTGCTGGTAGGCAGCTCGCTCGGCGGCTACTATGCGACCTGGTTGGCCGAACAACATGGCCTCAATGCCTTGCTGGTCAACCCGGCCGTCAGCCCGCACCGGATGTTCGACGGTTATCTGGGCACGCAGACCAACCACTACAGCGGCCAGACCTGGGAATTGACCCACGATCACGTTCAAGCCCTGGCCGAACTCGAAGTGGCAGCACCCCAAGACCCTCAGCGGTATCAGGTGTGGTTGCAAACTGGCGATGAAACCCTGGACTACCGCTACGCTGAAAAGTACTACGCGGCGTGTACATTGCGTATTCAAGCGGGCGGTGATCACAGTTATCAAGGTTTTGCCCAGCAACTGCCTGACCTGCTGAAATTTGCCGGGATTGGCACCGAACAGTTTCAAACCATCGACTTTGCGGCCCTCTAAGGCGCCCGTCGAATGGCCCTTATTTTTCATTTACGACTAACGACGAGACCCTATGGCCACTCCCAGCGCTAGCTCTTATAACGCCGACGCCATCGAAGTCCTCTCGGGCCTCGACCCGGTGCGCAAACGCCCCGGCATGTACACCGACACCAGCCGGCCCAACCACCTGGCCCAGGAAGTCATCGACAACAGCGTCGACGAAGCCCTGGCCGGTCACGCCAAGTCGGTGCAAGTCATCCTGCACGCCGACCACTCGCTGGAAGTCAGCGATGACGGGCGCGGCATGCCGGTGGACATTCACCCCGAAGAGGGCGTGCCGGGTGTCGAGCTGATCCTCACCAAGCTCCACGCGGGCGGCAAGTTTTCGAACAAGAACTACCAGTTCTCCGGCGGCCTCCACGGCGTAGGTATTTCGGTAGTCAACGCGCTCTCGACGCTGGTACGGGTCAAGGTCAAACGCGACGGCAATGAGTACCAGATGACTTTCGCCGATGGCTACAAAGCCACCGATCTGGAAATCATCGGTACGGTCGGCAAGCGCAACACCGGCACCAGCGTGTATTTCGCGCCGGACCCCAAGTACTTCGACTCGCCAAAATTCTCGGTCAGCCGCCTCAAGCACGTACTCAAGGCCAAGGCCGTACTGTGCCCGGGGCTGCTGGTCAGCTTTGAAGACAAAAATACCGGCGAAAAAATCGAGTGGCACTACGAAGACGGCCTGCGCTCGTACCTGGTCGATGCGGTCAGCGAGTTTGAACGCCTGCCGGACGAGCCCTTCTGCGGCAGCCTGGCCGGTAACAAGGAGGCCATAGACTGGGCCTTGCTGTGGCTGCCCGAGGGCGGCGACAGTGTTCAGGAAAGCTACGTCAACCTGATCCCAACGGCTCAGGGCGGTACCCACGTGAACGGTCTGCGCCAGGGCCTGCTCGATGCGATGCGCGAGTTCTGCGAATTCCGCAGCCTGCTGCCGCGCGGCGTGAAGCTGGCGCCCGAAGACGTGTGGGAACGCATTGCGTTCGTGCTGTCGATGAAAATGCAGGAGCCACAGTTCTCGGGCCAGACCAAAGAGCGTCTGTCCTCCCGTGAAGCGGCTGCGTTCGTCTCGGGCGTGATCAAGGACTCCTTCAGCCTGTGGCTCAATGCCAACCCTGAGCTGGGCATGCAACTGGCTGAACTGGCGATCAACAACGCAGGGCGACGCCTCAAGGCCAGCAAAAAGGTTGAACGCAAGCGCATCACCCAGGGCCCGGCATTGCCCGGCAAACTGGCCGACTGTGCCGGGCAGGACCCGATGCGCTCCGAACTGTTCCTGGTGGAAGGTGATTCCGCCGGCGGCTCGGCCAAGCAGGCGCGGGACAAGGAGTTCCAGGCGATCCTGCCGTTGCGCGGCAAGATCCTCAATACCTGGGAAGTCGACGGCAGCGAAGTGCTGGCCAGTCAGGAAGTGCACAACATCGCCGTGGCCATCGGTGTCGATCCGGGCGCAGCCGATATCAGCCAGCTGCGCTACGGCAAGATCTGCATCCTCGCCGACGCCGACTCTGACGGTCTGCACATCGCCACCTTGCTCTGCGCCTTGTTCGTGCAGCATTTCCGCCCGCTGGTGGATGCCGGTCACGTGTACGTGGCCATGCCGCCGCTGTACCGGATCGATCTGGGCAAAGAGATTTTCTACGCCCTGGACGAAGCCGAGCGTGACGGGATCATTGACCGGCTGGTGGCCGAGAAGAAGCGCGGCAAGCCGCAGGTCACACGATTCAAGGGGCTGGGTGAGATGAACCCGCCACAGTTGCGTGAAACCACGATGGACCCAAACACCCGTCGTCTGGTGCAGCTGACGCTTGAAGACTATGCCGCCACCTCGGAAATGATGGACATGCTGCTGGCCAAAAAACGCGCCGGCGACCGCAAGTCATGGCTTGAATCCAAAGGCAACCTGGCGCAGGTGCTGACCTGATGCGCAGTGCCTTGATGGGGTTGCTGTGGCTGGGCGCGACACCGGTAATGGCCAATGTATGGCCAGAGCTTGCGTTGCAGTCAGAGCACCCCGTGGAAGGCATGCGCGGCGGTAACCTGTCCGGGTTGGCGCTGTGTCAGGGCGAGATGTGGGCGGTGTCCGATCGTGATGACGATCAGATTTACCGCCTTGTTCAGCGCACTGACCAGTGGCAGGTCGAAGCCCTGAGCATCGATGTTCCTCCAGCGCCTGAAAGCGGCTTGCCGTGGGGCGTGCGCATGATGGGTAAAGCCATCAGCCCGTTGCGTGGCGGTGATCTGGATTTCGAAGGCATCACCTGCGATGACGCGGGTAACCGGTATGTGGTCAGTGAGGCCCATGCGGCGGTGCTGCAAATTCCACATATGGGTGCGCCGGCGTGGCTGAAAATCGATCCGGCACTGGTCCGTCAGGCACGTGCCAGCGGCATGTTGCTGCACTTCAATGCGCTGTTTGAAGGCATCGCCGTCAACCCGCAGGGCAACCAGATCTGGCTGGCAGCAGAGCGTGAACGTCGCGGCTTGCTGACCATCCGCAAAAAACAGAGCGTGTGGGACTGCGAAAGCGGTTGCGTGCTGATGAGTGAAGGCGGGCTTGAGCAACCGCCGCCCCAGCTCAAGGTCAAGGCACAGCAAAAGGACTTCGCCGATCTGACCCTGTTCGAGGGCAAGCTGTTTACCCTTGAGCGCATGGCCTATCGTATTTGCCGTCGTACCCCGGACACCGGTGAAATCGAGCGCTGCTGGTCATTTGCCAGCGATGCCTTGACCGATGCACGGCGCTACAACACCGGCTATGGCAATGCCGAGGCGTTGAGCCTGGACGCAAAAGGGGCGTGGATCGGTATCGATAATGGCAACCATGCGCGTGCCGATGGCGAAAAACGCCCCGTCGTCTTGCGCTTTACTGCCCCGCAAGGTGGCTGGAGCGCCAAATCATGAGCCAGGCAGCGCCGGGCAAAGGTGTGGGCCGCGTCTTCATGATCGTGGCCTGGTGTGCCGGTTTGTACCTGGCCGCCCAGTTTTTTGGGCGTTGGGAAGAGCGTCAGGCAAACCCCAACAGTGAAATCACCTCGCAACAGGGCGAGGGTTATATCGAAGTCAAACTGCTTGGTAACGCGCAGGGCCACTTTGTTGCCAGCGGCCGTATCAACAACGTGCCGGTGGAATTTTTACTCGATACCGGCGCCACCGATGTGGCGGTGCCGATGGAACTGGCCAGGCAACTGGCATTGCCCAAAGGGCTGACGGTGACACTCAACACCGCCAATGGCCGCACTCAGGGCTATCAGACCCGCATCGACCGCCTGCAACTGGGGGCCATTGTGTTGCGCGACGTGCGTGCAGTGGCCGCTCCAGGGCTTGAAGGCGAGCAAGTACTGCTGGGCATGAGTGCGCTGAACAAACTTGAATTTACCCAGCGCGGCGGCACCATGCTGCTGCGCCAGACAACGAACTGAATGAGGTCCGCATGAGCGACTCCCTTGATCTCAGCCTGGACGGCGTAGAACGCCGGTCATTGGCCGACTTCACCGAACAGGCCTACCTCAACTACTCCATGTACGTAATCATGGACCGGGCCTTGCCGCATATCGGCGACGGCCTCAAGCCCGTGCAGCGGCGCATTATTTACGCCATGAGCGAGTTGGGGCTGGACGCTGACTCCAAGCACAAGAAATCGGCGCGTACCGTCGGTGACGTACTCGGTAAGTTCCACCCCCACGGCGACTCGGCGTGCTACGAAGCGATGGTGCTGATGGCCCAGCCGTTCAGCTATCGCTACACCCTGGTCGACGGTCAGGGCAACTGGGGTGCGCCGGACGATCCCAAGTCGTTCGCGGCCATGCGTTACACCGAAGCACGCCTGTCGCGTTACTCCGAAGTGCTGCTCAGCGAGCTGGGCCAGGGCACGGCGGACTGGGTACCGAACTTTGACGGCACCCTCGACGAACCTGCGGTATTGCCGGCACGTTTGCCGAATATCCTGCTCAATGGCACCACCGGCATCGCCGTGGGCATGGCCACTGACGTACCGCCACACAACCTGCGTGAGGTCGCCAGCGCGTGCGTGCGCTTGCTCGATGAGCCCAAGGCCACGGTTGAACAGCTGTGCGAGCACATCCAGGGCCCGGACTACCCGACTGAAGCTGAAATCATCACCCCGCGTGCCGACCTGCTGAAGATCTATCAGACGGGCCGTGGCTCGGTGCGCATGCGTGCCGTGTATCACATCGAAGACGGCGACATCGTGGTCACCGCGTTGCCGCATCAGGTGTCGGGCGCCAAAGTACTGGAGCAGATCGCTGCCCTGATGCAGGCCAAGCCGACCAAGCTGGCGATGGTCACCGACCTGCGCGACGAATCGGATCACGAGAACCCGTGCCGCATCGTGATCATCCCGCGCAACAACAAGGTCGATCTCGACGAACTGATGCAGCACCTGTTCGCCGTGACCGAGCTTGAGTCCACCTTCCGGGTCAACATCAATATCATCGGTCTGGACGGCAAGCCCCAGCTGAAAAACCTGCGCGCCCTGCTGGTGGAATGGCTGGAGTTCCGGGTCAATGTCGTACGCCGTCGCTTGCAGTTCCGCCTCGATAAAGTCGAGCGTCGCCTGCACCTGTTGGACGGTTTGCTCACCGCGTACCTGAACCTCGATGAAGTGATTCACATCATCCGTACCGAGGAACACCCCAAGGCCGAGCTGATTGCGCGCTTTGCCCTGAGCGAAATCCAGGCTGACTACATCCTCGACACGCGCCTGCGCCAATTGGCCCGCCTTGAAGAGATGAAGCTGCGCACCGAGCAGGATGCGTTGCGTAAAGAACAAGCCAAGCTGCAAACCCTGCTGGGCAGCGAAACCAAGCTGAAAAAGCTGGTGCGTACCGAGTTGCTGGCCGACGCCGAAACCTATGGCGACGATCGTCGCTCGCCAATTGTGTCCCGTACTGAAGCCAAGGCTCTGTCGGAAAACGAGCTGGTACCCACTGAGCCTGTAACCGTTGTTCTGTCTGAAAAAGGCTGGGTGCGTTGCGGCAAGGGGCACGATCTGGACGCGACCGGTTTGTCCTATAAAGCGGGGGACGGTTATAAAACCGCTGCTGCGGGGCGTTCCAACCAGTTTGCAGTCTTTATTGACTCCACCGGGCGCAGCTACTCGGTGGCGGCCCACACCTTGCCGTCGGCCCGTGGCCAGGGTGAGCCGCTGACCGGGCGATTGACCCCGCCGCCGGGTGCGACCTTCGAATGCGTGCTGTTGCCTGAGGACGATGCGTTGTACGTTATCGCCTCCGATGCCGGTTACGGTTTCGTGGTCAAGGGTGAAGACCTGCAAGCCAAGAACAAGGCCGGTAAAGCGCTGCTCAGCCTGCCCAAGGGTGCCTTGGTTATGCAGCCTCGGCCGGTATCGAATCGCGAGGCCAACTGGTTGGCAGCCGTGACCACCGAGGGTCGCCTGCTGATTTTCAAGGTCAGCGACCTGCCGCAACTGGGTAAAGGCAAGGGCAACAAGATCATCGGTATTCCCGGAGATCGAGTGGCCAGCCGCGAAGAATATGTGACCGATCTGGCTGTTCTGCCTGACAACGCCACGCTGGTGTTGCAAGCAGGCAAACGCACCCTGTCGCTCAAGGCTGACGACCTGGAACACTACAAAGGTGAGCGTGGGCGCCGGGGCAACAAACTGCCGCGTGGCTTCCAGCGAGTGGATGCCTTGTTGGTAGAAACGCCTAATTAATGTCGTTTAACGTGCCCGATCTGCGTTTTACCGCGTAGATCGGCGCGACAGCGCTGGAGTCAGGTCCAATATTCGCGGATGATATGCCGCGTTTGCTGCACCGCTTATGGCGAAGTGCCTGCAAGCCTTTCGAGAATCACACTGCGGCTCGCCCATTGGTAGCCACCTGGATGGAATGATGAACGTTCTACGCCTTCCTTTAATTGCGTTGCTGACTGGTGTGCTGGGTCTGGCGGGGTGCACTACGCACCAGCCGGCGGCCTTGTACCAACTGGACAGCGGCACCCCCGGCCAGCCCGCGCAAAGCGCCGGCATGGCGGTGGTACTGGGCCCGATCAGCGTGGCCGATTACCTGCAACGAGAAACCCTGCTGCAACGTCAGGCTGATGGCAGCCTGAGCGCCGCCACCGATGGTCGATGGGCAGGCAGCCTGTCCTCGGACATCGATCAATTGCTGGTACGCCAACTGGCGTGGCGTCTGGACAGCCAGCGGGTTGTCCTGGCACCGGCCACTGCGGGTTTCAGCCCGGATGTGCAGGTGCTGTTGTCGATCACTCGCCTGGACTCCGGCAAGAACCAGCCAGCGGTGCTGGACGCGCAATGGCGCCTGATCGATCGTCGTGGTCAAGTGCGTGACAACCGCATTGTTCACCTCGAACAGCCTCATGCGGGCAGCACTGCGGACCAGGTCAAGGCTCAAGGCAAGTTGCTGCAACAGCTAAGCGAGCAATTGGCGGTGGCCCTCAAGCCGCTGGCCAACCAGCCGCCGGTGGTTGAGCCGCGCAAGCCGTCTACCAAGGCCGAGACCAGGCAGGACGCGGACAAGCCGAAGATCCCGATGGCTTCACCGATCCGCACGGACATGGAAGTGTTTCGCTTCTAGACCGGATGCCATAAACAAAAAAATCCCGCACATGTGCGGGATTTTTTTTGGGCCAGATCAAGAGCCCCTGACGCTGTGCCTCTCCCGGAGGGAGAAGGGGTTTTAGCGTTACCCCTGATTCTCATGCATCCGCGCCAGCTGGCGCTCAAGCATGGACGGGTAGGGCTCCATCAGGCGCTCGACACAGCAGGCGCCTTCGGGGCTGGCAATCGGGCGGATACGGGCGCGCTGACGGATCAGCGGGTCGTCGCTGATCTTGCGCTCCACCAGCAGCAGGTTGCGGCTGTGTTGCGACAGGGCCAGGGCGTCCTGTGCGGTTTCGGTCAGCAGCAAATCAATCTGGCTCATGCCGTTCAGACCTTCGCCCAGCACCAGGCCCAGTTGCAATTGCAGGGTGATGCCGCTGTCAGCGACTTCGATCTGCAAGGCGTGGCCCAAGGCCCGCAGCAGCTCGCCACAGCAAATGGCGTTGGTCAGGTAGTCGTCGCCGCTGTCTTCGCTGTGGAACAGCATCAGCGTGCTGCCATCGTTGAGCGTGTGCAGCTCGCTCTGGTACAGCGAAGCGGCCTGGTTCAGGCAATCGCGATAGCGTTCAAGCAGTTCCATAAGGCGAGCGCGGGGCAAGCGACGCAGCTGTTCTTGCGCGCCCAGTTGCACTGCCAGTACGGCGCTGGGTTGTGGCGCAGCATGCGCGGCCGGTTTTGGCTTGGCCAGCGCAACCGGAGCAGCACTCGGGGTGTTGGTGTCGCGCAGGTCGGCGAACGGGTCTTCGTCGTCGTTCTCGTCTTCTTCGGAGCTGATCAACTGCCGAGGCGCGGCTTTGGGGGCGGGCGCAGCCGGGGTTTCATCGAAGGTCGGGTCGCTCAGGTTGCGCACTTCGAAGGTCGGTTCGTTGTCTTCGGCTTCTTCGTAGTCGCTGTCGTCGTATTCTTCTTCAGGTTCTGGCTCGGGTTCCGGCTCGGGTGCCGGTGGGGCCAGGCGGGCGTGAAGCTGGCGCGCCAGATCACCGATTTCATCCTGGCGATTGATCGCCGGGGTGTAAGGGTCCGGTTCGCGCAGCCAGACGCGCAGTTGCAGCAGGGGCGTGGTGATGTGGCGGCCCAGACGCAAGCTCAAGGCCAAAGCCAAAGCCAGCAAAATGGCGCTCAAAATGCCCATGCTCTGCAGGCTGATGGTCATCGGCTGTTCAAACTGGTTCATGTCCAGGCTGATGCGCAGATGCCCGGCCGTCACGTCCTGAAAAGTGATCTTGGTTTGATACACGCCCTGGGTTTCGCCCAACAGTCCGTTTTTTGGACGTTGCCCGGCTTCGGCGAGGATGCGGTTATCGACGCTATAGATGGCGGCATGGGCCACCAGCGGATTTTTGGTCAGGTTGTTGAGCAGCACGTTGAGGCTGAGGATGTCGTTGGACACCAGCAGCTCGGTCGCCGAAGTGGCGGTTTGCGTGGTCAGGCTCTGACCCAGGGCATCGGCCTGTTCGTGCATGGCCTGTTTGAATTGCAGACCCATCACCACGGCATAAATGACCAGCGCCAAGGCGACCAGAATCACGTTATGGCTGGCAATGCGCAGAGCAAGCGGAACGCGGCGATCGCGCAGGGCCCGGAAGATCAGCAGGAAGAAGTTATCGGTTTTTACAGGCGATGGCCGGTTCACTGAGCGCGGCTCTTAGTCCGTTAAGTTGGTGCGCAGTATAGCGAGCAGCCTAGGGGCGGCAAAGCCTTGACGATGCCCGATGGTCACTGAATGTGGGTAGAATGCGGTTTTTTTAGCGAATGGGGGTGTGCCTTGCGCGAAATCGTCCTGATAAACATCACCGGTGAAGACCGTCCGGGTCTCACTGCGGCCATTACCGGCGTACTGGCCAGCAATGGTGTGAATATTCTCGACATCGGTCAGGCCGCCATCCATGGCGTTTTGTCGTTGGGTTTTCTGGTGGAAATTCCACAGGCAGAACAGGTTTCGGCCGTTCTCAAAGACCTGCAGCCACTGATCGCCCAGGAAGGTCTGCAACTGCGTTTCGATCCGATCAGCGAAGAGCGCTACCAGAACTGGGTGAATGAGCAGAGCCAGACCCGCCATGTGGTGACTCTGATGAGCCGTCAGGTGACTGCCCACGAATTGCAGCGTGTGACTTCGGTCATCAGCCAGCACGGATTGAACATCGAGCAGACAGATCGTCTGTCCGGCCGTGTGCCGCTGGACGCCCCGACTCAGTTGAGCAAAAGCTGCATCGAACTGCGTGTGTGCGGTGAGCCTGCGGATATTGAGGCGCTACGTGCCGATTTCTTCAACCTGGCCCAAGAGCTGGGTGTGGATATCGCGCTTCAGGAAGACACCCTGTTCCGTCGCAATCGCCGTCTGGCGGTGTTCGACATGGACTCGACCCTGATCGAGGCCGAAGTGATCGACGAGTTGGCCAAGGCTGCGGGTGTGGGTGATCAGGTGGCTGCAATCACCGAGCGCGCCATGGCCGGTGAGCTGGACTTCAAGGCCAGTTTCAAGGAACGCATGGCTCTGCTCAAAGGTCTGGATGTGGGCGTGCTGGATGCCATCGGTGCCTCGCTGCGCCTGACCGAAGGCGCCGAAGTGCTGTTCGCTGAACTCAAGCGGCTGGGCTACAAGACCGCCATCCTGTCGGGCGGCTTCACGTACTTTGCCAAGCAGGTGCAAGCGAAGCTGGGCATCGACTATGTATTCGCCAACGAGCTGGAAGTGGTGGACGGCAAGGTGACTGGCGTTGCGGTTGAGCCGATTGTTGACGCACAGCGCAAGGCGGACTTGCTGCGTGAACTGGCACAGAAGGAAGGTTTGAGCCTGGAGCAGACCATTGCGGTCGGTGATGGTGCCAACGACTTGCCGATGCTGGCGATTGCCGGGCTGGGTGTGGCGTTCCGTGCCAAGCCGCTGGTTAAAAAGTCGGCCAAACATGCCATTTCGACGTTGGGCCTGGATGGCGTGCTGTACCTGCTGGGCCAGCGTGACCGCAAGGCCCTGTAAATAAACGGTGGGAGCGAGCCTGCTCGCGATGGCATCACCTCAACCCGTCATGTGTACCGGGTTGATTGCATCGCGAGCAGGCTCGCTCCCACACGTACTTTTTACTCTGGTGCTTGTTCGGCGTGAGCCGGTGCACCAATGCCTTGACCCATCATCACCGGCGTTCCTGCCGTCAGGCTTTCAGCCCACTTCACTTGATCGGCACCGAACAGCACGATTGCAGTCGACCCCAGTTTGAAGCGACCCAACTCGGCACCTTTTTCCAGATGGATCGGCGCACGTGCGGCTTCGTCGTAACGGAAGGTTTTCAGCTCGCGCTTCGGCGGCGTCACCAGACCGGCAAACACAGTCTCAATCGACGCCACGATCATGGCACCTACCAATACCACGGCCATCGGGCCGCGCTCGGTATCAAAAATGCACACGGCACGCTCGTTGCGCGCAAACAGCTCCGGCACGTTTTCGGCGGTGGTCTGGTTGACCGAGAACAGGCGGCCCGGTACGTAGATCATCTCGCGCAGGGTGCCAGCCAGCGGCATGTGCACACGGTGATAATCCTTCGGCGACAGGTAGATGGTGGCGAATTCGCCGCCCATGAATTGCGCTGCCACGTCAGGATCGCCACCCACCAGCTCCAGCACGCTGTAGCTGTGGCCTTTGGCCTGGAGCACGCGACCGTGCTCAATCGGGCCCAACTGGCTGACTGCGCCATCGGCAGGGCTCAGCACCGCGCCCGGGGTTTGATCCAGCGGGCGGGCGCCGTCTTTCAGTGCGCGGGTGAAGAAGGCGTTGAAGTGCTCGTAGGCGGTAACGTCTTCAACCAGTGCCTGGGACATGTCCACTTGATAACGCTTGGCGAACCAGGTGGTGAACGCATTCTTGAACCAGCGCACGCGGCACTCGGCAATGCAGCCGGCCAGGCGTGACAGCAGGTGATGCGGCAACAGGTACTGACTGAGGAGGAACAAACGCTTTTTCATTCAAGGTCCTTAATTTTTTACAGGCAGCTCGACAGGCGTATCGGGGTGGTTGCCCCATTCGCCCCAAGAGCCGGCGTAGCCTTTGACGCGCGGATAACCGAGCGCTTTGGCAACGAGATAAGTAAAGCCAGAACGATGGTGGGTCTGGCAGTGGGTAATCACTTCTTTGTCTGGTGTGATGCCCAGATCCTTGAGGATCTGGGCCATGTCGGTGCGGATGCGCAGGCTGCGAGTTTTATCCATGCCGGCGGTCCATTCAAAATTCTTCGCGCCGGGGATATGCCCGCCCTTGGCCGCCAGCACTTTCTCGCCTGTGTACTCGGCCTCGCTACGCGCATCCCAGATCGCGAGATCGGCAGCACCCAAACGGCTTTGCAGGTACTCGCGGGTGGCGGTGGGCTCGTCGTGCAAGGTCAGCGCGACCGGGCCACCGGCCGCAGGGGGTACTTCCTGGCTCAGGTCATAGCCTTCGCCTATCCAGGCGTGAATGCCGCCGTCCAGATAGTGGCAGGCCTTGTGCCCGATCACATCCAGCAGCCAGATAAACCGCCCGGCCCAGCCGCCGCCTTCGTCGTCATACACCACGTAGACCGCATCGGGGTTGTGCCCCAGCTCACCGAACAGCTCCTGGAGCGAAGCCTGGGACGGCAGCAGTCCGGGTGCCGGCGGCAGGCCCAGTTGTGTGCGTTTCGGGTCGACGAAACGTGCGCCCGGAATATGCCCGGCTTCGTAGCGCGCAACGCTGGTCAAGTCGACCAGGATCAGTTCAGGGGCGTTGAGCCGGGCGAACAGGTCGCTGGGCTCAATCACTAATGGCAAGCCAGAGAAGCCAAGCATGTGAAGCCTCCAGAGCAAAAAGGGGGGAATTGTAGCGATTAGCGCCCGCGAGTACTAAAGCTATTGAGGGCTTTCTCGATGCATTGCGCAGTTTTGCCGAATGCCTGCACGCTGGTTTCCGAAAATGGCCCGCCGCCCTGGTCCGCCAGTATCAGCATGACCACGCGGCCATTGTTGCTCAGCGAGCGTAGCAGCAGATGCTCGCCAGGGAACAGGCTGCGCAGGCTGTGGGGCAAAACTGCGGATATGACGGTGTTGTTTTCGGGTGTCAGGCGCACTTGTGCCGGTTGCGTCATCAGGCGTTGCAACGCGGTGCTTTCGGCGACGTCGACGCTCAGGTCGAAGGCGGTCTTCGCCAGCCCTGCTATCTGGTTCACGCTCAGGGTGGTCGAGGTTTTATCGGCCATCAGCAGCATCACCCGGCGCATGCCGCACGCCAGCAATGCCTCGCGGGCGCAGGTGGTCAGGTGCATCGGGTTGGTGAACGCACTCGGTTGCGCCAGCAGTTGCCCGCAGTGTTTGCGCCACAGTGCCAGCGCCTGTGCCGAGGGCGGTGGTGCGACCAGCGAACTGCTGTGGGTGCGGCGCATGTCCCACGGCCAGATCAACGACTCGGCCGGGTGCCAGAGGTCCGGCATCGAATGGTAGCGCCCGCTGCTCACGGCCTGTTGGTGCACCTGCTGCTGCACTTCATCCAGCGGCAATTGCAGGTACAGGCTGGTGATGTACTGCCAGCGCAGATTGTGGGGTGTGTCCCAGGCCTGCTGGGCCGACAGCGCCAGGCCGTTGGCCAGCAACACGCTGTTGGCCGGTTGATTGAGCCAGCGGCGCAGTGCCGGGTCAGCGTCAAGAAGCTGTTGCTGGCGCAGCGGATGATCGGTGTCACGGGCGATGTGCAACACCCTGACCAGGGTGCGGCGTTCGTCAGTGAGCACCGTGTAACCCTGCATCACCCACGCAGGCAGGCGCCACAGTTCGGCCAGGGTGCGACAGATATCGAACAGCGGCACACCGAACAGCGCGAGCTCGACCTTGTTGGCGCACTCGCCCTGTACAACGACGCGGCGTTCCCACGCTTCAAGCAGTTGCGGATGGGTGAGGGCCAGAGCCCAGAGGGGCGAAAGGAACAGCAAGCTGCTCCAGTAAATTTCTTGCCAGAGCCGCGCCAGGCGGTTGCCGAACAGGCCAATGGCTTGTTGGGCCGCGTGCTGGCTGATGAGCTGAATTTGCCGGTATGCCAGCGGGATGTCTTCCATCGCCAGGGCGGGTACGCGTTCGAGCAACCCTTGCGTGCGGGCAAGGCCCAGGCGGTTAATGGCCAGCTCAAGGCTTTCGGCAGGCTCGCTCAAGCTGCTCTGGACTTGCTGGTTGGCTTCGCGAATCAGCCGCAGCGCCAGCGCCGGGCTGTCCTGCATGACCTCGGCAATCTCGCGCAATGAGCGGCGACTGTCGCTGATCGTTTTGCTTACCCGCGCGTGGCTTTGTTGCGGGATCGGCAGATCCACAGCGTCCAGGAGTTTGACCCAGGCATCCAGGGTGGTGGGCGTTGATGTCGGTGCGCTGGCTTCGTTGGTCATGATGGGAACGCGGTCATCATCGATTGTTTACACGCCCGTAATGGGTCGAATGGCTTTTCGGCTTTACCGGCTATAGTCTGGCGCAGATTCGCCGATAAGGAGAAGAAGAGTTTTAGCGCCGCTGGAATTGACCCTGAACCCGACTCAATAAGTACCTTTTATCTATGGCTAAAATTATCGGCATCATCGTCGTGTTCGCGAGCGTGCTCGGCGGGTACGTGCTTTCACACGGAAAAATCGGGGCGCTGATTCAGCCGTTCGAGGTTTTGATCATCGGCGGTGCGGCCTTTGGCGCGTTCCTGCAGGCCAACCCCGGTTACATGACCATGCACGTGATCAAAAAATCACTCGGCATGTTCGGCTCGCGGTTCTCCCACGCTTTCTACCTGGAAGTGCTGGGCCTGGTTTACGAGATTCTCAATAAAAGTCGCCGCGAAGGCATGATGGCCATCGAAGGCGATATTGAAGATGCGGCCGCGAGTCCGATCTTCGCCAAGTACCCGACCGTCCTTAAAGATGAGCGCATGACGGCGTTTATCTGCGATTACCTGCGCATCATGTCGTCGGGCAACATGGCCCCCCACGAGCTTGAAGGGCTGTTCGACATGGAGCTGCTCAGCCTCAAGGAAGAGCTGGAGCATCCCTCCCACGCCGTGAACGGTATTGCCGACGGCATGCCCGGCTTCGGTATTGTGGCGGCGGTACTGGGTATTGTGGTGACCATGGCCTCGCTGGGTGAAGGCGATCAGGCGGCCATCGGCATGCACGTCGGCGCCGCATTGGTGGGCACCTTCTTCGGTATTTTGGCGGCCTATGGTTTCTTCGGCCCGTTGGCGACGTCCCTGGCCCACGATGCCAAGGAAGAGATCAATGTGTACGAATCAATCAAGGCCTCGTTGGTGGCCTCGGCTTCAGGGATGCCGCCGTCGCTGGCGGTCGAGTTTGGTCGCAAAGTCTTGTACCCCAAGCATCGGCCAAGTTTTTCCGAGCTGGAACAAGTGGTTCGCGGTCGCTGATTTATGGAAAACAACCAGCCAATAATCATCAAGCGCGTCAAGCGCTACGCCGCAGGCCACCACGGTGGTGCCTGGAAAATTGCCTTTGCTGACTTCGCCACGGCGATGATGGCGTTCTTCCTGGTGATGTGGCTGATGACGGCCGCCACGCCAGAGCAAAAAATCGCCATTGGCGGTTACTTCAAAGACCCGATCGGTTTTACCGAAAGCGGCACGCCCTACATCATCGACCTGGGCGGCACGCCCGCGTTGGCGCCGGACAACACCCTCAACCCCGAAGAAAAACTGCAGCCTCAACCGGACAAGGTCAAGGTCGATGCGGAGCAGGTTGAAAACATGGCCGAGCAAGTCGAGAAAGAGCGCCTCGAATTGCTGCTTCAGGAGTTGCAGAACAAGGTCGAAGAAAACCCGCAATTGCGCAAATTCAAAGACCAGCTGTTGTTTGAGATCACCCCCGACGGGTTGCGGATCCAGATCATGGACGCCGAAAATCGCCCGATGTTTGATGTTGGCAGTGCGCGGCTCAAGCCTTACTTCGAAGATATTTTGCTGGCCATGGCGGACACCATCAAAGCCGTGCCGAATAAAGTCAGCATCAGCGGCCACACGGATGCCATGCCCTATGCAGGAGGCGGCGACTATGGCAACTGGGAGTTGTCGGCAAACCGTGCCAATGCGGCTCGACGTGCGCTGGTGGCGGGCAGTTATCCGGAAAATCAGGTGGCGCGGGTGGTGGGGTATGCCTCATCGGTGTTGTTCGACAAGGCCAACCCTTACAACCCGGTCAACCGTCGCATCGACATCGTGGTACTGACCAAAAAGGCCCAGCAAGCGATCGAAGGCGAGCAGGGCGGGGAGCCGGTCAAGGCAGAGCAACTGCCCAAAGAGCCAGTCGATCCGATCAAGCTGCCAGCCGATAAACAGCCGATGCCGATGCATGAAGAACGCCAGAAGCTGAACTTGTTTGACGACAAGGCACCGTAGCTTTGTAGCCGCTGGCGCAGGCTGCGATAAGGCCCGAAGGGCCTTCGCTCTTGATAAGCGCGACCCCTTCGGGCTCGATCGCAGCCAGCGCCAGCGGCTACATCGTTTTGCGGTTTAGTAGCTCGACTCAGGCAAGCTGGCAATGATCGAGCGATAGCTGTTCATGCGCTGTTGCTGCACGCGGCCATCTTCCAGGGCCATCAGCAATGCACAGCCCGGCTCGCGGTCGTGCTTGCAGTCGCGGAAGCGGCAGGTGCCGATCAAGTCGTTGAACTCGATAAAGCCCGCCTCTACATCGGCACGGCTCACGTGGCCCAGGCCGAACTCGCGGATACCCGGGGAGTCGATCAATTCGCCGCCGCCCGGGAAGTGGAACAACCGCGCGGTGGTGGTGGTGTGCGTGCCCTGGCCCGAAACCTCGGACAACGGCCCGACCCGCAGGTTGACCTCTGGCAGCAAGCTGTTGACCAGGGACGATTTGCCCACGCCCGACTGCCCCACAAACACGCTGATATGGCCGTCCAGTTGCGCTTGCAACTGTTGCATTCCATCGCCGTGGTGGGCCGACACTTCGAGTACCGGGTAGCCCAACTGGCGATAAACCC
Organism: Pseudomonas deceptionensis; assembly: GCF_900106095.1. Classification (NCBI taxonomy): domain Bacteria; kingdom Pseudomonadati; phylum Pseudomonadota; class Gammaproteobacteria; order Pseudomonadales; family Pseudomonadaceae; genus Pseudomonas; species Pseudomonas deceptionensis. The sequence goes on along the minus strand of NZ_FNUD01000002.1, from coordinate 458,324 downwards.
CCAGCAACGCATTGAGCGCCGGTGAGTTTTGATCGTCGATCAGGTCAGCCTTGTTGAGCAGCAGCAGCGGGCGAATCCCGGCGTGCTCGGCGGCTACCAGATAACGGTCGATCAGGTTGGCGTGAGGCTCGGGCATGGGCGCGAACACAATCACGATCATGTCGACGTTGGCGGCAACCGGCTTGAGCTGACCACGGCTGTCCGGGCGGCACAATTCGGTTTTACGCGGCAACTGGGCGACGATAACGCCGATACCCTGGTTGCCGGCGCGCCATACGACCGTGTCGCCGGTCACCAGTGCGGGCAGGTTTGCGCGCAGGTGGCAGCGGAACATCTGGCCTTTGAGCTCACCTTCCTGGGCTTCGACTTCGACCTGCACACCAAAGTGCGCGATCACCAGGCCGAGTTGCTCGGGGCCTAAATCGCCGCCTTCAAGCGCTTCGACGGCACTGGATTCACGTTTGGCGGCGCGGGCAGCGCGCTCGCCCTGGATCTTTTCGATGCGCCAATTCTGACGACGATTGAGCTGGCGTTTGGCCATGGGTGTTCCGTGTTGATAAAACGATAAGGGGGTTAAACGCTGGCGAGTTTAGCACGTGGGCCGTATGCCTAAGCTAAACTGCGCGACTAAGCCCAGGAGCCCTTTATGAACAACGCGCAGAACCTGATCTGGATCGACCTGGAAATGACCGGTCTGGATCCTGATAACGACGTCATTATCGAAATGGCGACCATCGTCACCGACAGCAACCTCAACACCCTGGCTGAAGGCCCGGTCATTGCCATCCATCATAGCGATGCAGTGCTGGCCCGCATGGATGAGTGGAATACCCGTACCCACGGCGGCAGCGGCCTGACCCAGCGGGTCAAGGACAGCACGACCACCATGGCCGAGGCCGAGGCGCAGACCATTGCGTTCCTTGAGCAGTGGGTACCCAAAGGCAAGTCGCCGATCTGCGGAAACAGCATCTGCCAGGACCGACGCTTCCTTTACACCCACATGAAAACCCTCGAAAGCTACTTCCACTACCGCAACCTGGACGTCTCGACGCTCAAGGAGCTGGTAGCTCGCTGGGCCCCTGAAGTGCGCGACAGCCTGGTGAAGAAAGGTACGCACCTGGCGCTGGACGACATTCGCGAGTCGATTGCCGAGTTGCAGCACTACCGCAAGCACTTCATCAAGTTCTGATCAGAGCTCTGTAGCCGCTGCCGCAGGCTGCAATGGGGCGCGGAGCGGCCCTGCTGTTGAAGGTCCTTATCGCAGCCTTCGGCAGCGGCTACAAAAGGAGTGACTCGAGCGCCCCCTTTTGGTGCTCGCGCCAACTGAGTAGACTGCGCGCCTTCTTGCAAGGATCGCTGCCATGTTGCTGATGCTCTATTTAGTTGCCATTACTGCCGAAGCCATGACTGGCGCGCTGTCTGCCGGGCGTCGAGGCATGGACTGGTTTGGGGTGGTGCTGATTGCCTGTGTCACTGCGCTGGGCGGCGGTTCAGTGCGCGATGTGTTGCTGGGGCATTACCCGCTGACGTGGGTCAAGCACCCTGAATACCTGGTGTTGACCACTTTTGCTGCCCTGGTGACGATCTTTATCGCGCCGTTGATGCGCCATTTGCGCTCGCTGTTTTTGGTGCTCGATGCACTGGGGCTGGTGGCGTTTACCCTGATTGGCTGCATGACCGCGCTGGAGATGGGCCAGGGCATGCTGGTGGCTTCGGTGAGCGGGGTGATTACCGGTGTATTTGGCGGCATCCTGCGCGATATCTTCTGCAACGACATTCCGCTGATCTTCCGCCGCGAGCTGTACGCCAGCGTATCGTTCGCGGCTGCGTGGTGCTTTTTGCTGTGCACGTATCTGGAAATGCCCAACGAACAGGCGATTTTCGTCACCTTGTTCGGCGGGTTGCTGCTGCGGTTGCTGGCGATCCGGTTTAACTGGGAAATGCCCAAGTTCGTATATAACGACGAACACTGAAGGCTTCAAAGCCCCTAACCCTCTCCCAGAGGGTTAGGGGGCTGACCGCACTCGGCTTCAAGCACACCGACAATCAGCTCCCACTCCCTCCGGGAGAAGGTTGGGGTGAGGGCAGGCGGTTTGCATGCTGCTCAAGCGCCCACTCCACATGTTCCTGCACCAGCTCGGACGGGTATTCGCGCCGCGCCTTCAAGGCTTCGAGCACCGGTATCGTTGACGGCGCATTGCCCAGGCCCACGGCCAGATTGCGCAACCAGCGCTCGTATCCCGCCCGGCGCAGTGGGGAGCCCTCGGTGCTGCTCAAAAACTTGTCTTCATCCCACATGAACAGCTCGGCCAGCCCGGCGTTGTCCAGGTTGTGCCGTGGCTTGAAGTCGCCTTCGGTGGTGGTGCGGGCGAAGCGGTTCCAGGGGCAGACGATCTGGCAATCATCACAGCCGAACACCCGATTGCCGATCATTGAGCGCAGCTCTTCGGGAATCGCGGTTTTCAATTCGATGGTCAGGTACGAAATACAGCGCCGCGCATCCAGCACATAGGGCCCGACAAAGGCATTGGTGGGGCAAATGTCCAGGCACGCGGTGCAGCGCCCGCAGTGCTCGGTCTCGTGGGGAGGGTCGACCGGCAGCGGGATATCGACAAATAACTCGCTCAAGAAGAAATAGCTGCCCGCCTTGCGATTGAGCACCAGGGTGTTTTTACCTATCCAGCCCAGGCCAGCCTGTTGGGCGATGGCTTTTTCCAGCACCGGTGCGCTGTCTACAAAGGCGCGAAAGCCAAACGGGCCGATATCGGCCTGGATGCGGTCGGCCAGTTGCTGTACGCGCTTGCGGATCAGCTTGTGATAATCGCGGCCCAGGGCGTAACGCGAGATATAGGCTTTTTCGGGCTGGGCCAGCAATTGCGCCATGTGGGTGTCGCCGGGCAGGTAGTCCATGCGCAGGGAAACCACGCGCAATGTGCCGGGCACCAGCTCCTCAGGGTGTGAGCGTTTGCTGCCGTGAGCGCCCATGTACTCCATGTCGCCGTGGTAGCCGGCATCAAGCCAGCGCTGCAGATGGTGCTCGTGTTCTCCCAGGTCGAGGCCGGCAATGGCAACTTGTTGAAAGCCCAACTCGCGGCCCCATTCCTTGATGGACTGAGCGAGAGCGGGGAGGTCGGCAGTAATAGCAGGCATGAGGCAAGAGAAACCGGAGCTGAGATGCGTATAATTCTGCCAGACATCGGAGCACGACACGCATGCCGCAGACCAAACACCTGTTTGCTGAACCTAAACCCCTTCTCGCAGATAACCTGCCGCACCTGCCTGGGCGTAACCCGAGCGCCCATAAAGGCCAGTTCGGGCACGTGTTGCTGGTGGGCGGCGACCGCGGGTTTGGCGGTTCAATCACCTTGAGTGCCCATGCAGCCCTGCGCTGTGGCGCAGGGCTGGTGTCGCTGGCCACTCGCCCCGAGCACGTGGCCGCCGCGTTGGTGCGGGTGCCCGAGGTGATGGCCCTGGGCGTGCTGTCGGCCAACCAGTTGATGGGGGTTTTGGCACAAGCCACGGTGCTCGTAGTGGGGCCGGGTTTGGGGCAGGCGCCTTGGGGGCGTAGTCTGTTGTCGGCCGCTGCGCAGGCAAAAATGCCGCAGGTGTGGGATGCCGATGCGTTGAATCTGTTGTCCAACGCTGGCGTTGAGCTGGCGCCGGGCTCCGTGATTACCCCGCATCCGGGCGAAGCAGCGCGGTTATTGGGCATCAGCACCGAGCAAGTTCAGGCCGATCGCCCGGCAGCGGTCCGGGCTCTGGTTAAAAAATACTCAGTTGTCTGCGTCTTAAAAGGAGCAGGTACTCTGGTTGCAGGGCTGAGTGGCCAATTGGCCATTTGCAATCAAGGCCATCCGGCCATGGCTACGGCCGGTCTGGGTGATGTGCTGGCAGGCGTGATCGGCGCGTTGCTGGCACAGGGCATGAGCGCCTTCGAGGCGGCGTGCCTGGCGGTGTGGCTGCATGCCCGCGCCGGTGAACAACAAGGACAATTGGGCCGTGGGCTGGCGGCCAGTGATTTGATTCCAGCCATTCGTCAGTTGTTGGAGGAACACGCACCGTGCACGAAATAACACTGCAACTGGACGATGAAGAGGCAATGACTGCCTTTGGCGCGCGCCTGGCGACCGTGACTCAAGGTCATGGCCTGATCTTTCTGGACGGTGATCTGGGGATGGGCAAGACCACTCTGTCACGAGGCTTGATTCGCGGCCTTGGGCACACCGGCTCGGTTAAAAGTCCGACCTTCACGCTGGTTGAACCTTATGAAATTGGCGATATTCGGGCCTTTCATTTTGATCTTTACCGTCTGGTCGACCCGGAAGAGCTCGAATATATGGGGATTCGCGATTATTTCGACGAAGACGCCCTATGCTTGATTGAATGGCCCGATAAAGGTGCAGGCTTTTTGCCAAAGCCTGACCTGACCATTACCATTAGCCCGCACAACACCGGGCGTTTGCTGAAGCTGACGCCCCAAGGTTCACGTGGCGAGTCTTGGTGTGCCGCATTGGCACCGGAATACAAATAATGATGGGGTTTGGTATGCGCTTTCGCGCGTTAGTAAGTGTGGTGGGTGTGTTGCTCAGTGTCATGGCGATCAACGCTATGGCGGCGACACAGGTCAAAAGCGTGCGTTTGTGGCGGGCGCCGGACAACACACGACTGGTCTTTGACCTCACGGGCCCGGTGCAACACAGTGTGTTTACGCTGACAGCCCCTGACCGTCTGGTGATTGATATCAACGGTGCGACCCTTGCCGGGCCGTTGAACGTGGCCACGGCCAACACGCCGATTACCAGCATGCGCTCGGCGCAACGCACTCCGACTGACTTGCGTGTGGTGATCGACCTGAAAAAGGCCGTCACCCCCAAGAGCTTCGTGCTGGCGCCGAATGCGCAGTACGGCAACCGTCTGGTGGTCGATCTTTATGATCAGGGTGCCGACCTCACACCAAGTTTGCCAGCCACCAATGTGGCCACAGTGCCTGTGGTGCCGGTCACTCCCGCTCAACCTGACGTGAAATTGCCTCCGATCCCCAGTGGCAAGCGCAGCGTTGTGGTGGTCATTGACGCCGGCCACGGCGGTGAAGATCCGGGTGCTTCGGGCTCTGCCGGTCAGCGCGAAAAAGACGTGGTGCTGGCGATTGCCAAAGAGTTGCAGCGTCAGATCAACGGCATGAAAGGCTTCAGGGCTGAGCTGACACGCACCGGCGACTACTTTATTCCGTTGCGTGGCCGTACCGAAATCGCCCGCAAGAAGGGCGCCGATCTGTTTGTGTCCATCCACGCTGACGCCGCACCGTCCAAGGCAGCCTTTGGTGCCTCGGTATTTGCGTTGTCCGAACGTGGTGCGACTTCCGAGACTGCTCGCTGGTTGGCAGACAGCGAAAACCGTTCTGACTTGATTGGCGGCGCGGGTAACGTGAGCCTCGACGACAAGGACCGCATGCTGGCGGGCGTGTTGCTCGATCTGTCGATGACGGCTTCGCTGACGTCCAGCCTGAACGTGGGGCAAAAAGTCCTGAGCAACATTGGTCGGGTGACGCCGCTGCACAAGCAGCGTGTAGAGCAAGCGGGCTTCATGGTGCTCAAGTCGCCGGATATCCCGTCGATCCTCGTCGAAACCGGGTTTATCTCGAACTCCAACGAAGCCTCCAAGCTGGCGTCGAGCAGCCACCAGCAAGCGCTGGCGCGTTCGATCAGCAGTGGCGTGCGTCAGTTCTTCCAGCAAAACCCGCCACCGGGCACTTACATCGCCTGGTTGCGTGACACTGGCAAGATTGCCCAGGGCGCCCGCGAACACACGGTTCGCCCTGGCGAAACCCTGGCGATGATTGCTGTGCGTTATCAGGTAGGCGTGGCGACATTGCGCTCCAGCAACAGCCTGAAAACCGATGAATTGAAAGTTGGCCAAAGCCTGAACATACCGGCCACTGCCCTGGCGGCTCAGCAATGAGTGACGGGGTGTTGAACAGCAGTGCGCGGATTGAACTGCTCAGCCCGCGCCTGGCCAACCAGATTGCTGCGGGCGAAGTGGTTGAGCGCCCGGCTTCGGTGATCAAGGAGTTGCTGGAAAACAGCCTCGATTCGGGCGCCAAGCGTATCGACGTGGATGTGGAACAGGCCGGGATCAAGCTGCTGCGGGTGCGTGACGATGGCAGCGGTATTTCCAGCGACGACTTGCCGCTGGCCCTGGCACGTCACGCCACCAGCAAGATTCGCGACCTCGAAGACCTTGAGCGGGTGATGAGCCTGGGCTTTCGCGGTGAGGCGCTGGCATCCATCAGCTCCGTTGCCCGCCTGACCCTGACTTCGCGCACCCGTGATGCCGATCAGGCCTGGCAGGTCGAAACTGAAGGCCGCGATATGGCGCCCCGGGTTCAGCCGGCAGCGCACCCGGTCGGTACCTCGGTTGAAGTGCGTGACCTGTTCTTCAATACCCCGGCGCGCCGCAAGTTTCTCAAAACCGAAAAAACCGAGTTCGATCACCTGCAAGAAGTGATCAAGCGCCTGGCGCTGGCGCGGTTTGATGTGGCGTTTAATTTGCGTCACAACGGTAAAACCATCCTCAACCTGCACGAGGCCCGTGACGATACGGCCCGTGCCCGGCGTGTGGCGGCAGTCTGCGGTTCGGCGTTTCTGGAGCAGGCGTTGCCGATCGAAATCGAGCGCAACGGCCTGCACTTGTGGGGGTGGGTGGGGTTGCCGACCTTCTCGCGCAGCCAGGCTGACTTGCAGTATTTCTATGTGAATGGCCGTGCGGTGCGCGACAAACTGGTGGCCCATGCGGTACGCCAGGCGTATCGCGACGTGCTGTTCAACGGCCGGCACCCGACCTTTGTACTGTTCTTTGAAGTCGACCCTTCGGTGGTCGACGTCAACGTGCACCCGACCAAGCACGAAGTCCGCTTCCGTGACGGGCGAATGGTTCACGATTTTCTGTATGGCACCTTGCATCGAGCCTTGGGCGATGTGCGTCCGGAAGATCAGCTGGCCGCGCCTGCACCGGTTCCTGGAGCTGAACGCCCGACGGGGCTTGATGCCGGTGAGTTCGGGCCGCAAGGCGAAATGCGCCTGGCCGCCAATGTGCTGGAGCAGCCACAGTCTGCGCCGACCCAGCATGTAGCGGGTTCAGGCGCCGGGGCGGGGTATCAGTATCAATACCGGCCTCAGTCATCTGCGCCTTCGGTTCCTGTCGCGGAAGCGCGTAATGCCTATCGCGAGTTTTTTGCGCCATTGCCTGAGGCCGGCGCGGCGCCGCTGCCGGACGGGCAGGGCGATATCCCCCCGCTGGGCTTTGCCCTGGCGCAGCTCAAGGGTATTTACATTCTGGCCGAGAACGCCCAGGGGCTGGTGCTGGTGGATATGCACGCGGCCCACGAGCGCATCATGTATGAGCGCCTCAAGATCGCCATGGCCAGTGAAGGCCTGAGCGGGCAGCCCCTGCTGGTGCCGGAGTCGATCGCGGTCAGTCAGCGTGAAGCTGATTGCGCCGAAGAGCACGCCGAGTGGTTCCAGCGCCTGGGCTTTGAGCTCCAGCGCCTTGGCCCGGAAACCCTCGCCATCCGCCAGATCCCGGCCTTGCTCAAGCAGGCTGAGGCTCAGCGCCTGGTGCACGACGTGCTGGCCGACCTGATGGAATACGGCACCAGTGACCGGATTCAGGCGCATCTCAACGAACTGCTCGGCACCATGGCCTGCCACGGTGCCATCCGGGCCAACCGCCGCCTGGCGATTCCGGAAATGAACGGCTTGTTGCGCGATATGGAAAACACCGAGCGCAGTGGTCAGTGCAATCATGGTCGTCCCACCTGGACCCAAATGGGCCTGGACGACTTGGACAAACTCTTTTTGCGCGGTCGCTGATGACAGGTTCCAACGTTTTACCTCCGGCCATTTTTTTGATGGGCCCCACGGCTGCCGGCAAAACCGACTTGGCCATCGAGCTGAGCAAGGTGCTGCCGTGCGAGCTGATCAGTGTCGATTCGGCGCTGGTCTATCGCGGCATGGACATCGGTACGGCCAAGCCGTCCAAAGAAATCCTGGCCGCTCATCCTCACCGCTTGATCGATATTCTCGACCCTGCTGAAAGCTATTCGGCGGCAGATTTTCGCCGCGATGCGCTCAAGGCCATGGCCGAGATCACCGCGCGGGGCAATATCCCGCTGCTGGTGGGTGGCACCATGCTCTATTACAAAGCCTTGACTGACGGCCTGGCGGACATGCCGGCGGCCGACGCTGCAGTGCGTGCACAGCTCGAAGAAGAGGCTCAGCGCCTTGGCTGGCAAGCCCTGCACGACCAGCTGGCGGCCATCGACCCTGAGTCTGCGGCGCGGATTCACCCCAATGACCCGCAGCGTCTGACGCGGGCGTTGGAGGTTTATCGGGTCAGCGGCATGAGCGTGACAGAGCATCGGCAAAAACAATCTGAACAAACGACTAAAGCAGCGGCTTCTGGGCACAGCCAATTGCCCTATACTGTCGCGAATCTGGCCATCGCTCCGGCGAACCGTCAGGTGCTGCATGAGCGAATTGCACAAAGATTCGGGCAGATGCTGGAACAGGGGTTCGTTGACGAGGTCATAAGCCTGCGCCGTAGAAGTGACCTGCATTCAGGGTTGCCGTCTATACGTGCTGTAGGCTACCGCCAAGTCTGGGATTACCTGGACGGCAAGCTGACAGCGGCCGAGATGCAGGAGCGCGGCATCATTGCCACGCGCCAGCTGGCCAAGCGTCAGTTCACCTGGTTGCGCAGTTGGGAAGACCTGCATTGGCTGGACAGCCTGGACTGCGACAATCTGCCACGAGCCTTGAAATACCTGGAATCGGTCTCCATATTGAGCTGAGTCTTGGCAAATGCCGTCTATCCTATGGATGTGGCGACAGCGGTCATCTAATTTTTGTTTCTATTTTTTATCCTTACAGGAGTGCGGCATATGTCAAAAGGGCATTCGCTACAAGACCCTTACTTGAATACTTTGCGTAAAGAGAAGGTGGGCGTTTCCATCTATCTGGTCAACGGCATCAAGCTGCAGGGGACCATCGAGTCTTTCGACCAGTTCGTGATTCTGCTGAAGAACACCGTCAGCCAAATGGTTTACAAGCACGCAATCTCAACAGTCGTACCAGTACGTCCAATTCGTCTGCCAAGCGCAGCTGAATCGGAACTGGCAGACGCTGAACCAGGTAACGCTTGATAGGAGTCTGCTTTGTTCTTTGAGCGCCACGGTGGTGGTGAGCGGGCAATCCTCGTTCACTTGGAAGGACAGGACCCTGAGGCGCGCGAAGATCCGCAGGAGTTCCAGGAGTTAGCTGTATCGGCCGGCGCCGAGACCGTCGCGTTTTTTAACGTGCCGCGTCATCGGCCATCGGCCAAGTACCTGATTGGCAGTGGCAAGGTCGAGGAATTGCGCGACCTGGTCAAGGCCGAGAAGGTCGACATCGTGATCTTCAATCACGTGCTCACGCCCAGTCAGGAACGTAACCTCGAACGTGTTTTCGAGTGTCGCGTGCTTGATCGTACCGGGCTGATTCTCGATATCTTCGCTCAACGCGCCCGTACCCATGAAGGCAAGTTGCAGGTCGAACTGGCCCAGCTTGACCACATGAGTACGCGTCTTGTGCGTGGCTGGACCCACCTTGAGCGCCAAGGTGGCGGCATTGGTATGCGCGGGCCGGGTGAAACCCAGCTCGAAACCGACCGCCGTCTGTTGCGTGTGCGCATCAGCCAGATCAAGTCCCGTCTGAAAAAAGTCCGCAGTCAACGCGAGCAGTCCCGTAGAGGGCGCAAGCGCGCCGATATTCCTACAGTTTCGCTGGTGGGCTATACCAACGCGGGTAAATCCACGTTGTTCAACAAGGTCACCGGTTCTGACGTATTCGCCGCTGACCAGTTGTTCGCCACGCTCGACCCGACCTTGCGCCGTCTTGATCTTGGCGACCTGGGGCCGATTGTCCTGGCCGATACCGTGGGTTTCATTCGTCACCTTCCGCACAAGCTAGTTGAAGCTTTCCGGTCTACGCTCGAAGAGTCGAGCAATTCCGATTTGCTGCTGCACGTGATCGATGCGCACGAACCTGAGCGCATGGCGCAGATCGAGCAGGTGATGGTGGTGCTGGGTGAAATTGGTGCCCAGGACTTGCCGATCCTCGAGGTCTACAACAAAATCGATTTGCTTGAAGGTGTCGAGCCGCAGATTCAGCGCGATGCCGACGGCAAGCCGCAACGGGTCTGGTTGTCGGCCCGTGACGGCCAAGGGTTGGAGTTGCTTGAGCAGGCCATCGCCGAGTTGCTGGGCAATGATTTGTTCGTTGGCACCTTGCGCTTGCCGCAACGTTTTGCTCGACTGCGTGCACAGTTCTTCGAACTGGGTGTTGTGCAGAAAGAAGAGCATGACGACGAGGGCTCCAGTTTGCTGGACGTACGCCTGCCGCGAGCCGAGCTTAACCGCTTGGTTAGCCGCGAAGGGATGCAACCGCTGGAATTCATCGAAGAACACACTTTGCAATAAAAGCCTCGCAAAGCGGCCGTGCCGCTGTGATAGGCATTCTGTAGCATTGGTCGGCGCGCCGTGGGCGCGTCTTTGCTTTATCAGATGGAGAGCGCTATGGCTTGGAATGAGCCGGGTGGCAACTCGAATAATCAAGATCCTTGGGGTGGCAAACGCCCTAATAATGGCGACCGCAAGGGACCACCAGATCTCGACGAGGCCTTCCGAAAGCTGCAGGAAAGCCTGAATGGGTTGTTCGGTGGTGGAAAAAAACGTACTGGCGGTAGCGGCAGTGACGGTGGTTCGAATGGCAAGGGCGCCGGCTACGGTCTGCTCGGCATCGGGCTGGTCGTGCTGGCGGCTGCGTGGCTATACAGCGCAGTCTATGTAGTCGACGAACAGGAGCAAGCCGTGGTGCTGCGCCTGGGCAAGTACTACGACACCGTTGGGCCGGGCCTTAACATCTACTTCCCGCCGTTCGACAAAAAGTACATGGAGAACGTGACGCGTGAGCGTGCGTACACCAAGCAGGGTCAAATGCTGACTGAAGACGAAAACATCGTCGAAGTGCCGCTGACCGTGCAGTACAAGATCAGCAACCTGCGCGACTTCGTGTTGAATGTTGATCAGCCGGAAGTCAGCCTGCAGCAGGCTACCGACAGTGCCTTGCGCCACGTAGTGGGTTCCACTGCAATGGACCAGGTCCTGACCGAAGGTCGTGAGCAGATGGCTGTGGATATCAAAGAGCGCTTGCAGCGTTTCCTCGATACCTACAAGACCGGTATCACTGTGACTCAGGTGAACGTACAGAGCGCAGCAGCGCCGCGTGAAGTGCAGGAAGCCTTCGATGACGTGATTCGCGCCCGTGAAGACGAGCAGCGTGCCCGCAACCAGGCTGAAAGCTACGCCAACGGCGTAGTGCCGGAAGCGCGCGGTCAGGCTCAGCGCATCATCGAGAACGCCAACGGCTATCGCGATGAAGTGATTTCTCGGGCCAAGGGTGAGGCAGATCGCTTTACCAAGTTGGTAGCCGAGTATCGCAAGGCTCCAGAAGTTACGCGTGATCGTCTATATCTGGACACCATGCAGGAAGTCTTCAGCAACACCAGTAAAGTTCTCGTGACCGGTAACAAAAACGGCCAGAGCAACCTGCTGTACTTGCCGTTGGACAAAATGATCGAAGGCCGTAATGGCAGCACCCCGGCAACGGGTTCAGCCGCAGCGGCCGGCAATAAAGATTCGGCATCCCATGTCAATTCGGATCTGCCTACACCACCGCGCACCCGGGAGAGCCGCTGATGAGCAATAAATCGCTGATCGCCCTTATTGTTGCCGTTGTTGTGGCGATTGTTGCCTGGAACAGCTTCTACATCGTCTCGCAAACCGAGCGTGCCGTTATGTTGCGTTTCGGTCGCGTGGTTCAGGCTGATGTTCAGCCAGGCCTGCATGTGAAGATTCCTTACGTTAACCAGGTGCGCAAGTTTGACGCTCGCCTGATGACGCTGGATGCTCCGACGCAGCGTTTCCTGACGCTGGAAAAGAAAGCGGTAATGGTTGATGCCTTCGCCAAGTGGCGCGTGAAAGATGCCGAGCGCTTCTACACCGCGACCTCCGGCATGAAGCAGATTGCTGACGAGCGCTTGTCGCGTCGTCTGGAATCCGGCCTGCGTGACCAGTTCGGCAAGCGCACGCTGCACGAGGTTGTGTCCGGTGAGCGCGATGCGCTGATGGCAGATCTGACGGCATCGTTGAACAAAATGGCTGAAAAAGAGCTGGGCATCGAAGTGGTTGATGTTCGGGTCAAGGCCATCGACCTGCCTAAAGAAGTGAACCGCAGTGTGTTCGAGCGCATGAGCAGTGAGCGTGAGCGTGAAGCTCGTGAGCACCGTGCCAAGGGTAACGAGCTGGCAGAAGGCATTCGTGCTGACGCCGATCGTCAAGCCCGCGTGCTGTTGGCTGAGGCGTATCGTCAGTCCGAAGAAGCTCGCGGTGATGGTGATGCCCAGGCTTCCGCGATCTACTCCAAGGCTTATGGCCAGGATCAGGAGTTCTACAAGTTCTATCGCAGCCTGCGCGCTTACCGCGAAAGCTTTGCGAACAAGAGCGACGTTCTGGTGCTGGATCCAAGCAGCGATTTCTTCCGCTACCTGGAAAAATCCAAGCCAGCGCAACAGTAAGGCGTCATGCTCCCCGATTGTCGGCCTCTGGCGTAACAATCGGGCGCATGCTTTCATTCCGCCGGGCGGGCAAATTGCCTGGCGGGGTGATCCATTTAGAAAACGGGTGTATGATGCGGCAGCCGGGAAATTCCCGGCTTTTTTGCGTCTGCATGTTTGATTGACCGAATGGCTGTTACAGCATCGGCAGATTTTTCGAGGAATGTGCTGTGTAAGCCTGTCGCTTGGGCTTTTTTGCTGTGCGCGTTCAAGACGCAGCCACGTTCTGCTTTACTCAAGGCTCGCCTGCTGGCTGGCCGCCCGGATCATAGGGGAATGGCGTAATGGCAACGGTAGACCGCTGGCTCTTGCCAGATGGCATCGAAGAAGTACTTCCACCAGAGGCAGCCCGCATTGAAGTGGCGCGCCGTCAGGTGTTGGATCTGTTCCAGAGCTGGGGCTATGAGTTCGTCGTCACCCCGCATATCGAATACCTGGAGTCCCTGCTGACAGGGGCTGGCCAGGACCTCGATTTGCGTACCTTCAAGGTTATTGACCCGCAAACGGGTCGCCAGATGGGTTTTCGTGCCGACATCACGCCGCAAGTGGCGCGCATTGATGCGCATACCCTGCGTCGCGAAGGCCCGAGCCGTCTGTGCTACGCCGGTAGCGTGCTGCATGCGCAGCCGCGTGCGTTGTCATCCTCGCGCAGCCCGATCCAGTTGGGTGCCGAGTTGTATGGCGATGCAAGCCCGAGCAGCGACGTTGAAGTCATCAGCCTGATGTTGGCGATGCTGCAACTGGCCGATGTGCCGGATGTGCACATGGACCTGGGGCATGTTGGTATTTACCGTGGTCTGGCCCGTGCGGCCAACCTGTCGGTTGAAGTGGAACAACAATTGTTCGACGCCCTGCAACGCAAGGCGATCGACGAAGTAACGGCCTTGACCGAAGGTTTGCCGGCTGATTTGGCAGGCATGCTGCAGGCATTGGTTAGTTTGTGTGGCGGCCGCGAAGTGCTGGTTGCTGCGCGTGAGCGTCTGGCCAAGGCTCCGGCCCAGGTCATGGCTGCTCTGGATGACTTGCTGGCTATTGCCGAGCGGTTGTCTGCGCGTTTCCCGCAGTTGCCGCTGTATTTTGACCTGGGTGAGTTACGTGGTTATCACTACCACACAGGTGTGGTGTTTGCGGTCTTTGTACCGGGCGTTGGGGACTCCATCGCCCAGGGCGGTCGTTATGACGATATCGGTGCTGTTTTCGGACGTGCCCGTCCGGCTACCGGTTTTTCGACCGATTTGAAAACCCTGGTGACCCTGGGGCGTGCTGAAGTCGAGTTACCGTCTGGCGGTATCTGGATGCCTGACAGCACAGATGCGGCACTCTGGCAGCAGGTTTGCCAGCTTCGCAGTGAAGGTCAGCGTGTGGTTCAGGCATTGCCTGGGCAACAGCAGGCTGGTGCCCTTGAGGCAGACTGCGACCGCCAATTGATTCAGCAGAATGGCCTGTGGCAAGTAGTGCCGCTGGTTTCTTGAGTTTTCCTGCCGGCGGCTGCCGGCACCAAGTTTGCGCGAATGAGGACAAGTGTTATGGGTAAGAATGTCGTAGTCCTGGGCACCCAATGGGGTGATGAGGGCAAAGGCAAGATCGTTGATCTGCTGACCGAACATGCTGCCGCTGTAGTGCGTTACCAAGGTGGCCACAACGCTGGCCACACGCTGGTAATCGACGGCGAAAAAACCGTATTGCACCTGATTCCGTCGGGCGTGTTGCGCGAAGGCGTGCAATGCCTGATCGGCAACGGTGTCGTGGTTGCTCCCGACGCTCTGCTGCGTGAAATCATCAAGCTGGAAGAGAAAGGCGTACCGGTGCGCGAGCGCCTGCGTATCAGCCCGTCCTGCCCGCTGATCCTGTCCTTCCACGTTGCGCTGGACCAGGCGCGTGAAAAGGCCCGTGGCGAGCTGAAGATCGGTACTACCGGTCGCGGCATCGGCCCGGCTTACGAAGACAAGGTTGCCCGTCGTGGCCTGCGTGTTGGCGATCTGCTGAACATGCCGCGCTTTGAAGCCAAACTGCGTGAACTGGTGGACTACCACAACTTCATGCTGGTGGGTTTCTACAAAGAGCCAGCCATCGATTTCGACAAGACCCTGGCCGAGTGCAAGGAATACGCTGAGCTGCTCAAGCCGCTGATGCTGGACGTGACTGCCGAGCTGCACGACCTGCGTCGCGCTGGCAAAGACATCATGTTCGAAGGCGCCCAGGGTTCGTTGCTGGACATCGACCACGGTACCTACCCGTACGTGACCAGCTCCAACACCACTGCTGGCGGCGTTGCCACCGGTTCGGGCGTTGGCCCGATGTTCCTGGACTACATCCTGGGCATCACCAAGGCTTACACCACTCGCGTAGGTTCGGGCCCGTTCCCGACTGAGCTGTTCGACGACGTCGGCGCTCACCTGGCCAAGCAAGGTCACGAGTTCGGTGCTACCACCGGCCGTGCCCGTCGTTGCGGCTGGTTCGACGCCGTTATCCTGCGTCGCGCTATCGATGTGAACAGCATCTCGGGCATCTGCCTGACCAAGCTGGACGTACTCGACGGTCTGGAAAGCATCAACATCTGCGTCGGCTACAAAGATGCAAACGGTGTTGAAGTGGCTCCGACCGACGCTGACAGCTATGTAGGCCTGCAGCCTGTGTATGAAACTGTACCAGGCTGGACTGAATCGACCGTGGGTGCCAAAACCCTGGAAGAGCTGCCAGAGAACGCACGTGCTTACATCTCGCGCGTTGAGGCACTGATCGGCGCACCGATCGACATTATCTCGACTGGCCCGGACCGCAACGAAACCATCGTTCTGCGTCACCCGTTCGCTTAAGTCGCTGTTGATGTAAAACAAAAGGCCCTTCGGGGCCTTTTGTTGTTTCTGTCAGTCGTGCGGCACGACCCTTGCTGTGGAAACCGTCAATAAGTGTGCTATCAAAATAATGGCACCTAAGTGGAGGGTTTTCTGTGTCTGCCGTTCTCTCACTGTTACAAAGCCGTCTGCTGCGACCCGTTTTCGTTACCCTTGGTATCGCTCTTTTGGTGCAAGTGCTGGTGGCTGTCGCACTGACACGGAGCACGGTGACGGCCCTGGAGTCTGATTTGGACGCGCGCCTGGGTGCCGACAGCCAGGCACTGACCCGTGAGCTCGAGCAGGCCGGGCGTGAGGTCAAAAGCAGCCTTGAGGGTCTGTCTGCCAGCACCCGCCAGCGTCTGACGGCGGGCCTGGAGCCGCGCTTGAAAGAGGAGCAAATGCAGCTTTGGGAGTCGCTGGAGAAGAACCTGCAGGATTCGGCCAACGACATGGCGCAGTTGCTGGCTGCCGTGGCACCGCGTGCCATTTGGGACAATGATGTGCCCACGTTGTCCGATTTCGCCCGTCGCGCTCAGCGCAATCCCAATGTGTTGTTCGTGGTTTATGACGACGCCACTGGGCAGCATCTGACGCGTTACCTCAATCGTGACAACCCGATCAACCAGGCGCTTTTGGCAAAGGGCAAGGGCGAGCGGGCGCTGGATAAGGTGCTGGATGCCGCCCGAAGCGATCCCGGAGTGTATTACCTCGAAGCTTCCATCAGCCCCAATGGGGTCGAGATCGGCAAGGTGCGGATGGGGGTTTCCACCGCCTCGGTTGAGAAGGACCTGGCGGCACTTGATAAGCGTTTTGCGACCCTGATCGTTAACAGTGAGCAGTTGGTCGGCGAAAGCCTGCAAGGCGCTGCGAGCGACAGCTCAGCGGCATTGAGTGCGCGCCTGGAGTCGGCGCAGGCCGCAGCGGCGCAGATGCAGGCCAACACCGCGCAGACCGTGCGCGATGCGGCCGACACCTTGCGTTGGCGCATTGGCATGGGGCTGGCGATTGTGGGGCTGGGCGTGTTGCTGTTGCTGGCCGTGGTGCTGGGGCGGCGTGTGGTCAACAAGTTGCTGTTGTTGATTGCCGCGCTGGATGACTTGGCGGCAGGCGAGGGGGACTTGACCAAGCGCGTGGGTCTTAACAGCAAG
The DNA here is from genome assembly GCF_900106095.1 of Pseudomonas deceptionensis. NCBI lineage: Bacteria > Pseudomonadati > Pseudomonadota > Gammaproteobacteria > Pseudomonadales > Pseudomonadaceae > Pseudomonas > Pseudomonas deceptionensis. The sequence goes on along the minus strand of NZ_FNUD01000002.1, from coordinate 441,631 downwards.
GATGAAATCGGTGACATGGCGGCGGCGGTCAATCGCTTTGTCGACAAGCTGCAACCCATCGTGCGGGAAGCGGGGGATGTGGCGCAGCGCACCGGAGTCGAGATCGGTGTGATGACCTTGCGCAATGCCGGAGCAGATGCTGCCGCGAAGTTGCAGCGTGATGAAGTTGCGCAAAGTCTGCACGCCCTGTCGACCATGGCGGATGCGGCGCAGTCCGAAAGCCAGGCGATGCAAGCTGCGCTCAAACAAGTGGTCGATATTCGCCAGGCCACCGATGAAAACACCCGCACCTCGGCCAAGGTCGGGGGCCTGATCGAGGCGCTGGCAGGGCAGGTGGGCGAGGGGGCCAAGGTGATTGAGCGGCTGGCGCAACAAAGCGAACAGATCGAAGTCGTCCTGACCGTGATTCACGGCATTGCCGAGCAGACCAATCTGCTGGCCCTCAACGCGGCCATCGAAGCAGCGAGGGCGGGGGAGACGGGCCGCGGTTTTGCCGTGGTGGCCGATGAGGTGCGGGCACTGGCCAGCAAGACCCAAAGCTCCACGGGTGATATTCAGGCGCACATCGTAGCGTTGCAGCAGGGGGCGAAAGAGGCGGTGGCGGCCATTGGTCTGGCGGGGCGTCAGGCCAATGAGGGGCTGGCGGTGCTGCGTGGCAGCGTGCAATTGCAGAAAACCGTGCAGGCCTCGGTCGAGCAGGTTCATACCGCCATTGGTGAGGCCACTAAAGCGGCGGAGCATCAAGCACAAGGCGCACATGCGGTGCGTGGGCGGGTTGAGGTGATTCATGCCCAGGCCGAGCGTGCGGCCGAGGCGGTGACCCAAACCACGGCCAGCGGCAAGGTGCTGGATGGGTTGGCGGCGCAGCTCAAGGCGAGCCTGGGGCAGTTCAGGGCTTAATGAAGCTGCATGTCTGCGTAGCAGCTGCCGAGGGACGACGGCTGCGTTCGGCGGCGCAGCCACTGTAAAATCAGAGTTCTCGGTGTAACGGTTAAACCGCGTACTCAGGTTTTACGATCGCTTCGCAATCGGACGTAGCCTCGCTGGCTCGGCAACTGCTACGGGACTGTTGAGCCTCTTGGCGTTTAGCGGCTCAAATACATCTTCGTCGTCAGCAAATACACCGGCAGCCCCGAGACTAGAATCAACAACGCCGCATAGGGTGCCGCAGCCGCAAACTCGATGTTCGAGGTATGTGACCAGACCTGCGTCGCCAGGGTGTTAAGCCCGGTCGGGCTCAGCAGCAAGGTGGCGGTCAGTTCCTTCATCGCATCCAGAAACACCAGTGCAAAGGCAGCTCCCAGAGCCGGGAAGATGATCGGCAGGGTCACCCGGCAAAATGCCGAAAACGACGTGGCACCCAGCGTCCGCGCCGCCTCTTCCAGTTGCGGTGCCGCCTTGTTCAGGGCTGTGCGGATCGGTGCCTGCGCCAACGGTAAAAACAGCAGCGCATAGGCAATCAGCAACAGCGCTGAAGTCTGATACAGCGCCGGCACGAAGTGCAGGGCGAAATACACCAGGGCCAGGGCAATCACCAGCCCCGGCAGGGCGTGCAGCAGGTACGGCAAACGTTCCGCCCAGATTGCCAGCGGGCCTTTGTAGCGCACCACCAGCAATCCGACCGGCACGGCCAGCACCAGGCACAGCGCAGCTCCGCCCAGCGCCAGTGACAGCGACGAGAACAGCGCCTCGCCAATCTCGGCCATCGGGAAGGCTGCCGAGCTGCCTTTGACCAGCCAGTACACCAGCATGCCCAGCGGGATACCGCTGCCGATGATCGCCAGTGCCAGGCAATAAAGCTGGCCGGCAATGGCCAGCTTGCCCAGGCGCACTTGCTCGGCCCGCCGCGCCGCGCCCTGGCCGATACGAATGTGCCGGCCTTTGCCGCGTACTTTCAATTCCAGCCACAACAGGCTCAGGCACATCACCAGCAACACGGCTGAAAGCATCGCCGCATTGGCGTTGCTGAACTCCAGTTCAAACTGTTGATAAATGGCCGTGGTAAAGGTTTGCAGGCCAATGATCGACAGCGCGCCGAACTCCACCAGCATGTGCAGGGCAATCAGCAGGGAGCCGGCCAGCAACGAGGGCCAGAGCAGCGGCAGAGTGATTTTGAAAAACACCCCCCAGCGATTCTGCCCCAGGGTGCGAGCCGACTCTTCAAGTGCCGGGTCGAGGTTGCGCAAGGTGGCCGCGACCGGCAGAAAAATCAGCGGGTATTTGGAGAGGCTCATCACCAGAATCGCCCCGCCCAGGCCTTCAAAACTCGCGCTCAGGGAGACCCAGGTGAAGCTGCTGACGAACGCCGGCACGGCAAACGGCAGGCACAGAATCACGCCCCACAGGCGCCGCCCCGGCAGATTGCTGCGCTCCAGCAGCCAGGCCAGGGACAGGCCCACCAGTGCGCAGGTCAGGGTGACGCCGACCATCAGCAGCAAGGTGTTGCGCATCAAGCCGAATACGTAAGGCCGCCACAACAGGTGCAGGGCTTCAGTCCATCCGGCTTGCCAGGCTTTGGTGCCGACATACAGCAGCGGCAACAGGCTCAGACCCACCAGTAACAGGACGGGCAACAGCAGCCAGATCGAAGGCTTTTTGCGGGTGGCAGTAAAGCGTGCAGGTTGGGCGGCAGACAACATCAGAGCAGGCCTACATCACGTTCAAGATCCAGCGCTTCTTCGGCGTTGCCCAGATCGGCAGGCGTCACTTTCGGCGGTTGCAGTTCTTCAAATGGCTTGAGGCCGCGTTCCGACACCATGCCTTTGCGCATCGGGTATTCGGCGGTGGTGTTGGTGATCACCCGCTGGCCTTCTTCACTGGCCATGTAAGCCAGCAATTGCTGGGCTTCTTTCGGGTGTTTGCTGGCTTTCAGCACGCCGGCGCTGGATACGGTCACCAGACCGCCCGCATCGCCATCGGTGAAGTAATACAGCTTGGAGTCCAGCTGGCCTTTCTCGCGCTGCAAGGCAAACCAGTAGTAGTTGTTGACCAGTACCGCAGCCACTTCGCCGTTCTCTACCGCTTTGAGTGCCACCATGTTGTTGGTGTAGGTCTTGCCGAAGGCGCGCAAGCCGGTCAGCCATTCTTCAGCGGCTTCGCGGCCGTGCAGTTTGATGATCGCGACCGCTTGCTCCTGGAATGCACCGCTGGTGGGTACGAAACCGATCTTGCCTTGCCATTCAGGGTCGGCGAAATCCAGTACCGACTTGGGCAGCTGGTCTTCGCTGATCTTCTTGGGGTTGAACGCGACAACCCGGGTGCGCGCAGTCACGCCGATCCAGGTGCCGTTGGCGGCCACGTAGTCTTTGGGCAGAGCTTGCAGGGTGCTGTCATCGGCCTTGGCCAGAAAGCCCTGTTCGCCCAGGTTGTTCAGGGGAGGGGACTCTTCGGCGTAAAACACGTCAGCAGGCGAGCGGTCGCCTTCTTCCATGATCTGGCTGGCCAGTTGGTTGCTGCTGCCTTTGCGCACATTGACGTGAATGCCGGTTTTGGCTTCGAAGGCTTTGGCGAGGTTGTCGCCGACTTCCTTGTGCTGGCCGTTGTACAGCGTCAGTGACACAGGGTCGGCAGCGTGGGCGGGAGCGGTCAGTGCAAGACCTAGGATGGAGAGAGTCAGACCGCGTAGTAGAGATGTCGCTAGCCGGGTATTTCGGAGCATCATTCGCTGGGTTCCTCGCTTGGGTACTACAAAACTTGTAACAATAATAAACGATATCGTTCTCAAGTGCGCTTGACCCAGCGTCCAATTGCGCCAGTGCGACGAAATGTGATGCTCCTTGCCTACAGCGTGTCGAGAAAGCTGCGCAACGCCCGCAGCTCGTTCTTGTCCATGTTCAGCGCCTTGAGCCGGTCGCTGGTACGCGGGAACAAAGGGTCATTGGTCTGTTGCGCGTTGGCGCGCGGGCGGGGCATGCCCATGTTGTAGAACGCCAGCGCTCCTTCCATGTTCACGAACAGGCCGTTGTGCATCCACGGTGCGGTTTTCATCACCAGGCGCAATGACGGTGTGCGAAAGGCGCCCACGTCTTCTGGCTTGCGGGTCACTTCGTAGCGCCCAAGGTCTTCGTACTTACGCCCGTAGTAACTCAGGCCGACGTTATGAAACTGCTCGTCACTCAGCGCCGGGCCGAAATGGCAGTTCATGCAGCGTGCCTTGGTGCGAAACAGATGCAGGCCGTAGAGCTGCTCATCGCTCATGCGTTGCGGGCGCCCGCGCAGCAGTTGCTCGAAGGCGGTGTTGCGTGTGGCGCTCACCAGCGTGCGCTGAAAGGTGGCCAGGGCCTGGGCGGTTTGCTGCGTGGTGATCGGGCCGGGCCCGAAAACCTGTGCAAACGCCTCGCGGTAGGCGGAATCGGTATTGAGCCGTTGCAACAGTTGCGGGATGTCGAATGCCATTTCCACCGGGTCGACGATGGGGTGCATGGCCTGTTGTTCGAGGTTGCCGCCTCGCCCGTCCCAGAACAGCGCGGTGCTGTAGCCGCTCATCACCAGGCTGGGGGCGTTGCGCCGACCGCTTTGGCGGTCATGACCGAACGAGACGCGGCGGCCATCGGTAAAGGCCATGTCGGCTTCATGGCACGAGGCGCAGGCAATTTGCCCGGAGCGCGAGAGCTTGGGGTCGTTGAACAGTTTTTTGCCGAGCGCGGCCTTGGCCTCGCTGAACGGGTTGTCCGCTGGCGCCGGGGCATGGGCTGGCAGGGCGGCCATTTCCTGCCATTGCACATCGGCATCCACCTGGGGCGCAGGCCACTGGGCGACGGGCTGGCGGTATTGTTGGGCGATGCAGGCCGCGTAGTCGCCAGCCTGTTCATCACAGGCGTTTGCACTCAGGGCCAGGCCGCCCAGGGTCAGGCCGATGAATAGAGCTGGGCCTTTCAAAATGTGTACCCCACTTCCAGCATGAATTGGCGGCCAACTTCATAGTTGAGCACCCCGTTGGTGTCGGTGGCGCTGACGATGGTCTTGTCCAGCAGGTTGCTGACGTCGAGGTTGACGAACACGGTCTGGCCCTTGGCGGTGGGCATTTCCCAGGCCACGCGGGTGTCCCAGGTCAGCGCCCCGGAAAATGGCGTTTCTTCCCAGACATAAACGCTGGTGCCTTCGTGCTCGACCTTTTTTTGGGTGGAGGCAATGCGCCGGTAACCGTCGCGGTAGCGCAGGAAGTTGGTCCAGGTCAGGTGCAGGGGCTCGACCTCTGTCACGGTGGTCAGGCGCGCTGTCCAGGGGCGGTTGTAGTTACTGGCAGGCATGTCGGAGTACTTCATGAACGTGCCGTCGTACTGGATCGTCGGGTCTTCCACGTAGATAGCGCCGATGCTGGCGCTGTAGCTGGAGAGTCCGGTGTTATTGATCTTGCTCCAGTCCATCGCGAACTGTGCGGTGGTGCGGGTGCTGCCCAGGTTGAAGGGTTGCAGCGGGGTGATGCTCAGGGTGTAGATGTCGGCGTCACTTTTGCCGCCGTTGTAGTAGGTGTAGTAGTTGGCAGCCAGGGTCGAGGTGTCTTCGGACGGCTCGCCGATTTGCGAGCCCCAGGCGCGGCTAACCTGATCGCGGCCCTTGCGGTTGACGTACTTGACGGCGAACTCGGTGTTCCACTGCACGTGGCTCAGGCCAAGGGTCAGCTCGTCGTCGTAAGGCACTTTGAGCTGGCTGAACTTGCTGTCATTGGCGATGTGCTTGCTCAGCTCCCAGGCGGACGCCTGCGTCTTGCGGGTGTATTCGGTGCTCATCGAGGCGATGCCGTCGCGCAGGCGATAGGCATAGAGGTTGCGCCCGTAGTAACGGTTGGCGCCGGCGGTGAGGCGGGTCTTGCCATCGCCAAAAACGTCCAGCTCGGTGGCCAGTCGCGGGGCGAAAGTGATCTGGTTCATGTAGTTGTCGCCGTCCACCCGGATACCGGGCCTTACGGTGAGGCGCTTGTAGTGCATTTCGTCTTGCAGGTACAGCGCCCATGAGCGGGTGTCGAAGGCAATTTTGCCCTGGGTGACGGTCATCTTGTTGGCGTACTGGCCAGGCCAGCCATTGATCGTTGGCGCCATTGAACAGAGCGGATCATTGGCTGTGCATGAGGTTGCCTTGTCCATGGCATAGCTGCTGTAGGGCGTTCCGCGCTCGTAGCTGGCCGAGTTCTGCGACAGTTCCATGCCGGTCTGCAGGGAGTGTTCCACGCCCAGCCATGTGAAGCTGTTCCAGTCGGCCTTGAGTTTGTAGGCCAGGGTTTTTTGGGTTTCTTCGATATCGCCAAAACCGCCTTCGGTGGCGAATGCCGAGGTGCTCCAGTCGCGGCTGGCCGAAGTGCGCCACAGGATCATGTAATCGCGCTCGGAATAGCGCGAGGTGTTCAGCTCGCTCCAGCTCAGGTTCTGTTCAACCCGGGCCAGGGGGGCGTTCCACACCAGGCGCGTGCTGATGCTGTCGCCACCGGCATCCATGTCGCGGCCGGAAACCAGCGAATTTGGGCCGTAAGTGCGAGCGGTTTCCGGTGCGTGGGTCAGGGTGGTGTCGAGCTTCCAGTCCTCGTTGATCTGCCAGGTGGCCTTGAGGAAGTAGTTGTCGATGCGCCGCGATTGCTCTTGCGTCTGCATTGCCGTTTCGGTTTGGTTGGACACCGAAAACAGGCGGGTCGGCATGGTGGATTCTTTGCGCGAGAAGGTGCCGAGCAAACCGAAGTTGTCTGTCAGGTGCCCTTCAAGGGTGGCGCGCGTGATGATTTTTTCGAAGTCGGGCTGGTAGTTGTTGCCGAAACCGGCCTTGAAGTTTTCCAGGTCCGGGTCATCTTCGTTCAGGTGATAGCGCGTCCACTCGGAGCGGGTCATTTGTACCGAAACCTTGCCGTGCAGTTCCTTGCTGGGGTCGCGGGTATTGGCCTGGACCACGCCGCCGTTGAAGCCGCCAAATTCCACCGGCACGTTGCTGTCGTAGACCTTGATGTCTTCCAGCAGGTCGGTGTCGAGCGCCAGGCCTTGGCTGCGCCCCGGGATTTCATCGAAGTCGTCGTTGCTGTTGCCCGGGTCCAGGTCGTTGTTCATGCTCATGCCGTCAACGATAAACAGGTTCTGCCAGGGCCGTGCGCCGTTGATGCTGATATCGGCGGGTGCGATTTCGCCCGGGTTTTTGCTGCTCAGCTGGCTGTTGTCGAACTGCACATTGGGGTTGGTACGCAGCAGGCTGGTGATGTCGCCGTTGCCCGAGGGCAGGTTCTCGATCATTTGCCGGTCAATCACCTGTTCGCCCTGAAACACCGATTCCATGGCGGTGATCGGTGTGCTTTTGATCAGCAGTACGTCGTTTTCCGCGGGTGGCAGAATCGAGGCACTGTCGGCAGAGGTGATTTCCCATTGCATGCCGCTGTCACGCAGCAGGTGTGCCAGGGCTTTCTCGGCGCTCATGCGGCCATCCACAGGTGAACTGCTCAGGCCACTGAGCAATTTACTTTCCGCGCTGACCTGCCAGCCCGACTGCTGGGAAAATGCAATCAGGGCGCTGGCCAAAGGCTGGGCCGGGATCTGGAAGTGCAGCTGTTGACGACTGATTTGCGCGTCAGCTACCGGGCTGGCAGCGATGGCCAGTGTCGGCAATCCAAGTAACAGGGCAAGGGACAACGATCGGTAGCGAGGAATGCAGACGCAACGCAAACGCAAAGAGGGCATGAGGTGACCTACGAAATGAAACGCCATAGTCACTAATGCGAATCTTTATCAGTGACGTTCGTAGGTAAAGACTCCCGGGCCCTCAGGATTTCCAGAAATAACTGAAAATAGTTTTAAGAGGCTGGCAGGGCTAAGGTTTGGCCGAGACGATAAGGGTATAGGGCACGCTGTCCTGCAGGCGCCCGCCCAGAGGGGCAATGGCGGTTTGCAGTGCGCGTTTGGGGTCGCGCAGGTTCAGGGCTGCGGTGATGCGACGTTGCCCCAGCGCCTTGTCGGTCAGCAGAATCAGGCCCGGCTGATAGCGGCGCAACTGCGTGATTACGTCATCGATCGATTGATCGACTGCCACCAGTTGCCAGCGACGCCAGGGTGCGATTTGCTCCTGGGGCAATTGCACGATTCGCGTGTGCTGGTCGTTCGCAGTGAAGTGCAGCTGGTCGCCATGGCCCAGCAGGTGCGTGGCCGAGGCCGATGATTGGGGTGTTTGCACGGCAACCGTGCCGCTTTCGACGCTGACGTCGACGCCGTTGTCGTCCAGGTTGACCGCAAACGCGGTACCGGTCACTCGAACCCGCACATCACCGGCGTTGACGTAGAAGGCGCGGTTGGCATCGTGCGTCACCGAGAAAAATGCCTGACCGCGCAGCAGCGTGACTTCCCGCTGTTCAGGGTTGAACTGCACGTCGGCGAGGGAGTTGCTGTCCAGAAGCATCTGGCTGCCATCGCTCAGTGCGATGGTGCGGTGTTCTGCTGTGGGGCTGCGGTAGTCGGCTTGCATCGCTTGCCAGTCGGGGCCCCACATCAACAGGGCGCTCGCGGCCAGGGCGGCACCGACCAGTGCGCGTTTGCGCCGGCTCAGGCGCGTGGGAGGGCGTAAAGCAATCGGCCCCGGCCCTGCGGCAACCGGCAGGTTCAAGGCTTCACCGCTCAAACCCCATACTTTCAGGGCCTTGCGATACGCCGCGTCATGTTCGGGGGCGCTGGCACGCCAATGGTTCAGGCGCTCGTTGAGTTCGGGGTCGTGAGGGTTCTCCTGGATCAGCAGCAGCCAGTCCAGTGCGGTTTCCCAGATCGGGTTCGGGAGCGGTCGATCAGTCATCACTCAGTTGTTCCGCGCAGTAGGTCAGGGCGTCGCGGACCAATTGGTGGGCCAGGCTCACGGATATTCCAAGTTGCGTGCCGATTTGTTGAAACGTCAGGCCTTGCAGGCGATGCAGCACAAATGCCTGGCGTGTGCGTTCCGGCAGGCGCAACAAAGCATGTTGCAATTTTCTCAGTTCGTCCAGATGCAGGGCCTGTTGTTCAGGCGACGGTGTGTTGGAAGTGTGCTCGTCCAGTGATTCACCGTGAGTGGTGTGACGGTTTTCCAGGCTTGCCCGGCGATTGAGGTCAAAGGCCAGGTTGCGCACGATGCGATACAGGTAGCCGACCGGCTGCGTCAGCGGGATGAGACTGTCCGCGCCCTGGCTGAAACGTAGCCAGGCGTCTTGAACCACATCTTCTGCTTTGGCCCGGCAGCCCACGATGGGTGCGGCGTAGTCGACCAGGGCGATGCGATGTGTCAGGTAGAGCTGGAGCCTGTCATTGGTATCGGGCACGGTTATCCAGGAGGATGAGCCAGGGGTATGAAGTTGGCCGGATACTAATGCGGATGAGATGGATTATCAAATGCGACTTTAGGGTCGCAGATAGCAGATAAAAGGTTCGGGGAGCGGGGGAAGGAATCCCGGAAACTAAAAAGCCCGCTTTCGCGGGCTTTTTGAGTGGTTTACAGGGTTGACCTGTAAACCTGAATTGGTGCCCAGAAGAAGACTCGAACTTCCACGACCTTGCGGTCACCAGCACCTGAAGCTGGCGTGTCTACCAATTTCACCATCTGGGCAGTATCAGCAACGTTGCCGCTGTTGATGTGGCGCATAATACGGAGAGCTTTCAGATCTGTAAACCCCTGTTTTAATTTTATTAAATCAGGGGCTTAGAGGATCTGAAATGCAAAAACCCGCTTTCGCGGGTTTTTGTGTGAGGCTTCAGAGTTGTACTACTCTGAATCTCTGAATTGGTGCCCAGAAGAAGACTCGAACTTCCACGACCTTGCGATCACCAGCACCTGAAGCTGGCGTGTCTACCAATTTCACCATCTGGGCAGTATCTTCAACGTTGCCGTTGTCGATGGCGCGCACTATACGGGTGACCCTTTGACCTGTAAAGCGTTGTGATTAAAAATATCGAAAATTTTTCGCGAACGGTTAGTCGGCAGCGTCAAAGCGCGTCAGAAAGGACTATTAAGGCCCAGTGAGTGCCTGAAATTTCCCGTTTCAATACGCGTATGCCAAACTAACCCGCATATAGACAAGGTGAAAACTATCTAATGGCCGATTGGCAGACCCTCGATCCCGAGGCCGCACGTGAAGCGGAAAAATACGAAAACCCTATCCCTAGCCGCGAACTGATCCTTCAGCATCTGGCCGAGCGTGGCTCGCCTGCTGCTCGTGAACAGTTGGTGGAGGAGTTCGGTCTGACTACCGAAGACCAAATCGAGGCCTTGCGCCGTCGCCTGCGTGCGATGGAGCGCGATGCCCAGCTGATTTATACCCGCCGCGGCACTTATGCGCCGGTGGACAAGCTCGACCTGATTCTCGGCCGCATCAGTGGTCACCGCGATGGCTTCGGCTTCCTGATCCCGGATGATGGTAGCGACGACCTGTTCATGAGCCCGTCGCAAATGCGCCTGGTGTTCGATGGCGACCGTGCGCTGGCCCGTGTTTCGGGTCTGGACCGTCGTGGTCGTCGTGAAGGCGTGATCGTCGAAGTGGTTTCGCGTGCTCACGAAACCATCGTGGGTCGTTACTTCGAAGAAGGCGGTATCGGCTTTGTAGTTGCCGACAACCCGAAGATCCAGCAAGAAGTGCTGGTTACGCCGGGCCGCAACGCTGGCGCGAAAGTCGGTCAGTTCGTCGAAGTGAAGATCACTCACTGGCCGACGCCGCGCTTCCAGCCGCAAGGCGATGTGCTTGAGGTTGTAGGCAACTACATGGCCCCGGGCATGGAAATCGACATTGCCCTGCGCACTTACGACATTCCGCACGTCTGGCCTGAAGCTGTCCTTAAGGAAGCGAGCCGGCTGAAGCCGGAAGTTGAAGAAAAAGACAAAGAGAAGCGTATTGATCTGCGCCATCTGCCGTTCGTCACCATTGACGGCGAAGATGCCCGCGACTTCGATGACGCCGTATTCTGCGAAGCCAAGCCCGGCAAACTGCGCCTGTTCTCCGGCGGCTGGAAGTTGTACGTGGCGATTGCCGACGTATCCAGCTACGTGAAACTCGGCTCGGCACTGGATGCCGAAGCCCAGGTGCGCGGCAACTCGGTGTACTTCCCTGAGCGCGTAATCCCGATGCTGCCTGAGCAGCTGTCCAACGGTTTGTGCTCCCTGAACCCTAAAGTCGACCGTCTGGCCATGGTTTGCGAGATGACCATCTCCAAAACCGGCGAAATGACCGACTACCAGTTCTACGAAGCGGTGATCCACTCCCAGGCACGCTTGACCTACAACAAGGTCAGCACCATGCTGGAACACTCGAAAACCACCGAAGCCAAACAGCTGCGCAGCGAATACGCTGATGTAGTGCCGCACCTCAAGCAGCTGTACTCGCTGTACAAGGTGTTGCTGGCTGCTCGTCATACCCGTGGCGCGATTGATTTTGAAACCCAGGAAACCCGAATCATCTTCGGTTCCGATCGCAAAATCGCCGACATTCGCCCAACCACCCGTAACGATGCGCACAAGCTGATCGAAGAGTGCATGCTGGCGGCCAACGTGGCCACTGCTGAATTCCTCAAGAAGCACGAGATTCCTGCGCTGTATCGCGTTCACGACGGTCCGCCGCCGGAGCGTCTGGAAAAACTGCGCGCGTTCCTCGGCGAGCTGGGCCTGAGCCTGCACAAGGGTAAAGATGGTCCGTCGCCGAAGGATTACCAGGCATTGCTGGCCAGCATCAAGGATCGTCCGGACTTCCACCTGATCCAGACCGTGATGCTGCGTTCGTTGAGTCAGGCGGTGTACAGCGCTGATAACCAGGGCCACTTCGGCCTGAACTATGAAGCCTATACCCACTTCACTTCGCCGATTCGTCGTTACCCGGATCTGTTGACGCACCGTGCAATTCGCAGCGTGATCCATTCCAAAATGGACACTCCGCACGTTCGCCGTGCTGGCGCGATGACCATTCCGAAAGCGCGTATCTATCCGTACGACGAAGCAATTCTGGAGCAGCTCGGCGAGCAGTGCTCCATGAGCGAGCGCCGTGCTGATGAAGCCACGCGTGACGTGACCAACTGGCTCAAGTGCGAGTTCATGAAGGACCGCGTCGGCGAGTCGTTCCCGGGTGTAGTGACTGCGGTGACCGGTTTCGGCCTGTTTGTGGAGCTGACCGACATCTATGTCGAAGGCCTGGTCCACGTGACCGCCTTGCCGGGTGACTACTACCACTTCGATCCAGTGCATCACCGCCTGGCGGGCGAGCGCACCGGTCGCAGCTTCCGTTTGGGTGACACCGTTGAAGTGCGGGTCATGCGCGTCGATCTCGACGAGCGCAAGATCGACTTCGAAATGGCGGAAAAAACCCTCAGCGCCCCGATTGGTCGTAAAAATCGCGGTACTGATGCGCCTAAAGCCAAAAATGCAGGCAAGGCCGGCACCAAGCCGACTGAAAAGCCGGTCGAGCCAGCGCCTGCCGCACGTCGTAGTGCGCCGGCCAAGGCAGTTAAAAAGAGCTCTGACGATACCTATCGCCCTAGCGATGCCGCGGCGAAAAACGCCGAGCTGCGCAAAAGTCGTGAATTGAAACAGGCGCTGCTGGCCGAATCAAAAAGCGGCGGTCGGACATCGGAGCCGGGAAAGTCGGGTAGGGGGGCTCCTGCCAAAGATGCAGGCAAGCCTTCCAAGCCAAGTAAACATCGTAAAGGCCCGCCAAAATCGGGCGCCGCTCCTGCTGCCAAAAGTGGCGGGTCGCGCAAACCTAAGGCCAAGTCATGAGTCAGTTGGAAAAAATCTATGGCATTCACGCTGTAGAAGCGTTGCTTCGTCATCATCCCAAGCGCGTCAAGCAAGTGTGGCTGGCAGAGGGTCGCAGCGACCCTCGCGTTCAGACGCTGATTGCTCTGGCCGATGAAAGCCGGGTGGCGGTAGGCAATGCCGAACGTCGCGAAATGGACGTGTGGGTTGAAGGCGTACACCAGGGTGTTGTGGCTGATGTGAGCCCGAGCCAGGTGTGGGGCGAGGCCATGCTCAACGAATTGCTGGATCGCACCGAAGGTGCTCCGCTGATTCTGGTGCTGGACGGCGTGACCGACCCGCATAACCTGGGTGCTTGCCTGCGTACGGCCGATGCTGCCGGTGCGTTGGCAGTTATCGTACCGAAGGACAAGTCTGCAACCTTGACCCCGACTGTACGGAAAGTAGCTTGTGGCGCAGCGGAAGTTATTCCGTTGGTTGCAGTTACCAACCTTGCAGCCACGCTGAAAAAGCTTCAGCAGCGCGGTCTGTGGATTGTCGGTACTGCTGGCGAAGCCGAGCAGGAGCTGTACGAGCAAGACCTGACCGGCCCGACCATCCTGATCATGGGTGCCGAAGGCAAGGGCATGCGCCGCCTGACTCGCGAGCATTGCGATTACCTGGTACGCCTGCCGATGGCGGGTAGTGTCAGCAGCCTGAACGTATCGGTGGCGACAGGCGTTTGCCTGTTCGAAGCCCTGCGTCAGCGCAGCGTCAAAGCCAAGACTTCTTCCAAGAAGAAGTAAGCAAGCCGGATGTTAAATGTGGGAGCGAGCCTGCTCGCGATAAATGCGCCGCGATCATCGAGATGACCGCAGCGCTGGAATCGCGAGCAGGCTCGCTCCCACTTTGGTTTGGGGTGGTTGTTGCCAAAGATTGCTCAAATAATCACCAATTGCCTTGCGCCCCTGTTGTGCCTTCTCTACAATTGCGCCCCTTGCCGTCATGGCGGGCGCATATGTGCCTCTCTAGGCAAGACACACAAGTGTCATTCACTCCTTGTCTGACCGCTTTTTAGTTAGCGGCAGGCTACAACCCGTAAGGAGCATTCATGCGTCATTACGAAATCATCTTTTTGGTCCACCCGGATCAAAGCGAACAAGTCGGCGGCATGGTAGAGCGTTACACCAAGCTGATCGAAGAAGACGGCGGCAAAATCCACCGTCTGGAAGATTGGGGCCGTCGTCAACTGGCCTACGCAATCAACAATGTTCACAAGGCTCACTACGTGATGCTGAACGTTGAGTGCACTGGCAAAGCCCTGGCTGAGCTGGAAGACAACTTCCGTTACAACGATGCTGTGATCCGTAACCTGGTCATCCGTCGCGACGAAGCCGTAATTGGCCAGTCCGAGATGCTCAAGGCTGAAGAAAACCGCAGTGAGCGCCGTGAGCGTCGTGACCGTCCTGAGCATTCTGACAGCGCCGATGGCGATGACAGCGATAACAGCGACGCCAGCGATAACGCTGACGAGTAATCCACGGACCTTTTGAGGAGCCAATTACATGGCACGTTTCTTCCGTCGTCGTAAATTCTGCCGCTTCACAGCTGAAGAAGTGAAAGAGATCGATTACAAAGATCTCAACACCCTGAAAGCTTATGTATCCGAAACCGGCAAAATCGTTCCAAGCCGTATCACCGGTACCAAAGCTCGTTATCAGCGTCAGCTGGCCACCGCTATCAAGCGCGCCCGCTTCCTGGCCCTGCTGGCCTACACCGACAGCCACGGCCGCTGAGACCGGGCAGTCGACAGGTAGTAAAGGATTGAATGCATGCGCGCCCTAGCTGAGTTCATCATGCGAGGCCGTGTGCAGGCCACGTTAATCGTGGCCGGATGTGCGGCATTGCCGTTTTTGTTCTGGTTGAGTGCTGCTGCGGGTTGCCTTGTGCTCCTGCGGCGCGGTCCGAGAGATGCCTTGAGCATCCTCTCATGGGCCTTACTGCCGGCCCTGGGCTGGTGGTTTGTCGGAGAACCCCGCACCTTGATGGTGTTGCTGGGAACTCTGGGGTTGGCGTTGATGTTACGCGCCGGTCAGTCCTGGAATCGCGTGCTGCTGGTCAGCGTAGCGTTGGGTGTGGTGTATGGCGTGATCCTGGGTACGGCTTTCCGCGAACCCATTGGTGCGATGGCGCAGGAGTTGGAAAAACTTTTGCCGCAGGTCCTCAATGGACTCTACGACAAGTTATCTGACGTAGAGCGAGCGCGCCTTGGAGCACTGATTGCACCCGTCCTCACCGGTTTGATTGCAGCTTTGATGCAGGTCGTCAGCGTGCTGAGCCTGATGCTTGGGCGTTATTGGCAGGCGTTGTTGTACAACCCGGGCGGTTTTGCCAGCGAGTTTCGCAGCATCCGCCTACCGCTTGGTCCAGCGTTTCTGTTGCTGGCGTGCATGCTTATCGGGCCGAACTTCGGTCCTGAAATGGCCATGCTTACGCCGTTGTGCAGCGTAGCGTTGTTCTTCGCCGGGCTGGCCCTGATTCACGGGCTGGTGGCGCAAAAGCGACTGGCCAAGTTTTGGCTGGTGGGGTTGTACGTCACGCTGTTGCTGTTCATGCAGCTGATCTATCCGTTGCTCGTGGTTTTGGCCATTGTCGACAGCCTGATTGATTTTCGCGGACGTCTGGCGCCGAAAGGCACCGATAAAGACTCTGCGGACGGTGAAGGTTAAAAGTTAAGAGGATTTTCACATGCAACTGATCCTTCTGGAAAAAGTCGCGAACCTGGGCAACCTGGGCGACAAAGTAAATGTTAAGTCCGGTTACGGTCGTAACTACCTGCTGCCATACGGCAAAGCTACCGCTGCAACCGCTGCCAACCTGGCTGCGTTTGAAGAGCGTCGTGCTGAGCTGGAACAAGCAGCAGCTGACAAGAAAGCTTCGGCTGAAACACGCGCTGCCCAACTGGCTGAGCTGGAAGTGACTATCACTGCCACCGCTGGCGACGAAGGCAAGCTGTTCGGTTCGATCGGCACCCACGACATCGCTGATGCACTGACCGCCTCTGGCGTTGAAGTTGCAAAAAGCGAAGTTCGTCTGCCGAACGGCACTATCCGCAACGTAGGCGAATTCGACGTAGCCGTGCACCTGCACGCTGAAGTTGAAGCAACCGTACGCGTTGTTGTGGTAGCTGCTTAAGCAGTCTTAACTGACTGGCACCTTGTGTGCTGGACGGTTAACATCGGGCACGATCCTGTTTACAGGTCGTGCCCTTTGTCTTTCTGCAGTTTCTGATTTTCAAACTAATTCCAAGTGGCCATGAACGATATCTCCGCTCCTGAGCAATATGATCTACAAACCGCAGCCCTGAAGGTGCCTCCGCATTCCATCGAGGCCGAACAGGCTGTGCTCGGTGGTTTGATGCTGGACAACAACGCCTGGGAACGCGTGCTGGATCAGGTCTCGGATGGCGATTTCTATCGGCATGACCACCGCCTGATCTTCCGGGCCATCGCCAAACTGGCGGACCAGAACTCCCCGATCGACGTCGTGACCCTTGCCGAGCAATTGGACAAGGAAGGTCAGACCTCGCAAGTCGGTGGTCTTGGTTACCTGGGTGAGCTGGCAAAAAATACGCCGTCGGTCGCCAACATCAAGGCTTACGCGCAGATTGTTCGTGAGCGCGCCACGCTGCGCCAGTTGATCGGCATCAGCACTGAGATCGCCGACAGTGCGTTCAACCCCGAAGGGCGCAATGCTGCCGAGATTCTCGACGAAGCCGAGCGCCAGATCTTTGCCATCGCCGAGGCCCGGCCAAAAACCGGCGGCCCGGTGAGTGTCAACGACCTGCTGACCAAAGCCATCGATCGCATCGACACCTTGTTCAACACGGACAACGCCATCACCGGCCTGTCCACCGGTTACACCGACCTCGATGGCATGACCAGCGGCTTGCAGCCGTCTGACTTGATCATCGTCGCCGGTCGTCCATCGATGGGTAAAACCACCTTTGCGATGAACCTGGTTGAAAACGCCGTATTGCGCAGTGAAAAAGCGGTACTGGTTTACTCCCTCGAGATGCCAGGCGAATCGCTGATCATGCGTATGCTGTCGTCCCTGGGCCGCATCGATCAGACCAAGGTCCGTGCAGGCCGTCTCGAAGACGACGACTGGCCACGCCTGACTTCGGCGGTCAATCTGCTCAATGACCGCAAGCTGTTTATCGATGACACGGCAGGTATCAGCCCGTCGGAAATGCGTGCCCGTACCCGCCGTCTGGTACGTGAGCACGGCGAAATCGGCCTGATCATGATCGACTACCTGCAACTGATGCAGATCCCGGGTTCGGGCGGTGATAACCGTACCAACGAAATCTCCGAGATTTCCCGGTCCCTCAAGGCTCTGGCCAAAGAGTTCAATTGCCCGGTAGTGGCGCTGTCGCAGCTCAACCGTTCCCTTGAGCAGCGCCCCAACAAGCGCCCGATCAACTCCGACTTGCGTGAATCCGGAGCCATCGAGCAGGATGCCGACGTCATCATGTTTGTGTACCGGGACGAGGTGTATCACCCCGAGACCGAGCACAAGGGCATTGCCGAGATCATCATCGGCAAGCAGCGTAACGGCCCTATCGGTACTACGCGCCTGGCGTTCATCGGCAAGTACACCCGATTCGAAAACCTGGCGCCGGGCAGCTACAACTTCGACGACGATTAAGCACCCAGCGCTTCTCTGAGGGAGCTGGCCTGCCAGCGATTCAGACGGTGAGGTGTTTCAGGCGCACCACGATGATGCCATCGCCAGCAGGCTGGCTCCCTCGGGTAATCGGCGTGCGCCAATCAATTCCGACCATTGCCGTCGGAATTGGTCATTTTTTGTGCTATATTCCGCGCCCGCGAATTTCTTAGTAAATGACGCGCCCCAATTTTCTGTACTCAACACCGGTCATCGACATGCAAGCAGCCAAGCCTCTATTTGACTATCCGAAGTACTGGGCCGAATGTTTCGGTCCAGCGCCATTCCTGCCGATGAGCAGGGAGGAGATGGATCAGCTTGGCTGGGATTCATGCGACATCATCATCGTCACCGGTGATGCCTATGTCGATCACCCCTCGTTCGGCATGGCGATCATTGGTCGCCTGCTGGAGTCTCAAGGCTTCCGTGTGGGCATCATTGCCCAGCCGAACTGGCAGTCCAAAGACGACTTCATGAAGCTGGGCGAGCCGAACCTGTTCTTCGGCGTTGCAGCCGGCAACATGGACTCGATGATCAACCGCTACACCGCTGACAAAAAAATCCGTTCCGATGACGCCTACACCCCGGGTGGCCTGGCTGGCAAACGTCCGGATCGCGCCAGCCTGGTGTACAGCCAGCGCTGTAAGGAAGCCTACAAGAATGTGCCGATCGTACTCGGTGGCATCGAGGCTTCCCTGCGCCGTATCGCGCACTACGACTACTGGCAGGACCGCGTACGCAACTCGATCCTGATCGACGCCTGCGCCGACATCCTGTTGTACGGCAACGCCGAGCGCGCCATTGTTGAAGTCGCCCAGCGTCTGTCCTACGGTCACAAGATCGAAGACATCACCGATGTTCGCGGTACCGCGTTCATCCGTCGCGATACGCCAAAAGACTGGTACGAAGTGGACTCCACGCGTATCGACCGTCCGGGCAAGATCGACAAGATCATCAACCCGTACGTGAACACCCAGGACACCCAGGCCTGCGCCATCGAGCAGGAAAAAGGTCCGGTTGAAGACCCGAACGAAGCCAAGGTTGTACAGTTGCTGGCCAGCCCGCGCATGACTCGCGACAAGACGGTAATCCGTCTGCCGTCAGTCGAAAAAGTGCGTGCTGACTCGGTGCTGTATGCCCACGCCAACCGTGTGCTCCACCTCGAAACCAACCCGGGTAACGCCCGGGCCCTGGTGCAGAAGCATGGCGATGTGGATGTGTGGTTCACGCCACCGCCGATCCCGATGACTACCGAAGAAATGGACTACGTGTTTGGCATGCCATACGCACGCGTTCCGCATCCTGCGTACGGCAAGGAAAAGATCCCGGCCTACGACATGATCCGCTTCTCGGTGAACATCATGCGTGGCTGCTTCGGCGGCTGTACGTTCTGCTCGATCACTGAGCACGAAGGCCGGATCATCCAGAACCGTTCCGAAGAGTCGATCATTCGCGAAATCGAAGAGATCCGTGACAAGGTGCCAGGTTTTACCGGCGTCATTTCCGACCTCGGCGGCCCGACCGCGAACATGTACCGCATTGCCTGCAAAACGCCCGAGATCGAGTCCGCGTGCCGCAAGCCGTCCTGCGTATTCCCTGGCATCTGCCCGAACCTGAACACCGACCACTCGTCGCTGATTCAGCTGTATCGCAGTGCCCGTGCGTTGCCGGGCGTGAAGAAGATCCTGATCGCATCCGGTCTGCGCTACGACCTCGCGGTCGAGTCGCCGGAATACGTGAAAGAGCTGGTCACGCACCACGTCGGTGGTTACCTGAAGATCGCCCCGGAACACACCGAGGAAGGTCCGCTCAACCAGATGATGAAGCCGGGCATTGGCAGCTATGACAAGTTCAAGCGCATGTTCGAGAAGTACACCAAGGAAGCAGGCAAAGAGCAGTACCTGATCCCGTACTTCATCGCCGCTCACCCCGGCACCAAAGACGAAGACATGATGAACCTTGCGCTGTGGCTCAAGGGCAACGGTTTCCGTGCCGACCAAGTGCAAGCGTTCTACCCGTCGCCGATGGCCACCGCCACCGCGATGTACCACTCGGGCAAGAACCCGCTGCGCAAGGTTACGTACAAGAGCGACTCGGTCGTTATCGTCAAGAGCGAAGAGCAGCGCCGTCTGCACAAGGCGTTCTTGCGCTATCACGATCCGAAAGGCTGGCCGATGCTGCGTGAAGCCCTGACCCGCATGGGTCGTGCTGACCTGATCGGTTCGGGCAAAGACCAGTTGATCCCGCTGCATCAGCCTGCGACCGACAGCTACCAGAGTGCCCGTCGCAAGAACTCGACGCCTGTTGGCAGCCACAAGGTAGCCGGTGAGAAAACCACCAAGATCCTGACCCAGCACACCGGCCTCCCGCCGCGTGCCAGCGATGGTGGCAACCCGTGGGACAAGCGTGAGCAAGCCAAGGCCGCAGCGTTCGCCCGCAACAAGCAAGCAGCCAAAGAGCGTCATGAAGCTGCCAAGGGTGGCAAAAGCCAAAAGCCCACCCGCAAACCGGTAGTGCCGCGCTAGGGATACTTTGTGGGAGCGAGCCTGCTCGCTCCCACAAGAAATCGCGCAGTATTCACCTACAACGCCAGCCTTCGGGTTGGCGTTGTGCTTTCTGCGCGCTGAGAGGCCGGCCAGGCGTGTGTAGGCTGATTGCTGAGCAGTGAGTCAGGGGAAGAGGTTTGAAGCGTCTGAGAGGGCGACAGGCTAACTGCGAGGATCAACAGCCGGGCTGCTGATCCTGATCACAGATCCTGTGGGCCGGGTTGTGGATAACCGGGCCGAGGGGGGTTACGCGTCTGGTGCTTTTACTTCTGGGGTGTCGCTGCTCTCAGCGACAGCCTCGCCGTCTTCATCGGCTTCGATGTCGGCATTCGGGTCCAGCTCTACGGTACCTTCTTCAGCTGCCGCTTTCTTGCGGGCAAGCTTTTCCTCTTTCTTCTGCTCTTTAGCCAAGTCTCTTTGACGCTTAGCGAAGTTGTAATTTGGTTTGGCCATGGGCGATCCTCTTGGGGTCGAAGGTGAGGTTAAGCGGCGCGTATTCTGCCCTGTATTAGTGCTTAGCCGTTAGCTGGGTTTTTGCAAGGTTGTACTTTGCACTGAAAATACGACTCTACACCCACCCAAAAGCCGGTTGTGTATTAAATCTCGTCCCGGCCACAGGCGCCACAGGCATAGGCGGCCAGCAAACAGGTCATCAATGCAGGAAGTCCCATCACTTATTCCCCAAAAATCGAAAAGATGGCCTAAGGTTATATGCCTGAAGTCCATTTTGGGATGGATTGTCTCGATCGCGGCGATAGACCATGACTCAGATCATGTAAGTCGATACAATTTTCAGGTAATATGTATACATATTTTAGCTGCACATACCCTGCCTTGGAGATAGACCATGTTTGCCAAAGTTGTTGCGGTATCCCTTTTGACCCTGGCCAGCGGCCATTTGCTGGCGGCTGAGTGCGCTGTGACTGTCGATTCGACTGACCAGATGTCTTACAACACGAAAGAGATCGTCATCGACAAATCCTGCAAGACCTTCACCGTTAACCTGACGCACTCCGGCAACCTGCCGAAAAACGTCATGGGCCATAACTGGGTCTTGAGCAAAAAGGCAGACATGCAGGCAATCTCCACCGACGGCATTGCTGCCGGCCTGGATAAAAACTACCTCAAGGACGGTGACGAGCGCGTAATCGCCCACACCAAAGTGATCGGCGCCGGTGAGAAAGACTCCGTGACCTTCGATGTGGCCAAGCTCAAAGCGGGCGAAGAGTACGAATTCTTCTGCACCTTCCCGGGCCACAACTCGATGATGAAAGGCGCTGTGGTTCTTAAATAAGACCCGCAGGCCCTGCAACAGCCCTGACGTGCCTTGCGCCGTCGGGGCTGTTTGCGTTCAGGGTCAGGCTTTTGAGTCGGTCATCTTGAAAATGCCCTGGGCGTTGCTGCTGTCGAAATTCAGGTCGATCCGACCGTTGTCCGGGTCGACCTTGCGCTGGATAAACTCCACAAACGACCCGGGCACCGCGTGCTCGCGGTACTGGCCTGTGGCATCGACCAGGCCGCGGGTAACCGTACAGGCACGATAGGCGGTCTGCATCACTCGGCCTGAGGCCGACACTTCAATGCTGTCTTTCATTGGCCGCTGCAGATCGCGTTGTTGGGCGACGCAGGCTTCAAGGTCCTGCACCCGGTCAGTCAGGTGGTTGAAACTGTTGCCTTCGGTGCTGATCCAGGCCATTTCAGCGCTTTCAGCGAGCAGGCACTGGTAGTCCGCCTCCAGTACCACGCCATGCTGGCGGCCGAATGCCTGATACAGCGCCGGCAACAACGCTTGTGCTTCGCTCAGGCTGCAATGGCGGGTCAGGGTAAGGCGGTTGAGGATGCTCTGGTGTACGGCCTGCAGCGGGTCGAGGCTGGAACCGATCACGCGGGTGACGGCTTGCTGGAAGGCTTCGCTGAAACGCCCGGGGTGCAGCTCCGAGACAAAAAACTGCGCAATATCCTCGGGCAGGTCCATTTGCCGGTAGCCCCAGCCAGTCATGTTCAGCTTGGTCAGGGGGTAAGTTCGTACGTCAGTGAAGCCCAACGGCTCCAACAAGCGTGAAAATGCCTGACGGCCGCGAGGCAGTTCTCCGTTTACGGGCCAGTCCACGGTGCGAATCGCGCCGTGGTCGAACACCACTTTGCGGCCCTGCAGGGCTTGTTCTTCGACATAGCGCCGGCCGTCCGGCACGGCCTCCACCAGTTTGTGCAGCAGGCACAGGTTCAGCGCTTCGGCGAGCCATACCCGGTGCAGCGCCTGCTCATGCCAACTGAAGCGCAGCAGCCCTTCAGGCACCTCGACATGCTTGCGCAGCCAGCCAGCGGCAGGTTGGCCGAGCAAAGAATCGACAAGGGAGAACAAACCATCGAAAGAAGACATGGGGCAGGGCTCTGGCGACGAAATAGACGTCTATGAAAGCCTCTGGATGCGGGGGCGACAAGCGAAAAAAACTGTGGGGGTCATTCCGTTTTTTCTGGCTGAAAATACAGAGGCCTGAAAGCCCTTCACCCAACCCTCAGGGCGAGGGGCGGGTGAGGGGTAAAGCCAGGCCTCAAGGCGCGAACGGCATCTCGCGCTTGTGGTGGGTCTTCTCGTAGGTACGGCAGATGATGCCGAACGCCTCTTCGCTCACCGGTTCGCCATGCAGGAAGGCATCAATCTCGGCATAGGTCACGCCGTGGGACGCTTCGTCAGGCTTGCCCGGTTCCAGGTCTTCCAGGTCGGCGGTCGGGACTTTTTCGACCAGCGACTCGGGTGCGCCAAAGTGCCGGGCAATCGCCCGTACCTGGTTTTTTACCAGCCCGCTGAGCGGCGCCAGGTCGCAGGAGCCATCACCGAATTTGGTGAAGAAACCCATCACGGCTTCGGCCGCGTGGTCCGTGCCGATCACCAGGCCGCCGGTTGCGCCGGCGATGGTGTATTGCGCCACCATGCGCATCCGCGCCTTGGTGTTGCCCAGCACAAAATCAACGGTAGCAGCCGGTTTGCCATCAAAGGCGGTCACTTCGGCCGCCAGGGCCTTGACCGCCGGGCCGATGTTCACGGTTTGGCGCTCATCCGGGTTGATAAACTCGACCGCCGCGGTAGCGTCGGCTTCGTCGTGCTGCACGCCGTAAGGCAAGCGCACGGCAATAAAACGATACGACGGATCGCCGGTCTGTTCGCGCAACTGCTGGACCGCGCGTTGGGCCATCAAGCCTGCGGTCAGTGAGTCGACCCCGCCGCTGATTCCCAGGACCAGGGTCTTGAGCCTGGCGTTGTGCAGGCAGCACTGAATAAAGGTGATGCGTCGAGCGACCTCGGCTTCAAGGGCGGCGGTATCTTTAAATGGCGGTTGGACCTTGAGGTCTGCAGCAATCTGACGCTGTACGGCCTGCATGATTCACTCCTTGGAAGAATGTTCAGGAACTTGGAAAACGTGGCGCAGGTAGGCGGCGAAGTTTGGATCAGAGCAATGGGTTTTACCCGGCTCATCCGAAATCTTTGCCACTGGGGAGCCATTACAGGCGGTCATTTTAAGCACGATGCTCATCGGCTCGACACCTGGAATGTCACAGGTAAGGTTGGTGCCGATGCCGAAGCTGACATTGATTCTGCCGCGCAGCGCCCGGAAGATTTCCAGCGCGCGGGGCAGCGTGAGGCTGTCGGAGAACACCAGGGTCTTGCTCATCGGGTCGATGCCCAGCTTGTGGTAGTGCGCGATGCATTTTTCAGCCCACACCACTGGGTCGCCCGAGTCATGGCGCAAACCGTCGAACAGCTTGGCGAAGTAAAGATCGAAGTCTTTGAGGAAGGCGTCGGTGGTGATGCAATCCGTCAGTGCAATCCCCAGCAGCCCACGGTATTCGCGCACCCAGCAATCGAGCGCCGCACTCTGGCTGTCGATCAGCCGCGGGCCCAGTTGCTGGTGGGCCATGATCCATTCGTGGGCCATGGTGCCCAGCGGCTTCATGTCCAGTTCGCGGGACAGGTTGACGTTGCTGGTGCCGACAAAGCGCCCCGGGAAGTCATGCTTGAGCACGTTGACCACTTCTTCTTGCACGCGATACGAAAAGCGTCGGCGCGTACCGAAATCGGCGACCTGCAACTCGGACAGTTCGTCGGCGCCGGCATTGGCCTGCAGCCAGTCGAACTTGCGATACAGCTGCTCGCGGGCCTGTGAGAGCACTGTGCCTGCATAGCGCGAACGGTTACGAACTTCGCTGACGATCGCCAGCATGGGCACTTCAAACAAAATCACATGCAGCCACGGACCGCGCAGGCGAATAAACAACTCGCCGTTTTCGATCCCCGTGTGCACATAGCGCATGTTGAAACGAAACAAACCCAGGAAGCGGATGAAGTCGGGCGTCATGAACGTGATCCGCTCCAGGAAGCCCAGCTGATCCGGGGTCATGCTCAACTCGGCCAGACGATCGATTTGATGGCGAATTTCGTTCAGATACGGGCGCAAGTCCTCACTGTTACGGCAACGGAATTCCCACTCGACTTCAACGTTGGGGTAGTTGTGCAGCACCGCCTGCATCATGGTCAGTTTGTAGAAGTCGGTGTCGAGCAGGTTCTGCACGATGCGATCGGCAAACACACTCTCGCTCATAGCGGCAATCTCCATGCTGCCCGTGCCTGATTGCCACGGTGTTCAGCTTTTTCAATGAATGGCGCTAGTGGCGCATATCCGCGGGTGGTATTGCCAGCAGTTTTTGTATTGCAGCGGCTACAGAGAATGGACTTCATTAATCTGCCCCATTATCCAGCTTACAAAATCCCGCACTTTGGGCACGCCCGCCGAATGTTCAGGGTAGGCCAGGTAATAGGCGTCGCGACTCGTCATCAAGTGCTGCCAGGCGATGACCAGCTTGCCGTCAGCCAATTCCTCTTCCACCAGAAACCGGGGCAGCAGGGCGACACCACATCCCACCTGGGCGGCTCGGATGCACATATAAAAGGTGTCAAAGCGCGGGCCGTGATAGCTGTGGTCGGTGCGATAACCCTGGCTTTCAAACCAGTCGTGCCAGGCCTGGGGGCGAGAAGCGTTTTGCAGCAACACCAGATCGGTCAGTTGGGTCGGGTCGGTAAACGGGCTGGCCGGCAAGCTCGACGGCGCGCACACCGCCACCAGTTCTTCGCCAAACAGCTTCAGGCACTCGGTCCCGGGGCGCGAACCCTGGCCGAAGTAAAACGCCAGGTCACTGCGCCCTTGCAGCAAATCGTCGCCTTGCTGCTCGTTGCACAGGTCCAGATGAATATGCGGATGGCGCAGGCGCCAACCCTTGAGGCGCGGCACCAGCCAGCGAGCACCAAAGGTGGAAGGGGTCGAGACCCTCAGCACTTCCGTTTCGCCGCCATAGGAGCGCAGGGTGTGGGTCGACATTTCGACCTGGGTCAGGATTTTTCGGACTTCCAGCAGATACAAGTCACCGGCTGGCGTCAGTTGTAAACGGCGACGCACCCGGCGAAACAGCAGGTGCTGTAACAACTCTTCCAGCTGCGCGACCTGCTTGCTGACCGCACTCTGGGTCAGGTTCAGCTCTTCGGCGGCCCGGGTGAAGCTCAGGTGGCGGGTCACTGCCTCAAAACACTGCAACGCTGTGATCGAAGGCAAATGGCGCTTCTTGTTAAACATAAAGGCTGAGCATAAAAGCCCCCTCATTCTTGTTGTCAGGCAACGTTACCAGCGCAGCATGAATTTTTGGAATGATATCTCGCTTAAAGGTCGTTTGTTGCCGCCATGGGAGCCAGCTACAACTAATGGCCTGCGAATTATCTTTCTTAAGCTCAAGGAGTGCCTCCCATGGTTGCTGCATTACTGGATCGTCTTGGTGTGAACCCCGCGCTGTACCAGCAGGGCAATCAGCCGGTTTACACGCCGATTGACGGCAGCCAGATTGGCGCCGTGCACTGGGAAGGTGCTGCCGAGACCGAGCAGCATGTGACCCGCGCCGAGCACGCGTTTGAGGCCTGGCGCAAGGTGCCGGCGCCGCGTCGCGGGGAGCTGGTGCGCCAGTTCGGCGATTTGCTGCGTGAGTACAAGGCTGATCTGGGCGAGCTGGTGTCGTGGGAGGCGGGCAAGATTACCCAGGAAGGTCTGGGCGAAGTGCAGGAGATGATCGACATTTGCGACTTCGCCGTCGGCCTGTCGCGTCAGCTCTATGGCTTGACCATCGCCTCGGAGCGTCCGGGCCACCATATGCGTGAAACCTGGCACCCGCTGGGGGTTGTCGGCGTGATCAGCGCATTTAACTTCCCGGTTGCCGTCTGGGCGTGGAACACCGCCCTGGCTCTGGTGTGCGGCAACGCCGTGATCTGGAAGCCGTCCGAGAAAACCCCGCTCACTGCGCTGGCCTGCCAGGCGTTGTTTGATCGGGTGCTGAGTAAGTTTACCGACGCGCCTAAGTACCTGGCCCAAGTGATTATCGGCGGCCGTGACGCGGGCCAGGCACTGGTTGAAGACCCGCGTGTGGCGTTGATCAGCGCCACCGGCAGCACCCGCATGGGCCGTGAAGTGGCGCCAATCGTTGCCGCACGCTTTGCCCGCAGCATTCTGGAACTGGGCGGCAACAACGCGATGATCCTCGCCCCGAGTGCTGATCTGGACATGGCCGTGCGCGCCATCCTGTTCAGCGCTGTTGGCACCGCCGGCCAGCGCTGCACCAGCCTGCGCCGACTGATCGCCCATGATTCGGTCAAAGCAGAGATCGTTACCCGGCTCAAGGCGGCCTATTCCAAAGTGCGTATCGGTCACCCGCTGGAAGGTAATCTGGTGGGGCCGCTGATCGACAAGCACAGCTTCGAAAGCATGCAGGATGCGCTGGAGCAAGCCTTGAGCGAAGGCGGGCGGGTGTTTGGCGGTGAACGTCAGTTGGCCGGGCAGTATCCCGGCGCTTACTACGTGGCCCCGGCGATTGTCGAAATGCCGGAGCAGAGCGATGTGGTATGCGACGAGACCTTCGCCCCAATCCTGTACGTGGTCGGCTACAGCGATTTTGCCGAAGCCCTGCGCCTGAACAACGCCGTGCCCCAGGGCCTGTCGTCGTGCATCTTCACCACTGACGTGCGCGAGGCGGAGCAATTCATGTCTGCAACCGGCAGTGACTGCGGGATTGCCAACGTCAACATCGGCCCGAGTGGCGCGGAGATTGGCGGCGCGTTTGGTGGCGAGAAAGAAACGGGCGGCGGGCGTGAGTCGGGCTCCGATGCGTGGCGCGGCTATATGCGCCGTCAGACCAATACCGTGAACTACTCGCTGGAACTACCGTTGGCACAGGGGATTACCTTCGATTGAGGTGATGCAAGCCCTCACCCAACCCATACCCTGCGGTAGAGGGCCAGGGTGAGGGGCTTTTGATCTTGGTTGGGTTTCATTTCTGGAGCTTGGCAATGCCTCTACAAGAACAATGTCTGTGGGAAAACCTAACGCCGCAACGTCCTCAAATGCCCACCTTCAAGGGCGAACTGAATGTTGACGTGTGTGTGATTGGTGCCGGTATCACCGGTCTGTCAGCCGCCATTCACTTGCTTGAACAAGGCAAAAGCGTGTGCGTGCTCGAAGCGCATCGCACCGGGCACGGGGGGTCGGGGCGCAACGTGGGGCTGGTGAACGCAGGGATGTGGATCCCGCCGGATGATATCGAAGCCGGTTTCGGCGAGGCCGTGGGCAGCCAGCTCAATCGCATGCTCGGTGCCGCGCCTGCCCTGGTATTCAGCCTGATCGACAAATATGGAATCGACTGTCAGCTGCGCCGCGAAGGCACGTTGCATATGGCTCACAACGCCAAGGGCGAGGCCGATCTGCGCAGCCGCGAAGAGCAATGGAAGCGTCGCGGAGCACCCGTGGAGTTACTCACCGGAGCGGCGTGCGAAGCGGCCACGGGCACCACAAAAATAGCTGCCGCCTTGCTCGACCGTCGCGCCGGAACCCTCAACCCCATGGCCTACACCTCGGGCCTGGCCAAGGCCGCCGGTGATCTGGGCGGACAACTGTTTGACCACTCGCCCGTGACCGGGCTTGAACGCCAGGGCCAGCGCTGGTCGGTGCAAACCGCATTGGGGGCGGTGAGTGCCGAGCAGGTGGTGCTGGCATCCAATGCCTACACCGAAGGCGAATGGACTGACTTACGACGTAACTTTTTCCCGGGTTACTACTACCAGGTTGCCTCCAAACCACTGACCGATGCCACCGCCGAACGTATCTTGCCCGGCGGCCAGGGCTCGTGGGATACCCGCCAGGTGTTGAGCAGCATTCGCCGCGATGCCGACGGTCGTTTATTGCTGGGTAGCCTGGGTAATGGCAATCAAAAGCCTGCGTGGTTTCTCAAAGCCTGGGCCGACCGCGTACAACAGCACTACTTCCCGTACCTCAAGGGCGTGGAGTGGGAGTGCACCTGGACCGGCTGCATCGCGTTTACTCCTGATCATTTGATGCGTTTATTTGAGCCTGCGCCCGGTTTGGTGGCAGTGACCGGTTACAACGGTCGGGGCGTGACCACGGGCAGCGTGGTGGGCAAGGCCTTTGCCGACTACCTGTGCAGCGGGGACGCCAAAGCACTGCCGATTCCGTTTGCGCCAATGCGCCCGCTGTCTGGCACGGGGCTGCGCAGTTGTTTATACGAAGCCGGTTTTTCGCTTTATCACGCCGGCCAATGTTTAAGAATCGTGATCTGACAGAGTTTTTTCACCGCTTGCACGGCGTTTACCCGTGCAGCGGCTAGCCTCTAGTGGTGCGGCGCGTAGCAATTACGCACCGAGAGTGTGCAGTTCGGTGACGCAGGCGGTTACAGGATGGTTGCACGATGCAGGGCAACCCGGTTGCAACGCTTCTAGCAGATGGTGGCACTGGCAGAGAATGATTGGTTTCACCTTCCTCGGTTTAGACGGTTGCACGCCCAATGAAAATGGGCTCGAAACAGTCGGCATAACAACAAGACAACGGCTTTTTTAAGAATAAAAAACCAATGGCACGCGGCTTGCTCTGCGCTTTAGGTGAAGTCGAAGTGCCATCTAAAAAAACCTCAGGAGCACCACCTCATGTCGCAGACGTTCTACAAGAAAGGTTTTCTGGCCCTCGCAGTGGCTGCTGCTTTGGGCGTGTCCTCGTTTGTTCAGGCTGATGTGAAAATCGGTGTGGCGGGCCCGATGACCGGCGCCAACGCGGCATTTGGTGAGCAGTACATGAAGGGTGCGCAGGCGGCTGCGGATGCAATCAACAAGGCGGGCGGGATTAACGGCGAGAAGATCAAGCTGGTTGCCGGCGACGATGCCTGCGAACCCAAGCAGGCCGTGGCCGTGGCCAACCGTCTGGTCGATCAGGACAAAGTAATCGGTGTGGTCGGTCACTTCTGCTCTTCGAATACGATTCCTGCTTCCGAGGTGTATGCCGATGCGGGTGTGATCATGATCACGCCGGGCTCGACCAACCCGCAGGTCACTGAGCGTGGGCTGAATGCGGTGTTCCGTATGTGCGGGCGTGATGACCAGCAAGGCATCGTTGCAGGCGACTACATCGTCGA
Organism: Pseudomonas deceptionensis; assembly: GCF_900106095.1. Taxonomy (NCBI): domain Bacteria; kingdom Pseudomonadati; phylum Pseudomonadota; class Gammaproteobacteria; order Pseudomonadales; family Pseudomonadaceae; genus Pseudomonas; species Pseudomonas deceptionensis. Next base: position 412,211 of record NZ_FNUD01000002.1, on the reverse strand, counting down.
CGTGCTCAAGGGCAAGAAAGTAGCGGTCATCAACGACAAGGACACCTACGGTAAAGGTCTGGCCGATGCCACCAGTGCACAGCTGACCAAGCGCGGCGTGAAACCCATTCTGGAAGAAGGCCTGACCCGGGGTGAAAAAGACTTCAGCGCGCTGGTCACAAAAATCCGCGGCGCCGGTGCTGATGTCGTGTACTTCGGTGGTCTGCACCCGGAAGCCGGCCCGCTGGTCCGCCAACTGCGTGAAGCGGGTCTCAAGGATGTGAAATTCATGTCGGACGATGGCATCGTGACCGACGAACTGGTAGCCACTGCCGGTGGCCCGCAGTATGTCGATGGCGTGTACATGACCTTCGGCGCTGACCCGCGCCTGCTGCCGGACAGCAAGGTGGTGGTTGAAGAGTTCCGCAAAGCGGGCACCGAGCCTGAAGGCTACACCCTGTACGCCTACGCTTCGATCCAGGCCCTGGCTGACGCCTTCAATGGCGCCAAATCCAACAAAGGCGAAGACGCCGCCAAGTGGCTCAAGGCCAACCCGGTTAAAACCGTGATGGGTGAAAAAACCTGGGACGGCAAAGGCGACCTGAAAGTCTCTGACTACGTGGTTTACCAGTGGGACAAAGACGGCAAATATCACCAGCTGGAAAAACAGAAGTGAGATGAATCACTCACCTGATGTCAGCTTCGGCGGGCATCGGGTGGGAATGTATCTGCATCACCTGTCTTCTTTTCCAGGAGTCGCGCACACCCTGCCACCCAAGCTGTCCTCTGACGGCGTGGATGGCTTGCGTCTGCGCAATGACTCAAGTGCGTGAGATTGCGTTATGGATGGTATTTTCCTACAGCAACTGCTGAACGGCCTGACCCTCGGGTCTGTCTACGGCCTGATCGCCATCGGCTACACAATGGTCTACGGCATCATCGGCATGATCAACTTCGCCCATGGCGAGGTGTACATGATCTCTGCTTACCTCGCGGCGATCAGTCTGGCTCTGTTGGCATACTTCGGTATTGAATCCTTCCCGCTACTGATGTTGGGTACCTTGATTTTCACCGTTGTGGTGACTGGCGTGTATGGCTGGGTCATCGAACGCGTGGCTTATAAACCTCTGCGAAACTCCACACGGCTGGCGCCGCTGATCAGCGCCATCGGTATTTCCCTGATCCTGCAAAACTACGTGCAAATTGCCCAAGGGTCGCGCCAACAAGGGGTTCCAACCCTGCTAAGCGGTTCCTGGCGCGTGGATATTGGCACCGGCTTTGTACAACTCACCTACACCAAAGTCTTCATTCTGATCGCGGCCTTCGTGGGGATGGGCCTGCTGACCTACATCATCAAGTACACCAAGCTGGGCCGCATGTGCCGCGCCACCCAACAAGACCGCAAGATGGCTTCGATCCTGGGGATTAACACCGACCGGGTGATTTCTTACGTGTTTGTGATCGGTGCTGCCATGGCCGCGCTGGCCGGTGTGCTGATCACCATGAACTACGGCACGTTCGACTTTTATGCCGGCTTTATTATCGGCATCAAGGCGTTCACCGCTGCCGTGCTCGGCGGGATTGGATCATTGCCTGGCGCCATGCTCGGCGGGATCATCCTGGGTATTTCCGAGTCACTTTTTGCCGGGTTGGTTAACTCGGATTACAAGGACGTGTTCAGTTTCTCACTGCTGGTGCTGATTCTGATTTTCCGTCCTCAAGGCCTGCTGGGTCGTCCTCTCGTGGCGAAGGTGTAAGTATGTCTGCAGCCATTAATAAACCGGTTGATATCAAAAAAAGCGTTATCGATTCGATCCTTGCCGGGTTGATTTCATTGATTGTATTTGGGCCGATCGTGGGGGTAGTGCTCGACGGCTATAGCTTTAACCTGCAGCCGGCGCGTGTTGGCTGGCTGGTGGCGATTGTGATGGTGGGGCGCTTTGTCTTGAGCCTGTTCCTGCAAACGTCCAAGGGCCTGAAAATCCTTCAGAGCTTTGAGTCCACCGGCTCGGGTGTGCACGTGCTGCCACCTGATTACAAATCTCGGCTGCGCTGGATCGTGCCGCTGCTGATCGTGATTGCCATCGTGTTCCCGTTTTTTGCCAACAAATACATCCTGACCGTGGTGATTCTCGGCCTGATCTACGTGCTGCTCGGCCTTGGGCTGAACATCGTGGTCGGGTTGGCGGGCCTGCTCGATCTGGGGTACGTGGCCTTCTACGCCATCGGTGCTTATGGACTGGCGCTGGGTTATCAGTACCTGGGGCTGGGCTTTTGGTCGGTGCTGCCGCTGGCGGCCATTGCGGCGGCGATGGCGGGGTGCATTCTCGGGTTTCCGGTATTACGAATGCATGGGGATTACCTGGCCATCGTGACCCTGGGCTTTGGTGAAATCATTCGTCTGATCCTCAATAACTGGCTGTCGTTTACCGGTGGGCCCAATGGTATGCCGGTGCCTTCACCGACATTTTTCGGGCTGGAATTTGGCCGCGTTGCCAAAGAGGGTGGGGTGCCGTTCCATCAGTTTTTTGGCCTGGACTACAACCCCAATATCAAATTCCTGTTTATCTACATCGTGCTGTTTTTGGTGGTGCTGCTGGTGCTGTACATCAAGCACCGCCTGACCCGCATGCCGATTGGCCGCGCCTGGGAAGCGTTGCGCGAAGATGAAATCGCCTGTCGCTCTATGGGACTGAACCATGTGCTGGTCAAACTCTCGGCATTCACCATCGGTGCTTCTACCGCAGGCCTGGCCGGCGTGTTCTTCGCCAGCTATCAGGGCTTTGTGAACCCGTCCTCGTTCACCTTTTTTGAATCGGCGCTGATCCTGGCGATTGTGGTGCTCGGCGGCATGGGCTCGACGGTGGGTGTGGTGATCGCCGCGTTCGTGCTGACCGTGGCTCCGGAATTGCTGCGCAGTTTTGCCGAATATCGGGTGCTATTGTTTGGTGTACTGATGGTGTTGATGATGATCTGGCGACCGCGGGGCCTGATCCGTATCAGCCGTGTCGGGGTCACACCACGCAAGGGGGTTGCACCATGAACGAGCCCACTCTGAATGACGACATCGTGCTCTCGGTCGACAAACTGATGATGCATTTCGGCGGGATCAAGGCCCTGAGTGATGTCAGCCTCAAGGTCAAACGCAACTCGATCTTTGCCCTGATCGGCCCCAACGGTGCCGGTAAAACCACAGTGTTCAACTGCCTGACCGGCTTTTACAAAGCCAGCGGCGGCAGGATCGAGCTCAACGCCCGGGGCACCCGCACCAATGTGATCAAGCTGTTGGGCGAGCCATTCAAGTTGACCGACTTTGTATCGCCCAAGGCATTTGCCAGTCGGCTGTTTTACAAAATGTTCGGCGGTACTCACCTGGTCAACCGCTCAGGGCTGGCGCGGACCTTCCAGAACATTCGCCTGTTCAAGGAAATGTCGGTGCTGGAAAACCTGCTGGTGGCCCAGCACATGTGGGTCAACCGCAACATGCTCGCCGGTATCCTCAACACCAAGGGCTACCGCAAGGCCGAAAGCGATGCGCTGGACCACGCGTTCTACTGGCTGGAAGTGGTCGACCTGGTGGACTGCGCCAACCGCCTGGCCGGTGAACTGTCCTACGGCCAGCAACGGCGTCTGGAAATTGCCCGTGCCATGTGCACGCGCCCGCAGATCATCTGCCTGGACGAACCGGCCGCAGGCCTCAACCCGCAGGAAACCGAAGCGTTGAGCGCGATGATTCGCCTGTTGCGTGACGAACACGACCTCACCGTGGTGCTGATCGAGCACGACATGGGCATGGTCATGAGTATTTCCGATCACATCGTGGTGCTCGACCATGGCAACGTGATCGCCGAGGGCGGGCCGCAGGAGATCCGCAACGACCCGAAAGTGATTGCTGCCTACCTCGGCGCAGACGAAGAGGAGCTGATATGACGAGCACGATCCTCGAACTCAAGGACCTGGACGTGCACTACGGGCCGATCCAGGCGCTCAAGCAAGTTTCGATGCACATTGAAGAGGGCGAAACCGTCAGCCTGATCGGCTCAAACGGTGCAGGAAAATCCACGCTGCTGATGTCGATTTTCGGCCAGCCTCGGGCCAGCAGCGGGCAAATCATCTACCAGGGCGTGGACATTACCCACAAGTCTTCGCACTACATCGCCTCCAACGGTATCGCCCAGTCGCCAGAAGGGCGCCGTGTGTTCCCGGACATGTCGGTGGAAGAAAACCTGCTGATGGGCACCATCCCCATCGGGGATAAATACGCCAGCGAAGACATGCAACGCATGTTCGAGTTGTTCCCAAGGCTTAAGGAGCGGCGTAACCAGCGGGCCATGACCATGTCGGGGGGGGAACAGCAGATGCTCGCCATCGCCCGCGCCTTGATGAGCCGCCCCAAGTTGTTGCTGCTGGATGAGCCCAGTCTGGGGTTGGCGCCGATTGTGGTGAAACAGATTTTTGCCACCTTGCGCGAACTGGCCACCACCGGCATGACCATCTTTCTGGTCGAGCAAAACGCTAACCACGCCCTGCGTCTTTCAGACCGTGCCTACGTGATGGTCAACGGTGAAATCCGCCTGACCGGCACCGGCAAGGAACTGCTGAGCAACGAGGAGGTGCGAAACGCGTATCTGGGCGGGCATTAAAAAGTGTGGGAGCTGGCAAGCCGGCTCCCATAGAACAGCAGTCTGTTGCACCAGCCCCTTTTCAGGGGCTTTTTCGTTATTCCACAGAGCACTATCGAAATTGTGGAAAACAATATTTCAACTCTGTGAAACCGCGACATAAAGCCGCTGTAATTCCCTGTTTTGCCATCATTTTGACTTGTCCCCGTTTGCTGTGGAGGTGGCTGTGGGTAACGTGGGAGTAGTTGGCTGTAGCCCTTTATTTATAAGGCGTCCAGCGGTATGGTTAATTTTCGACCAGCGGTTTTTAGGCGGCTGCCCCGGTGATTTGTCAACAGGTTTGTTCAGTCATAAAGAGCGCCTTAATTTGATGACTAACCTGTGGATAAGTCTGTGGTTAAACTCTGGAAAGATTGCGGCAGGCGGCGTAATTACTGGCCTCTGGCTATCTGGCCGGTTTCACCGGGTTGCACCTTTTTGGGGCGTCTGCATGTGGGGCCTGTTCAGGTCAAGTTAAAAACACCTCACCCTGCGCTCTATCCCTTGTGGATAGAGGCTTTGAGCATTTTCGAGTTGCCCCCAAAGACTGTGGACGGGCCTGTGGATAAGGTGAGCGCATATGGCTCCAGCCCTTACGCAGCAAGGCTTACAGGTGCCTGGTTGTTTTTCGTACAGTTTGAAGGTGTTAATACAGGGCCGGGTTGCCGCTGGACCCCAGTCGGGGCATTCTGCTCAACGTCCAATTCAACGGCGGCCGATGCCCGCCAGCCAAGGAGAACACGATGACTTCCACCCTGTTTATTACGGGCGCGACTTCCGGATTTGGTGAGGCGTGCGCACGCAAGTTTGCGCAAGCAGGTTGGAAACTGGTGCTGACGGGTCGGCGCGAAGAGCGTTTGAAAGCGCTGTGTGAGGAGTTGTCCAAACAGACCGAGGTTCATGGCCTGGTGGTGGACGTGCGTGACCGTGCCGCGATGGAAGCGGCGATTGCCAATCTGCCGCCTGCGTTCAGCAAGTTGCGTGGGCTTATCAACAATGCAGGCCTGGCGCTGGGCACCGACCCGGCGCCCAAGTGTGACCTCGATGACTGGGAAACCATGGTCGACACCAACATCAAGGGCCTGCTCTACACCACCCGCCTGCTGCTGCCACGGCTGATCGCCTACGGTCGCGGTGCCGGGATCGTCAACCTGGGGTCTATCGCCGGCAGCTACCCGTACCCCGGCAGCCATGTGTACGGCGGCACCAAGGCCTTTGTGAAACAGTTCTCCCTGAACCTGCGCTGTGACTTGCAGGGCACGGGTGTGCGGGTCAGCAACGTTGAACCGGGCCTGTGCGAGAGCGAGTTCTCCATGGTTCGCTTTGGCGGCGACAAGGAACGTTACGACGCAACCTACCAGGGTGCTGAGCCGATTCAGCCCCAGGACATCGCCGAGACCATATTCTGGGTGCTTAACACCCCGGCCCACATCAACATCAACCGCCTTGAACTGATGCCCGTCACGCAGTCCTGGAGCGGTTTTGCCATCGAACGCCACGCCAAGTAGTAAACTTACGCCTGGCAGCCCACCTGCGACCTCCTGAGGGGGTCGCATTCAATCGGGCTGAAAAGGAGTTTGTGTGAGTAACCGTGGTGAGCAGAAACTGCTCAAACAATCGACCGTTCTAATGTTTGCGGTGGCCATTGCGGGCATCGTAACGGGTTTTATTTCGGGTTCAGAATCCATCCTGTTCGATGGGTTCTTCTCTTTGATCGCGACTTTTATCAAAGTCCTGATGCTGATCACAGCGCAGTTGATCGCCAAGGAAAGCAACCAGCGTTTCCAGTTCGGCTTCTGGCACCTTGAGCCCATGGTGCTGCTGATCGAAGGCAGCTTCCTGTTGTTGATTGCGATCTACGCCTTTCTTAACGGCGTGTTTGGCATCATCAATGGCGGGCGCGATATCGAGTTGGGGATGGTGATCGTCTACGCCGCGGTGTTTACCGTCGTCGAGTTCGGCTACTACTTCTGGGTCCGTCGCAAAAACCGCAAGCTCAAATCAACCCTGATCCAGTTCGACAACATCAGTTGGCTGGTGGACGCCATGCTGTCGGTGGGGTTGTTGATAAGTTTTGTGACCGCCTTGATCCTCAAGCAACAAGGTTATGCACAGTGGGCGGCTTACGTTGACCCGGCGATCCTGATTTTGCTGGCCCTGAGCATGCTGGCGCCGGCGTTCAAGATCCTCAGGCCGGCCTTGCGCGACGTGCTGGGCATTGCCCCGGATGCGCTGGATGACAAGGTGCGGGACGTGCTCGAAGAAGTGTCGGCGCGGCATGGCTTTGAAGGCTACAAAACCTACGTGCAAAAGCATGGGCGGGCGCGGTTTATCGAGATCCATATCGTGCTGCCCGCGGGTTATCCACTGACCGGCATCAAGACCCTCGACGGGTTTCGTGAAGAGATATCAGGCATGTTGGGCGCGGCGGACAGCGCACGCTGGCTGACGATCAGCTTTACCGGGGATCGCAAGTGGATTGCGTGATTTTACCCCCCCCCGAACCCTCTCCCTGCGGGAGAGGGTTGGGGGGGGTAAAAGCGTCAACCGAAATACTGCGCCAACCCGCTGTAGCACGTCGCCAGGTGATACGGCGTGGTCGACGGCATATCTGCGCGGCTGACATTCCCCGCCGCATCCCGGCATTCATACCAGCCACCGGCATGTAAAAAGTTATGTTGCAGCGCCAGCAATTGGCGTTGCAGCCGTGGCTGGCTGTCAGGGCGCAAGGTGAGGGCGCGCAGGTACTCGGCCTGGGCCCAGATGCGCTGTGTGCCATCACGCAGGGTACCGTCTGGGGCCAGCATGCCGCAGACCGCCCCGGTCTGCGGATCGACCCCGACCTGTTCAGCAAAGCCGAATGCGCGGTCCAGCGACCCATGCAGCGGCGTCTGTCGCAGCAGTGGCGAAGATTGCAGCAAGAAAAACCACTCAAACTGATGGCCCGGCTCAAACCAGTTATCCACAGCCCCGCACGGCTTTTCGAGCATGACGTTATGCACAGGCTCGATAAAACGCTGCTGCATGCCGTCAGCCAGCGCCAGCAGCGCGGCGTGCACCGGCGCATCGTCACGCACTGACAATGTGGCCAGGAACGCCTCGGCCAAGTGCATCAACGGGTTTTGCAGCGGGCCAGTGCCCCGTGATGACCAGTCCCGCTCGAGGCTGGCTTCATACAAGCCGCTGCCATCACTGAAACGCTGGGCCACTACTTCCAGGGCGCCATTGAGCACCGACTCCACCAGAGGCTCGCGCACTTTGGCCCAGTAATGGGCGCAGGCGAAGATGATAAAGGCGTGGGTGTAGAGGTCTTTGCATTGATCCAGCGGCGCGCCATCGGGGTCGATGCTGTAGAACCAGCCACCGTGTTCGGCGTCGTGAAAATGCTGGTGCAGCGAGCGGAACAGCGCCGCTGCGCGCTCCGTGGCGTCGGGGAAGGCCGGGTCGCCGATCAGGCTGGCGAACAGATACAACTGTCGTGCGCAGGCCATGGCGCGATAGCGCTGGGGCGCCAATGGCTGATGCTCGGGGCTGAGAGCCTCAAACGGCAACGCCAGTTCGGCATTCCAGCCGGGGCCTTGCCACAGGGGCACAATGACCTGGCGAAAATGCTGCTGAACGGCCGCAAACGTGGCGGTCAGTTCAAGCGGGAAGTCGGAGCGGGCTACATCAGGCATCGGCGGGCGTCGTCACGGCTGGGGCGTTTGCGCGACATGATACACCGTGATTCGCTGGATGATCTCAACTCTGATGTAGGGTCGGGAATGTGGGAGCGAGCCTGCTCGCGATGGGAACGATGCGGTACCTCAGGCAAACCGCAGTGATGCCATCGCGAGCAGGCTCGCTCCCACAGGTTAAATCAACAACCCCTGACGCTCGATAAACGCCACGATGGCATCCAGGCCATGCCCGGTCTTTTGGTTGCTGAACACAAAGGGTTTGTCGCCGCGCATGCGCCGTGTGTCGTTGTCCATCAACTCAAGCGATGCACCCACCAGCGGCGCGAGGTCGATTTTGTTGATCACCAGCAAGTCCGACTTGCAGATCCCCGGCCCGCCCTTGCGCGGCAGTTTGTCCCCGGCGGACACGTCGATCACGTAGATCGTCAGGTCGGACAACTCCGGGCTGAAGGTGGCCGACAAGTTATCCCCACCCGATTCCACCAGGATCAGATCCAGCCCCGGAAAACGGCGGTTCAATTGATCCACAGCCTCCAGATTGATCGACGCATCTTCGCGGATGGCCGTGTGCGGGCACCCCCCGGTTTCGACACCGATGATGCGCTCCGGCGCCAGCGCCGCATTGCGCACCAAAAAGTCGGCGTCTTCGCGGGTGTAGATATCGTTGGTCACGACGGCCAGGTTGTATTTGTCGCGCAGGGCCAGGCACAGGGCCAGGGTGAGCGCGGTTTTGCCGGAGCCCACCGGGCCACCGATGCCAACACGCAAAGGCTGTGTGTTCATTGCATTCTCCTAGGAACGAAACAGGCGGCTGTACTGGCGCTCGTGGGCCATGCTCGCCAATGACAGGCCGAAAGCGGCACTGCCCAAGTGGGATAAGTCGAGGGTGCTGGCGTGTTGCTGGGCTTGCTGCAAGGCGGGCGACAACTCGCTGGTCATGCGCTGGGCAGCTTGCTGGCCCAGGGGCAAGGTTTTCATCAGCACCGCCAATTGGTTTTCCAGCCAGCTCCAGAGCCAGGCGGCCAGCGCGTCCTGTGGGGTGATGCCCCACGCGCGAGCGGCCAGGGCCCAGCCGAGGGCCAGATGGGGTTCGTTCTGTTGTACGAGAAACTGCCGTGCAGGCTCGTCCAGCTCTGGCAAACCGGTGAGCAACTGTTGCAGGGAATAGCCCATCTGCCGGCTTTCCTGATGCAGCTCGCGGGTTTCACGGCTGGCGCGGTGCTCATCGCAAAACCGCTGCAGGGCGCTCCAGTCTTCGTCGGCCGCCGCCTGGCAATGGGCGAGCAACAACGGTGCCTCGAAGCGCGCCAGGTTGAGCAGCAATTGGTCGCAGATCCAGCGGGCGGCACTTGCCGGGTCAGCCACGCGGCCATTCTCCACGGCCATTTCCAGCCCTTGGGAATAGCTGTAGCCGCCAATCGGCAGCTGCGGGCTGGCCAGACGCAGCAGCGCCCAGGCCGGACTCACAAGCGCACGCCAAACTGATGCAGGCGCGGTGCGTAGTTAAAGTCTTCCTCACCCGCACGGGAGTGATGATGACCGCCACCATAGGCGCCGTGTTCCGGCTGGAAAGGTGCTTCGATGGCCTCGGTGTGAGCGCCCAGTTGCTCCAGCATGGCCTTGAGCACGTAGTCATCGAGCAGCCGCAGCCAGCCATCACCGACCTGCAAGGCCACGTGGCGGTTGCCCAGGTGATAGGCGGCGCGGGTCAGTTCAAAGGCGTTGCAGCAGGTGACATGCAGCAGTTTTTCGGGGCTGGCGCAGACACGTACGATGCGCCCGTCCTGGGCCTGGAGAAATTCGCCGTCATGCAGCGCAGACTGGCCACGCTCAAGGAACAGGCCTACGTCTTCGCCACTGCTGCTGAAGCAGCGCAGGCGACTTTTGCTTCGGGCTTCGAAGTTCAGGTGTAACTCGGCGCTCCACACGGGGTGGGCCTGGACTCTGCGATGTATAACCAGCATCGGAAGGCTTCCTGCAATTGACAATACCGGGGTCAGAGCAAGGGGCTTGCCAACCCGGGTAAAGACCGCAGATGCAGGCCCAAAAAGAGTGCAGGAAGATGAAGATGTTCTAAATAAGTGCGCAATAACCGCGTTGACGCCCCAATAAGGTGCGCTTGCGGCTACTCGGTGCTGCCCAAGCCTTTCCAGTGCTTGAGCCCGATGAAGATAAAGCGCAGTTGCTGACTGATCTTGGCCTGGGGTTGCAGGTGGTCGGGCAGGGTGTCGGCAGGCGGGTCGATGACGTCGGGCAGGGCGGCAAACACGCTTTTGACCACCAGGTCGGCAATCACGGTCAGGCCGGCGTGGTCCAGGTGCTGCAACTTGGGCTTGGAGCCAAGGTCGGCAGCCAGGTCCGAGGTAATGTCTTCGCGCAGCGCACCAATAGCCTGACGCACCGGTTGTGAACCGCCGTATTGCTCACGGGCCAGAAACAGGAACTGCGAGCGATTGGCCTCCACCACGTCGAGAAAAATGCGCACCGAGGCGTTGATCACGCCGCCCATGAACAGTTCGTTGTGACGCACCAGTCGAATGGTTTCGCGAAAGGTCTGGCCGACTTCACTGACCAGCGCCAGGCCCAGTTGGTCCATGTCACTGAAGTGACGATAAAACCCGGTGGGCACGATGCCAGCCGTTTTGGCGACTTCGCGCAGGCTCAGGCTGCCAAAGCCGCGACCCGATTCCATCAAGTGGCGGGCAGCATCCATCAGCGCAAGGCGGGTTTGTTGCTTCTGTTCGGCGCGAGGCAGCATCGGGGCTGGTATTCCAGACAAGTACAGCGGCGCACTCTAGCAAATTTGATCCATCCCTTGTAGCCGCTGCCGAAGGCTGCGATGGGTGCGTAGCAACCCCAGGATTTTTAAGGCCTTGCGGCCCTTATCGCAGCCTCGCGGCACCCGCAGAGAGAGGGTTAGCTGGCACGTTGATTTCTCTCTGCCAGACGATCAGCACCACCTTCGGCGACAAACTGGTTGCTTGGGGTGCGGTCGTAGCCATCTTCGGCGTAGCTGTTTTGCTGATCCAGGGTACGTTGTGCGCCGTCTTCAGCCACTGGGTCGAGCGGTTGGCTCAGGGTGCTGGAGGCCGGTTGTACCATTGGGGTTGGCGTTTCATCGGCAGGCATGGCGAATGCGTTGAAGGCCAAAAGTGAAAGGGAAAGACCAAACAATACTGGGCGTTTCATGGTGTGTGCTCCGTAGCAATGCAACTGGGTGGGTGTGGTGGCAATGCTACGCTTGGCTACCGGATATCAAAGTTCATACGGCCAATGGTGATAATCAACACAATTGATTGTCCAGATTCGGAGGCTCTAGCCTGCGCCTTCTGAGGTTTTTTACACGAAAGACGTACCGGGGTTAAACCTTCAGGCGTCTTTGTCAGTCGTACATTTACAGCGTCGAAACTGGGACGTTCTGTCGTAATCAAGGAGCCGTGACATGACGCGCACCCGTAAAACCCTTGCCTGGGCAGGCGGTATTTTTGTCTTGCTGGTGGCCGTGCTGGTGGTGATCCTCGCCACCTTCGACTGGAACCGCATCAAGCCGACCATCAATAGCCAGGTGTCCGGGATTCTCCATCGCCCCTTTGCCATTAATGGCGATCTGGCCGTGCGCTGGCAGCGCGAGGAGGGCGCGGGGGGCTGGCGGGCATGGGTGCCGTGGCCGCATGTCATCGCTCAGGACCTGACCCTGGGTAACCCCGAGTGGGCGAAAAATCCGCAAATGGCCAGCCTCAAAAAAGTTGAGCTGCGCCTTTCGCCGCTGGCGCTGCTGAGCCAGACCGTGGATATCCCGCGAATCAACCTCACCGAGCCCAGCGCCAACCTTGAGCGCCTGGCCGATGGCAAGGCGAACTGGACGTTCACCTTCGACCCCAAAGACCCGAATGCCGAGCCGTCCAGCTGGACGCTGGACATCGGTGCCATTGGTTTCGACAAGGGGCACGTGACGTTCGCTGACCAAACCCTGGATACCCGGCTGGATGTGCTGATTGACTCCCTGGGCAAGCCGATCCCGTTTAGCGAGATCGTCGGCGAAACGGACGCGAAAAAGATCCTGGAGAAAGGTAGCGCGCCGCAAGACTATGCCTTCGCCCTGAAGGTCAACGGTCATTATCACGGCCAGAAACTCAGTGGCAGCGGTAAAATTGGCGGCCTGTTGGCGTTGCAGGACGCAACTCAGCCCTTCCCGTTGCAGGCCCAGGTGAGCATTGCCGACACCCGCGTGGCGCTCGCCGGTACCTTGACCGACCCGCTGAACCTGGGGGCTCTGGACCTGCGCCTGAAGCTGGCCGGTGCCAGCCTGAGCAACCTTTACCCTTTGACTGGCGTGACCCTGCCGGACTCGCCGGCCTATTCAACGGAGGGTCATTTGACTGCCAAATTGCATGAGCCGGGCGGGGCGGTCTTCAGCTATGAAAACTTCAACGGCAAAATCGGCGCCAGCGATATCCACGGTGATTTGAAGTACGTGGCCAGCCAGCCGCGACCAAAACTGTCAGGCAAGCTGGTGTCCAACCAACTGCTGATGGCTGACCTCGGGCCGCTGATCGGTGCCGACTCCAACGCCCAGCAAAAGGCCCGTGGCGGTGAGAGCAAACAACCTGCAGGCAAGGTGCTGCCGGTCGAAGAGTTTCGCACCGAGCGCTGGCGCGACATGGACGCCGATGTTGAATTGACGGGTAAGCGCATCGTGCAGAGCGCCGAGCTGCCGTTCACCGATCTCTACACCCATGTGGTGCTCAATGACGGCGAGCTGAGCCTGGAGCCGCTGCGCTTTGGTGTGGCGGGCGGCAAGCTGGATGCGCAGATTCGTCTCAATGGCCGGGCTATGCCGTTGAAAGGCAGCGCCAAACTGACCGCGCGCAACTTCAAGCTCAAGCAGTTGTTCCCGACCTTTGAACCGATGAAAACCAGCTTCGGTGAACTCAATGGCGATGCCACGATTACCGGGACCGGCAACTCGGTGGCCAAGTTGCTGGGCACCGCCAACGGTGATTTGAAGATGATCATCAATGACGGGGCCATCAGTCGCAGCCTTATGGAGATTGCCGGGTTGAACGTCGGCAATTATGTGGTGGGCAAAATCTTTGGTGACGAAGACGTCAAGATCAACTGTGCGGCAGCGGACTTCGGGATCAAGAGCGGCCTGGCCAGCAGCCGGTTGTTTGTGTTCGATACCGAGAACGCGATTATCTACATCGACGGGACGGTCAACTTCGCCACCGAACAGCTCGACCTGAAAGTCACCCCCGAGTCCAAAGGCCTGCGCCTGTTCTCACTGCGCTCACCCTTGTATGTGCGTGGCACATTCGCCAAGCCTTCGGCGGGGGTACAAGCCGTGCCGTTGCTGTTGCGCGGTGCTGGCATGGTGGCGTTGGGCGTGATTGCGGGCCCGGCGGCGGGGCTGCTGGCCCTGGTTGCACCCAGCGGCGGCGAACCCAACCAGTGCGCGCCGCTGCTGCAACAAATGCAGCAGGGCAAAGTGCCGAAAACGGTGAAGTAAGAGCCTATCAAAAGCCAAAAGCGCCCTCTCCCTGCGAGGGGGCCGCCGGACATCGGAGGTGGGCAGGGAGAGGGTTGGGGTGAGGGCAGATCAGCAGGCCGCTTTCACCGCCCGCAACGGCGTAGTCCAGCGCTCCGACAAAATCACCCCGCCCAGGGTCAGCGCGCCGCCAATCAAGTGGTAGGCATGCAGCTGTTCTTTCAACACCACGGCAGCAATCAGTGCCGTAATCAGTGGCAATAGATTGAAAAACAGCGTGGTGCGGCTCGGGCCCAAGGTGGCCACGGCCTTCATCCATGCCAGCGGCGCGATCATCGATGCCAGCACGCAGGCGTACAGCACCAGCCCCATGTTGTGCACGGTCGGGCCGACCTTGGGGGAGGCCAGGTACAGCGGAAACAACACCACAATCGCCACCAATATCTGCATGTACAGCATTTGCAGGGGCGGCAGGCGCAGCTGCCATTTCTTCAGCAGGGTGCTGTAAATCGCATAGGCCAGGGTGGCGAACAGCATCATCGCGTCACCCAGGTTCAGGCCATGGTCGAGCAAGGCCCCGAGGCTGCCGCTCGACACCACCACCAGCACACCGGCAAACGACACGACGGCGCCCACCAGAGCTCCGGCCGTCAGGCGCTGCCCCAGGCTGATAATCGACATGGCCAGCACCATCAACGGCATCAGCGACAGGATGATCCCCATGTTGGTGGCCGAGGTGCGGGCCGCCGCGTAGTAGGCCAGGCTTTGGTAAATCGCCATGCCGAGCACGCCGAGGACGAAGATCTTGCCCAGGTTGGGGCGGATAACTGACCAGTTGGCCATCACCGGTTTGAGCATAAACGGGGTAAACAACAGGCCGGCCAGCAGCCAGCGGTAAAAGCCGATCTCGGACGGGAAGATCGCACCGACCGCCAGTTTGTTGATCACGGTATTGCCGGCCCAGATAAAAATGGCCAGAAGCGGGTAAGCGTATTGCATCAGGAACAACCACAGGGTTAATGAGGGGGGATTATCCGCTTGTCTGTCTGCAAGCCTATACTTCGATCCAGTCAACCTCGTACCGAATCCAGACAGCATGCGCAAAAACCTGATCAGCGTTCCCGAATTCGACGGCTTGCCGGCGCCGGTTTACTTCCGCTACGCCGAAATCGAAGCCCACAGCCATGCCGAACCCCACGTACATGCCTGGGGTTCTCTGGATTACGTGGCCCGCGGGGTGATGCGCTTCGAGGTCGACGGTCGGCGTTTTATGTCGCCGCCACAGTACGCGGTCTGGGTCCCGCCCAACACCGAGCACAGTGCCTACAACGCCCAGGCCATTGTGTACCGCTCGGTGTATCTGGATGCCGAGCATTGCCAGCATTTGCCGACCACGCCGGTCACGCTGGCCATCAGCGATATTCTCAAGGCCATCCTCAGCGACTTTGCGCGCCGAGATATCAATATCCCCGAGACCGAAGCGGACATTCGCCTGGCCCGGGTGCTGGTCGACCAATTGCGTCAGGCGCCGGTGCATCAGTGCTATCTGCCTTATGCCAGCCACCCTGGCTTGCTCCATGTGCTTGAAGCGCTGCAACACCAGCCCGGCGATAACCGGCCGCTGGGCCAGTGGGCTGAGCAGGTGCATGTCAGCGAGCGCACGCTTGCACGTTTGTTTGTCCGCGAATTGGGCATGAGCTTTGGCGAGTGGCGCCAGCGGCTACGCTTTCTGGCGGCGATTGAGGCGCTGGAATCGGCGCGCAGCGTGCAGGACGTGGGTTTCGATCTGGGCTACAGCACCTCATCGGCGTTTATCGCCATGTTTGCGCGCCAGGCCGGGTGTACGCCGGAGCAGTATCGACGCCAGGTTCGCTCGCGCTGAGAAGTCGCTGGCCATGCCCGCGATGTAACAGAGTTTGTCTACACTTCAGAAACATCCGCGGCCACTCGGTGCGGTGATAAGGAGAAAACTCCATGAAGATGCTGCGTGTACCTTTGCTGCTGATTGGCTTGTTGTTGTGCTCCCAGGGTTTTGCGGCCACCGCCCAACAAAACAAAATGACCACCTGCAACGCTGACGCCAGCGCCAAAGCCCTAAAGGGCGATGAGCGCAAAGCCTTTATGAGTAACTGCCTTAAAGCCAAACCGGCGACCGCAGCCACCACCCAGCAGGACAAAATGAAAACCTGCAACGCCACTGCCGGCACCCAGGCCCTCAAGGGCGATGCACGCAAAACCTTTATGAGCGATTGCCTGAAGAAAAAATAAAGCGGGCTCTTGTAGCTGCTGACGAGACACTTCAACTGTGGGAGCGAGCCTGCTTGCGAAGATCATTCGCGAGCAGGCTCGCTCCCACAGGGGCATTGAGGTGTGGCTTCAGCACTCGCCGGTCACAAAATCTAGTGCTGCCGGTCGAAGGCTGGCAGACTGCCTGTCCTTTCGCGCTGCCAGTTTTGAGGCTGTATGCCATCGTTTTCTCAGCGTCACATCATGCTTGCCAGCTACATCATCATTGCTGGCGGTCTGTTGCTGGTTTTTCCATTGCGTTTGTTGCCAAGCCTGCTGGCCGGTTTATTGGTGTTCGAGCTGGTCAATATGCTCACCCCGCAATTGCAGCGCCTGATCGCAGGTCGGCGTGCGCGCTGGCTGGCGGTGGCGTTGCTGGGTACCCTTATTGTCAGTGTGCTGGCGCTGATCTTCGCCGGAGCCATCAGCTTTTTGCTGCATGAGGCCGAAAATCCGGGGGCTTCGCTGGATAAGTTCATGACCGTGGTTGATCGGGCCCGTGGCCAGCTGCCGCCGCTTCTGGACAGCTACTTGCCCGCCAGTGCCGCAGAGTTCCGCATCGCCATCGGCGAATGGATGAACAAGCACCTCAGCGATCTGCAACTAGTGGGCAAAGACGCGGCCCACATGTTTGTGACCCTGCTGATCGGCATGGTGCTGGGGGCAATCATGGCCTTGCAGACCATTCCCGATATCAGCCGCAGCAAACCGCTGGCTGCCGCGCTGTTCGAGCGTCTGCACCTGCTGGTACAGGCCTTTCGCAATATCGTGTTTGCCCAGATCAAGATCGCGCTGCTCAACACCGTGTTTACCGGCGTGTTTCTGGCGGTGGTACTGCCGCTGCTGGGCATTCACCTGCCGCTGACCAAAACCCTGATCGTACTGACCTTCCTGCTGGGCTTGCTGCCGGTGATCGGCAACCTGATCTCCAACACGCTGATCACCATCGTTGGCTTGTCACTGTCGATCTGGGTGGCGGTGGGTGCGCTGGCCTATCTGATTGTTATCCACAAGCTGGAATACTTTCTCAACGCCAGGATTGTGGGCGGGCAGATCAGTGCCAAGTCCTGGGAGCTGCTGCTGGCAATGCTGGTGTTTGAAGCAGCCTTCGGCCTGCCGGGTGTGGTGGCGGGGCCGATTTATTACGCGTATTTGAAAAGCGAATTGAAACAGGTGGGGCTGGTTTAACAGCTTGCCCTCACCCTAGCCCTCTCCCGGAGGGAGAGGGGACTAAAGGCAAAAGCAGATTTGCGCCCTCTCCCTCCGGGAGAGGGTTGGGGTGAGGGTGTTTTAGCCGTACCGCTTTTTAGCCTCAATCGCCAAACCGCTGCCGATGCTGCCAAAAATGTTGCCTTCCACGTGGTTGGCATTGGGCAGCATGGCCGAGACGCTCTGGCGCAAGGCCGGAATACCGCTCGAACCACCGGTGAAGAACACCGTATCCACCTGCTCCACACCTACGCCTGCGCTGTTGAGCAGGTTGGTCACGCTGTTGCGGATACGCTCAAGCTGGTTGTCGATGGCCGCTTCAAACATCGCCCGGCTCAGGTCAACGCTCAGTCCGGGTTCAACCCGATCCAGCGCCACGTGGCGGTTTTCGTTGTGGGTCAGTTCGATCTTGGTTTCTTCGATTTCCATCGCCAACCAGTGACCGGCACGCTGTTCGATCAACTTGAACAGGCGATCAATGCCGCCGGTGTCAACGATGTCGTAGCGCATGCTGTTCAAGGCAATCTGGGTTTTTTGCGCGTACACCGAGTTGATGGTGTGCCAGGTCGCCAGGTTCATGTGGTGGCTGGTCGGCATGTAGGCGCCGCTTTTCATCCGGCTGCCGTAACCAAACAACGGCATCACGCCTTGCAGGCTCAGCTGTTTGTCGAAGTCGGTACCGCCCACGTGCACACCGCCGGTGGCGAGGATGTCGTCCTGGCGGTTGTCCATGCCACGACGCTCGGGGGACAGGCGCACCAGCGAGAAGTCGGAGGTACCGCCGCCGATATCGACAATCAGCACCAACTCTTCACGCTCTATGGTCGACTCGTAGTCGAATGCCGCCGCAATCGGCTCGTACTGGAAAGACACTTCCTTGAAGCCGATGGCGCGGGCCACGTCGGTCAGGGTGTTTTCGGCTTCCTGGTCGGCCAGGGGGTCGTCATCGACAAAAAACACCGGGCGGCCCAGCACCACTTCTTCGAAATCCCGACCTGCGGTGTCTTCAGCGCGCTTTTTAAGCTGGCCGATAAACAGCCCCAGCAAGTCCTTGAACGGCATCGCCGTGCCCAGCACGCTGGTGTCGTGCTTGATCAGCTTGGAGCCCAGCAGGCTCTTGAGCGAACGCATCAGACGGCCTTCGTAGCCTTCCAGGTACTCATGCAGCGCCAGACGACCGTACACCGGGCGGCGTTCTTCAATATTGAAGAACACCACTGAGGGCAGGGTGATCTTGTCGTCCTCCAGCGCGATGAGGGTTTCCACGCCTGGGCGAAGCCAGCCGACGGTGGAGTTGGACGTGCCGAAGTCGATGCCGCAGGCACGTGCTGGAGTGGCGCTTTTCATGTCTTTCGTGTTCCGGTTAAAAAACGGCCGCGCAGTGTATGTCAGACCGCCACAGAATCGAAGGGCGACGATTCGCTAATTCGCAGGTTTTAATCCCCTTGAAAGACTATCCTTCATCCCCAAACTTCCAGACATTGGTTTGGTAGTTGTCAGGCGACTCTGTGAAGCCCGTAGGCTGCCGATAAACTTTTGCAGCACCGTTCAGCCACACGATTGAGATCGGTCAATCCACAGGCGGGCCGACCAGAGCATTCTGGGTGCCCAGAGCGGCGCGATATTGATAACGGATGGTGATCCTTACATGGACTTCAAAGACTATTACAAGATCCTGGGTGTCGAGCCCACGGCTGACGATAAGGCGATCAAGACCGCCTATCGCAAGCTGGCGCGCAAGTATCACCCGGATGTAAGCAAGGAAAAGGACGCCGAGAGCAAATTCAAGGACGTCAACGAGGCCTATGAAGCGCTTAAAAGCGCCGAAAAACGTGCCGAGTACGATGAAATTCGCAAATACGGCCAACACGGCCAACCGTTCCAGGGCCCGCCGGGCTGGCAGGGCCATTCCAGCGGTGGTTTCGAAGATCAGGGCGATTTTTCAGATTTTTTCAGCTCGATCTTCGGTTCGCGCGGTAATGGTTTTGGTGGCCAGTCGGGCCGCAGCGCGGGTCGACGTGGACAGGATGTAGAAATGGAACTGCCGATTTTCCTAGAAGAAACCCTGTCGGGCGAGTCGAAGCAGATCAGCTTCCAGATCGGCGACACCAGCAAGACCCTTAGCGTGAAGATCCCGGCCGGTGTGACGGACGGTGAGCGTATCCGCCTTAAAGGGCAGGGCGCGCCGGGCATGGGCGGTGCAGCCAATGGTGATCTATACCTGATCATTCGCTTTGCGCCGCACCCTAAATTCGATGTTGAAGGTCACGACCTGGTCATCACTGTGCCGTTGGCACCGTGGGAAGCTGCGCTGGGCACCAAGGTGGCGATACCGACCTTGACCAGCAAGGTGATGATGACCATTCGCCCGGACAGCCAGAGCGGTCAACGCTTGCGCATCAAGGGCCACGGCCTGAGCGACAAGAAAGGCCAGCGTGGTGATTTGTATGCCCAATTGAAAGTAGTCATGCCGACCCATGGCGACGAGGCCACCAAAGCACTGTGGCAAGAACTCGCCGACAAAGCGGCATTTGACCCGAGAGCCCAATGGAGTAACTGATCATGAGCAGCACCCTGATCGTTCAGCTGGACATGGAAAGGTTCTGCGAAGAGGCCAATATCCCGGCCACTTACGTGATAGAGATTGTCGAACACGGAATTATCGAACCTCAGGGCCGCACGCCAGACGTGTGGCGTTTTGAAGACTACGAACTGGTCATCGCCAAGCGTGCGGCCAAGCTGCGTGATGATTTGCACATGGAGTGGCAGGGCGTCGCCCTGGCGCTGGAACTTCTGGAAGAAGTGCAGCAACTGCGTGACGAAAACCGTCGGTTGAAGCAGCAATTGGGGCGGTTTGTAGGGTAATGACCACGCTAAACCTGCAGGCGCGCTACTTGAGTGTGCCTGCAGGCTTTCACCTGACGTGCGCTGGGGGATAAATAGATACCCCTTGAGTAAATCACCTCCTCGATAACCTGATGAACTCATCATTTATCAAGGAGTTTTCCATGTCTGAGACGACAGGTCGTGTCTTGCTTCCCGGCGCAACGCCGATCACCGAAGCGCGGCATTATGAGTTCTTAAAGGCCTCTATTCCCCATTATCTGGTAGACGCTAAGCCAGAGCATCGCGCTGCACTTAAAAGCACCGAACTACGCATGCCAGGCTGGTATGGCGCTTTGACGCCTGCTCGTAAAAAACATCTCAAGCCTTTACTGGAGGCGCGATTTACCTCGCAGAATCGTCTGGATCTGTACTTGAACAAAGTGCTACCGCTTGAGGCGTTTGCACAGCCTTTATTGGAAGCCGCCCTGAAAACCGCAGGCTTCACCCTGAACGTCAATGATGTGTACCTGAAGCTATACATCCCGGCAGTAGATGCTTTCGGCGTTAACACCGGGGGGTATGGCACGTACACGTTGTCATTGCTGCAAGCGGCGTTGCACAACTTCGAACAACCCGAAACTCAAGCGAATTTCTTTGCCGCAGAGTCCGGTTTTATCACTCGCCCGGATGACCTGGGGCGATATCAACCCTACAGCACCTTGCTGAAAATCGAAGTCTTCACCCAGCTGTGTCGTGACCTCGATCTTGGCGCTAAATACCAGGAGTACCTTAAACCGTACCTGGATCCCCAGGAGCCCGTGTCCCAAGGTGTATTGGAGCACCGTTACTTCACACAGCAAAAAGCCATGCTCAAGCTGGATGCGCAAATCGCGTTGTTCAAAGGTGATATTCGCCCCGACGATCATGACCTGATGCTGCGAGTGATCAACGGTGAGCGCAACATCACTTATGGCGACCAGCAACTGTGGTATCGCACGCCCTGCGTGATGGAGCTTTTGCTGCATGGCTGCGTCGTGTTCTCTTTTAGCGAGAAATACCGATACGCCACGGATCTCATTGTCTGGATTCCCGGTGATCCCGAGCACCCCCTGAAGCGGTACGCCACTTATGATGATTTTCGCGATGAGTTGGTTCGCAAGCTCACGGCTCGCAGCTCGTCTTTGGCGCAGACCGGTTTTACGCCGTATCAGGCGTTTATTAGCCGTTTTATCAAGCAAAGTGATCGCCCTTATTACTACAAGCGCTTAACTGAGCTGGTTGAGGACGCTCCGCAACAGCCATGGGGGGTTGAGTGGTTCCGTTCTGAAACCACCCAGTTCTGGGTCCGCGCCTTAGCGCCGCAAGCTTCGTTGATATTCGTTGTATCGCCAAACCCTGAAACCCATAAAAGCCGTGTTCTGGCAGAGCATCCCTCGATCCATGTTAACGCCACCAACATGGGCGGCGAAGGCATCTGGGCAGACATTGATCTGTGGAGCACCTTGCTCAAAGAGATGCGCACCCAAGCCTTTGCCAATGCACAAAGCATGGCGATCCCTACTGCGCTGGCTGATGCAAATAATCGCTCGCTGCGCTATTCGCACTACCTGAACATCGGGCTGTTTGCGGTCAACCTGGTGGCGATGCTCATACCACCCTTGGGCGAAGTCATGATGGTGGTCATGGCGGGGCAATTGCTCTACGAAACCCTGGATGGGTTTGTCGAATGGAGCGAGGGGGACACGCAAGCAGCCTGGGCTCATATCAGCGACGTGCTTGAAAACCTGGCAACACTGGCGGTAGGCGCTGGCGTCTTTCACGTTGCGTCGCCGGTTATCGAAAAGCTCAAAGTGGTTTTCTTGCCCGATGGTTCACAACGACTGTGGAAGGCTGATCTGAGCCCCTATGAACGCTCAATTGAAATTCCACTGAATTCCCGCCCGGATAACGCGGGGTTGCACACAATAAAGGGGCAGAACGTGCTGTTGCACGAAGGTAAAACCTATGTGCTGCAATTCGATCCCATTTCCGGGCAGTACCGCGCCGGTCACCCCTATGACCCACATGCCTATAAGCCCGTGTTCAAACACAAAGGGCTGGGTATTTGGGTACATGAGGGCGAGAAGCCGCTGACCTGGGATCTGCCGATGCTGAAGCGCCGTCTGGGGACCTTGGGCGCAGATTATAGCGATACCGAATTCGATCACATCCTCAAGGTCAGTGATGTACAGGAAGATGATCTGCGGCGCATGTATGTCGAGGACGAGCCATTACCCGGCTTGCTGGTAGATAGCCTGCGTCAGTTCAGGGCCTACACCAAGGCCATGAAGGCTGTCGAAGAAGTACGGGCCGGGCGTCTCTCCAGGGATCTGAGTACGTATAGCGTCATTTTTACCACCGAGCTTGCGAGGTGGCCGCAGACCATGGCCTTTGATGTGTACGATGAGTTTTGGCCGCAAGTAAACGCCAAGCGTTACGGCAGCGCGCAGGCAACGGGCAGTAATCTAATCAGAATCAGCCAGGAAGAGTTGATGGAGGGGCAGTTACCGGGGCGAGTGATCGGTGCGTTGAGTCAGTCGCAAATAGAAGGGTTACTGGGTGATCAGGTTCCCTTTGACACCGAAGAGCGAGTGCGTGTGTTCAAGGAGCGACTGGCCATGCACATGGAAAAAAACACTCATCGGCTGTACACAAGTTTGTATGGCGAACCTGTGTCGGACACAGACCCGGCCAACGCATCCATTAAACTCGTCAAGCGTCTGTTCCCCCAATTGTCGACTGGCATGGCACGTCGGCTAGTGGCCGACATCAATCCCGCAGAAAGTCTTCAGCTCAAGGGCGGTAAATTACCGGCGCGCCTGCACAGGGTCGCGCGTCAATGGCAGCGCCAAACCCGCTTGTCTGCCGCTTATTTAGGGTTGTACCTGGACGGCCTGATAACAGCCGATACCGAAACCCTGGTCTTGAATACCCTTGAGCATCTGCCTGGCTGGCAAAACGACCTGCGTATTGAAATACGTAATAACCAGTTCAGTGGTGAGTTGAGAGCCAGTTTTGGAAAGAGTGATGCGAGCGTACGAAAAGTAGTGGTCCGAATCTCGGACGGTAGATACAAGGCGTTTGACGGCGAAGGCAATGAACTGCACGGCGATGATGATCTTTACAGCAGCCTGCAACATGCCCTGCCGGATGCCCACCGTAAAGCGGTGGGCGTGGCCCATGTCGGCCAAGGGGGTGAGTTAAAGCTCAAGATCCAGCAGCACGCACTACCGCGCCCCTATTTACGCGAGTTATTAGGTATGCGAGCTGATAATCGCCCATTTTTTCAGCCTCCCGAGCGTTTGTCTGACGGTCGACTGGGCTATCCGCTCAGTGGCCGAGGCGCAGCAGGTGCAGCCACCACCGCTAATGAAGCTTTGAAGGCCCGGCTTCAAAACCTCTATCCCGAGGTGGGTGAGGCGGCTGTGTCGAGTTTTCTGAATGCGCATGGGGAAAATGCGGTGGCTCGTATAAAGGTGTTGGAGGGCGAATTAGACCAGTTGGAGAGCACGCTTAATCGATGGATTATTTCGCCTGTTGACGGGGAAGTGGCGGGGTCGGGTGGTGTTTCTTGGGACCGCAAACGGGTAGTACTCCGTCAACGGCATTCGGTACGTAATCTCCTGAAGAAAGCCTGGCGTCGAGTGGGGCCCCGGCATGTCGTCAGCGACCGTAATCTGGGGCAGATGTTGGAATTCAAAGAACCGGGGTTGGGGCCCATTCTGGAGTCCTTGCCGCCCCTGACGGCGGATTTTGGTCATGTCACCCGCCTGGTCATGGACGATATCGGCGCAGCCGATGGCATCGATAGCTTTATGTCTCGCTTCAGCAAACTGCGCTCGCTCGAAATCAGGGATTGCAATTTGACGCATTTACCCGCGTCGATTGGGCGGATGCCGCGATTGGGCGAGCTTGACTTGTCGTTTAACGACATTGTGCTGACGCCTGAGTCTGTGATCCAACTGAGCCGATTGCCCCGCATGCAACTGATGTCGCTGGAGTCCAACCCTATTCGCTTGTCCCCGGATATCAGTCACATGCCTCTCCTGCGAGGCTTGAATCTGAGAAATTGTGAGGTCGAGCAATGGCCAACAGGGTTTTTGGCTGTTCCACGGCCTCGAGAATTTCAGATGTTCCTTGAACGAAACCGCCTTTCGAGCATTCCTGATGTGGCGCCGGGCTCCGACAGGGCTAATACCCTGGCCCGAGCATTGGTGACTTACGATGACTTGCCATTTGAGGTGCTCAATAAGTTGAAAACTTACCGGGAGGCAGTTGAGCTTGACCCTGAACGTCAACGACCCTTTGGCTTGGAAGGGGACAGCCGCAATTGGTTGCGCGGTTTTAGTCCTGAAGAGGTTGTGAGTAATCAAGCCTTGTGGAATCGCATAGAGCAGGAGCATGGTTCAGAACCCCTGTTTAACCTTTTTGAACAGCAGGTCTGGTCGTTTAAGAATCGCCCGAGGGAGGCGATCCTGGATATGCAAGGCAAGATATGGCGAATGCTGGGGGCGATGGATGAAAGCGCAGAACTTCTCGACAAGATTTTTCTGATGGCCTCTGCTCCCATGACGTGCGTGGATGCAGGGGCACAGATTTTCAATGCATTAGGCATTGAGGTGATGTTGCATGAGGCCTACCGCTTACCGCAGGAGTGGCTGGTTAAACTCGAGGTGCTGGACCTGTCCAGAGGCAAGGCACGTCTCAACCAGTTGGGCAGAATTGCCCGTGCGCGGGTCGATGAGTTGATCGCCGGGGGGCGTCGGCATCAAGCTTTTGATGAGACGGGCGATGTTGTGCCGCATTACCAGAATGGGGTTTTAATGAAGTCCATCGATGAGGTTGAGATTTACCTTAAATACACCACCGAACTCAATGACAGGTTGGCCTTGCCCTGGCAAGTACCTCATATGGTGTTCACCGAAGGTGATGTGACCGAAGAGATGCTTGAGAGCGCTTACCTCCACGTGAGAGCTTTGGAGGCGGGAACAGGGTTGCGTGATCAATTAATTGAACTGCCAATGTGGACTGAGTTTCTTGAGCGTTCTAACCCTGTCACGTTTGAGGCTGTGAAAAATAAAATAAATGCATTGATCGACTTGCAAGAAGCGCAAGAAACATTGGTCGCGCAAGGCGCCATGTTGTCCGAGGGGCAAAAAGAGGTATTGCGCCAGAGCATCCAGGCGGCCGCCGACACCCTTGCCATGGAGGTGGTTCCAGGGCAGGTGCTCGGTGATGAGGCGTATTACACGCTATTGGGCGTTTTTGACCAACAGAAGCAGGCCGCCATGCGATCTCTGACGAACGAGGCGTTGGGTGTAGGAGCCGACGAGGACGAGCCGAAAACAGGCAGAGCTGATTCCTGATTCGCCGTTACTTGTTGCGACGCGGATTGTAAAACCCAGCGTGGGCTTAAGTGAACGGCACTAAATAGATAACCCTTACAGCCGGTTGCCCCTCGATAAGCTGATGACTCAGACATTTTTCGAGGGTCAACCATGTTTGATTCCAACACTCAAGCGTCCTCCCTGATGATTCAAACGGCACGGCGAGGGCGTCATGATGCCTTCCTTAAGCGATCACTTCCCCCATGGCTGGTCGATACCAGCGTTGAACGCAAGACCGAGCTCAAGAACACCAAGCCCCATATTCCGGAGTGGTACGCGACTGCGACCGACAGGCAAAAAGCACAGCTCAAATCGTTGCTTGAGGTTCGATTTACTTCGCAAAATCGCTTGGATAAACACCTTAGCGCTTTGCAGACGGCTGAGGCGTTCGCGCAACCGCTGTTGGAGGTCGCCCTCAACTCTGCAGGCTTCACACTGCCCGTGAAGAACGTGTATCTGCGGCTCTACACGCCGACGGTGGATGCTTTTGGCGTCAGATCCGGGGCGCACAGCGTGCGTACGTTGTCATTGCTGCAAGCGGCGCTGCACAACTTTGAGCAGCCCGAATCACAAGCCAATTACTTTGCTGAAGAGTCCGGTTTTATTACGCAGCCCGATGAACTGGGGCGATCTCAACCCTATACCACTTCATTGAAACTCGAGACCTTTACCCAGTTGTGCCGTGACCTTGATATTGGCGCTCAGTACCAGGAACACCTACAGACGTATTTGAACCCCCAGGGCCGGGTGTCCCAAGGCTTACTGGAACAACGCTATGCCACACAGCAAAAAGCCATGCTCAAGCTGGATGCGGAAATTGCCTTGCTCAAAGGGGACATTGATCTCAACAGCCATGCTCTGATGCGGCGAGTGATCAACGGTGAGCGCAACATCAGAGTTGGCGAGCAGCAACTGTGGTATCGCACCCCCTGCGTGATGGAGCTTTTGCTGCATGGCTGCGTCGTGTTCTCTTTTAGCGAGAAATACCGATACGCCACTGATCTCATTGTCTGGATTCCCGGTGATCCCGAGCACCCCCTGAAGTGGTACGCCTCTTACGATGATTTTCGCGACGAACTGGTGCGCAAGCTCACGGCTCGCAGTTCGGCATTAACGCAGATAGGTTTGACGCCGTATCAGGCGTTTATTAGCCGGTTTATCCAACAAACGGATCGTCCTTATTACTACAGGCGCCTGACCGAACGAATCAAGGATGCTCCTGATCAGCCTTGGGGGGTGGAGTGGTTCCGCTCCGAAAGTACCCAATTCTGGTTTCGTGCTTTAGCGCCGCAAGCCTCGTTGGTGCTAGTGGTATCGCCCAGCCCCGAAACCCACAAAAGCCGTGTTCAGGCTGAACATCCTTCGATCAGCATTAACGCCACTACTTTGGGCGACGAAGGCACCTGGGTAGACATTGACCTCTGGAGCACATTGCTCAAACAGATGCGCGCCCAAGCCTTTTTAAATGGGCAAGCCATGGCGCTGCCCACCGCGATTACCGATGCTCATAACCGATCATTGCGCTATTCGCACTACCTGAACATCGGGCTGTTTGCAGTCAACCTGGTGGCGATGCTTATACCGCCCCTGGGCGAAGTCATGTTGGCAGTCATGGCCGGGCAATTGCTCTACGAAACCATCGAGGGTATTCACGAGTGGTCTGATGGCGACAAGGAAGCAGCCTGGGCCCATATCAGCGACGTGCTGGAAAATATGGCGACATTGGCAGTAGGTGCTGGTGTCTTTCACGTTGCGTCACCGATTATCGATGGCCTCAAAAAAATCAACTTGCGCAATGGGACTCAACGCCTGTGGAACCTTGACCTGCGTCCCTATGAGCGCTTGATTGAAATTTCCCCAGGCTCCAGGGTGAGTGAGCTGGGGCTGCACCTGATTGAGGGGCAGAAAGTGTTGTCGCACGAAGGTAAAACCTATGTGCTGGAATATGACCCCATTTACGAGCAATACCGCGGCATTCACCCCACAAACCCCACTGCCTACAGGCCCGAGTTTAAGAGCAGCGGGTATGGGGTATGGGTGGATGAAGGAGATCAGCCTCTTACATGGAGTCGCACGACACTGAAGCGTCGCTTGGGGCCATTGGTGAAAGGCCTGCGGGACATAGATATAGAGCTCATGCTCAAGGTGTGTGACGTGCAAGAGGGGGACCTGCGGCGCATGTATACCGAGGGCGAGCCGATGCCAGTGTTACTGCTGGAAAACTTGCGCCAATTTGAGGCCTACACCATGGCCAGGAGAGCCGTCGCTGAAGTGCGGGGCGGTTGTATTTCCGAAGAGCTGTGCGGCTATGCGGCCGCGCTCACGGTTGATATGCCCGGCTGGCCAGCGTCCAAAGCGGTTGTAGTGTCTGATTCACACGAGCTGGACGCGAGCAGCATCAGTTATGGCAACGCCAGGGCAACGCAGGCTGATGTGATCAACGTCAGTCGGGCTGATTTGATGGCAGGCGAGCTGCCGGGCCGCGTGGTGGACGCCTTGAGCGTGCCGCAACTTGAAGCGCTGCTGGGCAATCGCATGCCCTTTGAACGGGCAGATCGCCTGGCTATGTTCAAAGAACAGTTGAGCGTGCATATGGAAAAAAATATTCAGCGTCTGTTCAACAGCTTGCGTGAGGAGCGTGTAGCCACAGCAGAGCCTGCGCATCCGTCCATTGAATTGATTAAACAGATGTTTCCAAAACTACCCAGGGTGATGGCTCTGCGGTTGGTCGCCCAGGCGGGCCCTGACGAACTTAAACAGCTCGCCACGGGCAAGGTGCCCTTACGTTTGATGGAGGCGGCCCGCACGTTGCAGCGCAATGCTCGGCTTTCCTGCGCGTACTTGGGGTTTTATCTGGACGGATTGGTAACGACAGATACCGAAGTCCTGGTCTTGAATACGCTCAAATCGCTGCCCGGATGGAAAAACGACCTGCGCCTTGAAGTGCGCGAGGAGCACTTCAAAGGTCAACTGCGGGCCAGCATTGGCGCGCAGGATGCCGCCCATCGAAAAGTACTGGCGAGAATCTCCGATGGCAAATACCAGGCGTTGGATGAAGAGGGCAATCAGCTGCATGGCATCGATGACTTTTACAGCAGCTTGCAACACGCCTTGCCGGATGATTATCGAAAAGCACTTGGGGTACCTCATGTTGGGCAAGGTTTGCAGTTAAAACGTGATTTGCAGCATCGAGCGTTATCCCGCGACCAACTGCAAAAACTGCTGAAATTGAAATCCGACAGCCGCCCCTTTTTTTTGCCGCCCCAGCGTTTGGTTGATGGCCGGTTGGGTTATGTGCTCAGCGGTAGTGCTGTGCTTATTGAGGATGACGCTCAATGGGCTGCGATGAAAGTTCGGCTGGGACGGCTTTATCCAACGTTCACGCCGAACGAGATAAACGCTTTTTTTAAAAATAAAGATGCCTCCTCGAAACTTCGCCTCCAAGCGTTGGAGGATGAATTTGATACGTTCACCACTGCACTGTGGGAGTGGAGTTATCTGTCCATCGAGGGCAAACCTGTGAGTGCTACAACAACACCGCAAGAACGACGCATTCTAAGGCTCAAACATCAGGTGCGTGGGCGTCTGGAAAAAGCCTGGCGTCGATCCGGGCAGCCTCACTTTGACCGCACGGGGCAATACCTGGGCCAACAGTTGAGCTTTCCACTGGAGGGCGTGGGCCCGGTTTTGCAGAGCTTGCCGGCGCTGGGTGCTGACCTGGGTCATGTCAGCAAGCTTAGTTTCTCAGGGGTCGGGGTCACGGACGGGATTGACACATTTCTTCGCAGTTTCAAACACCTGCGAGAACTGGACATTACGGGCGAGTCTTTGACTCATTTGCTCCCGGCCATTACAGACATGCCTTTTTTAGAGGTACTCAATCTCAAAGGCAACGCTATTGTGCTGACCCCTGAGGCGATCGCTCAGTTGCGAACCTTGACCCTTATGCGCAAGCTGAACTTTGAGGGCTGCCCGTTGGGCTTGCCTCCGGATATCAGCCGCATGCCTTACCTGAAGCGATTGACGCTGACCCGGTGCAATCTTGATCGTTGGCCGACGGGGCTCTTCGCGCACCCGCGGGCACGTGAATTCAAGCTGCTTCTGGATGAGAACCCGCTTCGTCACATTCCCGATGTGGGGCCAGGTTCGGATAAGGCAGCAACCGTTGCGCGCACCTATTTGACCCTTAGTGAGCTAACCACGGCGGTGGCCGAGCGCTACAACCTGTATATCGAGTCGGTGGGTATAGACCCGCTGCGACTTACTCTTTCGAGATCTGAGCCCGATAGCCTCCACTGGATGAGTGGCTTGTCGCCCGACCAAGTGGCTCACAACCAGGCGCTATGGAACTTCGTAGAAGCACACGCAGGCTCTGAGCGCTTTTTCAATGTCATCCGCGATCAGGCTCGCCACTTGGACCTTCGCAGTCATGCGTTCAAGCTGGATATGACAGACAAGGTCTGGCGCATGCTGCAAGGGATCTCGGATAGCCCCGAACTTCGCGACACATTGTTCGAGATGGCGACCTCCCCTTATTTCTGCGTGGATGCGGGGGTGCAGTTGTTCAATGCGATGGGGGTCGAAGTCAGGCTGTATGAGATCTATCGGGGTTCCCCGATATTTGTCGGTACCGAAATTTTTGAGCTGGCCAGAGGCAAGGTGCGCCTGGATGAGTTGGGAGCCATTGCCAGGGCGCGGGTACGTGTGCTTGAAGCCGAAGGGCGTCTACACCCTGAGTACGATGCGAACGGTAATCGGGTTCTGCATTTTGACAGCCTTGGCAGGCAGATCCGCGACATTGATGAGGTTGAAATCTACCTGGCCTACACCACTGAGCTGGCGCAGAGGCTGAATTTGCCATGGCAGTCACCCGAAATGATGTTCCCCGAGTCTGATGTGCCCCCGGCAATGATAGAGCGTGCCTTTAAGCGAGTTCAGGAGCTGGAGCAAGGCGATGGCCTGATTGATCAACTTCTGGATCAGCCCATCTGGATCGAGTATTTGAAGGGCGCTCATGCTGCACAGCTCAAGCCGATAAGGGAAAAAATGATCGCTTTGACCGATTTGCAAACAGCGCTACGCGACTGGGTCGAAGAGCTGGGCTTAACTGAGCAACAGCGGGCGGAGCTACGCACAACCATCGAAACAGCCGCCCGCTTGCTGGGTAAATCTGCTGACGAGGTTGCCCTCGGCAGATTGATGTCCAATACGGTCTATGACGCTGACATGCGCGAGCTTGATGCCGAGGAGCGTGAAGTAATGCATGCCTTGACAGTACAACGCTCCAGACCGCCCCTGGATTCCCTGCTGAGCGATTCAGGCTCTGACCTGGATTAAGAGTCAGAGCGCTGCAAGGCGTGTTTCAAAACAGAAAATAACGCTGGGCCATCGGCAGCACGTCTGCCGGTTCACACCACAACAACACGCCATCGGCCTTGACCTGATAGGTCTGGGGGTCGACTTCAATGTCGGGTAAATAGCCGTTGTGAATCAGGTCGGTTTTTTGCACGTCGCGACAGCCTTTGACCACGGCAATCTTCTTCTGCAGGCCCAGCGCAGCAGGCACCCCTGCGTCGAACGCCGCCTGACTGATAAACGTCAGGCAGGTGGCATGCCGCGAGCCGCCGTAGCTGGCAAACATCGGCCGGTAGTGAACCGGTTGCGGCGTCGGGATCGAGGCGTTGGCATCCCCCATCAGGCTTGCGGCAATTGCCCCACCCTTGAGAATCAGCGTCGGCTTGACCCCGAAAAACGCCGGGCGCCACAGCACCAGATCGGCCCACTTGCCCACCTCGACTGACCCCACCTCATGGCTCACACCGTGGGTAATGGCCGGGTTGATGGTGTACTTGGCGATATAGCGTTTGGCGCGGAAGTTATCGTTGCCGGGGCAGTCTTGCGCCAGCGGGCCGCGCTGCTTTTTCATCTTGTCGGCGGTCTGCCAGGTGCGAGTAATGACTTCGCCCACCCGGCCCATGGCCTGGCTGTCGGAGCTGATCATCGAGAACGCGCCCAGGTCATGGAGGATGTCTTCAGCGGCAATGGTTTCACGGCGGATACGGCTTTCGGCGAAGGCCACGTCCTCGGCGATGCTCGGGTCCAGGTGATGGCACACCATCAACATGTCCAGGTGTTCGTCGATGGTGTTGCGGGTGAACGGCCGGGTCGGGTTGGTGGAGCTGGGCAGCACGTTGTTCAGGCCACAGGCCTTGATGATGTCCGGTGCATGACCGCCGCCCGCACCTTCGGTGTGATAGGTGTGAATGGTACGGCCCTTGAAGGCGGCCAGGGTGGTTTCGACAAAGCCCGATTCGTTCAGGGTGTCGCTGTGAATGGCCACCTGCACGTCGTACAGATCGGCCACGTTCAGGCAGTTGTCGATGGCGGCGGGGGTGGTGCCCCAGTCCTCATGCAGCTTGAGGCCGATGGCCCCGGCTTCGACCTGTTCGATCAGCGGTTGCGGCAGGCTGGCGTTGCCCTTGCCGGTGAACCCCATGTTCATCGGGAACGCGTCGGCTGCTTGCAGCATGCGCGCCATATGCCACGGCCCGGAGGTGCAAGTGGTGGCATTGGTGCCCGTGGCCGGGCCGGTGCCGCCGCCGATCATGGTGGTCACGCCGCTCATCAGCGCTTCTTCGATCTGCTGCGGGCAGATGAAGTGGATATGGGTGTCGATGCCGCCTGCAGTGAGGATCATGCCTTCGCCGGCGATGACTTCGGTGCTGGCGCCAATGGCGATGGTGACGTTGGGCTGAATGTCGGGGTTGCCGGCTTTGCCGATGGCGTGGATGCGCCCGTTCTTGAGCCCCACATCGGCTTTGACGATGCCCCAGTGGTCGACGATCAGCGCGTTGGTGATGAGTGTGTCCACCACCTCGCTGGCGAGCAATTGGCTTTGGCCCATGCCATCGCGAATCACCTTGCCGCCGCCAAACTTCACTTCCTCACCATAGGTGGTGAAATCCTGCTCGACCTCGATCCACAACTCGGTGTCGGCTAAACGAACCTTGTCGCCTACGGTGGGGCCGAACATGTCGGCGTAAGCCTGACGGGATATTTTCATTGTGAGTTCCTAAAAAATTGGTTCGAACCCTGTGGGAGCGAGCCTGCTCGCGAATTCATGGGGTAATGGTGTTGCTCCCGGGAGCTTCGCGAGCAGGCTCGCTCCCACGGGGGCTGTCCAGGTCGCCCATCACGCGCCCGGCAAAACCGAACACCCGGCGCAGCCCCGCCAGTTCAACCAGTTCCACTTCCCGGGTCTGGCCCGGCTCGAAACGCACTGCCGTGCCTGCCGCAATATTCAGGCGCATGCCGCGGCTGTCGCCACGGTCAAACATCAGGGCATCGTTGGTTTCGAAAAAGTGATAGTGCGATCCGACCTGGATTGGGCGGTCGCCGCGGTTGGACACGCTGAGCGTGTGCGTGCGACGGCCTACATTCAGCTCGATGTCACCCGATTCAATGCGGTATTCGCCCGGGATCATCGCGGCTCACTCAATGTCTTGAAGTAGATGGCGGTCGGGCTGTAATGGCCGTTGGGGCTTTGGCAATAGTTGGGCAGTTCGCCGACGCGGGTGTAACCCAGGGCACTGTAAAAGTTTTCGGCAGGGGAGCCGGCTTCGGTGTCCAGGTGCAGCAAGCCGCGCTTTTGCTCACGTGCGCCTTGCTCCAGGGCGTGGATCAGCACCTGCCCAAGCCCCCGGCGCCGCGCTTCATTGAGCACCAGCAGCTTTTGCACTTCGGCGCGGTTCAGGCCGTTGGCCTTTTGGCACAAAATCAGTTGCACGCTGGCCAGCACGCGCTGGTCTTCGATCAGGACCCACAGCAGCAGGTTGCCTTGCTCCAGTTGGGCGTGAACCTCGTTGAAATAGCGGCTGGCCTGCGGCTGATCGAGGTCGTTCATAAACCCTACCGAGGCGCCGTGCCCGACGGCGTCGAGCAGCAGCACAATCAAGTCATCGCGGTACTGGGCAAAGCTTTGCGCCGTGACGCGCACTACCTGTTCTGTGTTCATTCGGCGCATTCCTTTGGCGGCAGTGCGCCGGGGTTGAGCATCAGTTGCATAAAGGTCAGGTCGAGCCAGCGGCCGAACTTGATCCCCACCTGGGGCATGCGCCCGCTCGTGACAAAGCCAAGCTGTTTATGCACATGGATCGACGCCGCGTTGGCGCTTTCAATGGCCGCGACCATCACGTGTTTGTCGCAGGCCCGGGCGCGTTTGATCAATTCGGTCAGCAACTGTGGGCCGAGGCGTTTGCCCCGTTGTTCGGGATGGACATACACCGAATGCTCGACCGTGTGGCGGAACCCTTCAAACGGGCGCCAGTCGCCAAACGAGGCGTAACCCAGGGCGATATTGGCGTCGTCGACGATTACCAGAACCGGATAGCCCTGGGCCTGGCGGGCGTTGAACCATTGCTGGCGGTTGTCCAGATCGACCGTCTGCTCGTTCCAGATCGCGAGGGTGTTGAGCACCGCATCGTTGTAGATATCGCGAATCGCCGGCAGATCGGCCGGGACGGCATCACGAATGACGTAAGACATGGTGCGGCCTCAGGCGATGGGTTGATGGACAGTGACCAGCTTGGTGCCGTCCGGGAAGGTGGCTTCGACCTGGATGTCGGGGATCATTTCCGGGATGCCTTCCATCACCTGCTCGCGGGTCAGCAGGGTGGTGCCGTAGTGCATCAGGTCGGCCACGGTGCGGCCATCGCGGGCGCCTTCGAGCAGGGCGGCAGAGATATAGGCGATGGTTTCCGGGTAATTGAGAATCACGCCGCGCGCCAACCGTCGCTCCGCCAGCAGGCCGGCAGTGAAGATCAGCATCTTGTCTTTTTCGCGTGGAGTCAGGTCCATGGTGGAGTCCGTGTTCGGCAGTTAAAAGTAATCGGGGCCTTTTGCCCTCACCCTAATCCTCTCCCTGAGGGAGAGGGGCTCTTCAAGTGCTCCAGATCCGTGGCGCCAGTGCTTCTCGTCCCAGCAGCGCCGGACGCAGCAAGCGCCATAAATCAATCAGCCAGGCCCGTGCCTGCATGGCTTCACCGGCCAGACAGCGGGCCACCAGCAAGCCCGGTAACTGGGTCAAGTCACCGCGCACCGGGTTGGGCAAGTTGCGGCACATCTCCAGTAACCCGGTACTGATTTCACCCGTCACCAGCAAGGTTGCAAACACCGGGTTGCCATCCAGCCCGATGGGGGAATCCAGCAGACCGTCGCCGCCCACAATGCGCTGGCGCTCATGCCAGAGCAACTGGCCGTCACGGCGAATATCCAGCCGCGATTGAAAGTGGCCGTGCTCAAAACGCTCGCCGCTGGCCAGTCGCCCCAGCGCGACCATATCCCAGTAAAACAGCCGCGCATCGCCTTCAAGTTCGATGCGGGTGGTGAGTTCGGCCTGGGCGGCGCTGAACACGATGGTTTCTTGTGGCAGCCATTCCAGGGTCGCTCCGGCGGCCACGTTCAGGGTCAGGTTTTGATAGGCCGGGCCGGCAGCGCGATACCACTTGGCCGCGCCGGGGCTGGTCAGTTGCGCCCAGGCATCAGGGCCGACGCTGGCGCGAATGTCGAGGATGTCACCACCGGCAATCCCGCCCGGCGGGTGGACGATGATGTGCTGGCACACCTGGGGGCCTTCGGCGTACAGGTGCTTTTGCACCCGTAGCGGGCCGACGTGACGGCGCAGGGTCGGGCGCGTGCTGTCGCCAAAGCGGCCATAGCCCAGCTCCAGCTCGGCATGCCAGCTGGGGGTGAACAACGCGGTAGTGGCGGGCAAGTTCATATGTAGGAATTTTCGTTTAGAGATCGGCGCAGATTAAATCGTTACCAACCCGCGTACACCTTCTGTTTGCATATTTTCGCCGCGGCCTTGCTGCACGATTTCGCCTCGGGACATCACCAGATATTGGTCCGCCAGTTCTTCGGCAAAGTCATAAAACTGCTCCACCAGCAAAATCGCCATGTCCCCCCGTGCGGCGAGCATTTTGATCACCGCGCCGATCTCCTTGATGACGGAGGGCTGAATGCCTTCTGTGGGCTCGTCGAGAATCAGCAAGCGCGGACGGCTGGCCAGTGCGCGGCCAATGGCCAACTGTTGCTGCTGCCCGCCGGACAGATCACCGCCCCGACGGTGCTTCATTTGCAGCAGTACCGGGAACAGTTCGTAGATAAACGCGGGCACCTCTTTGGCCTCTGAACCGGGGAAGCGCGACAGGCCCATCAGCAGGTTTTCCTCCACCGTCAGGCGCCCGAAAATTTCCCGGCCCTGGGGCACGTAAGCGATGCCGGAGTGGACCCGTTGGTGGGGTTTAAGCGAGGTGATGGTTTTGCCCTCCCACTGCACACTGCCTTCCTTGACGGGCAGCAACCCCATCAGGCACTTGAGCAGGGTGGTTTTGCCCACGCCATTACGGCCCAGCAGGCAGGTGACTTCGCCGACTTTGACCTCGAACGACAGGCCCCGAAGAATATGGCTGCCGCCGTAGAACTGATGGAGCTTTTGGACGTTAAGCATGTTGATTTCCTTTATGAGCTGCGCCGTCTCTGTAGCCGCTACCGAAGGCTGCGATCGAGCGTGTAGCGGTCGCGCTCTTGAAATGGTTGAAGCCCCTTCGGGCCTTATCGCAGCCTTCGGCAGCGGCTACAGGTATTCGTCAGCGGCCCAGATAAACTTCGATCACCCGTTCATCCGCCTGCACCTGTTCCAGCGAGCCTTCGGCCAGAACACTGCCCTGATGCAGCACGGTCACATGGTCGGCAATCGAGCCGACAAAGCCCATGTCGTGTTCCACCACCATCAGCGAATGCTTGCCCGCCAGGCTTTTGAACAGCTCGGCGGTGAACTCGGTTTCGGCGTCGGTCATGCCCGCCACCGGCTCGTCCAGCAGCAACAGTTGCGGGTCTTGCATCAGCAGCATGCCGATCTCCAGGAACTGCTTCTGGCCATGGGACAACAGGCCTGCCGGGCGGTGCGCCGAGCTGGTCAGGCGTATGGTGTGCAGCACCTCGCCGATGCGGTCCCTTTGCTCGCCCGTCAGTCTGGCGCGCAGGCTGGCCCACACCGACTTGTCGGTTTTTTGCGCCAGCTCCAGGTTTTCAAACACGCTCAGGGCTTCGAACACCGTGGGCTTTTGAAACTTGCGACCGATACCGGACTGGGCGATTTGCACCTCGCTCATCTGCCGCAGATCGAGGGTTTCGCCGAACCAGGCCTGACCTTCGCTGGGCCGGGTCTTGCCGGTGATCACGTCCATCATGGTGGTCTTGCCCGCACCGTTGGGGCCGATGATGCAGCGCAACTCACCCACGCCGATGTACAGGTTGAGGTTGTTCAGCGCCTTGAAGCCATCAAAGCTGACGCTGATGTCTTCCAGGGTCAGGATGGTGCCGTGGCGGGTGTTCAGGCCCGGTTCAGCGCGCTGGCCAAAGCTGATGGCGTCACGGCTGCTGCCCGCGTCTTTGTTGGGGTCGAGGATAGGTTCGAGCATGACATTCCTCATTGGTCGGCCTTTTTCTTCAGCAGGCCGATCACGCCTTTGGGCAGGTACAGGGTCACGACGATGAACAGCGCCCCCAGAAAGAACAGCCAGTATTCGGGGAAGGCCACGGTGAACCAGCTTTTCATGCCGTTGACCACGCCCGCGCCCAGCAACGGCCCGATCAGCGTGCCGCGCCCACCCAGGGCAACCCACACGGCGGCTTCGATGGAGTTGGTCGGCGACATTTCACCGGGGTTGATGATGCCCACTTGCGGCACATACAAGGCCCCGGCCAAACCGCACAGCACCGCGCTCAACACCCAGACAAACAGCTTGAAACCGCGCGGGTCGTAGCCGCAGAACATCAGGCGGTTTTCCGCATCGCGCAGCGCGGTCAGTACCCGCCCAAACTTGCTGCGCGCCAGACGCCAGCCGAGAAACAGGCTGACTACCAGCAACAGCACGGTGGCGAAAAACAGCGCTGCGCGGGTACCGGGTTCGGTGATGCCAAACCCCAGAATGCTGCGAAAGTTGGTGAAGCCGTTGTTGCCGCCAAAGCCGGTTTCGTTGCGGAAGAACAGCAACATCCCGGCAAAGGTCAGGGCCTGGGTCATGATCGAGAAATACACGCCCTTGATCCGCGAGCGGAAGGCGAAAAACCCGAACACCAGCGCCAGCAAACCGGGGGCCAATACCACCAGGCACATGGCCCACCAGAAATGCTCGGTGCCGACCCAGTACCAGGGCAGTTCAGTCCACGACAAAAATGTCATAAAGGCGGGCAGTTCATCGCCCGAGGCCTGGCGCATCAGGTACATGCCCATCGCGTAGCCGCCCAGGGCGAAGAACAAACCGTGCCCCAGGGACAGCAGTCCGGCGTAACCCCACACCAGATCCAGCGCCAGGGCGACGATGGCATAACAGAGGATTTTGCCCATCAGGGTCAAGGTATAGGCCGAGACCTGAAACGGGCTGTCGGCGGGCAACAGCGAGAGCAGCGGCAAGGCCAGCAGCACCAGCAAGGCCAGGCCCCCGACCCATGCGGTGACGGTGGGGCCGGCCTTTTGTGTGGCAGTGAGCATCAGAGGCTGATTCATCAGTCGATCACCCGTCCCTTAAGCGCGAAGAGCCCCTGCGGACGCTTCTGGATAAACAGAATGATCAGCCCCAGGATCAGGATTTTGCCCAGTACGGCGCCGATCTGCGGTTCAAGAATCTTGTTCGCGATGCCCAGGCCAAAGGCTGCGTAGACGGTGCCGGCCAGTTGCCCGACGCCGCCGAGCACCACCACCAGAAACGAATCGATGATGTAGCCCTGGCCCAGATCCGGGCCGACGTTGCCGACCTGACTCAAGGCCACGCCGCCCAGCCCGGCAATCCCCGAGCCGAGGCCAAAGGCGAGCATGTCCACCCGCCCGGTGGGTACGCCGCAGCAGGCGGCCATGTTGCGGTTTTGGGTGACGGCCCGAACGTTGAGGCCCAGGCGGGTTTTGTTCAGCAGCAACCAGGTCAGGAACACCACCGCCAGGGCAAAGACAATGATCACCAGACGGTTGTACGGCAGCACCAGGTTGGGCAGTACTTGCAGCCCGCCTGACAGCCACGCAGGGTTGGCCACTTCTACGTTTTGCGCGCCGAACAGCATGCGCACCAGCTGGATCAGAATCAGGCTGATGCCCCAGGTGGCGAGCAGGGTTTCCAGCGGGCGGCCGTAGAGGTGACGAATGATCGTGCGCTCCAGCACCATGCCCACGCCCGCAGTGACGAAGAACGCCACCGGCAACGCCAGCAACGGGTAGAACTCGATGGCGCCCGGTGCAAAGTGCTGAAACAGCAACTGCACGCAGTAGGTGGAATAGGCGCCGAGCATCAGCATTTCGCCGTGGGCCATGTTGATCACCCCGAGCAGGCCGAAGGTGATCGCCAGCCCGAGGGCGGCCAGCAGCAGAATCGAACCCAGGGACAAACCGCTGAACGCCTGCCCCAGCAAGTCACCGATCAGCAGTTTGCGTTTGACCTGAACCAGGCTGGTTTCAGCGGCGGTGCGCACCGTGGCATCGGTTTCGATATCCGGTTGCAGCAAGGTTTCGAGGCGGGTGCGGGCCAGCGGTTCGCCGGTCTCACCGAGCAAACGCACAGCGGCCAAACGCACGGCCGGGTCGGGATCGACCAGTTGCAGATTGGCCAGTGCCAGGCTCAGTGCGGTATGCACGTGGCTGTCATCTTCTGTGGCCAGTTGCCGGTCGAGGAATTTGAGTTGTGCAGGTTTTGCGGATTTTTGCAGGTGTTGAGCGGCACTTAACCGCAGCGCCGGATCTGTGGCGAGCAATTGATGGCTGGCCAGCGCGGTGTCGATCAACCCGCGCAGGCGGTTGTTCAGGCGCAGGGTTTTGACTTGACCGTCAACGGTGATCTGGCCTTGTTGCAGGCTGCTGATCAGCTCCGCGCGGGCGGGCGTGGGTTGAGCGGCCCAGCTTTCGAGCAGCGTGGCTTGTTGTAAGTTGTTGGCAGAGGCGAACTCGCTGGCGTCATCGGCCTGTGCGGCCAAGGGCAGCAACAGCGCGCACGCGAGGATGAAGCGGTAAAGGGCAGTGGGCATGGTTGGTGTCCCTGTTTGTCTGGCAGGTGGTAGACCTTCAGGGCGCTGGCCCTCACCCTAACCCTCTCCCGGAGGGAGAGGGGACTAAAAGCAGATGTGCGCAACGCTGTAGATCAAGCTCCCTCTCCCTCTCCCTCCGGGAGAGGGTTGGGGAGAGGGGCTTTTAATTGGCTCAGTTACCCTTCACCGCGTAGTCCGGCTTTTTGTCGTTGCCCGAAATGTATGGGCTCCATGGCTGGGCCCGGATCGGGCCT
This sequence comes from Pseudomonas deceptionensis, assembly GCF_900106095.1. Taxonomy (NCBI): domain Bacteria; kingdom Pseudomonadati; phylum Pseudomonadota; class Gammaproteobacteria; order Pseudomonadales; family Pseudomonadaceae; genus Pseudomonas; species Pseudomonas deceptionensis. Next base: position 372,329 of record NZ_FNUD01000002.1, on the reverse strand, counting down.
TCGGTTTGCCACACCACGCTGAACTGACCGTCCGGCTGGATTTCGCCGATCATCACCGGCTTGTGCAGGTGGTGGTTGGTCTTGTCCATGGTCAGGGTGTAGCCCGATGGCGCGGCAAAGGTCTGGCCGGCCAGGGCTTCGCGCACCTTGTCCACGTCGGTGGACTTGGCTTGTTCCGCCGCCTGGGCCCACATGTGAATGCCCACGTAAGTGGCTTCCATCGGGTCGTTGGTCACGGCTTTGTCGGCGCCTGGCAGGTTGTGTTTCTTGGCGTAGGCTTTCCACTGCGCGACGAATTTATCGTTGGCCGGGTTCTCCACCGACTGGAAGTAGTTCCACGCTGCGAGGTTGCCCACCAGCGGTTTGGTGTCGATGCCGCGCAGTTCTTCTTCACCCACCGAGAACGCAATCACCGGTACGTCGGTGGCCTTCAGGCCCTGGTTGGCCAGCTCTTTGTAGAACGGCACGTTGGAGTCGCCATTGACCGTGGAGATCACCGCCGTTTTGCCGCCTGCAGAGAACTTTTTGATATTGGACACGATGGTCTGGTAATCGCTGTGACCAAACGGGGTGTAGACCTCTTCGATGTCCTTGTCGGCCACGCCTTTGGAGTGCAGGAACGCGCGCAGGATTTTATTGGTGGTGCGCGGGTACACGTAGTCGGTGCCCAGCAACACAAAGCGCTTGGCACTGCCGCCGTCTTCGCTCATCAGGTATTCAACAGCCGGAATGGCCTGCTGGTTAGGCGCGGCACCGGTGTAGAACACGTTGGGCGACATCTCTTCGCCTTCATATTGCACCGGGTAAAACAGCAGGCCGTTGAGCTCTTCGAACACGGGAAGCACCGATTTGCGCGACACCGACGTCCAGCAACCGAACACCACAGCCACTTTGTCCTGAGTCAGTAACTGTCTGCCCTTTTCGGCAAACAGAGGCCAGTTGGACGCGGGGTCGACGACGACTGCTTCGAGCATCTTGCCGTTGACGCCGCCTTTGGCATTGATCTCGTCAATGGTCATCAGCGCCATGTCTTTAAGCGAGGTTTCGGAGATCGCCATGGTTCCGGACAGGGAATGCAAAATCCCCACCTTGATGGTCTCGGCGGCCTGCACCGTCCAGGTCATGCCCATGGCCGCGATGGAGGCGGTCAGGGTGAAAGCCTTGATCAAGCTACGACGCTTCATGGTGCGATCTCCAGGTATCTGATTTATTAGGGGGCTGATCTGAACACTGAGAAGGTCTTAGCAAAGGCTGTGCCGAGATAGGGAAAAGGCTCTGTATCGGGCTTTTGCGCGAAGATTGGGCGTAATGGCGCACCAGTTCGGGGCTGGAAGGGGCAAGTGGTGCGCCGAGTGCGCCGCCTTGGTGCCTGCGGGGCAATGGGCGCTGTAAATAACCACCACCGGGCAACGGATCATCCGGCGAAGGATGGAAGTCGACCTTGCACAGGTCGATCACTTCTAACAGTGAGAGATAACCCTCCATGGATCTTTCAGATATCCCCCAGCCCGGCAGGGCACCCCATGAGTTGATCGGCGATCATCGTGACGTTCAATACGGCGGGGCGATTTTTAAAAATAGACAGGGGCCGTATTTCGTGACGCGACCGGTGAAGGGGCACTCGGCCCCGGTCAGCTAACTATGTACAGCCCGTGACGCTGCGACTGGCTGGATTATGCAAGGAGGGCGCACCTTTGCCGCCCTTCTTTTCATAAAGGAAGCCAGTGTTATGGAACAGACTGACAGCCGTGAAAAACGGCATGCACGCCCCAATGTACAAGCCTCGTTACCGACCTTGAGTCCGCCCTTTATCAACGCCGATGACGCCGCGCGCTTTGCCCATCAACTGATTGGTGATTTCCGCTCTGTGGAGTATGGCGGCGCTATCTTGAAAGATGCCGAAGGCCGCTACTTTGCGACGCGCCCGGTGCGAGGCAAAACCGGTTCATTCGACCCCTCGTTGGTCATGTCAACTGACCGTAACGGGGGATTCATCAGCCCGCCGGGTTATACCTGTGCCGCCTTCTACCACTCGCATCCGGCGAACTATGACAAGTTGAAGAGGTCCTTCAAACACTGGGGCCCAGAAGACATTTACACGTCGATCAATGCTTTTTCTTCGCTGGACATGGTGCTCAACCGTCTAAATGCCAATTTTGCCCCCGCGCATTATTTATCGGGTGTAAACGGTTCGCTGATCAAGTTCATGTCCAGCGGCTCGCCCCTGGAAAATGCGCTTGTCGAGCGAATTGCCCTCGATACCACGGCCGGTAAACTCACCTTTGCGACCATCGCAGAATTTGTGCAGGCGGCGGCCAGCATGGGCCAATTAAGGGTGATCCAGGCCACGGAAGTCTGGGGTGGAAAAGTCGGCACGGTGCAACCTGACTTCAAGGTGTATGCGCCGACCCAATCCCTGGATATTGCCCCTGTGATTGTTCAACAGCCCGCATTCGGGCCTATTAGCGACACCCTCGAACAGGCGGTCAAAGAAGTGCGGGCCCGGGTAAGCCAAACCAGCGAGCCCGTGTTCGGGGTGATTCTCAAGCATAGAGGGCGACCCATTTTTGTGGCCTCTGAACCGGTGACAGGGGGCATGGATTTTTCGCTGTCGAAGATTTTTCCGCCGACGGCCAGCAACCCATTACCCCTGCCAGAGCAGTACCAGGTGGCAAGCTTTTATTGCAGCGATGGTTTTTACCGTGATCCGGGCCTGATGCCTGCGCAGCAGCCTTCGCTGTTCAAGCATTTTGTGGCCCCTGCGACGTTGGTCCGCGGGATCAGCGCCGCACAAGCATTTCCCGGCGCTGCGCGTGGGCGGGCAGTGCCGCTTTTTATCTGCACCAGCGACGGCGCTGTCTTGAAGTACGTCTCGAGGTTTGCCACGGCTGAAACAACATTTTCAGCGTCTTTGCCAGAAAGCGAAGGGCAAGGGCTGGCCATTGTGCGCGAGCTGCTAAGCGGCGTGACGACAACCCTTGACTACATCCTCCAGGTTGCCAGCGCCGGTGAGTTGAACGTGCTGCATACCAGCGATTTATGGAGCAGGGCTGGCCGGGTAAAGGCCACCTGGAAGCCTTACGAGGGGTTCAGTCGACGGGCGCTGGGGGCGTCCTTTGTTTCTGTGGATGATGCCGCGCGCGATGCCCACGAAAAAATTGCCCGTCGCGACGACAAGGTTTACGGCGGGCTGATCTACCAGCGGTTGGACAACCGCTTTGTCGCAACCGAGCCCCTGGCATGCCATCACGAAACCTTCGATCCGACGTGCGTCCTGCCCCCGGAGCTGATTGCACTCACGCCCCACGGTTGCTCGGTGGTTGCGGTGTATCACACGCACCGTGTGCATCCATTGAAGCTGTGGCGAACGGAAGCTGAGGAGCAACTGGTTCGAAACATGCTTGAACCCCATGAGCTGGAGGCCGCGTTCAGGGATCGGGAGTGGGCCCCCATCCGCTATTTTTCGGCCCGGGACGGCACGCTGCTCAAGTACACGCCCAGCGACTCGGTGCGCGAACGTGAACTGCGCAAGCAGCTTGCGGCCCCTGTGGAGCACCCTGAGCAGGTTCGCAAAAATGCCATTCACATGGCGATGCGGGCCAACGCCCTCAAGCCCAGTGAATACATCCGCCGGGTCGCGCAGGCAGGGGACCTGGAGGTTGTAGTGGGCAGCACGCTGTGGGGGGCTGAGGGGCAGGTGAGGTCGGACTTCACCGCCAATGCACGGCCAGCACCTCAGGCCCGGGCGATTCGTCAGCCGGCCCTGAGCCCTGTGTTTAGCCAGGCGCAAGATGCCATGCGCTATACCCATGAACGTATGGTCCATGGTGATGTGGCGCAGTACGGTTTGATCCTCGGCAACCCCCACAGCAATGAATATGTGGCGACCCTGCCGGTGCAAGGGGGGGTATTTAGCCTGAACCGATTGTTTCCACAGGATGCTTCGAGCAGTCAGTTCAGCCTGCCCACCGGGTTCAGGTTTGAAGCGGTGTATGTGGCCGCGCCCAAGATCCCTCCTGCTGTGGAAGGCATGGACACCCGCAGAATCTATGAAGCGTTTGTGTCGCCGGTGGATATGGCCCGGGGCTTGATGCTCAGTGAAAGCATCAAGGACCAGAGTGGACTGGTCCCTGCGACTGCGGTGCTATTTTTGTCCTGCAGCGACGGCGGATTATTGCGCTACCTGGACCGCTCGGCAGCGACACAGTTGTCTACCGGGGTGTTCAAGGACGCGGGCCAGGCAACCCTCACTAAACTCACGACCCTTAAAGTGACGCCGCTGGAGTATGTGCGCCAGGTAGCGATGGCGGGCGATTTGCAGGTAATCAAAACCAACCCGGTCTGGCTCCACCCGGGTCGCGTATCGCCCGCCTGGCGCCCCTTCGAACTGGAGGTGCCAAGTGCGGCGGGCAGGAGTATCCGCTTGTTCGCGATGAGCCCGGTATTCAGCCATCCCGATGATGCTGCGCGGTATGAGCATCTGCACCTCAAGCGTCCACAGACCGTGAGTGTGATGGGCGGGGTTTTACGTCACGGGGCCTACGACACCTGCGTGGCGCTGCAATGGGTGGAAAACGGCGAGCCGGTCAATGTGGCGCAGATGATCCTCAACACCCATTTGTCGATACCGAACCAGAGAGTTCCCAAGGCGATTTTACCGACAGGCTATTCACTCAAGAGCCTGCATTTTTCCCGCGATGTAAGCGGGCAGCCGGCGGGTAGCCCTGTCGAAACCAATCTGCTTAAAAACATGTTTTGGCCGGTCGACATTTGCTACGCCACGCGAACGCTTCACCGGCAACTGGAGGACGCGAGTTTTGATTATCTGTACCTCTCAACCGATGACGGTGCATTGTTGAAGTACACCCGGGGGGCCAAGGAGGCTAATGACAGGTTGTGTGAGTATGTCAGTGGCGCCAGTTTCACCTACGAGCGCTACTTCCTTGAAAACAGTACCCCCACCCGAACGCCGGGCAACCCCGAGGATCTGCTGACCCGGGTGCTCAATTCTGGCGTTTTGCAGGTACTGGAACCCAGCGCGACCTGGCCGCGAACCGGGGCAGTCGACACGCGTCTGACCGTCTCGACGCAACCGCTGTCGTTCGACGATGAAGGGCCGACCCCCGGTACGCCGGTGGCGCAGTTGAAGGTCGGGCCGGTACGCGATGAGCTTTAACGCTTACGCATCAAGCCAATAAAGAACAGGCCGCCAATGGCTGCCGTGGCGACGCCAATGGGCAAGTCTTCGGGGGCGATCAAGGTACGGGCGGCCACATCGACCCATACCAGAAACACGCTGCCCAGTAACGCCGACACCGGCAGCAATCGCCGGTGTTCAGCACCCACCAGACGGCGGGCGATGTGCGGGATCATCAGGCCGACAAAACCAATGGAACCGCTGATGGCCACCAGTACGCCGGTCATCAGCGAGGCGATCAAAAACACCCGCAGCCGCACATTGCGCGCATTCAGGCCCAGGGTCACGGCGGTTTGTTCACCGGCCATCAGGGCGTTCAGCGGGCGGGCCATGCCCAGCAGCAGCACCAGCCCCAGCAGCACGCTGGCGCTGGGGATGGCGAGCAGTTCCCAACGCGCCAGCCCCAGCCCGCCGAGCATCCAGAACAGCACGGCGGAGCTGGCGCGATGGTCACCCAAAAACAGCAGTGTGTTGGCCACGGCCATCATCACAAAGGACACCGCCACCCCGCACAGCAGCAGGCGGTCACTGTCCAGTCGGCCATGCCGGCTGGCGATGGCCAGCACCAGCAGCATGCTCAGCAAGGCGCCGATAAAGGCGGCGATGGGCAGGGTCAGCAGGCCGACGATTTCGCCCACGTGCAGCACCACGATCACCGCGCCCAGGGTGGCGCCGCTGGTGACACCGAGCAAGTGCGGGTCGGCCAGCGGGTTGCGGGTGACCGCTTGCAGCACCGCGCCGATCAGGGCCAGCCCGGCGCCGACCAGGGCCCCGAGCAGCATGCGCGGCACACGGATCAGCCACACGATATGTTCCTGACCTGCGCTCCAGCTCACCTCGCCAATGCCAAACAGCTTGTTCAGCAAAATGTGCCACACCACGTCTACCGGAACCCGCGCCGGGCCAAAGCCCAGCGACACCACGCACGACACCAGCAGCAGTGCGCCGAGGCCGGTCAGTAACAAGGCGTAGCGACGAGCGATCATTGTGGGTGGAACCCTTGGGCCATGGTTTCGATGGCCAACACGTTGTCGATGCCCGGCGTGGCCTGCACGTAGGGGATGACGATGAAGCGTTTGTTGCGGATGGCGTCCACCGATTGCAGCGCCGGGTTGGTTTCAAGGAAGCGCTGTTTTTGCCCGGCTGTGACTTCGCTGTAGTCGACGATCACGATGACCTGCGGGTTGCGTTCAACCACGGTTTCCCAGTTGATGCGGGTCCAGCTGGCGTCGATGTCGCCGAGGATGTCGTTGCCGCCTGCGGCTTCGATCAGCGCGTGGGGGATGCCGAGCTTGCCCGACGTCATGGCGCGGTCTTCGCCGCTGTCATACAAAAATACCCGTGGGCGTGCGGCGGGCAGGTTTTTTTGAACGTCGGCGATTTTCTGCTGCATGTGCCCGATCAATGCCGTGGCGCGGTCTTGCACGTCGAAGATTTTGCCCAGGTTGCGCAGGTCGTTGTAGGTGTCCTCCATGCTGGCCGCAGGGCGCTTCATCACGAACGCGCAGGACTCGGTCAGCTCGTACACGTTGATACCCAGCGGGGTCAGGGTTTGCGGTGTGAGGTCGCCGCCCACGCGCATGCCGTAATCCCAACCGGCGAAGAAGAAATCGACGTCGGCGTTGAGCAGGGTTTCAACCGAGGGGTATTTGCTCGCCAGCTCTGGAAGGCCGTCGAGGATGACTTTCATCTCCGGGGTTACCGCCTTCCAGCCACTGATGCCGCTGTAGCCGACCATGTGCGGCTTGAGGCCCAGGGCGAGCATCATCTGGGTCATGTTGATGTCGTGGCTGACCGCGTGCTTGGGCGCATGGTTGAAGGTCACGTCGCGGTTGCAGCTCTTGATCGTCAGTGGGTACTGCGTGGCGTCAGCCAGGGCCAGCCCGGAGCCGAACAGGACGCTGAGGCAAAGGGCGAGGCGGATCAGGTTCATGGTTGGGTTATCCAGGTAATGCGCGGGTAGCCGGACAGCGGGTGATCGTCGATCAATGCCGCCACGCCAAAGACATCGCGCAGCAGTTCGACGGTCAACACTTCGCGCGGGGTACCGCTGGCGATGATTCTGCCGTGGTCGATCACGTACAGCCGGTCGCAGAAGGCGGCGGCCAGATTGAGGTCGTGGATGCTGGCCAGGGTGCCGATCTTCAGGCGCTTGACCAGTTGCAGCAACTCCAGCTGATAGCGCGGGTCGAGGTGGTTGGTCGGCTCGTCCAGGATCAGCAGGTCGGGTTGCTGGGTCAGGGCGCGGGCCAGGATCACTCGCTGTTTTTCGCCCCCTGACAAGGTGGCGAAGGCGTGGTCTTCAAAGCCATGCAGGCCGACGGACTCGAGGGCGTTTCTGGCCAGTTGGCGGTCGGCTTCGGTGTCGCCGTCGAACAGGCCTTTGTGCGGGGTACGGCCCATGGCGACCACTTCGTCGACGGTCAGGCCAAAGGCGTCGGGGAATTCCTGCAACACCACGGCGATGCGCCGGGCGCACCAGCGGGGCGACTGTTGCCAGAGGTTGTGCGAGCCCAGGTGGACCTCGCCCGACTCGGGTTTGCTGAAGCGATAGGCACAGCGCAACAGGCTGGTTTTGCCGCTGCCGTTAGGCCCGATCAGCCCCACGAACTCACCTGCGGCCACGTGCAGGTTGGCATCACGCAGCTGGAACTGGTGATGACAGTGGCCGTGGCCCAGAGGGGTCCAGGCGAGTTGTGTGAGGGTGAGGCGGGTCATAAAAATCCGGGTTGGCCAATGTTGAGAATGTAGTGTGCTGCCTGGATCTGTGTTGAGGCTTTGTTTGCGCTCAAGGCCCCCCGTGGGAGCGAGCCTGCTCGCGAATGCTCTTCGCGAGCAGGCTCGCTCCCACGGTTGAAGTGCCTTGTCAGCGGCTACAGGTTGGGTCAGAAGGCGTAATCAGCGGTCACGAAGAACGATCGCGGCTCGCCCATGATCCATTGCTGGCCGCCATTGTATTGGGTTACGGCGTACTGGCGGTTGAACAAATTGTTCAGGCGCAGCCCCAGGGTGGTTTTTGGCAGGGCTTTCCAGCTTACGGTGGCGTCGACCACGGTGTAGCTCGGCAGCTCGACGGTGTTGGCGTAGTCGGCATAACGCGAGTCGACATAGCGCACGCCGGCACCGGCGTTCACGTCATCGGTAACGGCCTTGCTCAGCCACAGGTTGGCGGTGCGGCGCGGCACGTCGGTGGGGCGGTTGCCTTTGCGTGAGACGGCCACGTTGTTCACGTCTTCATCGAATGTGTCGTATTGAGCGCGTACCACCGAGGCATTGGCCTGTAGCTGCCAGCGATGGGGCAGTTGCAGATCAAGGCTGGCTTCCAGGCCACTGGAGGACTGCTCGCCCACTTGCTGCGAATTGCCCGGATTGATCGGGTCGGCCGTGATCAGGTCTTTCTTGACGATGTGATACGCCGCCACTGTCCATTCGCCGCGCTGGTCCCAGAAGATCTGCTTGAAGCCGATTTCGGTCTGGCGGGCGCGGGCCAGGTCAAATCCCTGCTCGCCCGGGTACAGGCTGATCAGCCCGGCCACGCCATCAACGCTGGTGGCCTGCTGGGCATAGATCGACATGTCCGGCTTCAACTCATACACCAGCCCGACTTTCCAGCTGTTGGCCGACAGGCTGCGGTCGCTGCGCGTGTCGTTGACCAAGTCATCGCGGTCCAGATGCACAATATCGCGGCGCACTCCCGTGACCAGCGACAGCTGATCGGTCAGTTCGGTGCGGTTTTCGGCAAACAGCGACACCTGTTGCGTGGTGGTCTTGAACTGGTCGAGGTACGGCGAGTCACTTTCGAATTGACCGCGATCCGGGTGGTACAGGTCGATCGGCTGGCCCTTTGTATTCACATCGGTATACGGCGAGTTGCTGTGCAGGTTGAAGTGGATACGGTTGTAGTCCGCGCCCACCAGGGTTCTGCTTTTGAGGCCGAACAGATCGTGGCTGAGGGTAAAGGTCTGGCGGTCGCCAACCTGTTCCTGCTCATGCTTGATGCTGAAGTAACCGCTGCGCAGCAAGGTCTGGCGGTCTTCATTCCAGGCATGGCGCTCGGCGTTCTGCCAACGGCGCTGGGCCTTGAGGTAATACAGCTCGTTGCTGGCGCTGAGGTCGTCGTTGATCTGCCATTCGGTGTTCAGACGCGTCCACTGGTCGTTGTAATGCAGCTTGGCATCACGCACGTTGTAGTTCTTGTCGCGCAGGCTCTTGTGGTAACGGCCATTGATCAGCGGTACGCCGAAGTCGTTTTGTGGCTCCTGGTCGCCGTAGTCGTGGCTCAGGGTGAATGCCAGGTCGTCATTGGCCTGCCAGCGCAGGGCGGCACTGATAAAGGTGTTTTCGGAGTCGCCGTGGTCGACCCAGCCATTGCTCTGGGTGTGGTTGAGGTTCAACCGGTAGCTCAGGGTATCGGTGAGCGAACCGCCACTGTCCAGCGCCTGTTGGCGGGTATCGTAGGAACCGTAGCCCACGCGGATATGGTTTTCGATTTCACCGCTGAAGGGCTTTTTCGGGATCACGTTGATCACCGCGCCGGTTGCACCTTCGCCATACAGCACCGAGGCCGGGCCGCGCAGCACGTCGATGCGCTCTACCGACCAGTCGTCCACCGGGAAGGTCACGGTGCCCGCACCGCTGTACATGCGAATCCCGTCATACAACTGCATCACCGAGCCCTGGCCGACAAAGCCGCGGGCCGAGTACGACGAGCCGCCGTTGCCCGGTGTGCCGGTGTTGCTGATGCCGGTGGTGCGTGTCACGGCGTCCTGCACACTGCGATCGCCACGGGCGCGGATTTGCGCACCGGTCAGGCTCTCGACGCTGGCCGGGGTTTCGAGGCTGTTGAGGTTCAAGCGCGAACCGGCGCTGGTGGCGGTCTTGAGGTCGATGCTTTGGTCATCGACTTCAGGGGCTGTAATGCTCGAAGTCGACAACATCAGGGAGGGGGCTGTGTCATCCGCGTGTGCGCTGTTTATCGCCAACAGACAGAGGCTGGACCAAAGGTACTTATTCATCGGGACAGTGAGTCGCTTTTTCTGGAGGTGAACCCGCTACCTCCTGGCGGCGGGTCTTGGAGCTTAAATAGATTGTTATACAGTAACAACTATTTTGTGTCTGATACTGGCTCGCCAGTATAGCGAAGGCTCTGGAATGCGCATCTCGGATGACTAATGTTGGTTATGAGCGCAGCTCATGTCGCTGTTTTGAGCGCAAGATCATCAGCATGCGGTCGAGTATCCACACCGCAATCAGAGACGCGCCCACCATCGGGAACACAATCGCCAGCGCGAGGATGATTACCACGCCGGTCTTCCAGGTCGGCAAGTCGTGGCGCAGCGGCGGGACTCCCAGACGACCCTGCGGGCGACGTTTCCACCAGATCACCAGGCCGCTGACCGAGCTGAGCAGAATTATCAGGCACACCACCAAAATCGCGATCTGGTTCAGTGAGCCGAAGAGTTTGCCTTCGTGCAGCATCACGCTCATTTCGGTAGCGCGGGCGACGTTGCCGTAATGTTGCCAGCGCACATCGGCCAGTACCTGGCCGGTGTATTGGTCGACATGCAGAGTGGCATCGTTGCGCGGGTCGTCGGCGAACACGGCAATGGTGAACACGCCTTCTGCGGTGGTGGGCAGGGTGATGCTGTAGCCGGGCTCGACCTTGCGTGCGGTGGCAGTGTCGACCACGTCCTGCAACGTGATGCCCGGTGCAGCGGGTCCGCTTGGCATGGCGCCGTGGCCCATGTGTTCGGCGTGGGCGCCAGAAACCGGCATCGGGGTGTTTTCCATCGCCCAGGGCACGGTCTGGCGGGCGGCGGTGTTGAGGTCGCGGGCCTCTTGGTCGGACTTGGGGACGTTGTTCCACATCGCCGCCGGGAACTGGTTCCACAGGTCGGCGTATTGCTTGCCCCAAAAGCCGGTCCAGGTCATGCCGCTGAGCAACATGAACAGCAACAGGGCCGCGCCCCAAAAACCGGTCACGGCGTGCAGGTCACGCCACAGCACGCGGCCCCGGCGAGTAAAGCGTGGCCACAGAATCCCGGCCGCGGATTGCCCCCGTGGCCACCAAAGGTACAGGCCGGAAACCACCAGCACCACGCCCCAGCCAGCGGCCAGCTCTACCAGCCGGTCGCCGAGGGTGCCGATCATCAATTCGCCATGCAGCGCCCGGGCCACGGCTTGCAGATTGAGCTTGGCATCCTGCTCGCCGAGGACTTCACCGCTGTAGGGGTTGATAAACACGTTGAGCTCGCGCCCGCCGCTGTGGATGACAAATTGCCCGCTGCGCTCTGGAGAGACGGGCGGCAAGTACTGGCTGATCTGGCCTTGAGGATAAGTGGCTTGTACGCGGGTGAGTTGTTCATCGGCAGTGAGGCTGTGATGGCCGGGGCTGACGTTGAGCAAATGGTCGTACATCAGGGGATCAAGTTGGGGCTTGAACAGGTAAATAATACCGGTCAACGCCAGCAGGATCATGAACGGGGCGACAAACAGCCCGGCATAGAAATGCCAGCGCCAGGCCAGGTTGTAGAAAGACGGTGTTGGTTGGCTCATGTGAGCGGCTCCGCAAGTTCAAAAGTGTTGTTGTCAGCCATGCCCCTCACCCCAACCCTCCGGGAGAGGGTTGGGGTGAGGGCCTGGGATTTATCAGAAACTCACATCAACCTTGGTCCACAGCGTGCGGCCCGGTTCGTTGATCGGGGTCGGGTCGTTGGCCGGGTAGCCGTAACCGGCGTTGCCCGCCATGTTCAGGTGCTCGCTGTAGTTTTTATCCAGCAGGTTGTCGACCCCTGCGCTGACCTTGAGGTTTTTGTTGATGCGGTACGCGCCATTGAGCGAGAACACGCCAAAGCCGGCGCTCTTGTCGTAGTCCTTGCCCACCACGTTGCCCGCGTTGCGGTCGATCCGGCCCTGAGGGGCAACCACGCGCCACAAGGCACCGGTGCTCCAGTGATCTTCGCTGTAGGTCAGGCCCAGGCGGGTGTCCAGCGGCGGCATTTGCGGCAGGGCCTTGCCATCGGTGGTGTTTTTGCCCCAGGCATAGGCCAGGGTTGCGTCGGCTTTCCAGTTGGACGTCAGTTGGTAGGCCGCGCCCACTTCACCGCCCATGATCCGGGCGTTGATGTTCTGAGCCTGGGACGCGCCCCTGGTGTAGTCGAACAGGATGTAGTCGCGGATTTCACCGGCGTACACCGAGGCCCAGGCCTCCAGAGCCTCGGTTTTGTACTGCAGGCCCATGTCGAGCTGAGTGGTTTTTTCGGGCTTGATTGCATCGAACGCATTGACCGAGCCGGCAGGGCCTGCGCTTGGGGAAAACAGCTCCCAGTAATCCGGGAAGCGCTGCACGTGGCCCAGGCCTGCATACACCGTGGTCGGGCTGTTGGCCAAATCATGCTCGTAGCGCACAAAACCGCTGGGCAGGGTGTCGGCGCGGGTTTTGTCCAGCGTGGGGTTGGGCCGGCTCATCATTCCCGAGCCGATGCGGGCGCGGTAGTCCTTGGCTGACGCGCGGTCCAGGCGGGCACCGGTGATCACCCGATCACGCTCGGCGGCGTACCAGGTCAGTTCGCCAAAAGCGCCGTAGTTGTGGAAGTCGGCGTCTTTGCTCCAGTTCTGGTCCTGGTAGGTGTTGATGCCCATGCCCATGCGTTTACGGTGCTCGTTGGTCTGGGCGTCGATACCGCTGATCAACTGGTAATCGGCCCAGCGCCAGGTGGCCTTGACCCGTGCGCCAAGGGTGCGGCGGTCGACATTGCTGGCCATCGGCCCGGCCATCATGCCGGTACCCGACGGGGTGCGCAGGCTGTAGTTGTCCATCACGTGGTCGGCGTAGTTGTAGTAGACCTGGGCTTCGATTGTGTCGAGAACGTCGCCGATATTGGATCTTTCAAAGCGCAGCCCCAGGCTTTCACGCTTGTACTGGCTGCCGTCCATGCCGCGTCCGGCCGAGCGTGCTTCGCCATCGCCCTTGCCGGCGGTGAGTTCGAGCAGGGTGTCGGCGTCCGGGGTCCAGCCCAGGGCAACATCACCGTTCCATTTGTCGTAACGCGAGGGCACGGTGTCGCCATTGCCGTCCTTGTAGTCATCGGAGCGGGCGGTGTTGCCGATCACCCGCACGTAGCCCAGTGGCCCGCCGGCGGCGGCGTCGACGGTCTTGTCGAAGCGGCCATTGGAGCCCGCCAGCAGGCTGGCGTTGACCCGGGTACCCAGTTCGCCGAAGTGTTCGGGTTCGCGTTCAAACAGGATCGTGCCTGCGGAGGCTCCCGGGCCCCAGAGCACGGTTTGCGGGCCTTTGATCACGGTGAGCTTGTCGTAGGTTTCGGGCGATATATAGGACGTGGGCGCATCCATGCGGCCGGGGCAGGCGCCGAGCATCATGCCGCCGTTGGTGAGGATGTTGAGCCGTGAGCCAAACATGCCGCGCAGCACCGGGTCGCCGTTGGTGCCGCCGTTGCGGATCAGGGCGAAACCGGGGATGGTCTTGAGGTAGTCGCCACCGTCACTGGCGGGCACCGGCTGGCGCGGGTCCTTGGGGTTGGTGACGATGGTCAGCGGTGAGCTGGGGGCGATGGCGGTAATCACCAGCGGGCTGATTTCATGGACATGCCCGGCATGTTCATCGGCCTGTGCGGCAGGGGCCAGCAATGCACAGCACAGTGCGCTGAGGGCAAAAGGGAAGACCGTTTGGGCGTGAGGCAAACGGGAGGCAGCAGTAAAGCGGGACATAAGCATTCCAATATTCAAGCGAATACAACACAGCCATTAGCCTGCGGCTGTCTAAAGCAGCGCATGCAGGTTGGCCAGGTGGTGAGTTGCGGCGAGACTTAAAGGAATGCGGGCGGGGCGCGTGAGCGAGCACCGGGGAATACCGGTTGCCGGGCATGGCCCAGCCGGGGGTTGGACGCCAGATAGCTTTTGGGCTGTGGCGTGTCAAACAGGGTTAGATCAGGTGTGCCCGGTAGTGCGGGGCAACTGAACAGCAGGGTGCAGTAGCCACACTTTTCCCAGATGGCATGGTGGTCGGCGGCTGGTTTTGCATGTTCGGCGTGCGCAGACATGTCCATGCCCATGTCCATCATGGGCATAGGCATGGAGTCGTGATGATCCATCGGCATCGACTGGGAAATCAGCGGGCCGATAAAGATCATCAACATGGCAAACAGGCTCAGCCAACTGCCGCGAATGTGCGACATGGAGTGCCTGGCGCGAGGTTCGCGCACGGGGGTCAGAAACCTTGGCCGTTAGTGGGCGTGCATGGTTTCCATGCTGTCGGCCGGCGCCTGCTTCTGCACGTTGACTTCAACCGGTACGGCACCGGCCTTTTCAAAATGCAGGGTCAACGGGAAGTGCTTGCCGTCTTGCAGCAGGCTGCGGTCCTTAAGGCCCACCATCATCACGTGATACGCCATGGGCGCAAACGTCACGGTGCCACCGGCCGGTACATCGACGCTGGCCACCGGTTGCATTTTCATCAAGTCGCCCTGCATCACGTGCTGATGCAGTTCGGCTTTATCGGCAATGGGGGTATCGACACTGACCAGGCGGTCGGCGCTGCTGCCCGTGTTGTGAATGATGAAATACGCAGCCACTGTCGGGGCGTTGGGCGGCAGCTCTTGCGACCACGGGTGGGCTATCTCAAGGTCCCCGCTTTTGTATTCATGGGCATTGGCAAAACAGGCAGGCAGCAATACAGCCACCGCAATCACGACGTGCTTGAACAGGGACAGGTTCAACATGGCAATTCTCCGGAACGATTCAAAACGCAAAGGGGTTGCGAGGATGAATCAGACCAGGGGCGAGGCGCGGGGGTTGAGGCTCGGCCATTGCTGACGCGGGGTAGGGCGTTTGAGGTGGTCGGGGACCTGGCTGTGACCATGCTCGATGGCCGCAAAGTACAGCGTTGGGATATGGGCGGGCAGGGCCACGACAGAGGCGGAACCCGAACAGCACCAGCAGTGCTGCATGGTGGAGTGATCGTCTTTCTGACTGTCGCCGGCGTCAACCTGACCCAGCGATACGGCGACCATCTTGGTGCCGGTGGAGGTGCAAAAGCTGCTCCACATGAACTGCTCGGTTGATGCTTGTTGAGTGTCACTCATCGCCCCGGCTGTCGACATGGCGAGCATATTGAACAGCACTGCAAAGCAGGCGATCCAGGCAAATGCAAACCGTTGTCGGGACATGAGCAATTCCATGAGTGAAGCGATCAGGCGGCTATTTAGCCTGAATGATCGGCGTAAGTAAAAAGAGCGAGTGTGGCGAAGTGTCGCTGCATCGGGGACACCTCAGTGCGTGGGCACTGCATGTACCTCCATCTGAACACCGAGATTACTACGGATAACTGCAAAGATGGCCGCCAGATTGTCCATGCTCGGGTTGCCACTGACCGAGAGCATTCGATGCAGGCTCTTGCTGGGTTTGGCTGTTTCTTTGGACAAGCCTTCAAACCCCACAGTGGCATTCACCAGGTCGCGAAGAATGACGCGTGCCATCTCCGGCTCGCCATTCAGGAACAGCGTCGCGGCTTCGTCGAGCAGAGCTTGAGCAAATGCGGGATCGCGTTCGGCTCGCTCAGCAATCGTTTGCTTGAAACTTCTTGTGAGAGCCATAAAAATTACCTCGTGTATTACGTTGTGTTTTTCCGGCTTCTGTACTCGGCAATGAGCTTTTTCGCTTGTTTGATATCTTGCTTCTGGCTGGATTTGTTGCCGCCGCCAAACAGGATAATCAAGCGTTTTCCTTCCTGTAACAAATAGATTCTATAGCCTGGGCCCCAATGAATGCGGTATTCCCCCAGGCCATCAAACCATTTTATGTTTGAGGTGTTGCCCATCTCCATGCGCAGGATTGCCGTGGATACTTTGGCTGCTGCTTGAGCATCCAATGACGAAAACCAGCGCTCGAAAGGGCTGGTTCGGTCTTGACCGCAATATTCTTCTACGGAAATCGTCATGCGCTACAAGGTAACGTATAGGTTACCTTTTGACAAGGCAGGTAAAAGTCATAACTAATGAAATATACGCAAGGCCATCAGTAACTCATCAACTCGCCAAAACTCCCGATCAACCCCCGCCAACTCCGGCCGCTTGAGGATCAGCACGGGCACCCCGCGCTCACGGGCCACTTCAAGTTTGGGTTCGGTGGCGCTGCTGCCGCTGTTCTTGCTGATCAGCACGTCAATCTGGTGCTGTTCAAACAACGCACGTTCTTCGTCGATCAGGAACGGTCCGCGTGCGCCGATCACTTCGCAGCGTTCATTGCCGGGATAGACGTCCAGTGCGCGCAAGGTCCAGAACTGGTCCTCAGGGATCTCATGCACATGCTCCAGCGGCTCGCGGCCCAAGGTAAACAGCGGGCGCTTGAAAGGTTTGAGGGCTTGGATCAGTTCGCTCCAATCTGCCACTTCGCGCCAGTCATCATCCGGTTGTGCCACCCATGCGGGGCGGCGCAAGGCCCAGCATGGCACGCCGCTGGCGGCTGCGGCCAAGGCAGCGTTCTGGCTGATTTGTGCGGCGTAGGGGTGGGTGGCGTCCAGCAGCAGGTCGATGCGCTGTTCGCGGATGTACTGCGCCAGGCCCTCAGCGCCGCCGTAACCCCCCACCCGTACTTCGCAAGGCAAGTCGGTGGGCACGCGGCCGACCCCGGCCAGGCTGTAAAGGTGTTGCGGGCCAAGGGTACGGGCGATGGCCAGTGCTTCAGTCACGCCCCCCAGCAATAGAATGCGTTTCATACAAAGGCTCCGGCATGGCCAACAATCCCGCCCTGGCGATCAATGGCGAACACTTCAATCTGCACTTGGGCAGGCACCACGCTGCGGGCAAAATCGAGTGCGTGCTGGCACACCGCATCCCCCAGCGCGATACCGACGGCGCTGGCCATTGCCAGCGCCTGCTGGCTGGTGTTGGCCTGGCGGATGGCGTCTTGCAGCGCGCTGTCGGCACCGATGGCGGCGGCCCACTCGGCCAGTTGTGGCAGGTCGATGCTGGAGTGGCGACTGTGCAGATCCATGTGGCCGGCCGCCAGTTTGCTGATCTTTCCGAAGCCGCCACAAATGCTCAACTTATCCACAGGGACTTTGCGCAGATGCTTGAGTACCGCACCGACGAAGTCGCCCATTTCGATCAGGGCGATTTCCGGCAGGTTGTAGACCCGGCGCATGGTGTCTTCACTGGCATTGCCGGTGCAGGCGGCGATATGCAGGTAGCCATTGGTTTTGGCCACGTCGATGCCCTGGTGGATCGAGGCGATATAGGCCGCGCAGGAAAACGGGCGGACGATGCCGCTGGTGCCCAGAATCGACAGCCCGCCGAGAATGCCCAGGCGCGGGTTCATGGTTTTGAGGGCCAGGGCTTCACCGTCCTGAACATTGACGGTGACTTCAAAGCCGCCGCCGTAACCCAGCTCGGTGGCCAATTGCAGCAAATGGTCGGTAATCATCTTGCGCGGTACCGGGTTGATCGCAGGTTCCCCTACGGCCAGCACCAGCCCCGGCCGGGTCACGGTGCCAACTCCAAAGCCTGCGACAAAAGCAATGCCCGGTTCGGGCTTGAGACTGACCCGCGAGTACAGCAGCGCACCGTGGGTCACGTCCGGGTCGTCGCCCGCGTCCTTGATGGTGCCCGCTTCGGCCCCGCCTTCGCACGGGCGGCAGAACTCCAGGCGCATCTGCACCTGCTTGCCCTTGGGCAAGGTGATGTGTACCGCGTCATGGCTGACACCACTGAGCAGCAGGCGTGCGGCGGCCAGGCTGGTGGCGGTGGCGCAGCTGCCGGTGGTCAGGCCGCTGCGCAGTGGCGCGGGTTGTTCGCCAGTTTCGTCACGCATCGAGGGGCTTGGTCATGTCTAAAAGGGTAATGGGCAAGGCCTGACGCCAGGTATCGAACTCACCCAGCGGCTGCGCTTGGGCGATATGGATTCGGGTCAGCTCGCCGCCGTGGCGCTCACGCCAGCTCATCAGCAGCATCTCGCTTTGCAGGGTCACGGCATTGGCCACCAGCCGTCCGCCGGGTTTGAGCTGTTGCCAGCAGGTGTCGAGCACGCCTTCGCGGGTGACGCCGCCGCCGATGAAAATCGCATCCGGGCGTTCCAGCCCTGCAAGGGCTTGCGGGGCTTTGCCGCGGATCAGTTGCAGGCCCGGCACGCCCAGCGTATCGCGGTTGTGCTCAATCAATTGCTGGCGCCCGGCATCGGCTTCAATCGCCAGGGTGCGGCAGCTGGGCCAGGTGCGCATCCACTCGATGCCGATCGAGCCGCTGCCCGCGCCCACGTCCCACAACAACTGGCCGGGGAGCGGCGCGAGGCGGGCGAGGGTGATGGCGCGCACATCGCGTTTGGTCAGCTGGCCGTCATGGCTGAAGGCGCTGTCGGGGAGCCCGCCGGTGCGTGACAGCGGCTGGGCGCTGTCATCGGCCAGGCAGTCGATGGCGATCAAATTGAGGGCGGCGATGGGCGGGTCGCTCCAGTCATTGGCAGTGGCCTCGACCTGCCGTTCCGCCGGGCCGCCCAAGTGTTCCAGCACGTGCAGGCGGCTGGGGCCAAAGCCGCGTTCGCGCAGCAGCGCGGCGATGGCGGCCGGGCTTTTACCGTCGTTGCTCAATACCAGCAAGCGCACGCCGCTGTGCAGGTGTGCGTTGAGGGCCGCCACCGGGCGCGCCACCACTGACAGCGTGACCACGTCCTGCAGCGGCCAACCCAGGCGGGCGGCAGCCAGCGAGAAGGATGACGGTGACGACAGCACCTGCATCTCGTCGCTTGCAATCACTCGCGCCAGGCTGGCGCCGACACCAAACAGCATCGGGTCGCCGCTGGCCAGAACGCAGACTGGCTGGCCACGCAATGCGAGCACCGGCGCCAGGGAAAACGGGCTTGGCCATGCCTGGCGTTCGGCGCGAATACAGGCAGGCAGCAGGTTGAGCTGACGCTGGGCGCCGAACACGGTGGTTGCGCCAAGCAATGTGCGACGCGCATTTTTGCCCAGCCCGCTAAAGCCGTCTTCACCGATTCCCACAATTGTTAGCCAGGGCGACATGCCAATCCTCTTGTATAACGCCAAATTATCCATCCGCCAGCAGGTTTGCATGACCGCGCGAATACAGGCCGCATGATAGCGCGCCTTGGGCCGCAGGTGCCGTGTGCATGCATCTCGGACTACGGGTGGCAGGGGGCTGGAGGCATCGCCTTTTCTTCAGAATCACCCGGTCAAACCCGACGAATTGAGGCAGACACCGTGGTGTTGCTGCTTGCTCGCTCGTTCGGGCTCACCCGATATCGCCCCATGTGCATTCATTCCGTCCGGCAGGCTTTTCATGCGGCTGTCCAAAGCAGGCATAATGCGCCACCTGCAATAGCCCATTGCCTGCTCTGGATCGACCATTGACCTTGCCATCTGAAATTCCTGTCACGACGTCTGTGCGCCCTTCGGCTTGCCCGGGGTTATTGCGCATCGTCCAGGCACTGGACGGCGGTATTTGTCGGGTCAAGTTGGCCGGTGGCTCGATAACGGCCTTACAGGCGCTTGCGGTGGCTGATGTTAGCCAACGTTATGCCAGCGGCGTGATCGAGGCCACTAACCGGGGCAATCTGCAAATTCGAGGGGTAGGTGCGCAACATGCGGCGCTGATCAGCCCCTTGCTGGCGGCAGGGTTGGGGCCCGCCACGGCGGCCAGTGATGATGTGCGCAACCTGATGCTCAGCCCCGGTGCGGGCATCGATCGGGACCTGTTGGTCGATACCTGGCCTTTGGCGCGACAGATCCTCGCCAGCCTGGAAAGCACTCCGCGCTTTGCCGAGTTGTCAGCCAAGTTCGCCGTGCAACTGGACGGCGGCGAAGCGCTGGCGATGCTTGAGCATCATCACGACCTTTGGTTGTCTGCCTTTGATCAAAATGGCCAGACGTTGCTGGCCTTTGGTCTTGCGGGATGCCCGGCGCACAATCGCGCACTGGCTGCTGTGCCCATCGAACACGGGCATGAGTTGGTGCTGGCGGTACTCACGTTGTTCCTCGACGTGGCCCGCCCCGAGCAGATCCGTATGCGCCACCTGCTCAAGGAGCTACCGGTCGAGGCCTTTATGGCGCAGTTGGCACAGCGTCTGCGCATGCCGCTCGTTGCGCTCTCGACCTGGCAGCGTGAGCCCGGCGCGGCGTCCTTGCACATCGGAACTTATCCACAGCGTGAAACGGGCCGGGTCTATATCGGCGCTGTTCCGCCGCTGGGGCGGTTGAGTGCCGACATGCTCGAGGGCTTGGCGCAACTGGCGCGCGAGTATGGCGACGGCACGTTGCGGTTTACCCCGTGGCAAAGTGTACTGCTGCCCAACATGCGGGCAGCAGACGCGCCGACGGTGACGCACCAGTTACACGCGCTGGGGTTGTTGTGTGACGCGGCCAGCCCGTTGGCGCACCTGATCGCCTGCACCGGCTCCAGCGCTTGCGTCAAAGGCCTGGCCGACACCAAGCAGGACGCCCGCCAACTGGCCGCGAGCCTGTCGCAACCGCTGAATATCCATTTGACCGGCTGCCTGCGTTCTTGCGCGGCAGCCCATGTCGCGCCGGTCACATTGCTGGCCGTGGCGCCCGGTCACTACGACCTTTATTTACGTGCCCCAGAACAGCCGGGTTTCGGTGTTCTGTGTGGGCGCAACCTTACTATTGAAGCGGCGGGGGCCTGGCTTGAGTCCCGCCAACGGAGCAACACCGATGATTGATTACATCCGCGATGGTCAAGAGATCTATCGCAACTCGTTCGCCATTATTCGCGCCGAGGCCAACCTGGACAGCATCCCGGCGGATCTGGAAAAGCTCGCGGTGCGGGTGATTCATGCCTGCGGCATGGTCGATGCCATCGAGGACCTGCGCTTTTCGCCGGGTGCAGGCAAGGCCGGGCGCGACGCGCTGGCTGCTGGCGCTGCGATTTTGTGCGATGCGCGCATGGTCTCTGAAGGTGTAACCCGTACCCGCTTGCCGGCCAACAACCCGGTGATCTGCACCCTGCGTGAAGAAGGCGTGCCAGAACTGGCGCTGGAGAAGGGCAACACCCGTTCGGCCGTGGCCCTTGAACTGTGGCGCCCGTATCTGGAAGGCAGCGTGGTGGTGATTGGCAACGCGCCCACTGCGCTGTTCTATCTGCTGGAAATGATCGACGCCGGCGCACCGAAACCGGCCCTGATTCTGGGCTTCCCGGTAGGGTTTGTTGGCGCTGCCGAGTCCAAGGCAATGCTGGCCGCAGACAGCCGGGGCGTGCCGTTTGTGATCATGCAGGGCCGCCGTGGCGGCAGCGCGATGGCTGCGGCTGCGGTCAACGCACTGGCGACGGAGATCGAATAATGGCGCAACCAGGACGTTTGATCGGTCTGGGCGTTGGCCCGGGCGACCCTGAGCTGATTACCGTAAAAGCCCTGCGCCTGCTGCGCGAATCGCCGGTGGTGGCGTACTTCGTGGCCAAAGGCAAAAAAGGCAATGCGTTCGGCATCATCGAGGCCCATCTGCAAGATGAGCAGACGCAGATGCCGCTGGTGTACCCAGTGACCACTGAAGTGTTGCCGGCGCCGTTGTCGTACGAACAGGTGATCAGCGATTTCTACGATCAGGCCGCTGAGGAAGTGGCCGTGCATCTGGCCGCTGGCCGTGATGTGGCGGTGATCTGTGAAGGCGACCCGTTCTTCTACGGCTCCTACATGTACCTGCACGATCGTCTGGCCCAGCGCTTTGAAGCGCACGTGGTGCCGGGTGTGTGCTCGATGCTGGGCGGCGCTTCGGTGCTGGGCGTGCCGCTGGTGTATCGCAACCAGAGCCTGTCGGTGCTTTCAGGCGTACTGCCCCACGACGAACTCAAGTCGCGTCTGGCGGTTGCCGATGCGGCGGTGATCATGAAGCTGGGGCGCAACTTTCATAAAGTGCGCGAAGTGCTGGGCGAACTGGGCCTGGCCGAGCGTGCGCTGTACGTCGAGCGCGCCACCATGAGCAATCAGAAAATCGTGCCGCTCAATGAAGTCGAACCGATGTCGTCGCCTTACTTCTCGCTGATCATCGTTCCGGGCGAACGGTGGCAGGGATGAGTCGACCAGCGCCGGCCATTGTCATCCTGGGCACTGGCAGCCTGAACACTGCGCGGCGGATTCAGCAGCGCTATCCCGAGGCGCTGATTTATGGCCTGGCGGATCGCGTTGATGGCGTCGACCGTGTGTACAGCGATTTTGGCGCCACGTTGCGCCAGCTGTATCAGCAAGACACTCCGATTATTGCCCTGTGCGCAGCCGGCATCGTGATCCGTACGCTGGCGCCTTTACTGCTGGAAAAAGGCGCCGAGCCGCCGGTTCTGGCGGTCGCCGAAGACGCGAGCGCTGTGGTGCCGCTCTTGGGCGGGCTGGGCGGTGTGAACGATCTGGCGCGGGAAATTGCGTCGGCCCTGGGCGTGGCCCCGGCCATTACCACCAGTGGTGAGTTGCGTTTTGGCACCTGCCTGCTCAACCCTCCGAGCGGTTATGCCTTGGGCGATCTGGAGCTGGGCAAGCGCTTTGTCTCGGACTTGCTGGCGGGCGAATCGGTACGGATCGAGGGCGAGGCGCCATGGTTGGCGCGTGCGCAACTGCCTGAAAGTCAGCAGGCACGTTTGGCCATTCACGTCGGCAGCGCTGAGCGTGAACCAGCGGCTGATGAACTGATGATCTATGCGCGCACGGTGCTGGTGAAAGTGAGCGCTGATGTCTCGGCGCAAACGATTCGCGAGGCGTTGCATGACGCGAAGCTGGCCTGGCAATCGCTGGCCTGCATTGTTGCGGTCGACACCTTGATGGTCAGTGCACCGTTGCGTGAAGCAGCCCTCGAACTGGCGGTGCCGCTTCGGTTTGTCAGCGCGGATGAGCAGGACTTGCCTGGCGCCTGGCGTGAGCTGGACAACGGCATCTCGCTGGGCGTAGCGCCCGCGCCACTGGACCCGCAGCAGATTGGTCGGCCACGCGGGCGTTTGGCCGTGATCGGCCTTGGCCCGGGGGCTGCCGAGCTGATGGTGCCAGCGGTCAAGGCCGAGTTGGCCCGCGCCAATGACGTGTTGGGCTATGAAACCTATGTGCGCATGGCGGGGCCGTTCCGCGACGACCAGGTAATGCACTGCACCGACAACCGCGAAGAAATGCAGCGCGCACGCCATGCCTTTGAGCTGGCGGCGCAAGGCCGTTCGGTGGTGGTGGTGTCTTCGGGTGATCCCGGTGTTTTTGCCATGGCGTCCGCTGTGCTGGAGGCTTTGCACGAGTCCACGGACCCGCAGTGGCACAGCGTTGATCTTGAAATACTGCCCGGTGTGTCCGCGTCTCTGGCCACTGCTGCACAGGCGGGGGCGCCGCTGGGGCATGACTTCTGTGTGATGTCGCTGTCCGACAACCTCAAGCCGTGGAGCATTATCGAGAAGCGTCTGGATCTGGCGAGCGAAGCGGACCTGGCTCTGGCGTTCTATAACCCGATCTCCCGTTCCCGTCCGTGGCAGTTGGGCGTGGCGCTGGATATCGTCAGGCGTCATCGCACGCCTCAGACGCCGGTGGTGTTGGGCCGTGATATCGGCCGCCCGGGCCAGACCCTGCGCGTGACAACGCTGGGCGAGTTGACGCCGGATCAGGTGGATATGCGCACGATGGTGCTTGTCGGGTCGTCCACGACCTGTGTCTTCCCGCGTGCCGATGGTTCGGAGTGGGTGTACACGCCGCGCTGGTATGGCGAGAAGCCCTGAGCCCCGAGGGAGCTAGCCTGCTCGCGAAAGGCGCTGACACCGCTTCGCGAGCAGGCTAGCTCCCACAGTCCTGTGTGTTTCAGGGGATCATATAGCCCCTGATCCCGGTAAAGATGATCTGCGCTGCAAGGGCGCAGACGAACAGGCCCATCAAGCGGCTGACGATCTGCAATCCCTGTTCGCCCAGAATCCGTTCGATCCTGTTGGAAAGGTAAAGCACCACGCCGACTGTAAGGCTCGCCAGCGCAATGCTGACGATCGCCATCAGTTTGTCGTCCCAGTGGGGCTGGCTGACGCCCATGACCAGTAACGCACC
The DNA here is from genome assembly GCF_900106095.1 of Pseudomonas deceptionensis. Taxonomy (NCBI): domain Bacteria; kingdom Pseudomonadati; phylum Pseudomonadota; class Gammaproteobacteria; order Pseudomonadales; family Pseudomonadaceae; genus Pseudomonas; species Pseudomonas deceptionensis. The sequence goes on along the minus strand of NZ_FNUD01000002.1, from coordinate 348,097 downwards.
GATAGTGCCGGGGCCCACCGTCAGCGGGATGGTCAACGGAACAATGGTCACGTCCTGCTGCACGTTGTCGGTCTGCACCGCTGATTTGCCTTGGGCCATGCCCAGTGCGGAGATAAACAGCACGCTGCCGGCGCCGATGCGGAAGGCGTCAACGGTAATGCCGAACACATTGAAGATCGCGCGACCGAACAGATAGAGCAGCACGCTGGAGATCAGCGTGGCCAGTGCCACCTTCCAGGCCAGACGGCGGCGCTCCTTGTTCGAGTAACCCCGGGTCAGGCTGATAAAGCACGACAGCACGAAAAACGGGCTGTAGAGCACCAGCATCTTCAAATACACACTGAACAACACATGGAGCATGGTCTGAGCTCACATCGAAGGAGGGCGCCGAAAGTCTATCAGGGCTTTGGCGGTCTGTCGGGCGCTTCTAGGAGTGTTGTGGGCGGGTTTGACGCAGCTCACGCTGTTCGACCCAAAACTCCACCAGTTCACGCAGTTGCGACAGTTCTACGGGTTTGGACATGTGCCCGTCCATGCCAGCCTGCCGGGCGCGTTCTTTGTGCTCGGTGAGGATGTGAGCGGTCAGCGCAACCACCGGGGTGCGAACCCGTTGATGGCTGACTTCCCAGGCGCGCAATTGCTCGGTGGCCGAAAAACCGTCCAGCACGGGCATTTCACAGTCCATCAGGACCAGGTCGTAGTGCTGGGCTTTCATTGCCTTCAGGGCTTCTTCGCCATTGCAGGCCGTGTCCGGGTGCAAGTTGAGCTTGCCCAGCATGCCGCGAATGACCTTGGTCGAGATGTTGTTGTCTTCGGCCACCAGAATGCGGAAGTCGCTCGGGACTGAAACCGGCACGGCGGCCGGGCCATTGGCCGGAGTGTGTGCGGTGGCATGGCCCTTGTTGCGCTGGGTCAGTTCATCGGCCAGGGTGGTTTTAAGGGTGTAGCCGGCCACCGGTTTGGCCAGGATGCGCTTGATCCCGCAGTTTCGCGCAATGATCTTGCTTGGCGCGTTGCTGATGCCGGTGAGCATGACCAGCAAGATATCGTGGTTCAGGCTCGGGTCTTCCTTGATCTTGGCTGCCAGCTGCATGCCGGTCATGCCGGGCATGTTCTGGTCCAGCAGCACGATATCGAAGTAATCACGCAAGTGCGCCTTGGTCCGCAGCAGGGCCAGGGCCTCTTTGCCCGACGCGGCGGCACTGACATTCAGGCCCCAGGCGGAGCATTGCTGCACCAGCACTTTGCGGCAAGTGTCGTTGTCGTCGACCACCAGCACCCGTGCGCCTTTGAGCGGGCTGTCCAGGTCCGATGTCGGGTGCTCAAGATGTTGCGGGTCCAGGGGCAGGGTCAGCCACAGGTTGCTGCCGGTGGTTTGCCCGGATTTGATGCCGAATTCGCCGCCCATCAACATGATCAGCTGGCGTGCGATCACCAGCCCCAAATGGCCGCCCAGGCGGGTCGCGGCAAGGAAGTTTTTGCTGTGCAGTTCGGCGTGCAACAGAGCGTCGCGCTCCTGTTCATCCATCGGTTCGCCGGAGTCTTGAATGGCAATGCGCAGACGCGGTGAGCCATTGCGATCCTCCAGGGCGACAACGATCAGGATCTCGCCTTCATCGGTTTTCTTCAGGGAGCTTTCCAGCAGGCTCAGCAGAGTTTGGCGCAGGCGTGTGGGGTCACCGCTGATCACCCGGGGTACTTGGGGCTGGATAAAGCTGATGAGCTCGACGTCCTGTTGCTCGGCTTTGGTGCGGAAAATGCTCAGGCAGTCTTCGATCAGGGCGTTGAGGTCGAACTGAACGTCGTCCAGCTCGATTTGCCCGGATTCGAGTTTGGAAATATCGAGGATCTCGTTAATCAGCGTCAGCAATTCGTTGCCCGCGCTGTGGATGGTCTGCACGTAGTCGCGTTGCTTGACCGACAGCGGCGTGCCCAGCAGCAGCTCGGTCATGCCCAGAACGCCGTTCATGGGGGTACGGATTTCATGGCTGATCTTGGACAGGAACTCGGCCTTGGCATTCACCTCGGCGTTACTGGCGGCCAAGTCGCGGCTGATGCTGAATTGGTCCTGGGTGATGCTGCGGTTGCGCTCGCTGACGGCAATACTCATCAAAAAACCGCTGATGCAGATGATCGACATCAGCGCCAGAACCAGCTCTTGCGGGGCGATCAGGGTCAAGCCCAACAGCGCGGGGAGAATCACCAGGGTGCCGATATTGAAAATCACCATCGCTGCGACAAACATGCGTGCCGGGCGATAGCCCTGTTGCCAGTGGTAAACCGAGACCGCCAGGATGCTGATGCTCGCCAGCCCGACCAGGGCGTAGGTGATGAGGTTAAGCGGCAGGTTGTCGATAAACAGCAACAGCAGGCCGCCGAGCGTGATGATCAAAATGTCCAGCAGCAGCAATTTGTGCAGCGGGTGCGAGCCGCGGTTGGCAAAAAAGCTGTAGGTAAACATCAGCCCGCAGGGGGCGGTCAGCAGCAGTGTCAGGTAGGCACCGGGGATGTGTGTACCGCTCCAGTTGGGGACCCAGTTGTCCAGCAGGTTCAGGAACAGTATTGAGCTGGTCATCAGCAGTGCTTCGCAGATGGCGAGCCATAGGCTGCTGGGCGAGCGGCTAAAGACGAAGCGAATGATGTTTTGCAGCAACAGCATCGAAATGCAGCCGAGCAACAGGCCATAGAGCAAGGGCTTGTTCTGGTTGGCGGCCAGCATGACGGCGGTGTCGAGGGTAATGTGGGGGCGCAGTTGATGGTCGGAGACCATACGCAGGTATACATCCAGCGGTTTGGCGCTTTGGGGCAGGGGCAACAGGTAATCACTGCTCGGCAGGGGTTTGTTGTCCAGAGGCAAAGCAGCACCGGTGTTGATTTCGCTGATCAGTTTTTGATCATCGAAAACGTACATGTCCAGACGGGCCAGATCGGGGGCGAACACCCGAAGGATCTGTTCGTGTTTGTCAGGTTGCAAGCGTACCCGCAGCCACAGGGCTTCACCGGGCTCGGCAGCGCTCAGGCGGGCAAGGTCGACGGGGCTGAACTGACTGGATAAACGGGGGGAGCGCACATCGTTGAGCTGCAGGCCAGCTTGTGGGTCTGACAGGACAGACCAACTGGTACCCGATGCAGCCTGCACAGGCATGAGACAGAGCAGGGTCGTCAGCAGGCTGACGATTAAAGTTGTGGCGATCCTTAGCCAGCGCACGGCGAAATCCCTTGGTAGATTGAAGCCAGATGATAACTATGCGCGGGGCTGGAATAGTTAGGCAAGGGCTGTGGGCCCTTGCCTATCCATGTGGAGCGCTTATTCCTGATCTTCACCGCGTTCGCGTGCAATGGCTCGGTAGCCAATATCGTTACGGTAGAAGCAGCCGTCCCACTCGATGGCCTTGGCCAGCTCGTAAGCCTTGTGTTGCGCTGCCTGAACGGTGTCACCCATGGCGGTTGCGCACAGTACACGGCCACCGGCGGTGACGACTTCGCCTGCCGCGTTGAGGGCAGTGCCAGCATGGAACACTTTGCCTTCCAGCTTGGCGGCCGCATCCAGACCGTGGATCACGGCACCTTTGGCGTAGTCGCCAGGGTAGCCGCCGGCGGCCAGCACGATACCCAGGCTTGGGCGCGGGTCCCATTGGGCTTCAACCTTGTCCAGCGCCTGAGCCAGTGCAGCTTCGATCAGCAACACCAGGCTCGATTGCAGACGCAGCATCACCGGTTGGGTTTCCGGGTCGCCGAAGCGGCAGTTGAACTCGATGACTTTCGGGTTGCCAGCCTTGTCGATCATCAGGCCGGCGTACAGGAAGCCGGTGTAGACGTTGCCTTCTTCAGCCATGCCGCGCACGGTCGGCCAGATCACCAGGTCCATCACACGCTGGTGAACTTCGGCGGTGACTACCGGAGCAGGGGAGTAAGCACCCATGCCGCCGGTGTTCGGACCGGTGTCGGCGTCGCCCACACGTTTGTGGTCCTGGCTGGTAGCCATTGGCAGGACGTTCTTGCCATCGACCATCACGATGAAGCTGGCTTCTTCGCCGTCGAGGAACTCTTCGATCACGACGCGCGAACCGGCTTCGCCAAACGCGTTGCCCGCGAGCATGTCGCGTACGGCGTCTTCGGCTTCGGTCAGGGTCATGGCGACGATCACGCCTTTGCCTGCTGCCAGGCCATCGGCCTTGATCACGATCGGTGCGCCGACTTTCTGCAGGTAAGCCAGGGCCGGTTCGATTTCAGTGAAGTTCTGGTAGTCGGCGGTCGGGATCTTGTGGCGTGCCAGGAAGTCCTTGGTGAACGCCTTGGAGCCTTCCAGCTGAGCAGCGCCAGCCGTCGGACCGAAGCAGTCCAGGCCACGGGCGCGGAACAGATCAACCACGCCGGCAACCAATGGCACTTCCGGGCCAACGATGGTCAGGGAGACATTCTTCTCGGCAAAATCAGCCAGTTGCTCAAGGGCCAGTACGTCGATGGCGACGTTCTCGCATTTGGCTTCAATGGCGGTGCCGGCGTTGCCCGGGGCAACGAAAACTTTAGCGACACGTGGGTCCTGAGCGACTTTCCAGGCCAGTGCGTGTTCGCGGCCACCGCTGCCAATGATCAAAACATTCATTTCAAAAACCTCGGATGACGCTGAATTCTGTGGAAACGCGGGTCAGACCTTGTAGCCGCTGCCGTCAGGCTGCGATCAACCGCAAGGCGGTTGCAGGATGTTCAGATCGCTGAAGACCCTTCGGGTCTTATCGCAGCCTATGGCCGCGGCTACACAGTCTGTGGCGCCTTCAATAATGCTTAGTGACGGAAGTGGCGCATGCCGGTGAAGACCATGGCAATGCCGGCTTCGTCTGCTGCTGCAATCACTTCGTTGTCGCGCATCGAACCGCCTGGCTGGATCACGGCGGTGATACCGGCCTTGGCTGCGTTGTCCAGACCGTCGCGGAACGGGAAGAACGCATCCGATGCCATGACCGAACCCTGTACTTGCAGACCGGCGTGCTCAGCCTTGATCGCGGCAATACGGGCCGAGTTTACGCGGCTCATCTGGCCAGCGCCGACACCGATGGTCTGACGGTTCTTGGCGTAAACGATGGCGTTGGACTTCACGTACTTGGCTACTTTCCAGGCAAAGATCAGGTCGTTGATCTCTTGCTCTGTCGGTGCGCGCTTGGTCACGACCTTCAGGTCTTCGCTGCCGATCATCTGGATGTCGCGGCTCTGCACCAGCAAACCGCCATTGACGCGTTTGAAGTCCCAGGCCGGGGCACGGTCTGCGCTCCACTCGCCGCAGGCCAGCAGGCGAACGTTGGCTTTGGCAGCCACAATGGCGCGTGCTTCTTCGCTCACGGACGGGGCGATGATCACTTCAACGAACTGGCGCTCAACGATGGCCTTGGCCGTTTCGGCGTCCAGCTCACGGTTGAAGGCGATGATGCCGCCGAACGCGGACTCGGTGTCGGTGGCGTAAGCCAGCTCGTAGGCCTGGCGAATGCCGCCTTCAGCGTCCGGGCTTACGGCCACGCCGCACGGATTGGCGTGCTTGACGATGACGCAAGCCGGTTTGACGAAGCTTTTTACGCATTCCAGCGCGGCGTCGGTGTCGGCCACGTTGTTGAACGACAGCTCTTTGCCTTGCAGCTGGGTAGCGGTGGCGATGCTGACTTCAGCAGGCTTGGCTTCAACGTAGAACGCCGCGCTCTGGTGCGGGTTCTCGCCGTAACGCATTTCCTGAGCCTTGATGAACTGGCTGTTGAAGGTGCGCGGGAACAGGCTGCGGCCTTCGGTGCTCAGGGTCTCGGCGGCCTGGTCAACAGTGCCCAGGTAGTTGGCGATCATGCCGTCGTAGGCAGCGGTGTGTTCGAAGGCCTTGAGCATCAGGTCGAAACGCTGTGCGTAGGTCAGGCCGCCGGCCTTGAGGTTTTCCAGAACGCTGGCGTAGTCGCTGGCATTCACCACGATGGCCACGTCTTTGTGGTTTTTGGCCGCGGAGCGAACCATGGTCGGGCCGCCGATATCGATGTTTTCGATAGCGGTCGGCAGGTCGCAGCCTGGCTTGGAGATGGTGGCTTCAAACGGATAGAGGTTAACGGCTACCAGGTCGATCGGCTTGATGCCGTGCTCGCTCATGATGTCGTCGTCGATGCCGCGACGGCCAAGGATGCCGCCATGGATTTTCGGGTGCAGGGTTTTCACCCGACCGTCCATCATTTCTGCAAAGCCGGTGTAGTCCGCGACTTCAACAGCGGCTACGCCGTTGTCTTGCAGCAGCTTGAAAGTACCGCCGGTGGACAGGATCTCGACGCCGAGGGCTTCCAGTTCACGGGCGAAATCAAGGATTCCGGTTTTGTCGGAAACGCTGATTAGAGCGCGGCGGATCGGCAGGCGGGTAGTCTGATCGGTCATCTCGATTTCCATCAAAAGCAAAGGAGTCAGCAAAAAAGGCGGCCCGTTTTACGAGGACGCCTTTCAGGTTTGATTGAATGCTTACAGCAGATCGTACTGTTTGAGCTTTTTGCGCAAGGTGCCGCGATTGAGGCCCAGCATCTCGGAGGCCTTGGTCTGGTTGCCCTTGACGTAGTTCATGACGCACTCGAGAAGGGGAGCCTCGACTTCGGAAAGTACCAGGTTGTAGACGTCCGTGACTTCAGCGCCCTCCAGGTGGGCGAAATAATTGTGCAGCGCCTTTTCGACACTCCCGCGAAGGGTCTGACCTTCTTCGCTCGGTGTATTGAGGTGCTGTTTCAAGTTGACGTTGTCGCTCACGGGCGTTGTTCCACTCACTAATGTCTCGGTCATCATCGTCATGCGGCCACCCATCCTTCGTCCCCTGTCACCAGGCTCTTGTGTCGTTCGGCGAAAAACGCCTGAACGTTGGCGCATTGTGCTTCCGTATCTTCTAAACGATTGAAGTGGGCGCGAAACTCCTTGGCGCCCGGCAAGGTTGCCAGATACCAGCCAACATGCTTGCGGGCGATGCGTACGCCCAGTACCTCCCCATAGAAGGTATGCAATGCAGTCAGATGCTCTAGCAGAATACGTTCCACTTCGCTCAACTCCGGTGCCGGCAACAGTTGCCCGGTACGCAGAAAGTGATCAACTTCGCGGAAAATCCAGGGCCGCCCTTGAGCCGCCCTGCCTATCAATAGTCCGTCAGCCCCGGTCGCATTCAACACGTGCAGGGCCTTGTGGGGTGAATCGATGTCGCCGTTGGCAAAGACCGGTATCGACACTGCCTGCTTGATCGCGGCAATGGTGTCGTACTCGGCTTCGCCGGTGTACAGGTCGGCACGTGTTCTGCCGTGAACCGCAAGCGCTGTGATCCCGGCTTGTTCGGCGATTTTTGCCACCGTCAGGCCGTTCTTGTTGTCCCTGTCCCAGCCGGTACGGATCTTCAGGGTAACCGGCACATCCACCGCAGCCACGACGGCCTGCAGGATCTCGTTTACCAGTGCTTCGTCTTTCAGCAATGCGGAGCCGGCGGCCTTGTTGCAGACCTTCTTTGCCGGGCAACCCATGTTGATATCAATAATCTGCGCGCCCAGCTCCACATTGGCCCTGGCGGCGTCTGCCAGCATTTGCGCATCACCGCCGGCGATCTGTACCGAGCGTGGCTCGGGATCACCGTCGTGAATCATGCGCAGGCGCGATTTGCGGCTGTTCCAGAGACTCATGTCACTGGTGACCATTTCCGAAACAACCAGGCCTGCGCCCATCCGTCGACAAAGCTGACGAAAGGGCTGGTCAGTGACGCCCGCCATGGGGGCGAGAATCAAACCGTTGTGCAATGTATATGGGCCGATGCGTACCGCCGACATAGGACTTCCCTGTTGTGGGGCCGGATCTTGGGAGTTCGAAAAAGGGTTGGCATGATACCCGCTCTCGATGACTGGTTAAAGTCGCAATTGGATGATTTTTGAACAATTAGCCACAAGACACAAACCGCAAGCGGCAAGTCGGGGGCGAACAGCCCCGCACTTGCCGCTTGCGGTTTGTAACTCAAAGCGTAGCGCGGTTATTCGGGAGAGTGAAAACTCAGGCTGTAGTTCACGGCCTTGGGGCCCGGGTCGAGGATGTCCAGGGCAATGTGGATAGGGGTTTGCGGGGGCATTTCGGCTTTTGACAGATCCCCGGTCAGGTATTCGCCGGGTTTGAAGCGACGACTGGCGATCATTTTGCCGTTGATGTCGGCGAAGCGCAGTTCCAGCAGCGGGAAAGGCTGGGAGAACGGTGCGCGGTTGTAGAGGATGGCATCCACCACCAGCGCACCGGCGAACTCTGGGTGGCTGCGCACCACCAGATTGCTGCTTTTGATCCGGTCGATATCGACTTTGGACGGCACGGTACAGCCGATCTGGGGGCACAGTTGCTGGAAGATCGGGCGGTACTGGTCCTGGCGCGCCAGTTCGTCGAAGTGATTGGCGATGTATTGCCCGGCCAGTGCAGCGCCGGCCAGTAGCACCAGCAAGATCCAGAGCAGGCGCTTGCCCCAGGGCGTGCGGCGTTTTTTCCAGTCCAGGTGCAAGGGGTCGTCGACCAGGTCGAGCAACGCCTCGTCGCGTATGGCCGGTTCGCTGCGCTGGTGCTTGTCTTTGCCTACCGGCGCCAGCTCAGGGAGTTCGTCGTCCTCGTCATCGGTCGCAGACAGGCGTTCGCCTGGCAGCGGCGGGTCGAGGTCGTCGTCCACCGAAAGCTTGAGCGGCGGGGTATCGTCCGGCTCATCGAGGTCCAGAGACAACGACGGTTCGGTACGCCCGGTTTTGGCAAGCTCTACCGCTTGCTCGGTCACCTTGGCGGTCTCGGCGCGATCTGCCGCAGAGTCGCTGAACAGGCTGTCAGCCCATTGGGCTTCTTCTGGCTCGGACGTTTCGCGACTGGCGCTCAACGAACTGCTTTTGACCTTGTGTGGCTGGCCGAAGCTTTTGCTGGGCTGGATTTCACGCTCTTCGAGACGCGCGAGCTCTTCGTCCAGATCCAGATGGTCGAGGTCCAGTTCGCTGCTCTGCCAGAGCGCCGGGGTGGCCGCTTTGGGCGCGGCAGGCGGTTCGACGGCCGCGGGCGTTGCCACAGGAGGTGTCGCTACGGCAGGCGGCTGCTCTGTTTCAGTGCTTTGGTTCAGCAGTTGCTGTGCAGCATTGAACACTTGCAGGCAGGCGCCACAGCGCACCACTCCGCGAGCCATGCCCAATTGGGCGTGGCGTACGCGAAAGCTGGTCTGGCAATGTGGGCACTGTGTAACGAAGCTATCGCTCATGCGGCCATCCGGGTTAGGCAGACGTGCATTCTAGCGCCGACGACCACTGATGCGCACCCAGCCATCGCGATTGGCAATTGGGTCCAGATCGAAGTCTTTGGCATAAGCCGCTGCAACTTCTTCGCCCTGTTCGGCAAGGATGCCCGACAGTGCCAGACGGCCGCCCGGTTTTACCAGGCTCGACAGTTGTGGCGCGAGTGAAACCAGCGGGCCGGCCAGGATGTTGGCCACCACCACATCGGCCTGAACCTGAGGCAGGTCTTCAGGCAGGTACAGCGGGAACAGTTCTTGGGCGATGTTGTTGCGCCCCGCGTTGTCGCGGGAGGCTTCCAGCGCCTGCACGTCGATGTCGGTGCCGATGGCCTGTTTGGCGCCCAGCAGCAGGGCGGCGATGGCCAGGATCCCCGAACCGCAGCCGAAGTCCAGAACGTCGCAGTCCTTCAGGTCCTGACCGTCGAGCCACTCCAGGCACAGCGCGGTGGTCGGGTGGGTGCCGGTACCGAAGGCCAGGCCCGGGTCGAGCAGCAGGTTCACCGCGTCCGGCTCCGGAGCTGCGTGCCAGCTTGGCACGATCCACAGGCGCTGACCGAAGCGCATCGGGTGGAAGTTATCCATCCAGCTGCGCTCCCAGTCCTGGTCTTCGATGACTTCGGCGTGGTGTTCAGGCAGGGGCGAGCCGGTCAGCAGTTCCAGATGGGACAGTACGAGGTCGGCTTCGGTGCCGCCTTCGAACAATGCCAGCAAATGGGTGTGCGACCACAGTGGTGTGGTGTTGAGCTCGGGTTCGAAGATCGGCTGGTCTTCAGCGTCCATGAACGTAACTGAAACAGCACCGACTTCGAGGAACGCGTCTTCGTAGGTTTCGGCTTGTTCCGGGCTGATGGCGAGGCGTACTTGCAGCCAAGGCATGGCGGGCACCTTTGAAAAATAGGAGTGTGCAGCCGGTCGGGCTGCGAGAAGCGCGCAAGTTTACGCGAGCGGGCTGGCAGGGGGGTAATCAAAAACGATGAAAAGCCAAAGCCCCTCACCCCAACCCTTCGAGAGAGGGTTGGGGTGAGTGAAGGCTTTGTACCAGATACAACAAAGCCGCTCGAAAGCGGCTTTGTTGAACGGATTACAAACTTACTTGTTAGCCAGTTTGTGTTCCAGGTAGTGAATGTTGACGCCGCCTTTGCAGAAGCCTTCGTCATTCACCAGATCGCGGTGCAGCGGGATGTTGGTTTTGATCCCGTCGACCACGATTTCGTCCAGGGCATTGCGCATGCGCGCCATGGCTTCGTCACGGGTCGAGCCCCAGGTGATCAGCTTGCCGATCAGGGAGTCGTAGTTGGACGGAACCTTGTAGCCGCTGTACAGGTGCGAATCGACGCGAACGCCGTTGCCACCCGGTGCGTGGAAGTGCTTGACCATGCCTGGGCTCGGCATGAACGTCGCCGGGTCTTCAGCGTTGATCCGGCATTCCAGCGAGTGACCGTGAATTTTCACGTCAGCCTGGGTGAAGGACAACTTGTTGCCTGCCGCGATGCTCAACATCTCTTTGAGGATGTCGATGCCAGTGACCATTTCGGACACCGGGTGCTCTACTTGCACGCGAGTGTTCATCTCGATGAAGTAGAAGCGACCATTTTCGTACAGGAACTCGAAAGTGCCCGCGCCACGGTAGTTGATGTCGACACACGCCTTGACGCAGCGAGCCAGAACTTCAGCGCGTGCGGTTTCGTCGATGCCCGGTGCCGGAGCTTCTTCCAGTACCTTCTGGTGACGACGTTGCAGCGAGCAATCGCGGTCGCCCAGGTGGATCGCATTGCCCTGGCCATCGGAAATGACCTGAACTTCCACGTGACGTGGGTTGGTCAGGTATTTTTCGAGGTAGACCATCGGGTTGCTGAACCAGGCGCCGGCTTCTTCGCGGGTCTGCTTGGCTGCTTCGATCAGGTCTTCTTCACGGTGCACAACGCGCATGCCGCGACCACCGCCGCCGCCAGCGGCTTTGATGATCACCGGGTAGCCGACTTCACGGCCGATGCGCAGCGCGGTTTCTTCGTCTTCAGGCAGAGGGCCGTCAGAACCTGGAACCGTTGGCACACCAGCAGCGATCATGGCGTGCTTGGCCGAAACCTTGTCGCCCATCAGGCGAATGGTGTCGGCTTTCGGGCCGATGAAGGCAAAGCCGGATTTCTCGACTTGCTCGGCGAAATCGGCGTTTTCAGCCAAAAAGCCGTAGCCCGGGTGAATCGCCGTGGCGCCGGTCACTTCAGCGGCCGCGATGATGGCCGGAATGTGCAGGTAAGACAGGTTGGCCGGTGCCGGACCGATGCAGACGGTTTCGTCTGCCAGGCCCAGGTGCATCAGCTCTTTGTCGGCAGTGGAGTACACCGCGACGGTCTTGATCCCCATTTCCTTGCACGCCCGCAGGATGCGCAAAGCAATCTCGCCACGGTTGGCGATCAGGACTTTTTCCAGCTTCTGAGGCTTCAACATCGTTGGCTCCCCGTGGTTCAAACGATGGTGAACAGCGGTTGGTCGAACTCAACCGGTTGACCGTTTTCTACCAGGATGGATTCGATAACACCGGCTTTTTCGGCCGTGATGTGGTTCATCATTTTCATCGCTTCAACGATGCAAATGGTGTCGCCGACCTTAACGGTCTGGCCAACTTCAACGAAGGCAGGCGAAGTCGGTGCCGGGGTGCGGTAGAACGTACCGACCATTGGCGACTTGACCACAAAACCGTTCAGTTTCGGAGCAGCAGGCGCTTCGGTCACAGTGGCAACCGGAGCGGCAGCAACTGGAGCAGCGGCAGGCGCTTGCATTGGAGCCGGCGCGTAGAACTGTTGCGCTGGAGTCTTGCTGTGGCGACTGATGCGTACGGACTCTTCGCCTTCTTTGATTTCCAGCTCGTCGATGCCGGACTCTTCCAGCAGCTCGATCAGTTTCTTAACTTTACGGATATCCATGAATCGTCAACTCCCAATGGGTCTGTCAGGGGCGTTTAGCTTGTAATTCAAGCTGTTCCAGGGCGGCCTCCAAGGCCAGTCGATAACCGCTGGCGCCAAGGCCGCAGATCACACCTACCGCAACGTCGGAGAAGTAGGAGTGATGGCGGAAAGGTTCGCGTTTGTGCACGTTAGACAAATGCACTTCGATGAATGGGATGCTCACCGCCAGCAGCGCGTCACGTAATGCCACGCTGGTGTGGGTAAAAGCAGCCGGGTTGATCAGGATAAAGTCCACACCTTCATTGCGGGCGGCGTGGACCCGGTCGATCAATTCATACTCGGCATTGCTTTGCAGGTAGAGCAGATGGTGCCCCGCATCACGGGCCCTTTGTTCCAGATCCTGATTGATTTGCGCCAGGGTGGTCGCGCCGTAAACGCCCGGCTCGCGGGTGCCGAGCAGGTTCAGGTTGGGGCCGTGTAGAACCAGGAAAGTCGCCATCTGCTGTTCCTTATTATCTATGTGCAGTTGTCAGTGCCGGGCGACTATGCCGAAAAGCAGATTCGCTGTCCAGTTAACTGCAATAGCCAGCACGATGCCCGATGTTCGCGAAAAGTTTGTGACCAGAGCTCTAGATCTGGTCATTCGCGTTGGCGACACGTTCGGCGAAGTCTGCTGCATTGATCTCGCCAATGACCCGCTGGTCACTTTTTTCGGTGCCGTTTTTGCCAAAGAACATCAGCGCTGGCGGGCCGAACAATTTGTACTGATCGAGCAGGCCGCGTTGCTCGGCATTGCTGGCGGTGATATCGAAGCGCACCAGCCGGTAACCCTTGAGCAGCTCAAGTACACGGGGGTTGTTCAGCACTTCGTGTTCGATCACTTTGCAGCTGATGCACCAGTCGGCGTACCAGTCCAGTAACAGTGGCTGGCCGGCAGCCTTGGCCTGGGCCAGCGCACTGTCCAGCTCGGCCGGGGTGCTGACGGTGAGCCATTGGCCGGTCGCTTGCGCGGGGGCGGTCACGGCCGCAGTGGCGGGCTGCGAGTGGCCGATGGGGCTAAACGGATCGCTTTGACCGCTCAGGGCGCCGTACCAGCAGGCCAGCCCGTAGACCAGCAAAAGCAGCCCCAGCAGTTGCGCCAGTCGCTGGCGCGGGGCCTTGTAGACGAACTCCAGGGTGCCCAGGAACAGGCTCACGCCTACTGCCAGCAAGCCGATCAACAGCAGCGTCACCGATCCCGGCAGCACGCGGCTGAGCAGGCCGATAGCCAGGCCGAGCAGCAACACGCCGATGGCGTTTTTCACGCTGACCAGCCACGGGCCGCTTTTCGGCAGCCAGGCCGCGCCACCGGTGGCGACGAGCAACAGCGGCGCGCCCATGCCCAGGCCGAGGGCGAACAGCTTCAAGCCGCCGCCCAGCGCATCGCCACTGGCACTGATGTAGAGCAAGGCTCCGGCCAGCGGTGCGGACACGCAGGGTGATACCAGCAGGCTGGAGACCACCCCCAGTACGGCGGCGCCCCATAGCGAGCCGCCCTGGGTGCGATTGGCGACGCGGTCGAGGCGGTTGCTGATGGCTTGCGGCAACTTCAGCTCGAACACACCAAACATGGCCAGTGCAAAAATCCCGAAGAACACCGCGAACGGTACCAGGACCCATACCGATTGCAGGCGCGCCTGCAGATTGAGTTGAGCCCCGAACATGCCCATCAGTGCGCCCAGCAACGCAAAGCACGCCGCCATCGGCAGCACGTAGGCCAGCGACAGGCTGAAACCGCGCAGGCCGCCCACCTGGCCGCGCAATACCACGCCCGACAGAATCGGCAGCATGGGTAGTACGCAGGGGGTGAACGTCAGGCCAATGCCTGCGAGGAAAAACAGCGCCAGTTCGCGCCAGCTCCACGATTTTTCGGGTTGGCCGGTGGCTGGGGCTGCGGTGCCCTCGATGTTCAGTCGCTCGGTTTCAGGCGGGTAGCACAGGCCCTTGTCGGCGCAACCCTGGTAGGTAACTACCAGCGTGAAAGGGCGCGAATCGTTGGCCGGGCGAGGGATATCCACATCGAGAATGCCGTGATAGACCTCGACGTTGCCAAAGTACTCATCGTGTTTTGCTTCACCGGGAGGCAGATGCGCGGTACCCAGGGCGATGTCAGTGGGCTCGGTCTTGAAGCCGAATTTGTGCCGATACAGGTAATAGCCTTCGGTGGGCACAAAGCGCAGCTTGATCGTCTCGGGGGTGCTGTTGATCAGGTTCAGCTTGAACGCTTCGCGCACCGGCAAAAAATCGCTGCTGTTATTGATCGCGCCCAAGGTTGCGCTGGGCCGGTTATCCAGCAAACCCGCACCCATGGCAGGCACGGCAAACAGCAAACACAGGAGCAAAAACAGGCGGCGCATAGGAATCTCGCAAATCAAACGTGGGGGCATGATAGCGCGGCCAATAAACCTGTGCTGGTCGTCTGTAGCCGCTGCCTCACCTTCAGCCGTGGGAACCTGCTCGCGATGCACACGACGCGGTTTATCCTGACGAACGCGGTGATGCCTTCGCGAGCGGGCTCGCTCCCACAGGGGCTTCAGCGCCTACAGAATTCGAACCTTGCAGGGATCATTGTGGGAGCGAGCCTGCTCGCGATGCACACGACGCGGTTTATCCTGACGAACGCGGTGATGCCTTCGCGAGCGGGCTCGCTCCCACAGGGGGCTTCAGCGCCCACAGAATTCGAACCTTGCAGGGGTCATTGTGGGAGCGAGCCTGCTCGCGATGCAGGCGACGCGGTTTATCCGAATGAACGCGGTGATGCCTTCGCGAGCGGGCTCGCTCCCACAGGGGGCTTCAGCGCACACAGAACTCGAGCCTTGCAGGGACTGTTGTGGGAGCGAGCCTGCTCGCGATGCAGGCGACGCGGTTTATCCGAACGAGCGCGGTGATGCCTTCGCGAGCGGGCTCGCTCCCACAGGGGCTTCAGCGCCTACAGAATTCGAGCCTTGCAGGGTTTATTGTGGGAGCGAGCCTGCTCGCGATGCAGGCTCACTCCCACACAGGGGCAGGTGGTTTGGGCTTACACCCTGAACGCCTGCACTGCGGTGTTGAGCTCTGAACCCAGCGCCAGCAGTTGCTGGCTTTGATCACGGGCAATGCCGATACGTTGCAGGTTTTCGTCGCCCAGTACGTGGATGCGCTCGCTGTGATCGCGGATCTCGCTGACGGCCCCGGTTTGTTGGGCGGTGACGTCGGCAATGCGCACGGCAGTGTTCGAGATGGTTGCGATCGCCCCGACAATTTCATCCAGTGCGCCATCCGCCGCCTGGGCCTGCTGGGCAGTGGCCTGGGCGTGGATCACTTGTGCGCGTATGCCTTCAACCGATTGGCGCGCGGCCAGTTGCAGCCCGGCAATCAGGGTCTGGATCTCGTTGGTTGCGCCCGCCGTCCGTTGGGCCAACGAGCGCACCTCTTCGGCGACCACCGCAAAGCCGCGGCCCATTTCACCTGCACGGGCAGCTTCAATGGCCGCGTTGAGCGCCAGCAGATTGGTTTGGTCGGCAATGGAGCGAATCACGGTGAGTACCCCGCCGATGGTGGCTGATTCTTCGGCCAGGCGTTCGATGGTTTGCGCGTTGCCTTGCACTTCCCCCACCAGTGCGTGCAGCCCGGTCAGGCTTTGGCCGATCACCCGTTGCCCTTGTGCCACGGCCAGCCCGGCGCTGCGACTGGCATCGGCGGCCTGACTTGCATCGCCCGCGACCTGAGAGATAGTCGCCTCCAGCTCACCCAGCGCGTCGCGGATTTGCGCGGTGTCACCGGCCTGGCGTTGTGCTCCGCCGTGCAGGCCGGTGCTCAGTTCGGCCAGGGTCTGGCTGCTGCCGGCCACCTGCTCGGCATTCAGGCGCAGGGTGCCCACCAGGTTCACCAGGTAGGTGCGCAGGCGGTTGAGGGAGGATTCGATGTCACGCAGCTCGCGGTTGGTCTTGCCCAGTTGAATGTCGCGGCTGAAGTCGCCTTCGGCCCAGGTCGACAGCAGCGGTGCCAGATACGTCAGCACCCGCGCCAGTTTGCGCTGCAGGGTATCGATCAGCAGCGCGATCAACAGGATCAGGCCAATCATCAGCCCTTGAATCAGCCGCACTTCATTCTGGATCTGACCATGCTCGGCGCGCACCACGGGCTCCAGTCCAGCGATGGCCTGCTGGACGGCGTCGAGTTTGAGGTGGGTGGCGGCACTGAGCTGGCTGTGTTGCTCGATTTGGGTCTGGGTGCGCTTGAGTTCCGCCGGGTAGCGGCTCAACAAGCTGTTGAGTTCGCGCTTGAGGCCTACCCCGGCGTCCTCGGCCTGGGTTGTTGCGGTGGATTCAAGGCCCATCATCGCGGCAAAGTCGTCAGTGCCCGAGGCGCTGTTACTGCTCACACCGAGCAAGGGCAGGCTGTCGATTTGCCGGGCCTGGCGCTCAATGCCGTCCAGCTCGCGCTCCACATCACCGGCCAGTTCGCTGCGCCCGCTGCTGACCAGCTTGTCACGGCTCAGGGACAGCTTGGCCAAGTGTTGCGAGGCTGCCAGCAGCAAGGGCAGATAGGCCCTGGCCTCGGCTGAAGTCGCGTCGCTGGCGTATTGGCCGAGCTGTTCGAGGCTGGCGCCCAATTCGCGCTCGGCCTGCAACAGCAGGGCCTGTGGGTCGCCGGCCAGTTTGCCGGCCGCCAACAGTTCGGTATTGCTGTAGGTGCTCAGGTTCTCAAGGCTGGGGCGCAATGCATCGGCCAGTGCCGGCGGCAAAGGCCCGAGTTCGGTCTTGAGGGCATCGAGGGCGCTGTTGGCATCGCTCAGGCGCACGGCATCGCCGCTGGCGAGGTAGTCCTCGATATTGCGCGCGACGTTATTCTGGAACTGCTGCGAGAGGCTCAAGTAGCGCTCCATCAACAGGAAAGGGCGCTCCAGCGCTTGTTGCGACCACCACAAGGTTGCGCCCAGGGCGAGGCACACGGCGACCAGCAACAGGGTGTTGAGGTTGGTTAGCAGCTTTAGGCGCATTTGGGATTTTGCCTACTACACAATAAGAAGCGGCAAAAGTTATTGCACTTGCGTTACAGCGGTGTGACGGATTCCTGCAGTTCGGCACAAATAGTGGCATTTGGCCTTAACTGATGAAAATGCTGCACCTGATTGCGGCCATTGTGTTTGGCGCGGTACAGCGCTTCGTCGGCCTGGGAGGCCATTTGCAGGCTGTCCGCGTCGTTCTGCAGTTGCACCACGCCGGCGCTGAATGAGCACGACAGGTCTGCCGGCTGCGCGGGGTAGTGAATCTCGGCGAAGCGTTGGCGGATCTGGTTGAGCACCTTATAGGCCGACTGCTCATCGGTGTCCGGCATCACAATGGCAAACTCTTCGCCGCCGTATCGGCCAATAAAGTCAGTTTTGCGCAGGCGCTGCTTGAGAAACAGCGCAAGGCTTTTGATCACCCGGTCGCCCATAGGGTGGCCGTAGCCATCGTTGACGTGTTTGAAGTGGTCCAGATCGAGCATCGCAAAGCTCAGCGGACGATTCTCGCGGCGGGCGCGAAAAGTGCAGTCTTCGAGCAGTTGCAGGATGTGGGTGTGGTTGTACAGCCCGGTCAGGCTGTCACGCACCATCCGCGCCTTGAGATGGCGGGCGCGGGCGGCGCGGTTGCGCACGGTGGTGATCAGATGGCGCGGCTGGATGGGTTTGGTCAGGAAGTCGTCGCCGCCTTCGCTCATGGCATCGAGCTGCTTGTCCATGTCGTCTTCGGCCGACAGGTAGATGATCGGCACGCTGACGTAGCGGTCGTTGTGGCGAATCACCTTGGCCAGCTCGGTCCCGGTGCAGGTGGGCATGTACATGTCCAGGATGATCAGGTCCGGCTGAAAGTCCGCCAGCTCGGCCATGGCCTGAATCGGGTCGATCAGCGTGCGGGTGACAATCCCTGCGCTGTTGAGCAGGCGCTCGGTGTGCAGCGCCTGGGCCCGAGAGTCGTCAATGATCAGCACTTTGTAAGGTTCGTACTGAGCGACGCAGGTCAGCACTTCGATCTTTTCCATCAGGCTGGATGCTTCGAGGGTGCCGGTCAAAAACGCTTGCCCGCCGGCGCGCACAGCGGCCAGGCGGGTAGGGGTGTCGGTTTCATGCAGGCTGAAAAACAGCAGCGGCAGTTTTTGCTCAAGGCCGATCTGGGCCTCGGCAGCCAGTTCCAGGCCACGGCCGGGGCCGCTGAAGTCCACGTCCATCACAATGGCGGCCGGATGGCGCTCGGCCATGGCGTGGCGGAATGTCGTCAAATCGCCAAACGCCTGGGCGTTGAGCTCGAAAAACTCCAGTTGCTTGGCCAGTCGCTCGGCGCGCTCCAGATCGTGCAGCAGGATGTACACCGGTTTGCGCAGCGGCGGCAGGCAAATGTGGGCCATCAGGTCGCCCTGGCGCAGGCCGGTGCGCGACAGGCGCTGCATCAGGCGGTTGAGCTCGGTGATGATCGGGCTGCTCAGGCGGCTGTGATTGGCCTCCATGTCTTGCAGCGCAACATTGATGGCCCGTGCCAGCTCGGTGTGTTCGGGCTGCTCGAACCGGTCGGCAAAACGCAGCAGGCGCAAGTTGGCGTCGTTGAGCTCGGTCAGCCCTGCGGGGGACCATTCATTGGCCTGCAACCGTTGCCATATCTCAAGGATCTGACGTGCCTGATGCGTGACCCGCTGGGCAAAGTGGTTTTTCAGGCGTTCGCGACTGGGGTCTTCTTGCTCGGTCATATCCTGGCTGCTGGTTAGTGGGCATGCTGAGATCGAGTGGTGGCTCTATGCTAGCACCTAGTTCGAAATGTACGAGTTTCTGCTTGAAATTAACTGGCGGGCAGCCATATTGCCTATCCCCTGCGCGCTTGTTCTATAGTGCCGGGCTTACATGCCCCCCGATAAAAAACGTGCACGCAATGCACGATGGGTTAGGGTTGTGGTCGAACCGTTGAATCAAGCATTTGAAAGGATATAGCCATGCTGGACTGGAAAAAACGTGAGGGCGGTGCCCGCGAGTCGGTCAAAGAGACGAAGACACAGTCGCGTGGCTATTTCAAAAGCATTCTATTGAGCCGCTCGATCGCGGTGCTGGTGGGTATCTACGCGCTGGTGTGCCTGGGGCTGGGCTGGTACTGGAGCCAGGAGCCGGATCTGTTCCCGGTGCAGCAAAACGCCCAGGTGGCGGCCGAGAAAGAAGGCAAGCAAATGGTGCCGGGCTTCACCACCGTCGAGACCCTCAAGAGCGTTGCCGGTACGTTGCTCAACAAACCGGGCGGCTATCTGTCCAACGACCGTTTCCCGCCAGGGATCTTTCTGGACAACATTCCAAGTTGGGAATACGGCGTGCTGGTACAGGTGCGCGACCTGACCCGCGCCTTGCGCAAAGACTTCGCCCGTTCGCAGTCGCAGTCGGCGGAAGATGCGGATTTGGCCAAGGCCGAGCCGCGTTTCAACTTCGACAACAAGAGCTGGATGCTGCCGTCCAGCGAGTCCGAGTACCAGGAAGGCATCAACTCCCTGAGCCGTTATCAGGCGCGCCTGTCTGATCCAAACCAGAAAAACGCCCTGTTCTATGCCCGCGCCGACAACCTGAACAACTGGCTGGGCGATGTGGGTACCCGCCTGGGTTCCTTGTCGCAACGCCTGTCGGCCAGCGTTGGGCGGGTCAAGCTCAACAGCGCGCTGAAAACAGAAAGCCTGCAACCGGGCCAGGTGCCGGTGGTTGATGAGGAAGTGGTCGAAACGCCGTGGATGCAGATCGACAACGTGTTCTATGAAGCCCGCGGTCAGGCCTGGGCCCTGTCGCACTTGCTGCGAGCCATCGAAGTCGACTTTGCTGACGTGCTGGCCAAAAAGAACGCCACGGTCAGCGTGCGCCAGATCATTCGTGAGCTGGAAGCGGCTCAGGAGCCGGTCTGGAGCCCGATGATTCTCAATGGCAGCGGCTATGGCGTGCTGGCCAACCACTCGCTGGTCATGGCCAACTACATATCCCGCGCCAACGCGGCGGTCATGGACCTGCGTCAATTGTTGTCCCAGGGCTGAGTTGATGCCGATTTCAGCGCTGGAGGCCGCACACCGTGCGGCCTCTGATCTAGAAATGGTGGCCTGGGTTGATCGCGATGATCAATTGCTGGGCGGTTTGCCCCGCCAGCAATTGCGAGAGCGGGGGCTGATCGGGCGCGGCACTTTTATCCTGTTGTTCAACTCTGCCGGTGAGCTGTGCGTGCATCAGCGCACCCTGAGCAAAGCGCTTTATCCCGGTTTCTGGGATGTGGCGGCGGGCGGCATGGTGGGGGTGGAGGAGAGCTACGCCGAATCGGCGGCCCGTGAGCTGGCCGAAGAGCTGGGGGTGAGCGGCATACCGCTGACGCCCCATGAGCGCTTTTACTTTGAAGGTGAACAAAACCACCTGTGGTGCGCGGTGTTTTCGGCCGTGTGGGACGGGCCGTTGCAGGTGCAGCCCGAAGAAGTCCAGCAAGCGTGCTTTATGCCGGTGGACGAGGCATTGCGCCTGAGTGAACAGCAGCCGTATTGCCCGGATTCGCTGGATGCACTCAAGCGCTATCTGGCCCAGATCAACACGCTGTAGATCGCTGCACAGTTGCCCTGGTGGGAACGAGCCTGCTCGCGAATGCTGTTCGCGAGCAGGCTCGCTCCCACGGTTGAAGGCCATGTGGCCCTTACGATGACTTTTGCGCCGATTGGCTATTGGGCAGCAGCGATTTTGTCGTTACACTGCGCGACCTTTTTCAGGCTCAGGCGGTTTTCCCCCTGAGTTGCGCTGCCCCTGCCAGAGTGGGGCTTCGCGGTCGGTACACCTTGGCGCAACAGCGTCATGCACCGGCCAATTATTTGTCCTCCGAATGAGGATTGCCGGTGGCCAAAAAAGCCGCATCCTTCGCCGCCCTTGGTGGCCTGGTATTTTCCACCGACGCAGGTCGTCACTGTCCGGACTGTCGTCAGCCGGTGGACGCCTGTACCTGCAAACAAACCCTGATCCCCGAAGGTGATGGCATTGCCCGCGTGCGTCGCGAAAGCAAAGGCCGTGGCGGCAAGACGGTGACCACCATCACCGGCGTACCGCTGGCCGAAGACGCGCTCAAAGACCTGGCCACGGCGTTGAAAAAACGTTGCGGTACGGGGGGTGCGTTGAAAGACGGCATCATCGAGATCCAGGGCGATCACGTCGAACTGTTGCTGGCCGAACTGGTCAAGCACGGGTTCAAAGCCAAGAAGTCCGGCGGCTAGCAGCCTCTGTGAAAACCACCGCATAGCTGATCCGGCGCCTGAAGGGCCTGCCGGATTGTGCTCGCCATGGTTTTCACAGAGCCTGTTATCACGGGTTTCTAAACTCGGCGCTGTTGTCAGGGTCTGACTAATCGTCACTTTCACACTTTAGACTGCACCAGCCTGCTTTCAGGTTGGGCTATTTGACTTATTTATAGGGGACTTCGATGTCCGTACGACGCACACGCAAAGACGATGGCAGCCAATGGACAGTTGCGGACAGCCGCAGCGTTTATGGGATTCGCCATTGGGGGGCCGGGTATTTCGCGATCAATGAAGCCGGTCGCGTAGAAGTCCGTCCGAACGGCCCGAACAGCTCGCCCATCGACCTGTACGAGCAAGTCGACGAACTGCGCAAGACCAGCGGTTTGTCCTTGCCGTTGCTGGTGCGTTTCCCGGATATCCTGCAAGACCGTGTACGTCAGCTGACCGGCGCCTTCGATTCCAATATCGAGCGCCTGGAATACCAGAGCAAGTACACCGCGCTGTACCCGATCAAGGTGAACCAGCAAGAAGCGGTGATCGAGAACATCATCGCCACCAAAGACGTGTCGATTGGCCTTGAAGCCGGCTCCAAGCCTGAGCTGCTGGCCGTGTTGGCGCTGGCCCCCAAGGGCGGCACCATCGTCTGCAACGGTTACAAGGACCGCGAATTCATCCGTCTGGCGCTGATGGGCCAGAAGCTGGGCCACAACGTCTTCATCGTGATCGAGAAAGAGTCCGAAGTAGACCTGGTGATCGAGGAAGCCGCCTCGCTCAAGGTCAAGCCACAAGTGGGCCTGCGCGTGCGTCTGTCGTCCCTGGCATCGAGCAAGTGGGCTGACACCGGCGGCGAGAAATCCAAGTTCGGTTTGTCTGCCGCGCAATTGCTGTCGGTGGTTGAGCGCTTCCGCGCTGCCGGCCTGGATCAGGGCATTCGCCTGCTGCACTTCCATATGGGCTCGCAGATCGCCAACCTGGCGGACTACCAGCACGGTTTCAAAGAAGCGATCCGCTACTACGGCGAGCTGCGCAACCTGGGCCTGCCGGTTGACCACATCGACGTGGGCGGCGGTCTGGGCGTGGACTACGACGGTACGCACTCGCGCAACGCCAGCTCGATCAACTACGACATGGACGACTACGCCGGTGTTGTCGTGGGCATGCTCAAAGAGTTCTGCGACGCGCAAAGCCTGCCGCACCCGCACATCTTCTCTGAAAGCGGCCGCGCCCTGACCGCGCACCACGCCATGCTGGTGGTGCAAGTGACCGACGTCGAGAAACACAACGACGACGTGCCGGTGATCGACAACAAGGAAATCCTGCCCGAAACCGTGCAGTGGCTGGTGGACCTGCTGGGTCCGACCGACATTGAAATGGTCACCGAAACCTACTGGCGCGCCACGCACTACATGAGCGACATCGCCGCCCAGTACGCCGACGGCAAGATCACCCTGGCGGAAAAAGCCCTGGCCGAGCAGTGCTACTTCGCTGTGTGCCGCCGCCTGCACAACTCGTTGAAAGCGCGTCAGCGTTCCCATCGCCAAGTGCTGGACGAGCTCAACGACAAGCTGGCAGACAAGTACATCTGCAACTTCTCGGTATTCCAGAGCCTGCCGGACACCTGGGCCATTGGCCAGGTACTGCCGATCCTGCCGCTGCACCGTCTGGATGAAGAGCCGCTGCGTCGCGCCGTACTGCAAGATCTGACCTGCGACTCCGATGGCAAGATCAAGCAATACGTCGATGAGCAGAGCATTGAAACCAGCCTGCCGGTTCATGGTTTGAACGAAGGCGAAGACTACCTGCTGGGCATCTTCCTGGTGGGCGCTTACCAGGAAATCCTGGGTGACATGCACAACCTGTTCGGTGACACCGACTCGGTGAACATCTACCAGAATGCAGATGGCAGCGTTTACCACGCCGGTATTGAGACTCACGACACCATCGAAGACATGCTGCGCTACGTGCACTTGTCGCCCGAAGAGTTGATGAATCACTACCGTGACAAAGTGGCCAGCGCCAACATCAGCGCCAAGGAACGTACCCAGTACCTGGACGCGTTGCGTCTGGGCCTGACCCGTTCGTCGTACCTGTCGAGCCACTGATTGCCCGACATAGTCCTCGCTGACTGAACTACGCTGACCTGTGCATTGCAGGGGTCAGCGTTTTTTTTTGCCCAGAGGTCGTATGCATGTCGAATACCTTCAAGCGTGTCATCGGGCTGGCCTGCGCCGGACTGATGGGCTGGCTGCTCAGTGCCTGTTCGCCGTTGAGCATCATTAACGGCCTGACGCCCGTCAGCACTTTCGACAAAACCAGCGACATTGCCTACGGCGCAGACCCACGGCAAACCCTTGATATCTACCGTCCCAAGCAGCCCGCACCCGGCGCACCAGTGGTGGTGTTCTTCTATGGCGGCAGTTGGAACAGCGGCTCGCGCAGTGATTACCTGTTTGTGGGCGAGGCGCTGGCCTCGCGGGGGATAACTGCGGTTATTGCCGATTACCGACTTTATCCACAGGTGCGTTATCCGGAGTTTCTGGTAGACGGTGCGCAGGCGGTGGGCTGGACGTATCGGCACATTGGCGAGTATGGCGGTAACCCCCAGCGTCTGTACTTGATGGGCCACAGCGCTGGGGCCTACAACGTCGCGATGCTGGCCCTGGATGCGCAATGGTTGAAGGCGGCCGGCCTGAGCCCGGCCAATGTCCGTGGCTGGATTGGTTTGGCTGGGCCATACGACTTTTTGCCGATCAAGGATGAGGCCGTCAGGCCGGTATTTTTCTACCCGGACTCACCGCCCGAGTCGCAGCCGATTCACCACGTCAGCCGAGAGGCGCCACCGGCATTGCTGATGGCTGCCCGCAGCGATACGTTGGTCAACCCGACCCGAAACACAGGCGGTTTGGCCAATGCACTGCGCGGGGTGCATGTGCCGGTGCAGGAGCTGTACTTTTCGCGCACCAGTCACGTGACACTGGTGGCGGCGCTTTCACGGCCGCTGCGCTGGCTGGCACCGGTGCTGGATAACGTCAGCGACTTTGTTACCAGAACCCCGTAGTCGCAGGCTGCGGGGTCAGCTTGCGGCCCTGGGCGTAAACCACTCGTCCCGGCGCTGCATGCGCCACGCATAAACACCCAGGGTCAGGCTGCGCAGCACCATAAACAGCAGAAAACTTATCCACAGCCCGTGGTTGCCGTAGCCGTGCAGTGCCCAGGCAACGGGGAGGGCGATAATCACGCTGATCACCATTGCGTTGCGCATTTCCCGGGCGCGGGTGGCGCCGATAAACAGGCCGTCGAGCAAATAACTCCACACCGCAATCAGCGGCAGCAGTGCCAGATACGGCAGGTACTGGAAGGCGGTTTCGCGCACGCTCGGGATGTCAGTCTGCATCTCGATAAACAGATGCCCGCCAAACAGAAACAACAGCGCAAAGGCTACGCTGGCCAGCAATGACCAGCCGCAGGCCACCACCATCGAGCGGCGCAATGCGATGCGGTCACGGGCGCCGATGGCGTGCCCGCACAGCGCCTCAACGGCGTGGGCCAGGCCATCCAGTGCGTGGGCGGCCAGCAGCAAACCATTAAGCAGCAGCACATTGGCCGCCACAGTGGCGTCGCCCAAGCGTGCGCCTTGCAAGGTGATGGCGAAAAACACCGATTGCAGCATCAGGCTGCGGATAAAAATATCGCGGTTGACCCCCAGCAGCGGTTTCCAATTCTGCCAAACGGTCAGGGCGGCCAGCACCAGCGTGCCCGGGAATTTGCGCAGTGCACCGCGAGTCAGCCACAGACCGAGCAGGGCGCCGCTCCACTCGGCAATCACCGAGGCACGCGCCGCGCCGACCACGCCCCAGTCCAGCCCCAGTACAAACCACAGGTTCAGCGCGATGTTGACCAGATTGGTGGTCAGCAGGATCGCCAGCGGCGCGCGGGCGTTTTGCGTGCCCAGAAACCAGCCCACCAGTGCATAGCTGGCCAGCGCGGCGGGCAGGCCAAACAGCCGGGTATGGAAGAAATCCAGAGTCAGCTCATGCAACTCGGCCGAGGGCTGCATCACACTCAGCGCCACGGTGCTGAAAGGGGTGGCGATCGCCCCCAGCAGCATCGACAGCAGCACACTGAGCAGCAAGCCCTGCACCAGGATCTGGCGTAACGCCGTTCCGTCCCCGCGCCCGGCAGCCTGGGCGGAGAACCCGGTGGTGCCCATGCGCAAAAAGCCCATCATCCAGGCCAGGAAGATGTACATGCTGGCGCCTACCGCCACGGCGCCCAACTGATGGGCGTGGGGCAAATGGCCGATTACCGTACTGTCGACCAGCGCCACCAGCGGTACAGAGATATTCGACAAAATCATCGGCGCCGCCAGCGCCCATACCCGGCGGTGGGTCGGGCGGTCGCGCCAGTCGGCTAATAGAGAAGATGACATGCAGGCTCCTTTGGGGCCGCGATTGTAGCCGCAAAGCCTGCCCTCACCCCAACCCTCTCCCGGAGGGAGAGGGGGCTTTCTGACCAGTGCGCCTGTGGTTCCCCACTGGCTGTTATATAGTCGCCCTTTATCTGCCCAGTTAACGAGAACACCATGCTTAACAAAGGACTGTTCCTGGCTTGCACGCTGGCGCTGCTGAGCGCTTGTGATTCTTCCAGCGTCGACAAACCTGCTGCGCCGTCGGTGGCGGCGAGCCAGCCGGCCAAGCCGGCGCAGGACGTCAAGGCGCTGGCCGAGCGCTATGCCGGGCGCGAGTTGAGCGTGGTGGATGTGTCCGAAGTGCAGCTGGACGGAGCCAGCACCTTGTCCGTGAGCTTTTCGGTGCCGCTCCATCCTGAGCAGAATTTTGCAGACAAGCTGCATCTGGTGGACGCCAAAACCGGTAAGGTCGATGGTGCCTGGGAGCTCTCGGACAACCTGATGGAACTGCGCCTGCGCCATCTTGAGCCCCAGCGCAAACTGATCCTCACCGTCGATCCTGGCCTGCGTGCCGTCAACGACGCCAAACTCTCGGCCGAGTACATCAGCCGCCTGGAGACCCGTGACCTGCAACCTACGGTCGGTTTCGCCAGCCGTGGCAATTTGCTGCCGACCCGTCTGGCCGAAGGCCTGCCGGTGATTGCGTTGAATGTCGACAAGGTTGACGTTGAGTTCTTTCGGATAAAGCCCGAGTCGCTGCCAGCGTTTCTCAGCCAGTGGGGCCGCAACAGCAGCCTGCAAAGCTACGAAGCCAAGGACCTGCTGAGCATGGCCGATATGGTGTATGCAGGCCGTTTCGACCTGAACCCGGCGCGCAATACCCGTGAAACCCTGATTTTGCCGACCTCCGGGATCAAACCGTTGCAGCAGCCGGGCGTCTACCTGGCGGTGATGACGGCGACGGGCAGTTACAACTATTCGACCCCCGCCACCTTGTTCACCCTCAGTGACATCGGCCTTTCGGTACACCGCTATCAGAAGCGCCTGGACGTCTTCACCCAGGCCCTGGAGGGCGGCAGTGCATTGGCCGGCGTCGAGCTGGAACTGCTCGATGGCAAAGGCCGGATGCTCGGTCAGGGCAAAACCGGCAAGGATGGCCACGCAGAGCTGGCACTGCCACCCAAGGCTGAAGTGCTGGTGGCGCGCCAGGGCGATCAGACCAGCTTGCTGCGCTTGAACACGGCGGCGCTGGACCTGGCCGAATTCGACATCGGCGGTCCGCAAGCGCATCCGCTGCAGTTCTTTGTGTTTGGCCCGCGTGATCTGTATCGCCCCGGCGAAACCGTATTGCTCAATGCCTTGCTGCGTGACCGCGACGGCAACCCGGTCAAGCCGCAACCGGTCAGCGTTGAAGTGCGTCGCCCGGACGAGCAGGTCAGCCGCAAGTTTGTCTGGTCGCCGGATGCATCGGGCTTCTATCAGTACCCGCTGCAACTGGCCGCCGAAGCCCCGACCGGGCGCTGGCAGCTGGTGTTCGATTTCGGCGATGGCAAGCCACAGCTGTATGAGTTTTTGGTCGAAGACTTCCTGCCCGAGCGCCTGGCGCTGGAGCTCAAGGGCAGCGATACGCCGCTGAGCCCTGAACAAACGGCCGAAATCCAGGTGACGGGCCGTTATCTGTACGGCGCCCCGGCCGCCGGCAATCGCTTGAGCGGGCAGGTTTATGTGCGGCCATTGCGTGAAGCCGTCAGCACATTGCCGGGCTATGAGTTTGGTTCGGTAACCGAAACCGAACTGACCCAGGATTTGGAGCTGGACGAAAGCGTACTGAACGCCGACGGCAAAGAAACCATCAGCCTTGAAAGCCAGTGGAGCGATGCCAAATCCCCGTTGCAACTGATTGTGCAGGCCAGCTTGCAAGAGTCGGGCGGGCGGCCGATCACCCGGCGCCTGGTGCAGCCGGTATGGCCGGCAGAGCGGATGCCGGGGCTGCGCGGGTTGTTCGAGGGCACTGAAACCGATGGCGATGGCCCGGTAGCCTTTGAACTGTTGGTAGCCGACAAGGACGGCAACAAACTGGCCGCTGAAAACCTCAAGGTACGGCTGGTGCGTGAGCGCCGCGATTACTACTGGAACTACTCGGATAACGACGGCTGGAGCTATCACTACAACGAGAAATTCCTCAACCTCAACGAAGAAACCCTCAGCCTCAAGGCTGGCGAAACCGCCAAGGTCAGCTTCCCTGTGGAGTGGGGCCCTTACCGGGTTGAAGTTGAAGACCCGCAAACCGGCCTGATCAGCAGCCTGCGTTTCTGGGCCGGTTACCGTGCCCAGGACAACGCCGAAGGTGGCGCCGTGCGCCCCGACCAGGTCAAGCTGGCACTGGACAAGGCGGCGTATGCCGATGGCGACCTGGCCAAGGTAACGGTCACGCCACCGGCGGCGGGCAAGGGTTACCTGCTGGTTGAAGGCAGCGACGGCCCATTGTGGTGGGAAGAAATCGAGGTGCCCGCTGAGGGCAAGGCATTCGACATCAAGCTGGACCCGAGCTGGGCCCGCCACGACCTGTACATCAGCGCCCTGGTGATCCGTCCCGGCGAGCGCAAGACCAACATCACCCCCAAGCGCGCTGTCGGCGTACTGCACCTGCCGATCGATCGCAGCCAGCGCAAGTTGGCGCTGACCCTCGATGCACCGCAAAAGATGCGTCCCAAGCAGCCCCTGACAGTGAAGATCCACGCCAAAAACGCGGATGGCAGCATCCCCAAACAAGCCCATGTGTTGCTGGCCGCAGTGGATGTGGGCGTGCTCAATATCACCGACTACCCAACCCCTGACCCTTACGCCAGCCTGTTTGGGCGCAAGGCCTATGGCGCCGATCAGCTGGACATCTACGGGCAATTGATTGAAGCCGGACAGGGCCGTTTGGCCAGCCTGGCCTTTGGCGGTGATGCGGCGCTGGACAAGGGCGGCAAGCGTCCGGCCACCAGCGTGACCATCGTGGCGCTGCAAAGCGCGCCGGTGACGCTCAACGAGCAGGGCGAAGGCGAAGTCAGTGTGGATATCCCCGACTTCAACGGCGAGCTGCGCTTGATGGCACAGGCCTGGACCGATGATCGCTACGGCATGGCCGAGGCCAAAACCGTGGTCGCCGCACCGTTGGTGGCCGAGCTGGCCGCCCCGCGCTTTTTGGCCGGTGGCGACGAGACGAAGCTGGCACTGGACCTGTCCAACCTCACCGACAAACCGCAAAAGCTTCAAGTGCAGCTCAATACCGAAGGCCAACTGAGCCTGCTGGGCGACACGACGCAAAACGTAACCCTGAGCCCCGGCCAGCGCAGCACCTTGCAGATTCCGGTCAAGGCGCTGGGCGGGTTTGGTACGGGGCAGGTCAAGGTCACGGTCAACGGCCTCGACCTGCCGGGCGAAAGCCTGGCGCCGCTCACTCGTGAGTGGACCCTGGGCGTTCGCCCGGCGTACCCGGCCTTGCTCAAGCATTACCGCACCGTACTGAACGACCAGCCGTGGAGCCTGCCCGACACCGAGTTGCAAGCCTTTGAACCGGCCGGGCGCGAAGCCCTGCTCAGCCTGTCGAGCCGCCCGCCGCTGAACCTGGGCGAGCAGATTCGCGCACTCAAGGCCTACCCGTATGGCTGCTCTGAACAAACTACCAGCGGCCTGTACCCGGCGTTATATGCCGATGCGGCCCTGCTCAAACGCCTGGGCCTGGAAGGCGAGCCGGACACCGAGCGCAAACGCAAAATCGAGTTGGGCATCGAGCGCCTGCTGGGCATGCAGCGTTACAACGGCAGCTTTGGCCTGTGGGGGGCGGACGGTCAGGAAGAATATTGGCTGACGGCCTATGTGACCGACTTCCTGCTGCGCGCCCGTGATCAGGGCTACGCCGTGCCGCCCGAGGCGTTGAAAAAAGCCAGCGAGCGCTTGCTGCGCTATGTGCAGGAACGCAACCTGATCGAAGCCGACTACAGCGAAAACCTCGACCATACCCGCTTTGCCGTGCAGGCCTATGCCGCGATGGTTCTGGCGCGCAGTCAGCAAGCACCGCTGGGGGCGTTGCGCAGCATTTTTGAGCGGCGCAGCGATGCCCGTTCCGGCCTGCCATTGGTGCAGTTGTCGATTGCCCTGCAGAAAATGGGCGACCAGCCCCGTGCTGACCAGGCCCTGGTGGCTGGCCTGGCGGTTACCCGCAAGGCCGATCAATGGCTGGGTGACTACGGCAGCCCGCTGCGCGATCAGGCCCTGATTCTGGCCTTGCTGGAAGAGAACAGCCTGATGAGCGGCCAGCGCGAGCAACGCTTGTTCGATCTGTCGGATCAACTGGCAGCAAGCCAATGGCTGTCGACCCAGGAACGTAACTCGCTGTTCCTCGCGGGTCGCGATCTGTTGAGCACCCCCGAAAAAAACTGGTCGGCGCAGCTCACCAGTGGCAGCCAGACCCGCGAGCTGAACAACGCTCAGTCGGGTCTCAAGCTTGAAGGACCGTTGCTGGCTTCACCCGTGACCTTGCGCAATGAAGGCAGCACACCGATTTATCAACAGCTGACCCTTTCGGGTTATCCACAGCAAGCGCCGGCGGCAGGCGGTCAGAACATGAGCATTCGCCGTGATTACCTGGGCATGAACGGCGAGCCGCTGGACATCAAGGCGCTCAAAAGTGGTGATCTGGTACTGGTGCATCTGGCCGTGACGGCCAAGCAGCAGGTACCGGACGCGTTAGTGGTGGACTTGCTGCCGGCGGGCCTGGAGCTGGAAAACCAGAACCTGGGCCAGAGCGCCGCCAGCCTTGAAAACGCCAGCACCCAGGTCAAGCAATGGCGCGAGTCGATGCAGAATGCCAGCGTGCAGCATCAGGAATACCGGGATGATCGTTACGTGGCAGCGCTGAAACTGGATGGCTATGGCACCACGCACTTGCTGTACCTGGCACGCGCGGTGACCCCGGGTACCTACCGCGTTCCGCCGCCGCAAGTGGAGTCGATGTACCGCCCCAACTGGCAGGCCGTGGGCGAGACACCAGGCGAGATGGTGATCAAGGGCCGGTAATCATGCGTGTGTAGCTGCTGCCGCAGGTGTGGTGCGCCACTGCGGCGAAGCGACCCGAAAGAAGGGCCTGCGGCCCTTGTCGCAGCCTTCGGCAACGGCTACAGAGTGTGGTGTGTTTAGGTGATAATCCAGCTCAACACCCACAGCCCCAGCAACATCCAGATCACGCCGCCGAAGATCGAGGCGCGCATGAAGGCGCGCACTGCGTTGTACAAAAACAGCAGGCCGGCAATCAATACCAGAATGCTGATGATGGAGGTGTCCATGCCCAGTGCACGGGCCATGCCGTCGACAAAGTTACCGCCCGCCTCGGTGATGGCACCGAACAGGCCATTCAGGGTCTCGACGATAAAACGAACCAGCGTGCCCAGCCACAGGCCAAGATTTCCAATAAAACTTTCGACGTGCATGGTCATGTTCCGATGAGTAAGGTGGCCACTGTGCCAGATATACACATTAGGCATCCATCCATGCCGCAAGTTGCGTAGCGAGTAAGTGTCTGTGAGGGCAGGGATCAAAAAGGCTCTGGGCTGGACGGCCACCGGTTTGCTGCTGGTGTGCGCTTTGCTGTGGCTGGCCGACAGGATCTGGCCGTTGCCCTTGCCACGGGATGATCTGGCCCGCGTGGTCCTGGCCGAAGACGGCACGCCCCTGTGGCGGTTTGCCGACGCCGACGGCGTGTGGCGCTACCCGGTGCAGGTCAGTGAAGTTTCGCCGCTGTATCTGGATGCCTTGCTGACCTACGAAGACCGCTGGTTTTACCGGCACCCGGGGGTCAACCCCCTGGCGCTGGGCCGTGCGGCCTGGCAAAACCTCACTGGCGGGCGGGTGTTGTCAGGCGGCAGCACCTTGTCGATGCAGGTTGCGCGTTTGCTCGACCCCCATGAGCGCACGCTGCCCGGCAAGTTGCGGCAACTGTGGCGCACAGCGCAGCTGGAATGGCACCTGTCCAAGGACCAGATTCTCACCCTGTACCTCAATCGTGCCCCGTTTGGCGGCACCCTGCAAGGCGTGGCGGCGGCCAGTTGGGCCTATCTGGGCAAGTCGCCGCAGCAACTCACCCATTCCGAGGCCGCGCTGCTGGCGGTGTTGCCGCAAGCACCGAGCCGGCTGCGCCCCGATCGTCATCCGGGGCGGGCGCAAGTGGCGCGGGACAAGGTGCTGCGCCGGTTGGCCGAGTTTCGGGTGTGGCCGCAACCGGCAGTGGACGAGGCGCTGGAAGAGCCGCTGTTGCTGGCGCCGCGTCTGGAACCGAGCCTGGCACCGTTGCTGGCGCGCAGGCTCAACCGGCCCGACAGCCCGCCGCTGATTCGCACCACCCTGGACGCTAACCTGCAGCGCCGTCTCGAAGACTTGCTGTTGGGCTGGCGCGCCCGTTTACCCGATCACACCTCGGCCGCCATCGTGGTGGTCGAAACCGAAAGCATGGCGGTGCGCGCGTATTTGGGCTCGGTGGACATCAACGATGCACGCCGTTTTGGCCATGTCGACATGATCACGGCCATGCGCTCGCCCGGTTCCACCCTCAAGCCGTTTTTGTATGGCATGGCAATGGACGCCGGGCTGATCCACTCCGAATCGCTGTTGCAGGATGTGCCGCGGCGCTATGGCGACTACCGGCCGGGCAACTTTTCCATGGGCTTTAGCGGGCCGGTCTCGGCCAGTGCGGCGCTGGTCACTTCGCTCAACTTGCCCGCCGTGCAGTTGCTTGAGGCATACGGCCCCAAGCGCTTTGCCGCCGATATGCGTAACGGTGGAGTGCCGTTGAGCTTGCCGGCACTGGCCGAGCCCAACCTGGCGCTGATTCTGGGCGGCGCCGGCAGCCGGCTGGAGGACCTGGTCAGTGGTTACAGCGCCCTGGCGCGAGAAGGGCGCAGCGCCAATTTGCGCCTGCAACCGCAAGATGAACTCCATGAGCGTCGCATGCTGTCGCCGGGTGCCGCGTGGATTATCCGGCGCATCCTCAGTGGCCAGGCGCGCCCCGACCGCGATCCGAAAGCCGAGCTGGTTCAGCGGCCGCTATTGGCCTGGAAGACCGGTACCAGTTATGGCTTTCGTGATGCACTGGCGATCGGGGTGGGGCCGCGCTATTTGATCGGAGTGTGGATCGGCCGCCCGGATGGCACTCCGGTGCCGGGCCAGTTTGGCCTGGCATCGGCCGCGCCGTTGATGCTGCAAGTGCACGATGTGCTGAGCAACCGTGACAGCCAGCGCGGTCTTGTCGCGCCGGTACAGGCGGTGCCGGGCAGCGTCGGGGTGGCCGCCATTTGCTGGCCTTTGGGGCAGCCCATGAGCAAGAACGATCCTGACTGTCGTCGTCAACGGTTTGCCTGGACGCTGGATCACACCACGCCGCCCACCTTGCTTGCTGCCGATCAGCCGTTGGGCTCAGGCCTGAGGGAAAATATCCGGGTCAACCCGCAAGGCCTGCGCGTGGGCCCGCAATGCCCCGGTGCGCAGATGCGCGAAGTGGCGTTATGGCCCGCACCACTTGAGCCGTGGCTGCCCCGGGTCGAACGGCGTGAGGCGCGGTTGCCGCCTGCTTCGACACAATGCCCGCCGCCGCCTTTGAGCTCGGTCACATCCTTGACGATTGTCGGCGTGCGCGACGGAGACCGTCTGCGCCGCCCGGCTGCAAGTCAGGCCTGGTTGCGGCTTTCGTTATCGGCTCTGGGCGGAGACGGCCGGCGCTGGTGGTTTCTCAACGGCGCACCGCTGGGCGACAGTGCACCGCAAGAGGCACTCACTGCCACTCTGGAACAGACGGGGCGTTATGAACTCAGTGTGCTCGATGAAAGCGGGCACACCGCACGGGTTGAGTTCAGCGTGGTGGATTAAAACCGCTGCGACAGTGCGCGCACCGGGAAAAACATCAACTAACAGGTCGTCAATTATGCTTATACCTAAAGTAGGGTTGTTATTGCCGGTTTTTTATCGGGTATTAAATAGTGTTGATAAGTAACGTTTTTTTAGAGTTGGTTAGTTCCAAAGTATTAATCAGCAAGCAAGATGATGGCCTTTTTATATAAGGGGTTAATACCAAGTTGAGAATTGTTTGATAAGGCCCTGGGCGTTGTTATGTCAGCACGCGGTGAATGTATCCCTGACGCAGAGCAGGGAACTTTCGAACTCAGGTGTAACAGGTGCAGGGTAATTAATCATGAACACTCAACTGTGGTTGAAAACAAGTACAGCATTACTGTTGGTCATGACCGTCAGCCTGGCTGGCTGCAGCAGCGGTGGTGGCGGCTCCAAGAGCCATGTGTCGGCGAGCACGCCGGATAGCAGCGCCGGCGGCGGTACAGGTGGTGGCGACGGTGGCACGGGCGGCGGCACAGGTGGTGGCGACGGTGGTACTGGCGGCGGCACTGGCGGCACAGGTGGTGGCGATGGCGGTACTGGCGGCGGTACAGGTGGTGGTGGCACCGGTGGTGGCGGTACAGGCGGTGGCGGCACCGGTGGTGGTGGTACAGGCGGTGGCGGTACAGGTGGCGGCGGCACGGGTGCAGGCACCACGCCTCTGGTCACAGGCCAGGTCGTCGGGCAAGTCGGCACGGCTCTTGGCGGCGTGGGCACCACGGTCAGCGGGCTTGGCAGCACCCTGACCACCGTACCTGTGGTGGGCAATCTGGGCGGCGGGCTGGTGGTCAACACCGGTAATGCCGTGACCTCCGTCACCGATGGCCTCACCCACGGCCTGGGCTCGCTGGGTACAGACAAGGACTCGCTTGGCCTCACCGTAGGCGGTGCCACCAATGCAGTCAGTGACCTGGGTAAAGGTGTGTCTTCGGTCGGTACCGGTGTGAGCACTGTGCTGGATAACACCCCGATCAGCCAGATCCCGCTGGTCGGCGGTGTGGTTGGCAAGGTGACTGACGTCACAGGCGGGCTGGTGAATAAAGTGGGCACCACGGTGACCATGCTCGGCAACACGCTGACCACCAACGTGACCAGTGGCCAGTTGGGCAAGGTGACTGGCGGCGTGAATGACAAGGTTCTGGTGCCCGTGATTTCCTTGGTGGAAAACGTGACGGGCAAAGTGGGGACCACGACGGGTCTTGGCGCGCCGGTGGACGGCCTGCTGAACAAGGTCGGCGGTGTCGTGGGCGGGCTGGGCAACAAGGTAACCACGACCGGCGGCGACAACCCGGTCACCTCTCTGGTCGGCGGCGTGCTGGCCGGTGTGGGCGGTGTGGCTGACAAGGCAGGTGGTTACGTGAACCCGGCGGCAGGTACCGGCACAGGCACAGGCACAGGCACTGGTCTGGGTGGTCTTGGCGGGTTGCTGGGTCTGGGTGCAGGTGCGGGCGCAGTTGCCGGCACTGGTACGGGGGCTGGTGTCGGTGTCGGTGCTGGCGTCGGTGCAGGTGCAGGTGTTGGTGCGGGCGCCGTTACTGGCACCGGTGGCACCGCAGGTGGTGGTCTGGGGGCAGGCCTGGGTGCCGGGCTTGGTGGTTTGCTGGGCGTCAAAGTAGATTCAGGCAGCACCGGCAGCACCGGCAACACAGGTGCAGCCGCGGGTGGTACGGGTACAGCGGGTGGTTTGGGTGGTCTGGGTGGTGCTCTTGGGGGAGTGCTTGGCGGGCTGGGCAACTTGGGCAAGAAAAACTGACGATATTGCACCTGGCCGGTTCGACGGCCGTACCTACAGCGCCTACTCTTGGTTGGGACGGGAGATTCAGATGAGTCTCTCGTCTTTTTTCATGTGCAGGTTGTAGGACTGATGCTCGGGAAGCTTCGCGCATGTCGCAAAGGTGAAGCCCCCTCGTTATGCCGCTGTAGTTGAACATGGAGAGTCATATGCGTAATTGCGTCCCCTTTTTGTTATTGGCACTGGTCCCGTATGCGGGCGCCGAGCCACTTCCCCGCTTCCTCAATAGCAACGACAGCATGCAAAACCTGCCCTCACCCAATTTGCCGGTGGATGCCTATCGCCCGTCGGCACCTGCGCTGGAACTGCCAAAACCTGCCGCCGCTGAGGCACAGCCCTTACAGATGGGCACCCGGCTGACCATCCGCAAGTTACAGATCGAAGGTGGCACGGTGTACCCGCTC
The DNA here is from genome assembly GCF_900106095.1 of Pseudomonas deceptionensis. Classification (NCBI taxonomy): domain Bacteria; kingdom Pseudomonadati; phylum Pseudomonadota; class Gammaproteobacteria; order Pseudomonadales; family Pseudomonadaceae; genus Pseudomonas; species Pseudomonas deceptionensis. The sequence goes on along the minus strand of NZ_FNUD01000002.1, from coordinate 312,108 downwards.
ACCGAACTGGGTGCTGCGTACAAGCCGTTGCTGGGCCATGAAATCACTCTGGCCCAATTGATTGAAGCGACCCGCAGCATCACTCAGCGCTACCAGGATGACGGCTATTTATTGTCGTACGCGTTTTTGCCCCCGCAGAACTTCGACCAGGGCTTGGTGCGTGTGGTGCTGGTTGAAGGCTATATCCGTGATTACCAGGTAGACGGCGATGTGGGGCGGGTTAAAGGCTTCATTGATGAACTGGTGGACAAGCTCAAGGGCGAGCGCCCCCTGACCCGTAAAACCTTCGACCGTTACAGCACCTTGATGAGCCGGATTCCCGGCGTGACCTTACAGGCGCAAGTGCCGCCGCCGGGTACCACTGATGGCGCATCGACGTTGCATGTCAGTGCCAGCCGCCAGCCGTTCACCACCAGCATGAGCCTTACCGAGGGCAGTCGAGACAGTACTCAGGCGCTGTTCGGGATCAGCAGCAACTCGCAAACAGCCATGGCGGAGCAGTTGACCTTGAGCGGGTTGTTCCCGCCGGGCAGTGACAAGGAGCACTACTACCGCCTCGATTACTCACAGTACCTGAACGCCGAAGGCACGCAGTTGAACCTGTATGGCGCCAGTTATCGCAGTGACCCCAGCACCAGCATTGCCACCAGCGACGGCTTTGAGCTCAAGCCCCATCGCGAAAATGACCGCTTCTCGATTGGCGTCAGCCACCCGTTGATTGCAGCACCCAGTGAATGGCTCAGCGTCGCTACCCGGTTGTATGGGGTCAATGACAATACGGACTACAAGGTGGTCGGCTACAACCAGACCATCAGCGAAAAAACCAACACCCGTGCACTGGCGTTTGAAGGTGACTGGCGCAAGTCCGATGCCAGGCAATTGCGTATTTTCAGTGCCGGTGTGTACCAGGGGATAAACGGGTTGGGTGCCAAGAGCGAAACCAACCTGACCAGCAGCCACTACGACCTGGATTTCTTCCGTTTGCGTTTGTCGGGCGTGCAGAGCGACGGTTACTTCGACAACTGGCAGGGCGTGATGTCGGGCGCCTTGTACTGGACGGATGACAGCTTGCCTGACAGCGAACGGGCGGTTTTCGGTGGGCAGAATTTCGGCCGTGGCTACCCGGATGATCAAGCGTCGGGGGATAAAGGTTGGGGCGTGGCGTATGAGTTGAACTACAGCTTTAACCGCGACGGTGAATGGGTGAAGTTGTTGCAACCCTATGCGGCGCTGGACAGGGCCAAAACCTGGTACAACGAACTGCCTTTGAAGGGATCGGATATGTCATCGGCGGCAGTGGGGTTGCGCTTTGGGGATAAACGTTACTACAACATCGCTCTGGAAGTGGCCAAGCCCATGTCGGATATTGCATTGGACAGCTTTAACCGCCGGCCGCGTTATACCCTGAGTTTCAGTTATCAGTTATAAGCTGCCTATATAAAGACTGCCGCCGGCTGCGAGCTTCTAATAGTTAAGAAGCTCGCAGACTGCGGCAGTTTTTATAGGGTTTAACGATAAGGTTTAAGGCGTGGCCATATGCATTTTTGCAGGTTTCGGGAAAAGGTTTTCGAGGGTGTCGAGCAGGCGTACGTGATAAATGGGTTTGCGGAAAAGGTCCAGTACCTGCAGACGCAAGAGGTCGCTGACATCGTCCATATCAGCGTGCCCCGAGATGACAATCACCGGTAAATGCTGGCGCGATGTGTGTTCACGCAGGCGCTTGATCAGGTCTATACCGCTGCTTTCAGGCATGCGCAGGTCAGTGATGACCAGTGCAATGTCCGGATGCCGGGTCAACTGCTGAAGGGCGAGTGTGACTGACGTTGCCGTAAAGCAACAAAAGTCCTCGCCCTCCAACAGTTCTGCCAACTCCAACAGTGCGTCCTCCTCATCATCAACCAGGAGTAGCTGTTGGCGTGGTGAGGAAAGGGGCATGTTAGTCACTCGTCATAAATAATTAATTAGGCTGGAGCAGGCGGATTCAGACCGGTTTTGATCTTGGTGAATATGCCAGTTACAGCGGTTTGTACATCGGGTGAAAGCCCCGCAATAACGACCGCCACCATTGCCGCAATAATGGCGTATTCAATACCTGAAGCGCCCTCTGTTTGTTGTGCAAAACGCTTGGCCTGTTGCGACAGGAATACTTTAGTCGGCACATACACTTTCAGAACAGTATTTAACATCATCTGACTTCTCCTTCGTGCACCGGGTCGGGCACTGCATAACAATGGCGCTACATGATTTCTATGTGCCACCACAGCATTGGCAATAAAACACTTTCCTACAACTGTAACAATGGACTAATTACAAAGCATTAATCCGAATTTGCATTTAAAAAATGTGTGGTCAATCAAAGTATTGAGGTTTGGGCGAAGATTTTTTCACCCGCTAATGGCATTTTGCTTTACCTGAGCTATTTTTAAATAGCGAAAGGTTTCAATTGCGTCATTGGTTCATAGCTGCCTGATTGTGAATGGGTTTTTTTAATCTGCCGTACGCAGCGGTAAATGGAGTTTTTAATGAACAATCGACGCAGCTTGATACTGGCCGCCATTTTGTTTGTCGGTGCTATTGCCGCCGGTTATTGGGGGCTGGTGTTGAGCCGGCAGCAGCCTGTTGCCGCAGTGCCTGTGACCCAGGTGGTCGAGCAGGGTGTAGCGGCTGCTGAAGACAAAACCCGCAAGGCAGTGGTGGTGCTGGCCCGCGATGTCCCCCCGAATGTGGCCTTGACGGCCGATGATCTGATCCTGGAAAAACTCACCACTGCACCGGCTGGCAGCCTGACTGCGATTGATCAGGCGGTGGGCCGTACGCCGTGGCGCAGTCTGGCGGCGGGCACCTGGCTCAGTGAGCAAAGCTTCGAGGCGGGTGGGCCATTGGCTCGCATGATTCGCCCGGATGAACGCGCACTGGCAGTAGGCATTGACGAAGTCAGCGGTGCGGGCGGGCAACTGACCCCGGGCGACTACGTCGATATCTTGCTGTTCTTGCGTCAGGACACCGCCAACCCCCAGCAGTCGGCTCAGGTGGTACTGCCCGCAGTACGTGTACTGAGTGTGGGTGAAGAACTGGGCCTGACCAGTGACGGAAAGCTGGCCAACCAGCCGAAAAACGCCGAAGAAGCACTCAAGCTGGAGCAACGCCGCGCCAGTGCGCGCACCGCCGTGCTGGCAGTGCCTGAACCTCTGCTCAATCAACTGATGCTTGCCACTCAAGCCGGGACTTTGCGTCTGGCCGTGCGCAGCGCCCAGGAGCAGCGCTTGAGCAAATATTGGGCGGGTGAGCAGGAGTCCCCGACCAACCTTGAGAACGCCAAACGCAGCCTGTATCAATTCAACCAACTGGCTATGGCCGGCCCGGTAAGAGCGCCAGTAATCAGTAACCCCGGTGCGCCTCGTGTGCGTGGTACCGAAATTATTCGTGGCAATCAGATGGCCCAACAGCCTGCCCAATAAAAATCCTGATTCTAAAGGAAGCACAGCATGAGCCACCGTTGCGTACCGTTATACAAACGTGCTGCCTGGACGCTGATCTTAAGCAGCTTGCCCCTTGAAATGGCCTTGGCCGCGTCAAGCAATTGTGCGGCACTCGAACAGATGCCGTCGGTCGTGGAAGTGATCCAGGGAGCCCAACAGGCACTGGAGTCTCCGGTCAGCGTGACCCGTATTGCAGTCGGTGACCCGACCGTCGCCGACGTACACGTCAATGGCAGTAACTCCTTTTTGCTCACGGGTGTAGCGCCGGGCACCACCAGCCTGATGATCTGGACCGCCTGCTCGAAAACGCCCCGCCAGAGCATGGTCTTCGTCAAGGGTAAAGCCTCGGCGGGCCTGACCAGTACAGCCCTGTCGCCTTCCGCGGACCCTACCTTGCCGAGCCAGGTGCAAACCGATATCCGCTTTGTCGAAGTGAGCCGCACCAAACTGCAGGAAGCCAGCACCTCGATCTTCGGTATGGGCAGCGACTTTCTGATCGGCTCGCCGGGTTCGTTGATTACCTCGGCGGCCAACGTCATCACCGGTGGGCCACCCGCCAACAACAAGTTCTTCAACGTCGGCTTCGGCGGTGGTCGCGTGCGGGCCATGATTAATGCCCTGGAAGGCAGCGGCTTTGCCTACACCCTGGCGCGTCCAAGCCTGGTGGCCCTCAGTGGGCAAAGTGCAACGTTCCTTGCGGGTGGCGAAGTGCCGATCCCGGTTCCGAGCAGCGGCAGCGATAACGTGTCGATCGAATACAAAGAGTTCGGTATCCGCCTCACGCTGACCCCGACCGTGGTGGGGCGTGATCGCATCCTGCTCAAGGTCGCACCTGAGGTCAGCGAGCTGGACTACACCAATGCGGTGAATATCGCCGGGACATTGGTGCCGGGTCTTAATGTTCGTCGTACCGATACCAGCATTTCCCTGGCCGATGGCGAGAGCTTCGTGATCAGTGGTTTGATCAGTTCGAAAAACAGCGCCCAGGTAAACAAATTCCCGGGGCTGGGAGAAATCCCGATTCTGGGTGCATTTTTCCGTGACTCCAACACCAGCAGCGAAGAGAAAGAACTGCTGATGATCGTGACGCCGCACCTGGTTCAGCCGTTGGCGGCCAATGCGCAACTGCCGTCCCTGCCGGGCGAGAATCTGCGCAACTACGACCCTAACTGGTACCGCTTGTACTTCCTGGAAAACGGCAATTTCAATAGCCGCAGCGGGTTATCTCAATGAGCCAAAGCCTTAGCCAGACGTTTCTCGCGCTGACGCGCAACAACACCGATCTCGAGTGGCTGCAGGGTGCGTTGGCACCCTTGGGCCAAGTGGTGGGTGCAGGCACCAGTAGCCTGGATGAACTGTTGGCATTGGTTGATGTGACGTTCGCCGGGTTGATCTTTGTGGGGCTGGATCGCGAAAAAGTGGTGGCCCAGTGCGCGCTGATTGAAAGTGCGCTGGAGGCCAAGCCGATGCTGGCCATTGTCGCCCTGGGTGACGGTATGGATAACCAGCTGGTGCTCAATGCCATGCGTGCCGGGGCACGGGACTTTGTGGCCTATGGCTCTCGCTCCAGCGAAGTGGCGGGCTTGGTTCGCCGCTTGAGCAAGCGTTTGCCACCGGTGGCGCCGAACGCCGAACTGGGCGGCCTGAGTGTGCTGTTCGGTGCCCAATGCAATGCCGACGGGGCATTGCTCGCCAGTCATTTGGGGCTGGTGGTGCAAAAGAGTAATCAGAGAACCCTGTTTCTGGACCTGGGCGTGCCCCGTGGTGATGGCCTGGCCCTGATGGGCCTTGAGAGTTCGTTTTTCTTTGGTGATGCCTTGCGCCATCTGCGGCGCCTGGACAGTACCTTGATTGACAGCGCCTTTACCAAGGCAGAGGGCGGGTTGCGGGTTCTGGCCCACAGCGACAACGACGAATCACTGGAGTCAACCAGTGCGGCCGAGTTGTATATGTTGCTCAGCGCCTTGCGCATGCACTTTCAGCACATCGTGGTGAACCTTACGGGCCAGCCTGACAGTGATGCGTTGCGTACGTTCGTCAGCCATTGCGACACCTTGATGTGGTACACCGACCAAAGTGTGCTCGATTGCCGGCGCAACCTGGACGTGCTCAACCTTTGGCGTGCCAAGGGTATGAAACTTGATCATGCGGGGTTGTTGGTCGATCGTTACCTGAGCGGTGTGGCCCCCAGTGCCGATGCGCTGGTCAAGAGTTTTGGTTTTCCGGTGATGGCCACGCTGCCACTGAGCCCTGAGTTGCGAATCAACGCCAAGAACCAGGCCGCGACCTTGTTTGATTTGGCCCCGCGAGAAGCCCTGAGCCTGGGGTTGAAAAAACTGGGTGAGCAACTGACCCGGCGTTCACAGGCATCCGAGCAGGCGGTTTCCGGGCCTGCCGCGTGGTTGAACCGCCTGTGGGGGGCTAAATGAGCAATGAACAACTATTTGGCTCAGGCCTGTACAAGGACGGCCGGGCGGACCATGACGGTCTGAAACTGGTACTGCACCGCTACATCATCGACGCCATTGAGGAGACCGGCAAAAACCTGCTGGAAGATTCGCGGGTGATCCTGTCGCAATTCGTCACCGAGCGGGTTGCCGAGTATGTGTCGCGCCTGCACCTGGCGATTTCCCGCTATGAGATGGAACGCCTGGCCGAAGAAATCGTCGACGAACTGACCGGGTTCGGCCCGCTGGAAGTGCTGCTGCGCGACCCGGCCGTGACGGAAATTCTGGTCAACGGCCCTCACCGGGTGTTTGTGGAACGCGAGGGCTTGTTGAGCCGAAGCGATCTGCGTTTTATCGACGATCATCATGTTGAGCGGGTGATGCAGCGCATTTTGGCGCCCCTGGGTCGGCGCCTGGACGAGTCCTCGCCGATGGTGGATGCACGCCTGCCCGATGGCAGTCGGGTCAACGCGATCATTCCGCCGATTGCACTGGATGGCCCGTGCCTGTCGATCCGGAAATTTCGCAAGGACATGCTTCAAGGCACCGACCTGGTCGCGATGCAAACCATCGATCAGGCGATCTATGAATTCTTTCAGGAGTCGGTGGGCAAGCGCTGCAATATCTTGATCAGCGGCGGTACCGGTACCGGTAAAACCACACTGCTCAATATTTTGAGCCAGCTGATCAACCCCCACGAACGTCTGGTCACCATCGAAGACGTGGCTGAATTGCAACTCGGTCACCCTCACGTGGTGCGCCTTGAAACCCGCCCGCCCAATGCCGAAGGGCATGGCGAGGTCAAATCCAGCGACCTGATCCGCAACGCCCTGCGGATGCGCCCGGACCGCATCATTCTCGGTGAGATTCGTGGCGTGGAAGTGCTCGATGTGTTGACCGCGATGAACACCGGCCACGATGGTTCGATGAGCACCGTGCACGCCAACACCGCACAAGATGCCTTGCTGCGACTGGAAACCCTGGTGGGCCTGACGGGCCGCACGGTGGCGGAAAAAACCCTGCGCCAGATGATCTGCGCCGCACTGGACGTGATCATCCAGCTCACGCGCATGCCTGATGGTCGGCGGTGCGTCAGTGAGGTGCTGGAAGTGGTCGGGGTGCGTGACGATGTGTATGTGACCAACACCCTGTTCCGGCTGGACAAGCGCACGGGCTTTGGCTTTATGCGCGAAGCCTTGAACCCGGCAGGCGACAAGTTGCGTCGTGACCCCATTTTGAACGCTCACGGCTGAGGCACTGCTTATGATCCCGGCCCTACTGCTTTTTACCATCAGTTTTCTGATGTTCTCGTTATCCATGAACCTGGTGTACCGCGCCCTGCGTGACCCCACAACCAGCCGGGTGCTCGACCGCCTGGGCGAAAGCCAGCCGCAGTTTGCGGAAAAAATCCAGGGCGTCGCGTGGCTGGACCGGGCATTTTTGCAGGCCGGTCTGGGTCGTCCTTCTGAGCGTCTGGGCCTGTGGCTGTCGTTATGGGCGGTGGCGATAGTGCTGGCCGGCCTGCTCGGCGGCTGGTGGTTTTTCCTCGCCTTTGTGGTGTTACCGCCGGTGCTGCTCAAGGTGTTTGTCAGTTGGCGTTACCACCGTCGGGTGCGGCGCATGGTTGAACAACTGCCGCTATTGCTCGACCACAGTGTGCGTAGCCTGAAGGCTGGCCGCACCTTGACCGATGCGGTGCTGCACGCGATTGAAGCCTCTAGTGACCCGCTCAAAAGCAGTATCGGCCGGGTGTCGCGCAGCGTGCAGATGGGGGTGAGTTTGCCCGAGGCAGTGCAAGACTTTGCCGAGCTGTATGAGCGCGACGAATTTCGCATGTTTGCCCTTGGGTTGAAGGTCAACCATCGCTACGGCGGCAACGCCAGCGAGCTGCTGGAAAACCTGATCGTACTGATCCGCGAACGCGATCAAGGGGCTCGCAGGTTGAGGGCCATGACCGGTGAAACCCGCATGACGGCTTTGGTGCTGGGTATGTTGCCGGTGTTTGTGGTGGGGTTCTTCATGGCCACCAACCCCAACTACATGATCAAAATGTGGCAAGACGGCGGAGGCCAACACATGCTCCTGACGGCGCTTGCGATGCAAATAATTGGCAGCGTGGCGTTGTGGCGCATGGTTCGGAGCGTATGACATGGCCTTTTTGATTTGCGCAGTTTTACTGCTTGGCGCCATGGGGTTGTTGATCAACAACGTGGTTCAGGAACGCCTGAGTCAGCAGCGGGTGATGCAGCGCCTGGAAGGTGACCAGGCCGGGCCGGGCAAGCTCAGCCTGTGGATGCGGGCGGTGGGCAACAGCAAGTTTGGCCAGCGCTCGGTCACGATGGACAGCGAGACCCAGACCCTGCTCAACCGCGTGGGCTGGCGCACCGCAAGCCAGCGTTCGTTGTTTGCCGCCTTTCAGATCGGGACACCGTTTGCGTTTGCCGGGTTGGTATTTCTGGGGCACGAACTGTTCTTCCCGAAGTCGGGCAACCTGTTGGTCGTGCTGCTGTTGTCTCTTGCCGTGGGGTATCTGATCCCCAAGCGGCTGTTGGCTTTCGCTGCCAAACAGCGCCAGCAGGAAGTGGCGGTGGAGGTGTCGACCTTTATCCCCTTGCTGCGCATCCTCTTCGAGTCGGGCATGGCGGTCGAGCAAGCGCTGCGGGTGCTGAGCCAGGAAGGAAGGCAGTTGCTGCCGATACTGACCGGCGAATTGCGGGTCGTGCTCAATCGGGTGGACTCGGGACTGGAATTGACTCAGGAACTGAGCAAAACCGCGAGCTTGCTGGAGGTGGATGAGTTCAATGACACCTGCGTGATCCTTCAACAATTGATTCAGCAGGGCGGCGGCGCGATGAAGTCGTTGCAGGCGCTCAAGGAGTTGCTTGATGACCGGCGCCTGACACGCATGGAGGAATACATCTCCAAAATGTCCGCCAAAATGTCGGTAGTGATGATGGTGTTCCTGTTCCCAGCGTTGATGATTGTTCTGGCCGGGCCGAGTTTTGTCGCTATCTCACGAGCCTTTCTCTCTTGATCAGGGGTATGAACATGAAAGCTGTCATCGTCGTATGCGCACTGCTGATGCTGGGCGGGTGTGCGACCGGAGGAGGCGGGCTGGGCATGGGCGCCAGCTGTTCCAAGTTGAGTAACGATCAGGAACTGGCGCTGAGTCTGGCGGACAACATGGCCAAAGAGGGCAAGTTGCACGCCAGCCTGGCCAACCTGCAAAGCCTGCCGGAGCGTTCGGCACAGGTACAACTGCGCAAGGCGCGGATCTACCGTCAGTTGGGCCGCAATGAGGCCGAGCCTTTGTATAAAGGTTTGTTGGGCAGTTGCCTGGCCGCTGAGGGCGAGCATGGCCTGGGCCAGTTGGCGGCAGGGCGCGGCGATAACGCGCTGGCGACGACCCATCTGGAACGTGCAGCACAAATGGCCCCGACCAACGACAAAATTCGAAATGACCTGGGTGTGGTTTACCTCAACCAACGTCGGATCAATGAGGCGCGGTTTGAGTTTTTGACCGCTCTGGAGCTCAAACAGGACGACTCACTGGCAGCGGAGAACCTGGTGACCTTGCTGATTTACCAGGACCAGTGGAAGCAGGCTTCAGAACTGGTGACCCGTGCCGGATTGACCTCCGAGCAAGTGAGTAATGCACAGTCCCGTGCACAAGCGTTGAAGGCCCAAGCCAAGGCAGCCAGTAACCAGGTGGCTGTCGTCAAATAATAAGTTGGAGGTTTGCCATGACTTTTTACATGCGTGTGGGGGTGCTGTTAGCCCTGGTGCCACTTGGCGCGATGGCCATCGAGCCAGGACCTGCGTCCAGAAACCAACAGGAAACCGAACACTGGTTGCAGCTTCAAATCAGCGGCAATGCTCAATCGCCGGTGCGTCAGGTGGCAACGCCGGCCGAGCGCGAGCAAAGCCTGCAGCGCTGGCTGGACAGCTACAAACACGAAATTCCTGAGTATTACAAACAGGATGAGGGCGGCAAGGCCAAGCAGAATTGAGTACGCATTCTGTGGGAGTCAGCTCCCACAGGATTTGCGGCAGACGTACAGGCTACGGCATACGGGCTTGGCGTTACTCAGCGCTTAAAGCGCACTTTGCCGGTGTTGTTGAGACGGGCTGTTAGGGGACAAGGCGAGAGCCAGTTGGGTGCGATTGTTCATGTGGGTAAGGCGCAGCACTTGCGACACGTAGAGCTTAACCGTGTTTTCAGTGATGCCCAGGTCGCAGGCGATCTGGTAGTTGGTCTGGCCTTTACTCACCAGTTTGGCGACGTCCATCTGGCGCGGTGACAGCTGTTTGAAAATGGTCGGGATCTGTTGCCAGGTACCCTCGCTCGAGTCTTGCTGGTCTGTACTTTGAGACGCCGTTTTGGGAGGGCGTCGAGCTGACTCCATGTCTTGATACAGGTCGTCGATGGACTCGGCCAGATATTGCAGCTTTTGGTTCAGGTGGCCCAGCTGATCGCTTTTATGGCGTTCGCGCAAAATGCCTTCCTGGCGCTGGACACCTTCGAGCAATTCATTGAGATCAACCGGCTTCTGATAGTAATCGGCGATGCCGATACGCAGGGCCTTGATCACATCCTGCTTGTCTGCACGGCCGGTCAGCAAAATGCTTTCAAAGGCGCGGTGTTTGCCGGCGAGTTTTTGCAAGTGCTGGGTCAGTTCGATGCCATTCATCTCTGGCATATGCAAGTCGCACAGCACCAGACCAATGTCTGTATCTGCAACGAATGCACTGATCGCTTCACGGGTGGTATTGCAAGGCACGCAACGGTAACCGCTGCTTTCTAGGAACTCGCACAGTTCTTCAACAATCAACGGTTGATCGTCGACCACGAGTACTTTTATTAGAGGATTGTGTGTATTCACGCGGTTCTCCATCCTGGTAAACCAATCAGGGACTTCTTTGATCCATTCACTTGAATGGACTGATTAAAACGTAGACCTACTTTACTACTATGTACAAGGTATTAATCCCTCATATCAACTAGTTAGAAGCCACATTGTCAGGGTAAAACCGCCTAACAGGAAGGGTGCAAAGGGAAGCTTTTTTGACACTGGTCCATTCTCTTCAAACGAATAGATCCTAAGTTGTTGATTCACTAAAGGCAGGATTTTTGACGCGAACAGCCACCACAGGGCGGTACACACACCGGCTCCGATCAGGGTTCCCAAAATTGTCAGACGATCGGTTGCCAGCGCCAGAGCAATCAGCAGCTTTACATCACCGGCGCCGAGCTTGTTCAGCGCATAGCCGGGCAGGGTCAGCACCAACGCGATCAGCAGCGCCCAGCCGCCTTCGGCCGCGCTTGCTCCGAGCCAGGTATGGCCTGACCCGAGCAGATACAGCAACGCCAGTGCGGCGGCACCAAAGGTCAGGACGTTGGAAATCTGACGCTGGAGAAGGTCTTGAATGGAGCAGGCTATGAACCACAGAAACACCACACATAACTGGATCACGTAATTAACGTCCCTTTTTTACCAATGATTCTATGATGATATTACTGTCGATTGTCAGGGTAGACGCAGCCATGAAAGCAATACTTCCAAAAAAGCAGAAAGGCGCCGCAGCGATTGAGTTTGCGCTGGTGTTTGTGATTTTTTTTGCAGTGCTCTACGGCGTCCTCAGCTACAGCCTGCCGCTGCTGCTGATACAGTCATTTAATAATGCGACGTCCGAAGCGGTCCGCCGCAGCATGGCGGTCGACCCGGCAGCACCTGACTATAAAACGTCGGTGGAAACGCTGGCCAAGAGCGTACTGAAAGAAAAGCTGACCTGGGTGCCTGCTGCCGTAAAAGGCATTATCCCGAATGCGACATTTGACCTGAACACCAGAATACTGACCGCCACCGTTACGCTTCCGCGAGAGGGCTTGAGCAGCATCATGCCGGTACTCAAATTGGGAGTGATCACGGTGCCTGATCTGCCACCGCTCCTGACGGCCCAGTCGAGTGCTCAACTTGTCCCGTTGAGTGTCAAACTTGGCCAGTAATGAAGGGCTGTTCGGGCGATTGTCGGGACGGACCGACAATCGCTTGCCTGAATCCACAGATCCGCAGTTGCATACCCATGCGGGCATCCAGTTGATGCTCGATCATCAAGGCTACGTCACAGACATTCACGGCCTGCAGCGTTACGGCCTGGCGCGCTCAAGCGGCGACGGCGCACCGCGCCTGTTGCTGAGCTATATGGTGCCGGGCAGCACGCTGGCGCTCGAAGGCGTACCGGCAGACTGGGTCGGCCACAGCCTTGACCTGGACTTTCAATGCGCGGGGCTGCGCGTGGTCCATACCCGGGGCTGGGTTCAGCCACAGGGCGACGGTTGGCTTTTACAGCTGCTGGATATCAGTGACTTGCGCCTTGGCAGCCAGCAGGCCAGCAATCGCGAGCGCTGCACCCAACTGACCCTGGGCCTGAGCGAGCAATTGCGCCGGTGCAGTACGGTGCGTTTGCCTGAAGTGATGCACGAAGCGTTGCGCAGCGTGGCCCAGCATGGGCGTGTGCCCTGCATGGCCCTGGCCGTGCGCGATGAGGCGCAGTCCGGCTGGTACATGCACAGCGCCTACCATGCTTTTGACGCCCCCGAACTCTGGACGCTGGAGCAGAACCTCGGCAGCTTGCTTGAGCCGTTCAACGGGCCGGCGCCCCAGCGTGTTGAACGCGACGGCAACCCCCGGCTCAACGACCTGTTTGGCAATGCCGATGGCGTGCTGGTGCCGTACAGCGATCAGCAAGGGCTGTGCGCGTGGTTGATGCTGGGTTTTTACCCGGCCTCCCTGCACGGACCGCAGATGAGCGACAGCGACTGGTTGCAGGTATGCGCCGCATTGGCCGGGCCACTGGTGGGTCGTTTGCGCGAGCAGCAACATCTGCAACAGAGCGAACGTACGGAAGCCCTGCAAGGGTTCCTGGGCGCGGGCTGGTGGGAGTGGTCGGCTACCAGCGAGTGCCTGCAACTGGCCCCGCAACTGGCGGCGAACCTGACACCCACGGCCGATCTGCTGCCACTGACCCTCGAGGCCTGGCTGGCGCTGTTTCATCCTGCTGACCGGGATGAGCTCAGAGGCCGCTTCAATGAGCTGCTGGAACATGGCAAGGCGTTATCGTTGTTCGCGAGAGTGCACCAGCCTCAGAGCACGCAGCCTGCCCAGTGGTATCGGATTCAGGGCCAGGCACAGGGGATCGGTACCCGGCGGCGTATCGTGGGTTTTATGCTGGATGTCAGCGACATCAAGAATCAACAGCAGCAAATTGCTGCCGCCCACGCGCGGCTGGACAACCTGATTGCCAGTTCGCCTGCCGTGATCTATGTGCAGCGCTATGCCGAAGGTGCGCTGCTGCCCGTGTTCTTCAGTGACAGCCTCAAGCCCTTGCTGGGCTGGACACTAGAGGAATGCACGAGCACTGCCTTGATCGAGTGGATCCACCCCGACGATCGTGAGCAGTATTTTGAGCGCACGCGCCAGTTGCTGCGTGAAGGCAGCGCCCGCAGTCGGTATCGCCTGCGTGATCGACGCGGCGATTACCACTGGTTGCTGGATGAGGCCAAGCTGTTGCGCGACGACCTGGGCTTGCCCGTTGAAGTGGTCGGGTTGTGGCTGGACATCACCGAAGCAACTGAAGCGGCTGAACGGGTCAAAAGCAGTGAGGAACGCTATCGGATTCTGGTTGAAGACTCGCCTGCCATGATTTGCCGTTACCTGCCAGACCTGACCCTGACCTTCGGTAATCAGCCGCTGGCCAGCTATCTGGAGTGTACGACCGGGCAACTGCCGGGGATCAATCTGAGCAGCTGGCTCTCCAGCGAACAGCGCGAGGCATTTGTGCAGCGCATTGAGGGTTTGACCCCGGAGTCCCCGGTCAGCTCGGCTGAAATCAGCCTGCAACTGCCGGGGCGTGAGTATGCGTGGTGGGTGTGGTCGGACCGGGGCATCTTCGACGAACAGGGCAACCTGCTGGAAGTACAGGCCGTGGGGCGCGACAACACCGAACTGCGCCGCTCACAGCAGCAACTGACCCACAGCGCGAAAATGGCCACCCTTGGCGAAATGGCCACGGGGCTGGCGCACGAAATCAACCAGCCGTTGAACGTGATGCGCATGGCCATCGTCAACGTGCTCAAACGCCTGAGCAACGGCGATGTGCAGATCGATTACCTGCAAGACAAACTCACCCGTATCGACGGGCAGGTTCAGCGTGCGGCACGGGTGGTCGACCACTTGCGGGTGTTTGGTCGGCGTTCGGAGATCGAGCAGAAAGTCTTCAACCCGGCGCTGGCGCTGGAGGGCACCCTGGCCTTGCTCGGCGAAGGGTTGCGGGGTAAAGGCGTGAAGCTGCGCAGCGAAGGTCTGGCTTGCGACGTACAGGTGCGTGGTCATGCCGATCAGCTTGAGCAAGTGCTGATCAACCTGATGGTCAACGCCCGTGATGCGCTGATGAGCAAACGCGAAGCCGATCGCGACTTTGAGCCCTGGATTGCCCTGAGTATCGAATCTGATGCCCAGAATGTGCACCTGAGAGTGGACGACAACGCTGGCGGCATCGACCCGCGCCTGCTGGAGCGGATCTTCGAGCCATTCTTCACCACCAAGCCCATAGGTTTGGGCACGGGTTTGGGGTTGTCCGTGAGCTACGGAATTATCGACAACATGGGTGGGCGGCTGAGTGTGAGCAACACCGGGCACGGCGCCCGGTTTTCTGTGGAGTTGCCGGTAGTTGAAGTGCAGGTTTGAGGTGCAGCGATATCTGTGGCCGCTGACGACACTGCGAGTGCTGCCTACTCGAACGCAGCCTCGTTCTACTCGTCAGCGGCTACATGCAGTGAGCGTAAGTAAAATGGGATGCGTTGCGAATGGTGTAGCCGCTGAGGAGCGAAGCGAGGCTGCGATCGGCTGCGCAGCAGTCGTAAGACCCTGCAGCGCGGTGTATCTGATACACCGCGCTGCAGGGGTTTAGTCGCGTTTCGTAATCGCTCGCAAGGAATTAAAGCACCAGTTGGGCCCGCCCGCCTTGGTTGCAGGAGAGGTTGGCATCAACCTCTGTGACCATAAGGTTTATGCCAAGCAGCGAGAGCAGGTTGTTGATAATAGGGTCGAGTAAAGGGCTTAACACACTTGTAATTAATCCTGATGCAATATTAACCACCGCTAGAAGCGTCGCATTGACGGCACTCGTCAGTCCCGTCGTAAGTGCGCTCAGGATGCCAGTGCCGTCTACGGGGGCATACAGTTGAATCGGTACATGACTCAAGGTGCTTTTGAGGCTGGCCACCACGTCGGTAGTTGGACTGGCATTTTTAGGCATGGGGGGAAGTTTCAGGTTTGGCGGAACCGTGTTAGTGGCCGCTGAATAAACTAATGTGCTGGGAGTTTTGGCAATGGGCAGCATGGCCATGAGTGCAATGCCACCGCCACCGTAGTCTTTTACCTCGCATCCCGTCAGGAGGCCGCAGGTTTTACTTGTAATGTTCACGATGGGGAAAGGAGTGACAGTCACAGGGGCTGAAGAGGAAAAGGCTTTACTGGCATCAATACTTCCGATGTTCAGATTGGCTATTGATGAGTTTGCTTGAACCGTGAGGCTTTTATTGCTGCTACTTCCGGAAGGACAGGTATACCCGGTCACCAAAGCGTCTGCCCCTCCGGCATCGAGATTAATGCTGAGAAATAATGGGGGCGGTAGTATTTTAACGGTGTATGTAGTGCCGAGGCCGAGCAGGCCTTGAAGGAGTCCGAGCAGGCCTGAAAGAAGCTCTGTGACGTTGTGTACAAGCGTGCTTACCGTGTTGAGAACGGGCAGTTCAATGGTGATCAATGATCGTACTTGAGCAGTACGTACATAAATTTTGTCTGTGGCCGGATTACCGATGGCAGAAAACTGGGGAGGCTCAATAACTTTGACTGTAGTTGTTACTTTGGCCAGTCCCAATACGTTAACCGGAAGGGTAATAGCTACGGCGTTGTTTTTGTTGGCTATCTGGATGGCGGCTTGTATTAGAGAGAATAAGTTAAGGTTTGTATCCAGTCCGGCAGAGGAAGTGCCTGTTTGCAGTTGCAGTAGGTCGCCAACTTTGAGTGCGGTATCTTTGATGGCTGCCACTTGCAGGTTGGTGAGTGCGGTTTGAACGTCCAATGTTGCCCCATTGAGAGTGGCAACTGTGGCTGCGGCTTTTATAAGTTGAGTTACCGTAACGTTTGTCTTAAGTAGTTGTGTGTAGTTTCCGGCATCGACGCCTAAATTAATTGCCAATTGATTCATGTATTGCAGCAAGTTGATATCGGCTTTAACCAGGCCGTCCCAGCCAACGGCCGAGATGGCAACATTACCGCCTAAAAGGCCCGTAAACAGATTGTTGAGCAGTGGAGATTGCGATGTATCGACAGAGGCCAGCGTAGTGCGAATACTGATTTGCGCCAATGTCGGCCCCGGCGTAGCCCCCACCGCACTCGCCGTCAAATTCGTCTTGGTCTCAAACTTGCCATTGATAAGACTCCACAACCCCCCGGCCACGCTCGTGGGGACGGTGGTGGTTGCGATCACGCGTATGGCATCTGATTGGCTACTACTTGCGGTGAATACGCGTACTTGGGTGGCACTATCGGTCTTCAGGGTGCCGCAAGTGACCGCTAGCTTTTGAACACCACCGGGGATGAAATTGTTGCGCTTGGCGTTTGTCTCCGCGAGGCTCTGAGCACTCGGGGGCGTTGCACCACAGGCCCCGCCCAGACTCACCGCCTCCAGCACCGCCATATCCGCCACCCGCTGCAATTTGCGTTGCTCCAGGTACAGGCGCCCGCTGTCGACCACCAGCAACATAAACAGCAGCACCATGCCCAGGGTCACGGCAGCCATCAAACCGATTGCGCCACGCTGTTGCCGGGGACCATTGAAACCAATACTGCGTAGTTGGGGAGACATCGAGCACTCCTTATGCTGGAACACAGCCCAGCGCTAACTCTCCAAAGTTCAGGCGAGTGTAGTCAATAAGTGATCAATGCGCTGGCCAGTTGCCAGTTTTATAGGCGCGATGTGAACGACTAATCAAAAGTCATCGATTAATGAACGAAACCTTAATGTGAAAACCAACTTGCTCACGAAAGTATTAATACAAACTTACTTATATACATCGTGAGCAAGTGGGTGGTGTGGAACTTACTTCGGTGGATAAGTACTCAGGATCTTGGTCACCGCTTCGTTGATGGCTGCGCTGCGCTCTGTGGGCGTCGGGTTGCTGTCGACGACTTTCTCGGCACTGCCGCGCCATACCAGCTTGCCGGTTTTGGCATCGATCAGGTCGATCTGCAATGTGCCAACCTGATAGACCACGTTGCGGGTTTCGTTATACATCGGTGCGCCCCAGTAGCCTTCCCACGGGCCAGCCCCATAACCACCCCACGGTCCACCCCAGGGGCCGCCGTAGCCGTAGTTTGTCACCACCTGCTCCTGACGGTTGGCCACGATCAGCCAGGCTTGCACCAGCAAGTCCGGCTTGCTGCCTGCCGCTACCGGGCGCAAGCCGCGCTGGTCCAGCTGGCTGCCCACGGCCTGGATAATCCGCTGCTCGGTCAGGTCACTTCTGAGCATCGGGTTATTGGGCTGATACTGCACGGCAGGGTCTTTCCAGGCCCAGGACTGGAACCTGGCGAAATCGACAGCAGGGTTGTAGTCATGACTGACCTGCATGGTTTCGCAGGCGCTGAGCAGCAGGGCCAGACCCATTAATGCAATGCGACGTAGCATGATGATTTCTCCACTTCAATAGTGAGACTTAATGAGGAGGATAAGCCTGCACCGCCTTGTTCAGTGATTCGCGCAGGGCGTCACTGCGTTCGCTCAGGCTGCCTTTACTGCTGGTTTCTGCACTGGAGCTCCACACCGGTTGACCGGTTTTACCGTCATACAGATTGAGTCGCACCACCATGACCTCAACCTCGTACGTGCGTACGACGGGTACAGAGTTGTACATTCCGTACTGGTTGCCGTAACGCCCATAACTGTTTCCATAGCCGGCTCCGTAACCATAGTCGTCCTGCACCTGACGCAAGCGTTTTTCCGTATGCAAATCAGCACTGACCCACAGATCGGCCGGACGGTTGGGTTGTACCGGGCGCAAGCCGCGCTGGTCCAGGGCATTGCTCACCGCTTCGGCGATTTGTGCCGAGTCGGCCCAGGCGGTGCCCACGGGCAGGCGATTGTTGAGCCAGGCCCAGCTCTGATAGCGCCCGTAGTCCCGTGGCGGTGCCGGGTAGGCACTCAAATCCAGGGTGTTGGCCGCCTGTGCCGGGGCCGGTGGCATCGGCATGGCGCTTGGGGTGTAAGGGTTGGGGCTTTGGCAGGCGCCCAGCCCCAGGCTTAAAACGACTAAGGCAACGCGGCGATACATGATGTTCTCCCCCGCAGGGCTGTTTAAACCGGGCGGCACACCCAGTGCAGATAACGTCCCAGCCCGGCAAAGGCAGGATGGCGACGGTGGGCCAGTTCCATCTCAACCAGCGCTTCAAGCTCGACACGAGCCTGAAACTCCACTGGCATGTAGTCGTGAAACACCCGCACGCCGCTCCGGGTTTCTACCTGCCACAGGCCTTCCATGGCCGTGGCCAGTTCCCGCGGGTCCAGGGGCTGTTGCGGGGTGAGGCTCTGCTTTTCGCCGGCCATGTCGTTCTTGCGCATTTTGCGGAAGTGGCCCTTGAGCAGGTTGCGATAGATCAACGCGTCGCGGTTGTAAAACGCCAGGGACAACCAGCCGTTTTTGGCGGTCAGCTGATGCAGCACCGGCAGGATCGCGTGGGGCTCGGCCAGCCATTCCAGCACGGCGTGGCACAGCACCAGGTCATAGGGCTCGGTCAGCTGGCCCAGCAATTCCTGCCAGGGTGCCTGGATAAAGGTGGCACTCTGGCCTGCCTCGGCAAAGCGCTGACGGGCACCTTCGAGCATCGGCGCGGCCGGTTCGGCCAGGGTCACGTCGTGCCCCTGTTGGGCCAGCCACAAAGACATATGGCCCAGCCCGGCACCGATATCCAGCACCCGCAGCGGGCGTTGCGGCAATGATTCCTTGAGGTCGGCCTGAAGCACGGCCAGACGAATGACACCCTTGGCGCCGCCGTAGATCTTTTCGGCGAAGCGGGTAGCCAGTTGGTCGAAGTGACGGTCACTCATTTGCTGAAACGCCTTTCATTGTCGGCCAGTTTGTTGCGCACTACATCGTTCATGTCCAGGCCCAGTTCGGCGCACAGCAACACGAGATACAGCACGATGTCGCCCACTTCCTGCCCTGCGTGGGCAAGTTTTTCGGCGGGGAGCTGGCGGGATTGGTCTTCGCTCAACCACTGAAAGATCTCTACCAGCTCAGCCATCTCGACACTGGCAGCCATGGCCAGGTTTTTCGGGCTGTGGAATTGCTTCCAGTCGTTGTTATCGCGGATGCGATGCATGCGTTGTGTGAGTTCGTCGAGGTTCATCGAGGGTGTGCTCTCCAGAAGGCACAAAGCTTGCGGCGGATCAGCAATCGGCGCAAGTGAAAGGCACCTTGTGGGAGCGAGCCCGCTCGCGAAGGTCTTAAGTGGCGGTCTTCGCGAGCAGGTAATCAGCTGACCGGTCGCCAGTTGCCGATCAGGTGAACGAGATCACCATGCCCTTTAACTTGAAAATCGCCGCTGGAGCCCGGCTCGCTGGCCAGCAGGATCACTTCGCTGGGCAGGCGTACCGGCTTTTTAAAGGCCACGAAAACCTCGACATTGGCGGCCGGCAAGTGCGAAGTCAGGGCCGCGAGGGCGCGGGCTTTTATCCACAGGCCGTGGGCGATTGCGCTGGGCAGGCCAAACAGCCTGGCGCTGGCAGCACTGAGGTGGATGGGGTTGTAGTCGCCCGACACTCTGGCGTACTGGCGGCCAATGTCGGACGGGGCGTACCAGCGGGTCAGTTCGTTCAGCGCAACCGGCGCAGGCGACGGGGTTTCGGACACCGGCCCCGGCAGTTCGACGCCCTTGCACAGCAGCGTGCTTTCAGCCTCCCACAGCGGGCCGAGCAGATCGTCCACCTGGGTGACCATCTCAAAGGTGGCCCCCTTGGCGTGTTTTTGCAGGTTGTGCACAAACACCCCAATACGCAGCTGCGTCACGTTGCCCATGGGGCGCAGCACCCGAATCCGGTTAGTTAGATGAATCAACCCGAGCAGGGGGAAGGGGAAATCCTTGCCCGTCAGTAATTGCATTTGCAGCCCAAAGGCCAGGACATGAGGGTAAGTAGGTGGCAGCAATGGGCTCGGCACCAGCGCGCATGCATCCCTGAAGGCCGCCAGGGGCTTGGCCTCAACCTCGACCCAGCAACGCAAGCCTTGTTCCGGCAAGGTGCTGCCGGTGATTTTGCGTCGGGCTGCGGCGTGAGCATAGATCGCGGGCAAGTGCGGGGGGCTGGCGAGGTCAAGCCACTGTGTGGACATGGTTCATGCTCCCAAAATACTTTGCCCGCACACCCGCAGCGCTTGACCGCTGACGGCCCCCGAACCCGGTTGGCCAAGCCAGGCCACGGCTTCGGCAACGTCCTGCGGCAGGCCGCCCTGACCCAGTGAACTCATGCGCCGCCCGGCTTCGCGCAGGGCAAAGGGGATATGCGCGGTCATTTGGGTCTCGATGAAGCCTGGGGCCACGGCGTTGATGCTGATGCCGCGCTCACCCAGCAATGGCGCCCAGGCCTGGGCCAGGCCGATCAGCCCGGCCTTGCTGGCGGCGTAGTTGGTCTGGCCGCGATTGCCGGCGATACCGCTGATGGACGCGAGCAGAATCACCCGGCCGTTATCGCGCAGGGTGCCGCTGTCGAGCAGGGCCTTGGTTAGCACTTGCGGGGCGTTGAGGTTGACGGCCAGCACCGAGTCCCAGAACTCGGGCGTCATATTGGCCAGGGTTTTGTCGCGGGTGATGCCCGCGTTGTGCACCACAATATCGACGCCGTCGGGAAGCTGTCCGATCAGTTGCTCGGGGGCGTCGGCGGCACAGATATCCAGTGCGATGCTGTACCCGCCCAGACGTGCGGCCAGTGCATCGAGGTCATTTTTGGCTGAGGGCACGTCGAGCAGGATCAGTTCGGCGCCATCCCGGGCCATGGTTTCGGCAATCGCGGCACCAATCCCGCGAGCGGCCCCGGTGACCAGTGCCTTGCGCCCGGCCAGAGGTCGCGTCCAGTCCTGTACCTGGGCGGCGCAGGCCGTAAGACGCAGCACTTGGCCGCTGATAAACGCACTTTTAGGCGAGAGGAAAAACCGCAGAGCCCCTTCAAGTTGCTCTTCGGCCCCTTCGCCGACATACAGCAGTTGCAGGGTGCTGGCGTTGCGCAGCTCTTTGGCCAGTGACCGGCTGAAACCCTCAAGTGCACGCTGTGCGCTGGCGGCAAAGGGGTCGCTTAATGTTTCGGGCGCGCGGCCCAGAATCACCAGGTGCGAGCTGTGTTCCAGATTGCGCAATAGCGGCTGGAAAAACTCGCGCAATTGCTTGAGTTGGTCGGTGTGCAGCAACGCGCTGGCGTCGAACACCACTGCCTTGAGTTTGGGGCCCTGGCCAGGAATCCATGGCGTGGCGATCAACGGTTCGGCGCCATAGCTGAACACAGCGTCGGTGAGCTTGCTGGCAAAGCGGTTCACCTGTTCAGCCAGCGGGCCGCCTCCAATCAGCAGCGGGCCTTCGACGGGGCGCAGGCGCCCGGCTTGCCAGCGTTCCAGTCTGCCCGGTGACGGCAACCCCAACGCGCCGACCAGACGCTGGCCGAGGGATGAGTTGACGAAGTCGATATAACGGTCTGACATGGAACACTCTCCGACAGATGGGGTTCAAAGGGTTGACCACAAACATGCCGTGGTCGTTCGTTATCAGCGATAAGGCCTACGCTAGTAACGATTAGTGGATTAAAGAGAATAGGGGGAATCGTATGAGTCTGCGTCGTGTTGCCATTATTGGCGGTAATCGAATTCCATTTGCCCGCTCCAACGGGTCGTATGCGAGCGCCAGTAACCAGGCGATGTTGACGGCTGCACTGGAGGGGTTGATCGAGCGTTACAACCTGCATGGATTGCGCATGGGCGAGGTGGTGGCCGGGGCCGTGCTCAAGGACTCACGGGACTTCAGCCTGACCCGCGAGTGCGTGCTGGGCTCGCGCCTGTCGCCACAAACCCCGGCCTATGACGTGCAGCAAGCGTGCGGCACCGGCCTTGAAGCCGTCGTGCTGGTGGCCAATAAAATCGCCCTGGGGCAGATCGACTGCGCCATTGCAGGCGGTGTCGATACAACCTCGGATGCGCCGATAGGCCTGAATGACGGGCTGCGCAAATGGTTGCTGCAGTTCAATCGCACCAAGGCACCTGTGGACAAGCTCAAAGCCTTGCTGCAATTGCGCCCGGGCTTCCTGAAACCGGAGTTCCCGCGCAATGGCGAGCCTCGCACCGGGCTGTCGATGGGTCAGCATTGCGAGTTGATGGCGCAGACCTGGAACATCCCCCGGGTTGAGCAGGATGAGCTGGCCCTGCACAGTCATCAGGCCCTGACGGCGGCGTATCACGCAGGTTGGGAAGATGACTTGATCACACCGTTCATGGGCCTGAGCCGCGACAACAACCTGCGCGCCGACCTGACCCTGGAAAAGCTGGCGGCCCTTAAACCGGTATTCGATCGCAGTGCCAAGGGCACGCTGACGGCGGGCAACTCCACCCCGCTGACCGATGGTGCGTCAGTGGTGCTGCTGAGCAGTGAAGAATGGGCGCGAGAGCGTGGCTTGCCGGTTTTGGCATACTTTCGCGATGCTGAAACGGCAGCCGTGGATTTCGTGCATGGCGCTGAAGGTCTGCTGATGGCCCCCGTGTATGCCGTCCCACGGTTGTTGGCGCGTAATGGTCTGACCTTGCAGGATTTTGACTACTACGAAATTCACGAGGCCTTTGCCGCGCAGGTGTTGTGCACCTTGAAGGCCTGGGAAGATGCGCACTACTGCAAAACCCGATTGGGGCTGGATGCACCGCTGGGCTCGATTGATCGCAGCAAGCTGAACATCAAGGGCAGTTCACTGGCGGTTGGGCATCCGTTTGCGGCGACGGGCGGGCGGATTGTCACCAACATGTCCAAGTTGCTGGCTACCGCCGGGCAGGGGCGAGGGCTGATCTCGATCTGCGCGGCGGGCGGTCAGGGAGTGACGGCAATCCTTGAGCGGTAGCGCTGAACCCCTTAGGCACTCTGTTACCGGCCAAGGCCCCGTGGGAACGAGCCTGCTCGCGAATGATCTTCGCGAGCAGGCTGGCTCCCACGGTTGAAGTCTCTCCAGACGTTATTCGGGCACTGGGGCACTAACCTCTTGGCGATTGCGAGTGGCGTAGCTTTCAGCCATGACCGAGCACACGATCAGCTGCAGCGGGTGGTAGATCATGATCGGCAGCAGAATCAGCCCCAGCCCGGGGTTGGCGCCGAAGATCAGCGCGGCCATCGGCGCGCCTGCCGCCAGGGATTTCTTGCTGGCGCAGAACACTGCGGCAATTTCATCGCGGGTGCTGAACTTCAGGGCGCGGGCGGTGCGGGTGGTCAGCCACAGGATCACCGCCAGCAGCAAGGCACTGCCGATCAAGGCGCTGATAATCACCGAGCTGCCTTGCTCTTGCCACATGCCCGAAACCATCGAGTTGCAGAACGCGGCGTAGACCAGCAGCAGAATCACCACCTTATCGGCGATGTTGGTGTAGCGCTTGTGGCGGGCGAAAAAACGGCCGAGCCAGGGGCGCAGCAGTTGGCCCAGCACCAGCGGCAGCAAAAGCATGGCGCACAGGTCGAGCAGGGTTGAACCCAGGTCAATGCCCCCGGAGCCGCTGCCCACCACCAGGCTCACCAGCAATGGCGTGAGAAAAATCCCCAACACGCTGGACAGGCTGGCGTTGAGAATTGCCGCCGGTACGTTGCCGCCTGCGCTGCCGGTCAGTGCCACCGAGGAAGAGATGGTCGAGGGCAGGGCGCACAGGTAGAAGAAGCCCAGCATCAGCAGCGGCGGGATATGCGCGCCCAGCAGTTTGTCGCTGATCACCCAAAGCAGGGGGAACACGATAAAGGTGAAGCCTTGCACCATCAGGTGCAGACGGGTGTTCCTCAGGCCGTGGCTGATTTGTTCGCTGGACAGGTTGACCCCGTGCAGGAAAAACACCAGAAACACGCCGATGTTGATCACCCATTCAGCGTGCATGGCGCCGCCGGTGCTGCCGAAGTGTGGAAACACATACGCCAGAAAAGTCGCCAGCAACATGCCGCACAGAAACCAGTCGGTGACCATTCGTTTGAGATGTTTGAGCACAGCCATTGAGGGCACCGCAGCATTGTAAGAATTGATGACTTAGCCTAACGTCGGATGTATCTGACGTCTTGCGATATAAGGCCAACCAATGCCGCCAAACGGACAACGTGGGCTCCAGCGTGCGATTCCAGTACTCGATACGTTGCCCCGAGCGCTGTACGCCCGGGCCGAAAGCCTGGGGGCGGGTTCGTGGACGCCACGGCATCGGCATGATTGGGTGCAGTTTTCATACGCGATCAGTGGCGTGCTGGGCGTGCATACCGACGAAGGCAGCTTCTTTGCACCACCGCAGTGGGGTATCTGGATTCCGGCCGGGCTGGAACATGAGGTCATCACCTCGATGCGGGCTGAAATGCGCAGTTTGTATGTGCGTCGTGAAGACTGCCCCTGGGCGCCGCCGCATTGTCGTGTGCTTGAGGTCACCCCGCTGGCCCGGGAGTTGATCAAGCGTTTTTGCGACTTGCCGGTGGAGTACCCCGAAGGCCAGACCCCCGAACAACGGCTGGTGCAGGTGCTGCTCGATCAGCTTGCCAGTTTGCCCGAGGTCGGGTTTTCGCTGCCATTGCCGCGTCATGGGCGATTGCTGGCGCTGTGCAGTGAGCTGATCGAACGCCCGGATACAGACGTGACCTTGAGCTTGTGGGCGGAGCGTCTGGGCACGTCGGAAAAAACCCTGATGCGTTTGTTTACCCGTGAAACCGGGTTGAGCTTTGGCCGCTGGCGACAGCGCATGCGCTTGCTGTCGTCATTGCGGGTGTTGGAGGAGGGGGCCAGTGTAACCAGCGCCGCGTTGTCCTGTGGCTATGACTCGACGTCGGCCTTTATTGCCGCGTTCAAGAAAATGTTCGGGTTTACCCCTGGCGAGTTGTTTCGTCATTGCTGAGTCGGTGCTCTAAAGGAGTTACTCGTCTATCATTCAAAATCGTTTGCCCTCTCCCCGTGATGAGTGGATTGCCGTATAACGAGTGACATTCGCGTGTTTGGTAATAAAGGACCCACAATAAAAGCTGATGAAGACTCCAAAACGCTTAGAACCCCTGATCGAGGACGGTCTGATCGACGAGGTGCTGCGCCCACTCATGAGTGGCAAAGAAGCAGCTGTGTACGTAGTCCGCTGCGGCAATGAGCTGCGATGCGCCAAGGTTTATAAGGAGGCTAACAAACGAAGTTTCCGCCAGGCCGCCGAATATCAGGAGGGTCGCAAGGTTCGTAACAGCCGTCAGGCCCGAGCGATGGCCAAGGGCTCCAAGTTCGGTCGCAAAGAAACCGAAGATGCCTGGCAGAACGCCGAAGTGGCTGCACTGTTTCGTCTGGCGGGCGCCGGTGTCCGGGTTCCAAAACCGTTCGACTTCCTTGAAGGCGTGCTGTTGATGGAGCTGGTGGCGGATGAGTACGGCGATGCCGCGCCGCGTCTCAATGACGTGACGCTGGAGCCGGATCAGGCACGTGAGTACCACGCGTTCCTGATTCAGCAGATTGTGCTGATGCTGTGCACCGGTCTGGTTCACGGTGACTTGTCCGAGTTCAACGTATTGTTGACCCCGACCGGCCCGGTGATCATCGACTTGCCGCAAGCGGTCGATGCAGCGGGCAACAACCACGCGTTCAGCATGCTGGAGCGTGATGTGGGCAACATGGCTTCTTACTTCGGGCGTTTTGCGCCGGAGCTCAAGGCCACCAAGTACGCCAAGGAAATGTGGGCGCTATACGAAGCGGCCACCTTGCACCCTGGTAGCGTGTTGACCGGCGAGTTTGACGAACCGGACGAGTTGGCGGATGTCGGCGGCGTTATGCGCGAGATCGAAGCTGCCCGTCTGGACGAAGCATTCCGCCAGGCAGTACGCGCTGCAGATGACGCGCCACCGAGCAAAGCCGAAGAGCCGCCTCCACCCTGGATGCAGTGATTCGATGAATAAAAAATCCGGCCCAGGCCGGATTTTTTTATGGCTGTTTCAAAGCGCCTCAGGGCTACAGCATTTACCCGATTCCAGATCCCTGAGAATGGGGCAGTCAGGGCGGTGGTCACCCTGGCAGCTTTCGACCAGTTCCTGCAGGGTGTCGCGCAGGCCGGTGAGTTCGCGGATTTTATGATTCAACTGCTCGACATGCTCACGGGCCAGGGCTTTGACATCGCCGCTGGCCCGCTGGCGGTCCTGCCAGAGCGTCAGCAACTTGCCCACTTCTTCCAGCGAAAACCCCAAATCACGGGAGCGCTTGATAAACGCCAGGGTGTGCAGGTCGTCGTCGCTGTACAGGCGGTAGCCGCTGTCACTGCGGTGCGCGGGTTTGAGCAGGCCGATGGACTCGTAATAACGAATCATCTTGGCGCTCAGGCCGCTGTGTCGGGCTGCTTGGCCGATGTTCATTGCGGGGGCCTCCTCATTCAAGATCCTTGGGTTTCCAGAATTTGAGCATCAACGCGTTGCTGACCACGCTGACGCTGGAAAAGGCCATGGCCGCGCCCGCCAGCACCGGATTCAAAAAGCCGAAGGCGGCCAGCGGAATCCCGATCACGTTGTAGATAAAGGCCCAAAACAGGTTTTGACGAATCTTGGCGTAGGTTTTACGGCTGATTTCCAGCGCGGCAGGTACCAGTCGCGGGTCGCCGCGCATCAGAGTGATCCCGGCGGCATGCATGGCCACGTCGGTGCCGCCGCCCATGGCGATGCCGATATCGGCCGCAGCCAGCGCCGGGGCGTCGTTGATGCCGTCGCCAACCATGGCCACGACGCCGGTTTTTTTCAGCTCGGCCACGGTCGCCGCCTTGTCGGTGGGCAGGACTTCGGCGTGTACGTCGGTGATGCCCAGCGCATCAGCGACCACTTTTGCGCTACCGCGGTTATCGCCGGTCAGCAAGTGGCTGCTGATGTGGCGGGCATTGAGTTGCTGGATCGCCGAGTACGCGCCGCTTTTGAGCGTGTCGCCAAAGGCAAACAGGCCAAGCACTTGCGGCTGCGGGCTTTGCTCGATCAGCCATGACAGGGTACGGCCTTCGGTTTCCCAGGCCTGGGCTGCCCCTGCCAGCGTACCCTGGCCAAGCCCGCTTTCTTCCAGCAAACGACGGTTGCCCAGCGCCAGGCGCCGACCCTCCAGGGTGCCGGCAATGCCGCGTCCGGTGAGTGACTGGCTGTCCGTGACATCAGGTACGTTCAAATTGCGAGCGGTGCAGGCGTCCAGTACGGCTTTGGCCAGCGGGTGTTCGCTGCCGCGTTGCAGGGCGCCGGCGGCTTGCAGCAACTGCGCCTCATCACCGTCGAGAGCGCTGAAGTGGGCAATTTGCGGGGTGCCGGAGGTCAGAGTGCCGGTTTTGTCGAAGACCACGGCGCTGACTTCGTGGGCGCGTTCGAGCGCTTCGGCGTCTTTGATCAGAATCCCGTAGCGGGCGGCTACGCCAGTGCCGGCCATGATCGCCGTCGGTGTCGCCAGCCCCAGTGCACAGGGGCAGGCGATGACCAATACCGCCACAGCGTTGATCAGTGCAGTTTCGATGGGGGCGCCGTAGAACCACCAGCCGAGCAGGGTGGCGAGAGCAATCAGCAGCACCACCGGGACAAACACCTGGCTGACTTTATCCACCAGCTTCTGGATAGGCGCCTTGGCGGCCTGGGCGTCTTCGACCAGGCGGATAATGCGTGCCAGTACGGTTTCGGTGCCCAGGGCCAGGGTTTTGATGACCAGTCGGCCCTCGCCATTGATGGCGCCCCCGGTGACTTTATCCCCCGGCTGTTTCGGCACGGGCAGGCTTTCGCCACTGATCAGGGCTTCATCGGCATGGCTCTGGCCTTCAACCACTTCGCCATCGACCGGGAAGCGTTCGCCGGGTTTGACCAGCACCAGATCATTAAGGCGCAGGTCGCTGATGGCGACGTCTTGCTCCTGCCCGTCGATCACCCGCAATGCACGCTCAGGGCGCAGGGCCTCCAGGGCGCGGATGGCGCTGGCGGTCTGGCGTTTGGCGCGGCTTTCGAGGTATTTGCCCAGCAGCACCAGCGCGATCACTACCGCCGAGGCTTCGAAATACAGATGCGGCATGGTGCCGGGTGCTGCGGTGACCCACTCGTAAATACTTAAGCCATAACCGGCGCTGGTGCCCAGGGCGACCAGCAAGTCCATGTTGCCCGCACCGGCCTTGACGGCTTTCCAGGCGGCGACATAAAAACGCGCACCGAGGATGAATTGCACCGGTGTAGCGAGCAAAAACTGCGCCCAGGCCGGGAGCATCCAATGCATGCCGAAGGGGGCGAGCACCATCGGCAGTACCAGCGGCAGCGCCAGCACTATGGCCAGGGTCAGCGCCCAGCGCTCACGGTGCAGGCGCTTTTGTTGATCGTCCTGAGTGGATTTTTCATTCTGGTGAACGCTGGCGCCATAGCCCGCCTGGCTGACCGCGTTGATCAGCACGTTCGCATCGACCTCGCCGAACAGCTCTATATGGGCGCGCTCACTGGCGAGGTTGACGCTGACGTTTTTGACCCCGGGCACCTTGGCCAGGGCTTTTTCGACCCGGCCTGCGCAAGAGGCGCAGGTCATGCCGTTGATGTCCAGTTCCAGGCTATGGGCAGGTACGCTGTAGCCCGCCTGTTGAACGGCTTCTACCAGTGCCGGAAGGTTATCGGCAGGCGCCACGACGCGGGCCTGTTCGGTGGCCAGATTGACGCTGACCGAACGGACCCCGGGCACTTTGGCCAAGGCTTTTTCCACACGGCCAGCGCAACTGGCGCAGGTCATGCCGGCAATCGGCAGATCGAATTGGGTGGGCACGAGTAATCCTCCTCAAGAAGTTATCTATCCATAGAATCAACCTTGACCCCATGGGAAGGTCAAGGCTTCTTGCTGTGCGTCGGGCCGCGCTTGGGCCCTGTTTAATATTCCAGCTTGGCGGGCATGAGATACATGCCTTGCTTGCCGAGGGCGATGCGGTATTTGCGTACGTCACCGGCCTTCAGCGAGAACTGCTGAGCCGGCGGTACGAGCATGCCCGGCAAGCAGCCGGGGGCTTGGCCGGGCAGCAGTTTGAGACGGATATCGACGCTGGCGGCCGGTAAATTGAAGGCCAGCGCCTGCTCCTGAAACAAACGCCCGGCCAGTTGATTGTCGATATACACACCGACTTCGCAGCTGGTAGGTACTTCAAGGCGTTCGCGGGAGATGATCAGTACGCCGTAGTCCTGGGCGGCATTTGCCCACAGCGGCAAACTGGCAAGACCCAAAAGGCTGACTAGGCTCAAAGCGGACCAGCGCATGGCTAAGTATCCTGTTTTAAATCGCAAGGCTTGCAGCTTGGCCGAGCAGGGGATGGATTGCCAGTCAGCGAGTAAAACATCGGGCTTGACCTTGCCACGGTGGCAAGGTCGAAGCTGTCGTCATCTCTCAGATAGGAGGCGTGATCATGCAAACGTTCAAAGTAGACGGTATGACCTGTGGCGGTTGTGTTGGCGCGGTGACCCGTGCCGTGCAGGCTGTGGATAAAGACGCGAAAGTCGAAGTGGACCTGGCGACCAAAACCGTCAAGGTCGACAGCAAGGTGTCCCCTTTGCAAATCATCGATGTGATCACCAATGCCGGGTTTGAAGCGCGGACTGCGCACTAAGCATCACCCTGCAACCGATATGCAGCCCGCTGTGCTCCTCAGCGGCTACATGGCTCTTGCGAATCGGTGGTTTATTAGCTAGCTGGCTATCTTTATGTTCAAGTTCTGCAACCACGGCTAGACTATCGGGCTGCGCTAACCGCAGCCCGATCTGGATACCTGATGAACTTTCGAACAATTTTGATTCTTGGCGCCCTGAGTGCCTTCGGCCCTTTGGCGATCGATTTCTATCTGCCGGGCTTCCCGGCGATGGCGCAGGCCTTTGCAACGGATGAGCAACACATTCAGCTCACGCTGGCGGTTTACTTTTTGGGCTTGTCCATCGGCCAGCTGGCCTATGGCCCGATTGCTGACCGTTTCGGGCGGCGCATACCGCTGCTGGTGGGGGTAGGGCTGTTCACTGCGGCGTCTGCGGCCTGTGCATTTGCCCCGACCCTGGAATGGCTGATCGGCGCCCGGTTCGTTCAAGCGTTGGGTGGTTGCGCAGGCATGGTGCTGTCGCGGGCCATTGTCAGCGACAAGTGTGATGCTGTGGGTTCGGCCAAGGTCTTTTCGCAGTTGATGCTGGTGATGGGGCTGGCCCCTATCCTGGCGCCCATGCTCGGTGGTCTTCTGGTCAACCTGCATGGCTGGCAGTCGATTTTCATCGTGCTGACCGGCTTCAGTGCCCTGGCTGCACTGGCCGTGGCATTGGGCCTGCCGGAAAGCTTGCCCGCCAATGTGCCGCGCCAACCGCTGTCAGGTGCATTGCGCCAATATGGCAGTTTGCTCAAGGATCGCGAGTTTCTGGGGCATGCCCTCACCGGGGGGATCGCCATGGCCGGGATGTTTGCCTACATAGCCGGTTCACCTTTTGTCTTTATCAAACTCTACGGCGTACCTGCCGAGCATTACGGCTGGCTGTTTGGCAGTAACGCCGCCGGCTTTATTCTGGTCGCGCAGGTTAATGCTCGTTTGTTGGCCAAGCGCGGTCCGGCCTTTTTACTGGCGCGTACCGTGTGGGTCTATCTGGCGGCAGGTCTGGTATTGCTGGGGGTCAGTGCGCTGCATACCCGGCAACTGTGGCCGCTGCTGGTTCCACTGTTTATCTGCATTGCCAGCCTGGGCTGCATCATCCCCAATGCTTCGGCCTGTGCGATGAGCGGGCAGGGCGCGCGCGCCGGCAGTGCCTCGGCGATGCTCGGCTGTTTGCAGTTCAGTGTGGCCGCGGCGGCCGCGTCATTGGTGGGGGTGTTGCACGATGGCAGCGCAATGCCGATGGCAATGGTCATTACCTTGTGTGGCGTGTTGGCAGCCGCTATCGCAGTGGCGACCCGGCGCGTTTATACCGCACGGATCGCCGCTCAGCAGTCGATCTGATTCAGCCGGCCAAGCGCTCGGGAAGTCTGTGGGGCGCTTGCAGGCGCGATTGCAGCGTGTCCACAAAGGCGCGGGCCTCGGATTCGCTGCGAAAGTTGACGGTCTGCTGATCGATTTGAACCTGCCATTGGCAGTTACGGGATCTTGCTAACGCTTTCATCAGGATTTTCATTTCTGGCCTCCTTCGGTTCGCAAAGGAGGCCAGTGTATGCCGAAATACTTTGGCAAATATGTCAGGGATCAAGTCTCTGACTGACGGTTGCAAATTGGCCGCATCCGTCCTCTGGCACGATTTATCAGAACCCTTCGAGCACGATTTTGCCTTTGGCCTTGCCGCTTTCCAGCAGCTCATGGGCGCGGCGCAGGTTGGCGGCATTGATGCGGCCAAAGTGCTCCCCCACCGTGGTGTGCAGGGTACCGGCGTCGATCAGTTCGGCGACGCGGTTGAGCAGGTGATGCTGCTCGATCATGTCCGGGGTTTCGAACAACGAGCGGGTGTACATGA
Source organism: Pseudomonas deceptionensis (assembly GCF_900106095.1). NCBI lineage: Bacteria > Pseudomonadati > Pseudomonadota > Gammaproteobacteria > Pseudomonadales > Pseudomonadaceae > Pseudomonas > Pseudomonas deceptionensis. The sequence goes on along the minus strand of NZ_FNUD01000002.1, from coordinate 280,404 downwards.
ACTCCCAGTGCAATGACAGGCTCTTGCGCTTGAGCTTGGTGATGTCCAGCGCCTTGGGATCGTCGATCAACGCCAGTTTGCCTTGGGGGGCCAGCGCTTCTACCAGTTGGTCCAGATGCTGATCGGTCTGTGTCAGGCTGGCCACGTGAGTGACGGCGTTGATGCCGTGACGCTTGAGTTCTTCGCTCAACGGCTGGCTGTGGTCGACAACAATGTCGGCGCCCAGTTCGCGGACCCAGGCCTGGGTTTCAGGGCGTGAAGCACTGCCAATCACCTTGATTGCGCTCAGTTGGCTGGCCAGTTGGGTCAGGATCGAGCCGACACCGCCCGCCGCGCCGACGATCAGCAGGCTTTGCTGTTCATCGGTTTTGCCTTCGGTGACGCCAAGGCGTTCAAACAGCAGTTCCCACGCGGTGATGGTTGTCAGTGGCAACGCCGCTGCCTGGGCGAAATCGAGGCTCTTTGGCATATGACCAACGATCCGCTCGTCGACCACATGACGCTCGCTGTTGCCTCCGGCGCGTGCGATCGAGCCGGCGTAAAACACCTTGTCGCCAACCTTGAACAGGCTGACGTCACTGCCCACCGCCTTGACCACACCGGCAACATCCCAGCCCAGGACTTTGGCCACGCCGGCTTCAGGCTGTGCGTTCTGGCGCACTTTTGTGTCCACCGGGTTGACCGAAATGGCCTTGACCTCGACCAGCAGGTCGCGGGGGCCGGCCACAGGCTCAGGTAATTCGATGTCTTGCAGGGCCAGTGGGTCTTGAATCGGTAGCGAATGGTAATAGGCGACAGCTTTCATGGGGCACGTCCTGAAGATGGGTGAGAAACTGGTGTTGATGATTCGCTATTTCGCAGGATGATAAAACCGGATAAAACAGCAGTCTCTTTCAATATTATTTTGATAATTGCCGAGTGAGCTTTGGATGCTGCGTTTCGATGACCTGCAATTGTTTGTTCGCGCCGCTGACTTGGGCAGCCTTTCGGCGGCCGCGCGGGTGATGGACCTGTCGCCTGCGGTGGCCAGTGCGGCACTCAAGCGTATAGAAGCGCAGTTGGGCGCGCGGCTGCTGGCGCGCTCCACCCGCAGCTTGCGTCTGACGGCGGAGGGCGAAGGGTTTCTTGAATATGCCCGTACGGCACTGGCCAGCCTTGATGAAGGGCGACGGCTGTTGGCTCGTGGCCAAGATCAGGTCAGCGGTGTGCTGCAACTGTCTGCACCGTCGGACTTCGGGCGCAATCTGCTGCTGCCCTGGCTCGACGAATTTCAGCGTGAGCACCCGCAACTGACGGTGCGCCTGTTGCTGGGCGACCGGATAGCCGACCTGTTCCGCCAGCCGGTGGACATTGCCTTGCGTTACGGCGAACCGGAGGACTCCAGCCTGGTGGCTTTGCCGGTGGCCCCGGACAATCGCCGGGTGCTGTGCGCATCACCGGCATACCTGGCGCGCCACGGGGAACCGCGTCAACTCGAACAGTTGCTGCAACACAATTGCCTGCTGTACATGCTTGGCACGCGGGTTCACGACCACTGGCAATTCAATGACGGCAAGCGCGAGCTGGGGCTTACGGTGAGTGGCAACCGTTTCAGTGATGATGCCGATGTGGTGCGCTTGTGGGCGGTTGCCGGCGAGGGCATTGCCTACAAGTCGTGGCTGGATGTGGCGAGGGATGTGCAAGCCGGGAGGCTCAAGGTGTTATTGCCGGAGCTGACCTGTGAGCGGGCTCCGTTGAATCTGCTGTGCGGGCATCGTGCGCAGTTGAGCAAACCGGTGAAGTTATTGCGCGACATGCTCAGTGAACGGTGTGCGCAACTCAGTAGTCGCTGAGGAACGCAGCGGCTACTGAGTTATCGGTTATGCCTTAAGGCCTGACCAATCGCGCATCCAGGCTGTTTTGCGCCAGGCGTTTGGCCTGGTCCTGGGTCATGCCCAGATCGGTGTACAGCGCGTGGAAGTTCTCGGTCATGTAGCCACCGAAGTAAGCCGGGTCATCGGAGTTGACCGTGACTTTCACGCCACGCTCAAGCATGTCGAGAATATTGTGCTGCGACATGTGATCGAACACGCAGAGCTTGGTGTTGGACAGTGGGCACACGGTCAACGGGATTTGCTCGTCGATGATGCGTTGCATCAGGCGCTCGTCTTCAATCGCCCGCACACCGTGGTCGATGCGCTGAATCTTCAGCAGATCTAGGGCTTCCCAGATGTATTCCGGCGGGCCTTCTTCGCCTGCGTGGGCGACTGTCAGGAAGCCTTCGTGGCGTGCACGGTCGAACACGCGCTGGAACTTGCTCGGCGGGTGGCCCATCTCTGAACTGTCCAGGCCGACGGCGATAAATGCATCGCGAAACGGCAGTGCCTGATCGAGGGTTTTTTCGGCTTCTTCTTCGCTCAAATGGCGCAGGAAGCTCAGGATCAGGCCACTGGTGATGCCCAGTTGCTGCTCGCCATCCTTGAGTGCGCTGGCGATGCCGTTGAGCACGACTTCGAACGGGATGCCACGGTCAGTGTGGGTTTGCGGGTCGAAGAAAGGCTCGGTGTGAATGACGTTCTGTGCCTTGCAGCGCAACAGGTAGGCCCAGGTCAGGTCGTAGAAGTCCTGAGAGGTGCGCAGTACGTCCGCGCCCTTGTAATAGAGGTCAAGGAACTCTTGCAGGTTGTTGAAGGCATACGCCTTGCGCAAGGTTTCAACGTCGTTCCAGGGCAGGGCGATCTTGTTGCGCTCGGCCAGCGCGAACAGCAACTCAGGCTCCAGGGAGCCTTCGAGGTGCATGTGCAGTTCAGCTTTTGGCAGGGCGTTCAGCCAGTCATACATAAAAAATTTTCTCATCAGGTGCAAACAAGGTGCACAGAACCGTCGTACCGCAGATGACGGTTTCGTGCGCCTGCAAAAGCGACATTCTACAGGCGTGTTACAGAGTGCAACATAAAACTAGACCAACTGGTTTGCATGGAAGGTGTGAAGCGCGACAGCAGGATCGACGTGTTACCAGGGCAGTGTTTCTCCTTTGTAGTTAAGGAAGAAGTGACCGCCTTTACCGGCGTAGGCATCGACCTGATCAATGAGGCCGCGGGTGCTGGTGGCTACATCGATATCAGCGCCTTCACCGCCCATGTCGGTTTTGACCCAGCCCGGGTGCAGGGACAAAACGGTCAGCTTGCGATCGCCCAACTGACTGACGAAGGTGTTGGTCAGGGAGTTGAGTGCGGCCTTGCTGGCCTTGTACAGCGCCAGTTCCGGGGCGTCGGGGCTGGTGATGCTGCCCAGGCCCGAGCTCATGAACGCCAGCACCCCGGTGTCCGGGTGCAGGTTTTCGGTAAAACATTGCGCCAGGCTGATGGGGGCAACGCAGTTGGTCCAAAACAGCTGCGCCACTTCATGGGCGGGGGCTGCGCCGGGCTTCTGGTCGTCCGGGCCTTTGACGCCGGCGTTGACGAACAGCAAGTCGAAAACCTGGTCCTGCAGACGCTCATGCAGAGCGTTGACGGAGCCTGCATCGTCCATGTCCAGTTGCTCGATATGGACGTCGGGTACCGCATGCAGGGCTTCGGCCCGGTTCTTGTCGCGCACGGTCGCGGTAACCGCCCACCCATCTTCTTTCAGGCGCTGTACCAACCCGAGGCCCAAACCTCGGGAGGCGCCGATAATCAGTGCATTTTTTGTCCCGGACATGATTAGTTTCCTTTGAGCAGGGAAGGTCGCAAACGGCTACTTTGCCCCAGCCACCTGAGCAATACCAGTCGTAGGCATTTGAGCAGAGGAGGCACTGCATAGGGGCGTTATCCACACGGCACCAGCACCTTTTCTGGGCGTGGATAAGTCGATAACCCCCAATCGGGTTCCCGCTATTTGATCAAAAAACATACAAAATCATACAGCCGCTGCCGGACAAGCCTTACGGGGGCTCTTGCACGGGTTATCCACAGGTTGCTCCACAGCTACTGTGCACAAGCGAAAAAGCTCGGCATAAGTACCTGAGAGCCTTGTTCCAACTGGCGATAAACAGCAGCAAGCGACTGTTTTATCGAGAAAAGAGTGGCGTATTGGCTAAATTGATCATTTTTTGATCTTTGATGGCAAAGCCACGTTCCTAAAGGCCTGCAGCGGTATGTACTCAGGTTATCCACAGCCCGGTGCACAGTGGTTGGGGGTAAAGATAAAGGAGGGGGGAGCGGCGGGCCAGGTTCAGCAACCCGCCATGACGGTCACGGAGTGGCGCGATGCCGGTGCAGGATAATACGGCCACGGCTGAGGTCTGCCAGCTGCTGTTGCAACAGGCCAATCTGTGGCTCGGCCATGGCCATGCGCAATGACACGCCTTGAGCGTTGAAGGTTTCGTCGAGCAACAACCCGCCCAGGTCATTGAGTCGGACTTTCAAGAGGGCCAGCTCGCTGAATGAACATTCACAGCTCAGTTCGGTGCGCTGGATCAGCGGCAAGTGCTCAGCGTTTTGAAGGCATTTGTTGGCGCCCCCGCCATAGGCCCGCGCCAGGCCGCCCGTACCCAGTTGGATACCGCCGTACCAGCGGATGACGAGGACCACGACCTGATCGAAATCCTGTGCCTCGATGGCCGCCAGAATGGGGCGCCCGGCCGTACCGCCGGGTTCGCCGTCGTCGTGGCTGCGGTATTGGTCAGCCAGCTTCCAGGCCCAGCAATTATGCGAGGCATTGAGGTCGCGGTGCTGTTCGATAAATGCATGGGCTTCGGCGGCCGTGCTGATGGGGCCGGCGAAGGTGATAAAGCGGCTTTTGCGAATTTCTTCACGGTATTCGCACAGGCCGGCCAGGGTAAAAGGCATGCTCTACTCAGTGTCGTGACGGGTGTGTGAGGCCGCAGCCCATGAGGATGATATGAATCAGATTGGCTTTGGGCTGCCCGGAACTCTGCGTGCAGGCATCATTTTGGCACACTAGCGTGTGGCTTCCAGACTTTCCAGAAAGCTTTCCAGCACCAAGTGAGGGCGCCGCCCTTTGCGGGTGACGGATGCCAGGCTCAAATCGTAGAAGCGTGTTTTAGGCTTCAGTGCCCGCAGACGGCCTTGCTGAACCCACAGGCTGGCGTAATGGTCCGGCAGATAGCCGATGTAGCGCCCGGTCAAAATCAGGAAGGCCATGCCTTCGCGGTCCGAAGCACTGGCGGTGCAATTGAGCGCCTGATAGAGGGCCTGGATATCTGAGGGCAGGCGAAAGGTCGGGGCAATGGCATCTTGATCATTGAGACGCGCATCTTCCAGTTGCCGGTCATCGACATAAAACAATGGATGGCCCACCGCGCAATACAGCAGGGAGCGCTCGCTGTAGAGCGGCAGATACTCCAGACCGGACAAGGTGCTGGCCTGGGGGACGACGCCTACATGCAGGCGCCCGTCGAGCACCCCTTGTTCGACTTCATGGGGCGAGATCATCCGGATATGGACCTGCACTTCAGGGCCGCGCTCTTTGAGTTGGGCCAGGGCGTGGGTGATGCGCATATGGGGCAGGGTGACGAGGTTATCGGTCAGGCCTATGTTCAGCTCGCCGCGCAAGTGTAGGTGAAGGCCGTTTACCTCTGTGCGAAAGCTCTCAAGTGCGCCAAGTAATTGCAAAGCAGACTGGTAGACCTCTCGCCCTTCTTCTGTCAGCGAAAACCCCGCTCGTCCACGCTGACAAAGACGCAAGCCCAGGCGTTGTTCCAGGTCACTCATCTGCTGGCTGATGGCAGAGCGTCCGATACCCAGCACCGTCTCTGCAGCCGAGAACCCGCCGCACTCCACAACACTGCGAAAGATACGCAGCAATCGGATATCAAAGTCGCTGACCTGGGCCAGTGCATCGGGACGACGGCTGCTCATAGTTTAGTGAACGCCTAACTGAAGGTTAGAAGAGTTGGATTTCATCGACTTTATAGGCGTGGCAATTTAGGTGCAACAACGCTTTCAACATCCCACGCCGCTTTCGCCTTGCGAGGTTTTGCTGATGAACATGCCCGAGAATGCCGAATTGAACCTGACCAGCCAGCTCAAACTGGATTCGCACTGGATGCCTTACACCGCCAACCGTAACTTCCATCGCGATCCACGTTTTATCGTGGCCGCCAAAGGCAGTTACCTGACGGACGATAAGGGTCGGCAAATCTACGATTCGCTGTCAGGTTTGTGGACTTGCGGCGCAGGGCATACCCGCACAGAAATTCAGCAAGCCGTGGCCAAGCAATTGGGCACCCTCGATTACTCGCCTGCGTTCCAGTACGGCCACCCGCTGTCATTCCAGTTGGCTGAAAAAATCACCGAGCTGACACCGGGCAACCTCAATCACGTGTTCTTCACAGACTCGGGTTCCGAGTGTGCGGACACTGCGGTCAAGATGGTACGTGCCTACTGGCGCCTGAAAGGGCAGTCGACCAAAACCAAGATGATTGGTCGTGCTCGCGGTTATCACGGTGTAAACATTGCCGGTACCAGCCTGGGCGGTGTGAACGGCAACCGTAAAATGTTTGGCCAGGCAATGATGGATGTAGATCACTTGCCGCATACGCTGCTGGCGAGCAACGCGTTTTCTCGCGGCATGCCGGAGCTGGGCGGGATCGCATTGGCCGATGAACTGCTCAAACTGATCGAACTGCACGATGCCTCGAACATCGCTGCGGTATTTGTGGAGCCGATGGCCGGTTCTGCCGGTGTACTGGTTCCGCCTCAGGGTTATCTGAAACGCCTGCGTGAAATCTGCGATCAGCACAACATCCTGCTGGTCTTCGACGAGGTGATTACCGGCTTTGGTCGCACGGGCTCAATGTTCGGTGCTGACAGCTTCGGTGTGACGCCTGACTTGATGTGCATTGCCAAGCAAGTGACTAACGGTGCTATCCCGATGGGTGCAGTAATTGCGACCAGCGAGATCTATCACACGTTCATGAATCAGCCGACGCCGGAATACGCCGTTGAGTTCCCTCATGGCTACACCTACTCGGCCCACCCGGTAGCCTGTGCTGCCGGTCTTGCGGCGCTTGATCTGCTGCAAAAAGAAAACCTGGTGCAGAGCGTGGCTGAAGTCGCGCCGCATTTTGAAAATGCGTTGCATGGTTTGAAGGGCGTGAAAAACGTCATCGATATTCGTAACTATGGTCTGGCGGGCGCCATTCAGATTGCGCCGCGTGATGGCGATGCGATTGTCCGTCCGTTCGATGCTGCAATGAAGCTGTGGAAAGCCGGCTTCTACGTGCGCTTTGGCGGTGACACCCTGCAGTTTGGGCCAACCTTCAACAGCAAGCCGCAAGACCTGGACCGTTTGTTCGATGCGGTCGGCGAAGCGCTGAACCAGATCGACTGATCCTTCTATATAGAAGCGACACTTATTGCACTTACGCAGGCGCGCAGCGTTCGCGCCTGTGGACAACTTTTCTGGAGCATCCATGAGCACCATCCAACACTTGATCAACGGCGAGCTGCTGAACGATTCTGGTCGCACTGCCGATGTATACAACCCGTCGACCGGTAAAGTGATTCACCAGGTTCCGTTGGCCAGCCGCGAGACTATTCAACAAGCCATAGATGCAGCCAAGGCTGCCTTCCCGGCGTGGCGCAATACCCCTCCTGCAAAGCGTGCCCAGGTGATGTTCCGTTTCAAGCAATTGCTGGAGCAGAACGAAGCACGTATCTCGCAGTTGATCAGCGAAGAGCATGGCAAGACGCTGGAAGATGCCGCAGGCGAATTGAAGCGCGGGATCGAGAACGTCGAATACGCCTGCTCAGCTCCTGAAATCTTGAAGGGCGAGTACAGCCGTAACGTAGGGCCGAACATTGATGCATGGTCGGATTTTCAGCCACTGGGTGTTGTTGCAGGGATTACGCCTTTCAACTTCCCGGCCATGGTTCCGCTGTGGATGTACCCATTGGCGATCGTGTGCGGTAACTGCTTCATCCTTAAGCCATCTGAGCGTGACCCGAGTTCGACGCTGTTGATCGCTCAACTGTTGCTGGAAGCCGGTCTGCCCAAGGGCGTGATGAACGTGGTGCACGGCGACAAGTCAGCGGTGGATGCATTGATCGAAGCGCCGGAAGTCAAAGCTCTGAGTTTTGTGGGCTCGACACCGATTGCCGAGTACATCTACGCCGAAGGCACCAAGCGCGGTAAACGCGTCCAGGCACTGGGCGGGGCGAAAAACCACGCAGTGCTGATGCCGGATGCGGACCTGGATAACGCAGTCAGTGCATTGATGGGCGCAGCCTACGGTTCATGCGGCGAGCGCTGCATGGCTATTTCGGTAGCAGTATGTGTGGGCGATCAGGTGGCAGATGCCCTGGTGGCCAAGCTGGTTCCGCAAATCAAAGCGCTTAAAATCGGTGCAGGCACATCCTGCGGTCTGGATATGGGACCTCTGGTCACCGGGCAGGCACGTGACAAGGTCAGCGGCTATGTGGACGATGGCGTAGCAGCAGGTGCCGAGCTGGTGGTTGATGGTCGCGGGTTGAGCATCAAGGGTCACGAAGGGGGCTTCTTCCTCGGCGGCTGCCTGTTTGATCGCGTGACGCCTGAGATGCGCATCTATAAAGAAGAAATCTTTGGCCCTGTGTTGTGCATCGTACGGGTTGATAGCCTGGAAGCGGCCATGCAACTGATCAATGATCACGAGTACGGCAACGGCACCTGCATCTTCACCCGCGATGGTGAAGCAGCGCGTTTGTTCTGTGATGAGATTGAAGTGGGGATGGTGGGGGTTAACGTGCCACTGCCAGTGCCTGTGGCGTACCACAGCTTTGGCGGCTGGAAGCGTTCGCTGTTTGGCGACCTGCATGCTTATGGCCCGGATGGTGTGCGCTTCTACACACGTCGCAAGGCTATTACCCAGCGCTGGCCGCAACGTGCCAGCCATGAAGCGTCGCAGTTTGCCTTCCCTAGCCTGTAAGGCTGGCGAGAGCTCTATATAGAAGAAGAGAGGCCAGCCGTCAGGCTGGCCTCTGCTTTTAGGGGCTTTTAAGGCTATATGACAGAAATATGAATTTAGGGCTTGACCCAGAATTCTGACGGCCTATAATTCGCGCCTCTTCCGGCACAGTAGAAACGGAAAACTCCTTGAGTTTCAATGAGTTGGATCTGTTTTCGAGAGTGCCAGCTTCAAGTCATCGAAGCAGGAAATGAGGTGTTGACAGCAGCGTGTAACGCTGTAGAATTCGCCTCCCGCTGACGAGAGATCGAAAGCGCAAGTGGTTGATGTTACAGAGGAAACTTTGAAAACATCTTAAAATAACCGCTTGACAGCAACAGAGGCTGCTGTAGAATACGCGCCTCGGTTCAGCGAAAGCTAAACCAACCGCTCTTTAACAACTGAATCAAGCAATTCGTGTGGGTGCTTGTGGAGTCAGACTGATAGTCAACAAGATTATCAGCATCACAAGTTACTCCGCGAGAAATCAAAGATGTAACCAACGATTGCTGAGCCAAGTTTAGGGTTTCTTAAAAACCCAAAGATGTTTGAACTGAAGAGTTTGATCATGGCTCAGATTGAACGCTGGCGGCAGGCCTAACACATGCAAGTCGAGCGGTAGAGGGGTGCTTGCACCTCTTGAGAGCGGCGGACGGGTGAGTAATATCTAGGAATCTGCCTGGTAGTGGGGGATAACGTTCGGAAACGGACGCTAATACCGCATACGTCCTACGGGAGAAAGCAGGGGACCTTCGGGCCTTGCGCTATCAGATGAGCCTAGATCGGATTAGCTAGTTGGTGAGGTAATGGCTCACCAAGGCTACGATCCGTAACTGGTCTGAGAGGATGATCAGTCACACTGGAACTGAGACACGGTCCAGACTCCTACGGGAGGCAGCAGTGGGGAATATTGGACAATGGGCGAAAGCCTGATCCAGCCATGCCGCGTGTGTGAAGAAGGTCTTCGGATTGTAAAGCACTTTAAGTTGGGAGGAAGGGCATTAACCTAATACGTTAGTGTCTTGACGTTACCGACAGAATAAGCACCGGCTAACTCTGTGCCAGCAGCCGCGGTAATACAGAGGGTGCAAGCGTTAATCGGAATTACTGGGCGTAAAGCGCGCGTAGGTGGTTTGTTAAGTTGAATGTGAAATCCCCGGGCTCAACCTGGGAACTGCATCCAAAACTGGCAAGCTAGAGTATGGTAGAGGGTAGTGGAATTTCCTGTGTAGCGGTGAAATGCGTAGATATAGGAAGGAACACCAGTGGCGAAGGCGACTACCTGGACTGATACTGACACTGAGGTGCGAAAGCGTGGGGAGCAAACAGGATTAGATACCCTGGTAGTCCACGCCGTAAACGATGTCAACTAGCCGTTGGGAGTCTTGAACTCTTAGTGGCGCAGCTAACGCATTAAGTTGACCGCCTGGGGAGTACGGCCGCAAGGTTAAAACTCAAATGAATTGACGGGGGCCCGCACAAGCGGTGGAGCATGTGGTTTAATTCGAAGCAACGCGAAGAACCTTACCAGGCCTTGACATCCAATGAACTTTCTAGAGATAGATTGGTGCCTTCGGGAACATTGAGACAGGTGCTGCATGGCTGTCGTCAGCTCGTGTCGTGAGATGTTGGGTTAAGTCCCGTAACGAGCGCAACCCTTGTCCTTAGTTACCAGCACGTAATGGTGGGCACTCTAAGGAGACTGCCGGTGACAAACCGGAGGAAGGTGGGGATGACGTCAAGTCATCATGGCCCTTACGGCCTGGGCTACACACGTGCTACAATGGTCGGTACAAAGGGTTGCCAAGCCGCGAGGTGGAGCTAATCCCATAAAACCGATCGTAGTCCGGATCGCAGTCTGCAACTCGACTGCGTGAAGTCGGAATCGCTAGTAATCGTGAATCAGAATGTCACGGTGAATACGTTCCCGGGCCTTGTACACACCGCCCGTCACACCATGGGAGTGGGTTGCACCAGAAGTAGCTAGTCTAACCCTCGGGAGGACGGTTACCACGGTGTGATTCATGACTGGGGTGAAGTCGTAACAAGGTAGCCGTAGGGGAACCTGCGGCTGGATCACCTCCTTAATCGACGACATCAGCTGCTCCATAAGTTCCCACACGAATTGCTTGATTCATTGTAGAAGACGATAACTGCAGAGTCGCTCTGTGGTTTTTCTGTCGTAAAGCTTAGAAATGAGCATTCCATCAAACGATGGTGAATGTTGATTTCTGATCTTTTGATTAGATCGTTCTTTAAAAATTTGGGTATGTAATAGAAAGTTAGACTGGATAGCACTTTCACTGGTGTTTATTCAGGCTAAGGTAAAATTTGTGAACGTTCTTAATTGAACATGCGAATTTTCGGCGAATGTCGTCTTCATAGTATAACCAGATTGCTTGGGGTTATATGGTCAAGTGAAGAAGCGCATACGGTGGATGCCTTGGCAGTCAGAGGCGATGAAAGACGTGGTAGCCTGCGAAAAGCTTCGGGGAGTCGGCAAACAGACTTTGATCCGGAGATGTCTGAATGGGGGAACCCACCTAACATAAGTTAGGTATCTTAAGCTGAATACATAGGCTTAAGAAGCGAACCAGGGGAACTGAAACATCTAAGTACCCTGAGGAAAAGAAATCAACCGAGATTCCCTTAGTAGTGGCGAGCGAACGGGGACCAGCCCTTAAGCTGTATTGATGTTAGCGGAACGCTCTGGAAAGTGCGGCCATAGTGGGTGATAGCCCTGTACGCGAAAACATCTTTGCAGTGAAATCGAGTAGGACGGAGCACGAGAAACTTTGTCTGAATATGGGGGGACCATCCTCCAAGGCTAAATACTACTGACTGACCGATAGTGAACTAGTACCGTGAGGGAAAGGCGAAAAGAACCCCGGAGAGGGGAGTGAAATAGATCCTGAAACCGTATGCGTACAAGCAGTGGGAGCCCACTTTGTTGGGTGACTGCGTACCTTTTGTATAATGGGTCAGCGACTTATTTTCAGTGGCAAGCTTAACCGAATAGGGGAGGCGTAGCGAAAGCGAGTCTTAATAGGGCGTCTAGTCGCTGGGAATAGACCCGAAACCGGGCGATCTATCCATGGGCAGGTTGAAGGTTGGGTAACACTAACTGGAGGACCGAACCGACTACCGTTGAAAAGTTAGCGGATGACCTGTGGATCGGAGTGAAAGGCTAATCAAGCTCGGAGATAGCTGGTTCTCCTCGAAAGCTATTTAGGTAGCGCCTCATGTATCACTGTAGGGGGTAGAGCACTGTTTCGGCTAGGGGGCCATCCCGGCTTACCAAACCGATGCAAACTCCGAATACCTACAAGTGCCGAGCATGGGAGACACACGGCGGGTGCTAACGTCCGTCGTGAAAAGGGAAACAACCCAGACCGTCAGCTAAGGTCCCAAAGTTATGGTTAAGTGGGAAACGATGTGGGAAGGCTTAGACAGCTAGGAGGTTGGCTTAGAAGCAGCCACCCTTTAAAGAAAGCGTAATAGCTCACTAGTCGAGTCGGCCTGCGCGGAAGATTTAACGGGGCTCAAACCATACACCGAAGCTACGGGTATCACTTAGGTGATGCGGTAGAGGAGCGTTCTGTAAGCCTGTGAAGGTGAGTTGAGAAGCTTGCTGGAGGTATCAGAAGTGCGAATGCTGACATGAGTAACGATAATGGGTGTGAAAAACACCCACGCCGAAAGACCAAGGTTTCCTGCGCAACGTTAATCGACGCAGGGTTAGTCGGTCCCTAAGGCGAGGCTGAAAAGCGTAGTCGATGGAAAACAGGTTAATATTCCTGTACTTCTGGTTATTGCGATGGAGGGACGGAGAAGGCTAGGCCAGCTTGGCGTTGGTTGTCCAAGTTTAAGGTGGTAGGCTGGAATCTTAGGTAAATCCGGGATTCTAAGGCCGAGAGCTGATGACGAGTTGTCTTTTAGACAACGAAGTGGTTGATGCCATGCTTCCAAGAAAAGCTTCTAAGCTTCAGGTAACCAGGAACCGTACCCCAAACCGACACAGGTGGTTGGGTAGAGAATACCAAGGCGCTTGAGAGAACTCGGGTGAAGGAACTAGGCAAAATGGCACCGTAACTTCGGGAGAAGGTGCGCCGGTGAGGGTGAAGCATTTACTGCGTAAGCCCATGCCGGTCGAAGATACCAGGCCGCTGCGACTGTTTATTAAAAACACAGCACTCTGCAAACACGAAAGTGGACGTATAGGGTGTGACGCCTGCCCGGTGCCGGAAGGTTAATTGATGGGGTTAGCTAACGCGAAGCTCTTGATCGAAGCCCCGGTAAACGGCGGCCGTAACTATAACGGTCCTAAGGTAGCGAAATTCCTTGTCGGGTAAGTTCCGACCTGCACGAATGGCGTAACGATGGCGGCGCTGTCTCCACCCGAGACTCAGTGAAATTGAAATCGCTGTGAAGATGCAGTGTATCCGCGGCTAGACGGAAAGACCCCGTGAACCTTTACTATAGCTTTGCACTGGACTTTGAATTTGCTTGTGTAGGATAGGTGGGAGGCTTTGAAGTGTGGACGCCAGTCTGCATGGAGCCAACCTTGAAATACCACCCTGGCAACTTTGAGGTTCTAACTCAGGTCCGTTATCCGGATCGAGGACAGTGTATGGTGGGTAGTTTGACTGGGGCGGTCTCCTCCTAAAGAGTAACGGAGGAGTACGAAGGTGCGCTCAGACCGGTCGGAAATCGGTCGTAGAGTATAAAGGCAAAAGCGCGCTTGACTGCGAGACAGACACGTCGAGCAGGTACGAAAGTAGGTCTTAGTGATCCGGTGGTTCTGTATGGAAGGGCCATCGCTCAACGGATAAAAGGTACTCCGGGGATAACAGGCTGATACCGCCCAAGAGTTCATATCGACGGCGGTGTTTGGCACCTCGATGTCGGCTCATCACATCCTGGGGCTGAAGCCGGTCCCAAGGGTATGGCTGTTCGCCATTTAAAGTGGTACGCGAGCTGGGTTTAGAACGTCGTGAGACAGTTCGGTCCCTATCTGCCGTGGACGTTTGAGATTTGAGAGGGGCTGCTCCTAGTACGAGAGGACCGGAGTGGACGAACCTCTGGTGTTCCGGTTGTCACGCCAGTGGCATTGCCGGGTAGCTATGTTCGGGAAAGATAACCGCTGAAAGCATCTAAGCGGGAAACTTGCCTCAAGATGAGATCTCACTGGAACCTTGAGTTCCCTAAAGGGCCGTCGAAGACTACGACGTTGATAGGTTGGGTGTGTAAGCGCTGTGAGGCGTTGAGCTAACCAATACTAATTGCCCGTGAGGCTTGACCATATAACACCCAAGCAATTTGCGTCGAAGAGACCAGATTGCGGTGTGTGAAGACGATACAAACCGAAAGTTTGCGACTCACAAAACACCACTCTATTACATACCCATTCGCTGGAGCGTGAACCGAAAGGTAAACGACCTGGCTACCGAATTTCTTGACGACCATAGAGCATTGGAACCACCTGATCCCATCCCGAACTCAGTAGTGAAACGATGCATCGCCGATGGTAGTGTGGGGTTTCCCCATGTGAGAGTAGGTCATCGTCAAGATTAAATTCCAAAATCCCTGTCTGCTCGCGCAGACGGGGATTTTGTTTTTGTATAAGTACAAGCTTTGTAAAAAGCCTGTGCTGTTAATCAGGCCATTTGCCTGGCTAACACCTCGATTATCTCAATCGAAAGAAGCAGGAAATAAGGTGTTGACAGCAGCGTGTAACGCTGTAGAATTCGCCTCCCGCTAACGAGAGATCGAAAGCGCAAGTGGTTGATGTTACAGGGGAAACTTTGAAAACATCTTAAAATAACCGCTTGACAGCAACAGAGGCTGCTGTAGAATACGCGCCTCGGTTCAGCGAAAGCTAAACCAACCGCTCTTTAACAACTGAATCAAGCAATTCGTGTGGGTGCTTGTGGAGTCAGACTGATAGTCAACAAGATTATCAGCATCACAAGTTACTCCGCGAGAAATCAAAGATGTAACCAACGATTGCTGAGCCAAGTTTAGGGTTTCTTAAAAACCCAAAGATGTTTGAACTGAAGAGTTTGATCATGGCTCAGATTGAACGCTGGCGGCAGGCCTAACACATGCAAGTCGAGCGGTAGAGAGGTGCTTGCACCTCTTGAGAGCGGCGGACGGGTGAGTAATATCTAGGAATCTGCCTGGTAGTGGGGGATAACGTTCGGAAACGGACGCTAATACCGCATACGTCCTACGGGAGAAAGCAGGGGACCTTCGGGCCTTGCGCTATCAGATGAGCCTAGATCGGATTAGCTAGTTGGTGAGGTAATGGCTCACCAAGGCTACGATCCGTAACTGGTCTGAGAGGATGATCAGTCACACTGGAACTGAGACACGGTCCAGACTCCTACGGGAGGCAGCAGTGGGGAATATTGGACAATGGGCGAAAGCCTGATCCAGCCATGCCGCGTGTGTGAAGAAGGTCTTCGGATTGTAAAGCACTTTAAGTTGGGAGGAAGGGCATTAACCTAATACGTTAGTGTCTTGACGTTACCGACAGAATAAGCACCGGCTAACTCTGTGCCAGCAGCCGCGGTAATACAGAGGGTGCAAGCGTTAATCGGAATTACTGGGCGTAAAGCGCGCGTAGGTGGTTTGTTAAGTTGAATGTGAAATCCCCGGGCTCAACCTGGGAACTGCATCCAAAACTGGCAAGCTAGAGTATGGTAGAGGGTAGTGGAATTTCCTGTGTAGCGGTGAAATGCGTAGATATAGGAAGGAACACCAGTGGCGAAGGCGACTACCTGGACTGATACTGACACTGAGGTGCGAAAGCGTGGGGAGCAAACAGGATTAGATACCCTGGTAGTCCACGCCGTAAACGATGTCAACTAGCCGTTGGGAGTCTTGAACTCTTAGTGGCGCAGCTAACGCATTAAGTTGACCGCCTGGGGAGTACGGCCGCAAGGTTAAAACTCAAATGAATTGACGGGGGCCCGCACAAGCGGTGGAGCATGTGGTTTAATTCGAAGCAACGCGAAGAACCTTACCAGGCCTTGACATCCAATGAACTTTCTAGAGATAGATTGGTGCCTTCGGGAACATTGAGACAGGTGCTGCATGGCTGTCGTCAGCTCGTGTCGTGAGATGTTGGGTTAAGTCCCGTAACGAGCGCAACCCTTGTCCTTAGTTACCAGCACGTAATGGTGGGCACTCTAAGGAGACTGCCGGTGACAAACCGGAGGAAGGTGGGGATGACGTCAAGTCATCATGGCCCTTACGGCCTGGGCTACACACGTGCTACAATGGTCGGTACAAAGGGTTGCCAAGCCGCGAGGTGGAGCTAATCCCATAAAACCGATCGTAGTCCGGATCGCAGTCTGCAACTCGACTGCGTGAAGTCGGAATCGCTAGTAATCGTGAATCAGAATGTCACGGTGAATACGTTCCCGGGCCTTGTACACACCGCCCGTCACACCATGGGAGTGGGTTGCACCAGAAGTAGCTAGTCTAACCCTCGGGAGGACGGTTACCACGGTGTGATTCATGACTGGGGTGAAGTCGTAACAAGGTAGCCGTAGGGGAACCTGCGGCTGGATCACCTCCTTAATCGACGACATCAGCTGCTCCATAAGTTCCCACACGAATTGCTTGATTCATTGAAAAAGACGATAGAAGTAGATCAAAATTGGGTCTGTAGCTCAGTTGGTTAGAGCGCACCCCTGATAAGGGTGAGGTCGGCAGTTCGAATCTGCCCAGACCCACCAATTTTGTGTAAAAAGTCTGTAGATATATGGGGCCATAGCTCAGCTGGGAGAGCGCCTGCCTTGCACGCAGGAGGTCAACGGTTCGATCCCGTTTGGCTCCACCATAACCTACTTCTGTTTCGTAAAGCTTAGAAATGAGCATTCCATCAAACGATGGTGAATGTTGATTTCTGATCTTTTGATTAGATCGTTCTTTAAAAATTTGGGTATGTAATAGAAAGTTAGACTGGATAGCACTTTCACTGGTGTTTATTCAGGCTAAGGTAAAATTTGTGAACGTTCTTAATTGAACATGCGAATTTTCGGCGAATGTCGTCTTCATAGTATAACCAGATTGCTTGGGGTTATATGGTCAAGTGAAGAAGCGCATACGGTGGATGCCTTGGCAGTCAGAGGCGATGAAAGACGTGGTAGCCTGCGAAAAGCTTCGGGGAGTCGGCAAACAGACTTTGATCCGGAGATGTCTGAATGGGGGAACCCACCTAACATAAGTTAGGTATCTTAAGCTGAATACATAGGCTTAAGAAGCGAACCAGGGGAACTGAAACATCTAAGTACCCTGAGGAAAAGAAATCAACCGAGATTCCCTTAGTAGTGGCGAGCGAACGGGGACCAGCCCTTAAGCTGTATTGATGTTAGCGGAACGCTCTGGAAAGTGCGGCCATAGTGGGTGATAGCCCTGTACGCGAAAACATCTTTGCAGTGAAATCGAGTAGGACGGAGCACGAGAAACTTTGTCTGAATATGGGGGGACCATCCTCCAAGGCTAAATACTACTGACTGACCGATAGTGAACTAGTACCGTGAGGGAAAGGCGAAAAGAACCCCGGAGAGGGGAGTGAAATAGATCCTGAAACCGTATGCGTACAAGCAGTGGGAGCCCACTTTGTTGGGTGACTGCGTACCTTTTGTATAATGGGTCAGCGACTTATTTTCAGTGGCAAGCTTAACCGAATAGGGGAGGCGTAGCGAAAGCGAGTCTTAATAGGGCGTCTAGTCGCTGGGAATAGACCCGAAACCGGGCGATCTATCCATGGGCAGGTTGAAGGTTGGGTAACACTAACTGGAGGACCGAACCGACTACCGTTGAAAAGTTAGCGGATGACCTGTGGATCGGAGTGAAAGGCTAATCAAGCTCGGAGATAGCTGGTTCTCCTCGAAAGCTATTTAGGTAGCGCCTCATGTATCACTGTAGGGGGTAGAGCACTGTTTCGGCTAGGGGGCCATCCCGGCTTACCAAACCGATGCAAACTCCGAATACCTACAAGTGCCGAGCATGGGAGACACACGGCGGGTGCTAACGTCCGTCGTGAAAAGGGAAACAACCCAGACCGTCAGCTAAGGTCCCAAAGTTATGGTTAAGTGGGAAACGATGTGGGAAGGCTTAGACAGCTAGGAGGTTGGCTTAGAAGCAGCCACCCTTTAAAGAAAGCGTAATAGCTCACTAGTCGAGTCGGCCTGCGCGGAAGATTTAACGGGGCTCAAACCATACACCGAAGCTACGGGTATCACTTAGGTGATGCGGTAGAGGAGCGTTCTGTAAGCCTGTGAAGGTGAGTTGAGAAGCTTGCTGGAGGTATCAGAAGTGCGAATGCTGACATGAGTAACGATAATGGGTGTGAAAAACACCCACGCCGAAAGACCAAGGTTTCCTGCGCAACGTTAATCGACGCAGGGTTAGTCGGTCCCTAAGGCGAGGCTGAAAAGCGTAGTCGATGGAAAACAGGTTAATATTCCTGTACTTCTGGTTATTGCGATGGAGGGACGGAGAAGGCTAGGCCAGCTTGGCGTTGGTTGTCCAAGTTTAAGGTGGTAGGCTGGAATCTTAGGTAAATCCGGGATTCTAAGGCCGAGAGCTGATGACGAGTTGTCTTTTAGACAACGAAGTGGTTGATGCCATGCTTCCAAGAAAAGCTTCTAAGCTTCAGGTAACCAGGAACCGTACCCCAAACCGACACAGGTGGTTGGGTAGAGAATACCAAGGCGCTTGAGAGAACTCGGGTGAAGGAACTAGGCAAAATGGCACCGTAACTTCGGGAGAAGGTGCGCCGGTGAGGGTGAAGCATTTACTGCGTAAGCCCATGCCGGTCGAAGATACCAGGCCGCTGCGACTGTTTATTAAAAACACAGCACTCTGCAAACACGAAAGTGGACGTATAGGGTGTGACGCCTGCCCGGTGCCGGAAGGTTAATTGATGGGGTTAGCTAACGCGAAGCTCTTGATCGAAGCCCCGGTAAACGGCGGCCGTAACTATAACGGTCCTAAGGTAGCGAAATTCCTTGTCGGGTAAGTTCCGACCTGCACGAATGGCGTAACGATGGCGGCGCTGTCTCCACCCGAGACTCAGTGAAATTGAAATCGCTGTGAAGATGCAGTGTATCCGCGGCTAGACGGAAAGACCCCGTGAACCTTTACTATAGCTTTGCACTGGACTTTGAATTTGCTTGTGTAGGATAGGTGGGAGGCTTTGAAGTGTGGACGCCAGTCTGCATGGAGCCAACCTTGAAATACCACCCTGGCAACTTTGAGGTTCTAACTCAGGTCCGTTATCCGGATCGAGGACAGTGTATGGTGGGTAGTTTGACTGGGGCGGTCTCCTCCTAAAGAGTAACGGAGGAGTACGAAGGTGCGCTCAGACCGGTCGGAAATCGGTCGTAGAGTATAAAGGCAAAAGCGCGCTTGACTGCGAGACAGACACGTCGAGCAGGTACGAAAGTAGGTCTTAGTGATCCGGTGGTTCTGTATGGAAGGGCCATCGCTCAACGGATAAAAGGTACTCCGGGGATAACAGGCTGATACCGCCCAAGAGTTCATATCGACGGCGGTGTTTGGCACCTCGATGTCGGCTCATCACATCCTGGGGCTGAAGCCGGTCCCAAGGGTATGGCTGTTCGCCATTTAAAGTGGTACGCGAGCTGGGTTTAGAACGTCGTGAGACAGTTCGGTCCCTATCTGCCGTGGACGTTTGAGATTTGAGAGGGGCTGCTCCTAGTACGAGAGGACCGGAGTGGACGAACCTCTGGTGTTCCGGTTGTCACGCCAGTGGCATTGCCGGGTAGCTATGTTCGGGAAAGATAACCGCTGAAAGCATCTAAGCGGGAAACTTGCCTCAAGATGAGATCTCACTGGAACCTTGAGTTCCCTAAAGGGCCGTCGAAGACTACGACGTTGATAGGTTGGGTGTGTAAGCGCTGTGAGGCGTTGAGCTAACCAATACTAATTGCCCGTGAGGCTTGACCATATAACACCCAAGCAATTTGCGTCGAAGAGACCAGATTGCGGTGTGTGAAGACGATACAAACCGAAAGTTTGCGACTCACAAAACACCCTTCTATTACATACCCATTCGCTGGAGCGTAAACCGAAAGGTGAACGACCTGGCTACCGAATTTCTTGACGACCATAGAGCATTGGAACCACCTGATCCCATCCCGAACTCAGTAGTGAAACGATGCATCGCCGATGGTAGTGTGGGGTTTCCCCATGTGAGAGTAGGTCATCGTCAAGATTAAATTCCAAACCCCCTGTCTGCTAACGCAGACAGGGGGTTTGTTTTTGTGCCGAGAAAAGTACCGCCCAGCTTGGCGCGACAAGCGAAACGTCCTCGACCTTATCGCTACAGCTCCCTACGCCGTAGCTTGAGCTCCACCAATCTTGGCGAGCAATGTTAAGGTTCGCCTTTGGATTTTGCCTTCTCCTAAGGATGCCGTCATGCCGGTTGCTACGTCCCTCAATGCAGGTTTTATGGTGGTTCATGGTAACCGCCTGGATGAGTTGCGTAGCCTGGTCGTCAGTTGGATGCGCCGCTACCCCCTGGCGCCTTTGGAGAACGAAATTGCTCTGGTACAGAGCAACGGTATTGCCCAATGGCTGAAGCTGGCTCTGGCCGAAGATGCTCAGGACGATGATCTCGGTGGCTGCGGTATTGCTGCAGCAGTGGATGTGCAGTTGCCCGGCAGTTTTTTGTGGCAGCTCTATCGGCTTGTGTTGGGCAGTGAAGAAATCCCCGCCAAATCCCTGCTCGATAAAGCCCCGCTGACCTGGCGCCTGATGCGCCTGCTTCCTGCGCTTATAGACCAACCGCACTTTGAACCCTTGCAGCGGTTTCTGACCCATGACACGGATTTGCGCAAACGCTATCAGTTGTCAGAGCGCCTGGCGGACTTGTTTGACCAGTACCAGGTCTACCGTGCCGACTGGTTGGAAGACTGGGCCGCCGGCCGCCATCAACTGCGCAACGCCCGGGGTGAAAGCCCTGCCTTGAGCCCGGCCAACTGCTGGCAAGCCGAACTGTGGCGCGCGCTATTGCTTGATGTCGGTCAAGAAGGAATGTCCCAGAGCCGGGCCGGCGTTCACCAGCGCTTTATGGACAAGATCAGCAGCCTTGAGCAAGCTCCGCCCGGCTTGCCGGCGCGCGTGATCGTCTTCGGTATTTCGTCATTGCCCGCTCAGGCACTTGAAGCTCTGGCCGGGCTCGCCCGTTTCAGCCAGGTACTGCTGTGTGTGCACAATCCTTGTCGCCATCACTGGTCTGACATCGTTGCGGACAAGGATCTGCTGCGCCATCAGTACAAGCGCCAGGCCCGCAAAGCCGGAATGCCTACCGCACTTGACCTCGATACCCTGCATCAACACGCTCACCCCTTGCTCGCTGCCTGGGGCAAGCAGGGGCGCGACTACATCAACTTGCTCGACAGCTACGACGACCCCAACAGCTATCGTGCGGCCTTTCGTGATGGCCGTATCGACCTGTTCAGTGAGGTCGAGCCGCTCAACCTGCTTAACCAGTTGCAGGACGATATTCTTGAGCTGCGCCCACTCAATGAAACCCGAGAGCTGTGGCCCGCTATCGACTTGGACAAAGATCGTTCAATCCGCTTCCACATTGCCCACAGTGCTCAGCGGGAAGTTGAGATCCTCCACGACCAGCTACTTGCACGATTCAGCGAAAACCCTCAGTTGCAGCCACGTGATGTGATTGTGATGGTGCCGGATGTCGACAGCTACGCGCCCCATATCCGGGCCGTGTTTGGTCAGATCGAACGCGATGATCGGCGCTTCATTCCCTACACCTTGGCCGACCAGGGCCAGCGTGGCCGTGATCCACTGCTGATTGCGCTCGAACACTTGCTCAAACTGCCTGACAGCCGCTTCCCCGTCAGCGAAATACTCGACTTGCTGGACGTGCCTTCACTGCGAGCCCGCTTCAGTGTCCAGGAGCGCGACTTGCCAACCCTGCATCGCTGGATCGAAGGCGCGGGCATTCGCTGGGGGCTCAATGCTGAGCAGCGCGCAGGCCTGGGCTTGCCTGCACAACTGGAGCAAAACAGTTGGCGCTTCGGCTTGCGTCGCATGCTGCTTGGCTATGCCGTCGGCAGTGGCGAGGCCTGCGATGGTATTGAGCCGTACGATGAAATCGGTGGCCTGGATGCGGTGCTGATTGGTCCGCTTGTGGCTCTGCTCGATGCGTTGGAAGTTGCCCATCAAGAGTTATCGCAACCAGCTTTGCCGCAGCAATGGGGCGAGCGCCTGCAAGGGTTGGTGCAACTGTTTTTCCAGGCTGAAACCGAACACGACGATTACCTGCTGGCCCAGCTTGAAGAGCTGCGTGAAACTTGGCTCGAAACCTGTGAGCTGGTTGGTCTACAAGATGAGTTACCACTGACCGTAGTACGCGAAGCCTGGCTAACCGGGCTTGATCAAGGCAAGTTGTCACAACGCTTCCTGGCCGGAGCGGTTAACTTCTGCACCCTGATGCCCATGCGTGCCATTCCCTTCAAGCTGGTGTGCCTGCTGGGCATGAACGACGGCGACTACCCGCGTGCACAACCGCCGCTGGACTTCGATCTGATGGGCAGTGACTACCGCCCAGGCGACCGTTCCCGCCGCGAAGATGACCGTTATCTGCTACTCGAAGCACTGCTTTCCGCCCGTGAGCAGCTCTATATCAGCTGGGTCGGACGCAGTATTCGCGATAACAGCGAGCGCCCGGCTTGCGTCCTGATAGGCCAACTGCGTGATCACCTTGCCAATGGCTGGCATTTGGAGGGAGGCGAGGATCTGCTAGGTGCCATGACTCAAGAGCATCCGCTGCAGCCCTTCAGTACCCGCTACTTTCATGAAGGCAATCCCAACCTGTTCAGTTATGCCCGCGAATGGCAACGTTTGCACGAGCCACAACCCGCGCCCATTCAAGCCGGCACGCTGGGAGTGCACGAGCAGGAAGAGCCACTGAACCTTACGCAGTTGCAGGACTTCTTGCGCAACCCTGTACGTCACTTCTTCAGTCAGCGCTTGAAGGTATTCTTCGAGGCGGCCGAAGTGCCTTTGGCCGATGAAGAACCTTTCGTGCTCGATGCATTGCAACGATACACGCTCAGTGACAGTTTGCTCGAAGCCGCCCTGGCACAACCCGACGAGCCTGAACACGCCTTGCACACCCGTGCCCTGCGCTTACAAGGCAGTGGCCTGTTGCCCATGGCCGGCTTTGGCGAATGCCTGCAACACGAACTGATCGAGCCGTTACCGGATGTGCTGCAACGCTATCAGCAGCTGTTGGCCCTGTGGCCTACACCGCTAAACAGCGCGCTGCCTGTCAGCTTTGAAGACCACGGCCTGACACTGGAAGGCTGGCTCAGCAATCTGCATCAACGCAGCGACAAAGGCCTGCTCTCCATCACGACTATTCCTAATAGCATTGGCGGGATTAAAACCCGTAAATGGCACCGATTGACCCGGCCATGGGTAAACCATCTGGTGGCCTGCGCCAGTGGTCTGGAGATGTCGACTGCCCTGGTGGCCAGCGATGACACCTTGTTACTTGACCCTCTGGACCCCGGGCAGGCCAGTGACATTCTTGGCAACTTGCTGGTGGCCTGGAAATCCGGCATGAGCCATCCGCTGCCTGTCGCCGTGAAAACAGCCTTCGCCTGGCTGGCTCAAACCGACCCGGACAAGGCCGACGCCGCTGCACAAAAAGCCTACGAAGGTGACGGCCAAACCAGTGACGGCGAACGTCGTGAAAGCGCAGCGCTGGCCCGTCAGTTTCCCGATTACGCCGCCTTGATGGCCGCTGAAGAATTTGCAGAGTGGTGCGATGCCCTCTATCGACCACTTTTTGATGCGCCTTGGCGTTCATTAAACAGCGAGGCGTCCCGCTAATGAGCGAGCAAACATTACCGCTGGCCTTGGCCTTCCCCCTGCGTGGCAGCCAACTGATAGAAGCCAGTGCCGGCACCGGCAAAACCTTCACCATCTCGGCGCTCTACCTGCGTCTGATCCTGGGGCATGGCGGCGAAGCATCAGGTTTTGGGCGTGAGTTGTTACCGCCGCAAATTCTCGTTGTGACCTTTACCGATGCGGCCACCAAAGAGTTGCGCGACCGCATTCGCACACGCCTGGCTGAAGCTGCACGGTTCTTCCGTGACGAGATTGAAGCTCCGGATGCATTGGTGGCGCAGTTGCGTGAGCAGTTTGGCCCCGAGCAGTGGGCCGCTTGCGCCGGCCGTCTCGATATCGCGGCACAGTGGATGGACGAAGCTGCGGTGTCGACCATCCACAGTTGGTGCCAGCGCATGCTGCGCGAACATGCCTTCGACAGTGGCAGCCTGTTTACCCAGACCCTGGAAACCGACCACAGCGATTTGCTGGGCGAAGTGCTGCGTGATTACTGGCGGCTGTTTTGCTACCCCATGCACGGCGACGCACTGAACTGGGTGCGTGCCAACTGGAGTGGTCCCGCCGCCCTGTTGCCGCGAGTCCGCGCGCTGTTTGCCAGCTCACGTCAGCCCACCCTGGCCGAGCAAACCCCGGCCCAAATGATCGAAGCCTGCTTGCAAGAGCGCCGCGAAGCGCTGTCACAGCTCAAAACCCCATGGCTGCAATGGGCCCAGGAGCTGCGCGATATCTGCCTGCAAGGCGTTGCCAGCAAAGCGGTCGACGGTCGAAAAATGCAGGCGCGTTACTTCGAACCCTGGTTTGAAAAACTCAGCGCATGGGCGGCCGATGACGACCAAGAGCAGCTTGACCTGGGAACGGGTTTCACCCGCCTGACGCCAGACGGCATGGCCGAAGCCTGGAAAGGCGCGCCCCCGCAGCATCCGGGGCTCGATGCAATGCATGGCCTCAAGGCCGCGCTCGATGCGTTGCCGACCCCCGATGCAGCGGTTCTGCAGCATGCGGCGAACTGGGTGAGCGTGCGCTTTGAAGAAGAAAAGCGCCGCCGTGCCGAGATGGGTTTCGACGACATGCTGCTGCGCCTCGACGCTGCATTGCAGGCCGAAGGCGGAGAGCGCTTGGCGACCCTGATTCGCGAGCAGTTCCCGGTGGCACTGATCGACGAATTTCAGGACACCGACCCGGTGCAGTACCGCATCTTCGAAACCATCTACCGCATCGAAGACAACAGCCCCGATACCGGACTGTTCCTGATCGGCGACCCGAAACAGGCGATCTATGCCTTTCGCGGTGCCGACATTTACACCTACTTGCGCGCACGTCACGCCACCCATGGCCGACTGCACACGCTGGATACCAACTTCCGCTCCAGCCACGCCATGGTCGAGGCCGTAAATCACGTTTTTGAACGGGCCGAGCAGCGCGACACTGGCCGAGGCGCGTTTTTGTTCCGCGAAGGGCCTGAAAACCCTGTGCCCTTTGTGTCGGTTAAATCCCAGGGACGCAAAGAAATCCTACAGCTGGATGGTAAAGCGATTACCGCATTAACCCTCTGGCAATTACCCTCCGAGCAGCCGGTGTCGGGGGTGATTTATCGTCAGCAACTGGCAGCGGTGTGTGCCAGCCAGATTGTCGAATTGCTCAATGGCGGTCAGCAAGGCCGCTGTGGTTTTGCCAAAGATGGCGAAGCGTTTCGCGGCGTATTGCCGGCCGATATCGCGATTCTGGTGCGTGATGGTAAGGAGGCCCAGGCGGTGCGGCGAGAGTTGTCGAACCGAGGTGTACGTAGCGTTTACTTGTCGGATAAGGATTCGGTCTACGCCGCGCAGGAAGCCCACGATGTGCTGGCCTGGCTCAAGGCCTGCGCCGAACCGGATGTCGAGCGCCCGCTGCGCGCGGCCCTGGCCTGTATCACCCTGGACCTGCCGCTGATTGAACTGGAGCGCTTGAACCAGGACGAACTGGCCTGGGAAAAACGCGTGATGCAGTTCCGTGGCTACCGCGAAACCTGGCGCAAGCAAGGAGTGCTCGCCATGTTGCGCCGCTTGCTGCACGACTTTGAGCTGCCCCAGGCCCTGATTGCCCGCCCTGATGGCGAGCGAGTGCTGACCAACGTATTGCACCTGTCCGAACTGCTGCAGCAGGCCGCCGCCGAACTGGACGGCGAACAAGCGCTGATCCGGCATCTGGCCGAGCACCTGGCGCTGTCTGGGCAGGCGGGTGAAGAACAGATCCTGCGCCTTGAAAGTGATGAGCAACTGGTCAAGGTCGTGACCATTCACAAGTCCAAGGGGCTGGAGTATCCGTTGGTGTTCCTGCCGTTTATCTGCTCCACCAAACCCGTGGATGGCAGTCGTTTGCCGCTGCATTACCACGATGCGGCGGGCAACGCCCAGGTGAGTCTAAAACCGACGCCAGAGCTGATTGTCCAGGCCGATGACGAGCGTCTGGCCGAAGATTTACGCCTGCTCTACGTGGCCCTGACCCGGGCCCAGCATGCGTGTTGGCTGGGCGTTGCCGACCTCAAGCGGGGCAACAACAATCGCTCGGTGTTGCACCTTTCGGCGTTGGGCTATTTGCTGGGTGGCGGGACGATGCTGGCCGAGTCTGTCGGATTGCAGAGCTGGCTGGCGGATGTGCAGCAAGATTGCGCAGCCGTACTGTGCGAGCCCGTACCGCCTGTCGGCGAGGCGCATTTTTATCCGCCGCTCAACGAAGCTACCTTGCTTGCGCCGCTGACCCCTACCCGCCGCGCGGCGGAAAACTGGTGGATTGCGTCCTACAGCGCATTGCGAATCGGTGACAGCCTCAGCCCCGCGGAGGCTCCCGAAAGCGCCCTAGCGCAAAAGCTCTCGGATGATGAGCGACTCGATCCCGATGCACCGCGAGATGTATTACTCAGTGGCGGTGATATTCACCGTTTTCCGCGAGGGCCAAACCCCGGGACCTTTCTCCATGGCTTGCTTGAATGGGCGGGCAGCGAAGGGTTCAAGGCGAGCCCCGAAGCGATCAATGACGCCGTGGCGCGGCGCTGCAACCGGCGCGGCTGGCAAGGCTGGATCGAGACATTGAGCGACTGGCTGCAGCACCTGCAAGATGAACCATTGCGTCTGAATAATGGCCAACCGGCTGTAGTACTCAGTGAGCTAAGCCAGTACCAAATTGAGATGGAGTTCTGGTTCGCCAGCCACAAGGTCGATGTGCTGCAACTGGACAAGCTGGTGCGCCAGCACACCCACGGCGGCGCTGCACGGGCCGGGGCCGAGCCGAGCTTGCTCAATGGCATGTTCAAGGGCTTTATCGACCTGACCTTTGAGCACCAGGGGCGTTATTACGTGGCGGACTACAAATCCAACTGGCTGGGAGCTGACGATTCGGCCTACACCGAACAGGCGATGACCGCCTCGATTCTGGATAACCGCTACGACCTGCAATACGTGTTGTACCTGTTGGCCCTGCACCGTCAGCTCAAGGCGCGGCTGCCCGATTACGACTACGACCAGCATATGGGCGGCGCGCTGTACCTGTTTTTACGCGGCACCCGCTCCCAGGGGCAGGGCGTGTATTTCACCCGGCCGCCCCGGCTATTGATCGAAAGCCTGGACTTGATGTTCCAGGGTAAACCTTTACCGAAAACGGCTGAACCGGCGTGGGAACAGGGAGTGTTGTTATGAGTCGTTCGTTTGCCGAACTGTTGCCTACGCCGTTGACGGCCGAAAGCCTTGCCCGGTTACAACCTCTGGGCCGTGCCGAGGACCTGCTGCTGTTGCTGGAGCGCTGGGTCGAGCGAGGCTGGTTACGGGCGCTGGATAAGGCCTTCGTCGCGTTCCTTCACGAACGCGATCCGCAAGGCGACCCGCTGGTGCTGCTGGCAGCAGCGTTGACCAGCCATCAGTTGGGCCACGGCCATGTGTGCCTGGACCTGTTCGAAACCCTGAAAGAGCCCGACTTTGCATTGTCCTTGCCACCCGAGGGCGATATCCAGACCGGTGCCATGTTGTTGCCTTCGCAACTGCTTGAGGCTCTGGAGGGCGATGCGTGGTGCAAGGCCCTGCAAGCCAGCCCGTTGGTGGAACATGCGGGGCAGTCGTCAGCCGATGCGGCCAGCCGGCCATTGGTGCTGAGTGAGCGCCGTCTGTATTTACGCCGTTACTGGGCCTATGAGCGACGTATCGACAGCGCATTGCGCCAACGTCTGGCGCTGGCTGAAGCGGCGCCAGACGATTTGCCCGCACGGCTGAACGGCTTGTTCGGCAGCCCGGCACAGAATGCGCCGATTGACTGGCAAAAACTGGCATGTGCTTTGGCCGCACGCGGTGCTTTCAGCATTGTCACTGGCGGCCCGGGCACCGGTAAAACCACCACTGTGGTGCGTTTGCTGGCGTTGCTGCAGGCTCCGGCCGTCGAAGCGGGTGCGCCCTTGCGGATTCGTCTTGCCGCGCCGACGGGTAAAGCTGCTGCGCGCCTGACCGAATCCATCAGCCTGCAAGTCAAATCACTGGAAGTGGACGACAAGGTTCGGCAAAAAATCCCCAGTGACGTGACCACCGTTCACCGCCTGCTCGGCAGCCGTCCCGGCACGCGCCACTTTCGTCATCACGCGGGCAACCGCCTGCCGCTGGATGTATTGGTGGTCGATGAAGCGTCGATGATTGACCTGGAAATGATGGCCAACCTGCTCGATGCGCTACCGGCTCATGCGCGGCTGGTGCTGCTGGGTGACAAGGACCAGCTGGCATCGGTTGAAGCCGGTGCTGTGCTGGGGGACTTGTGCCGTGATGCGGAGGCAGGCTGGTACACCCCGCAAACCCGGGCGTGGCTGGAGCAGATCAGCGGTGAAAATCTCGGCGCCAGTGGCTTGCAGCAAGACCTGGACGGTACTCATCCGCTGGCCCAGCAAGTGGTCATGTTGCGTCACTCGCGACGCTTCGGGGAAGGCAGCGGCATCGGCCAGTTGTCGCGTCTGGTCAACCGGCAGCAACCCCTCGAAGCACGGGCCTTGCTCGCGGCGGGCAGCCATGCCGACCTGTTTGCATTACCCCTAAAGGGCGAGCAGGACCGCGGATTTGAGCGCCTGGCGCTGGAAGGGCGCGGCACGGAGGCCAAAGGGTATCGGCATTACCTTGAGGTGCTGCGCGAGCAGCGGCCCAACGCCGAGACCGGGCTTGAGGACCCTTGCTGGGCCGCATGGGCGGGTAACGTGCTGCAAGCGTTCGAGGCTTTTCAGGTGCTCTGCGCCGTGCGCAAAGGGCCCTGGGGCGTTGAAGGGCTGAATGCGCGCATTACCCACGCACTGTTCGCCCGCAAGCTGATTGACAGTGATCAGCATTGGTACGAAGGCCGCCCGGTGTTGATGACGCGTAACGATTACGGCCTGGGCCTGATGAATGGCGATATTGGCATTGCCCTCAAACTTCCTGAGGGTGACGGCCCGACCCGGCGCCACGTATTGCGTGTGGCTTTCGCCCGCAACGACGGGCAAGGGGGCATCCGTTTTGTGCTGCCAAGCCGGCTCAATGATGTCGAAACGGTGTATGCCATGACCGTGCACAAATCCCAGGGCTCGGAGTTTTCACACACCGCGCTGGTACTGCCCGAAGCGCTTAACCCGGTGCTGACCAAAGAACTGATCTACACCGGCATCACCCGTGCCAAGCACTGGTTCAGCCTGGTCGAGCCGCGTGCGGGGGTTTTTGAAGAGGCTGTGCAGCGCAAGGTCAAACGCCTGAGCGGGTTGATGTTGGGGCTGGGGTAACGCTTGTTTCCTGTGGGGGCCAGATACACCCTGCTGCCTGCACCGCTGGCAGGCCAGCCCCCACAGGTATTGCGTCAGATTTGAGTCTTTTTGGGCGCCAGACCCCACAGATTGTGACCTGTATCACAGTGAGTACACATGTCGTGCTATCGTTACGACACTATTCCTACAAAGATTACAGAGAAATCCCGCATGGACGTGGCTGTCTCCTCGGCAGAACAGCATTTTGGATGGCGGGTACGGCTGCTTTCTTTTTGCCTGTTACTGCTGAGCACTCCTTGCCTGGCCCAACCTGAAGCACCCATAAACCTGGCTGATCAGCGCGCCAAGGCTGTGACCCAAGTGGTCCTTGGCATCCTCAGCTATGCACGTTGGCCCACTGAGCCGGCGCAATTGCAGTTATGCGTGATCGGCCCGACCGAATACACCGATGACCTGCTCAAAGGCGCGACTCAGCCCAGTGGCAGGCCGGTGCAGGTTCGTCGTGTGTTGGCGAGTGATCCTGGTATTGCCAGTGATTGCAACGCGGTGTACTTAGGCAAGTTAAGCGCTGAGGAGCGCAGCCAGCTGTTCTCCAGCTTCAATACCAAAGCCGTACTGAGCATCAGCGAAGACGGTGATCAATGCACCGTAGGCAGTCTTTTTTGCCTGCGCGTGCGCGATGAACAAGTGTCGTTTGAGGTCAACCTCGACTCTGTCGCTCGCAGCGGCGTACGCATTCATCCCAGCGTGCTGCAACTGTCGCGTCGCAGGGCGGCTCAGCCATGATCCTTTCCCAAAAGCCTAAAAGCCGGCGCAGGTTGCGCTCGGTATTGCGCCGAGGGCACCTTGGGGTGGCATTGGTAGCCGTTACACTGGCCAGCGCTTCGATGACCCTGTTGGGGGTGCTGGCGCTCAAGGTGTACGCCGACCACAACTTGCACCTGATTGCCCGCTCCATCAATTACACCGTGGAAGCAGCCGTGGTGTTTGATGACCGTGCGGCGGCAACCGAAGCGCTGGCCTTGATTGCGTCCACCGAAGCAGTCGCCGAGGCCAGGGTTTACACGGCCGATGGAGAGCTGCTCGCGCAATGGCAGCGCCCGGAAGCTGGCCTGTTGCCCAAGGTCGAAAAGTGGTTGGCCGATAGTTTGCTGGAACAACCGATCACCGTGCCGATTTTGCATCAGGGCCAGGAAGTCGGTCTGGTGACCGTCCGTGGGCACGGGGCCAATATGCTGAGCTTTTTGCTCAGCGGGCTGCTTGGCGTGATGGTGTGCACGGCGCTCAGCGCCTGGAGTGCGTTGTATTTGTCGCGCCGGCTTCTGGGTGGCATCACCGGGCCCTTGCAACAACTGGCTGAAGTGGCACACGCCGCGCGCCGCGAGCGGGCGTTCGACCGGCGCGTGCCGCCGGCACATATTGCCGAACTGGACAGCCTGGGCAACGACTTCAATGCCTTGCTCGATGAGCTTGAGTCCTGGCAAAGCCATCTGCAAAACGAGAACGAGATCCTGGCGCATCAGGCCAGTCACGACTCGCTGACCAATCTGCCCAACCGCGCCTATTTTGAAGCCCGTCTGACGCGCACCCTGCGCTCGCTGAACAACGTCAGCGAGAAGGTCGCCGTGCTGTTTCTCGATAGCGATCGTTTCAAGGACATCAATGACACCTATGGCCACGCGGCAGGTGATGCGGTGCTGGTTGCCGTGGCGACGCGCGTGCGTGCCCAGTTACGTGAGGACGATGTGGTGGCGCGCCTGGGCGGCGACGAATTTGCGATTTTGCTGAGCCCGCTGCACAAGATCGCAGATGCCCAGCGCATCGCCGGCAAGATCATTGCCAGCATGCTGGAGCCCATTGAGCTGCCGGGCCAAAGCAGTGTCGTGACCTCGCTCAGTATCGGAATCGCCGTTTACCCCGAACATGGTGCAACCCCGGATTCGCTGCTCTGTGCCGCGGACCTGGCGATGTACCAGGCAAAACGCCTCGCCCGAGGCGGGCAACACGTTGCGGAGTTGGAGTACCCCGCAACTCCATGATCATCAGGAGTTACCCCCCCCATGCTTGCATTGACCCAGCGTTATCTGCAGTTTTTTAGCGTTGCCCTTTTACTGGCAACGCTGTCGTTGACCGGTTGCCAGACTGCCCCGCCAAAAGGTCTGACCCCGGCGCAGATCACGGTACTCAAACAACAGGGCTTCGAGCTGACCGAGGAGGGCTGGGCGTTCGGTTTGTCGGGCAAAGTGCTGTTTGGCAGTGACCTGGAAGTGCTCAATACGCAAAGCCAGGAAATCGTCGAGCGCATTGGCACCGCCTTGCTCGGTGCTGACATCCAGCGCGTGCGGGTAGATGGCCATACGGACTCCTCTGGCAAGGAGTCCTACAACGAACAACTGTCCGTGCGCCGCGCCAACAGCGTGGTCAAGGCGCTGCTCAAGGTCGGCATGCGCCCCGAGAATATCCAGATCCGCGGGTTGGGCAGCCGCGAGCCGGTGGCCAGCAACAATACCCGGTCGGGTCGTACTGAAAACCGCCGCGTCTCGATCGTCGTGATTGCCGACTAGCGCCATGGCGTGTAGCCGCTGAGGAGCGAAGCGAGGCTGCGATGGGCTGCGAAGCGGCCCCGGTCTTTTGAAGGCCCTTCGGTCCTTGTCGCAGCCTCGCTTCGCTCCTCAGCGGCTACATGTGCAGTGGCGAGTCACCCCGAAAACTTCATCCCCCGCGTCTCGCCCAGCAACAGCGGCGCATTCAGCTCCGTCACTTCGCGGATGTAATCCCACAGCAGGGTGATGCGCTTCAACTTCCTCAGGTCCTCGCGGCAGTACATCCAGAACTGGCGCGTGAGGTTGATTTCGTCCGGCAACACCGGTAGCAAACGCGGGTCCTGGGCGGCCAGAAAGCACGGCAGAATTGCCAGCGAGCGCCCCTGCTGCGCCGCCACGAACTGGGCAATCACACTGGTGCTACGCAGGTTGGCGCTGGCGCCGGGCAGTACATTGGCCAGGTACAGCAGCTCCGAGCTGAACGCCAGATCGTCCACGTAACTGATAAACGTATGCTCCGACAAATCAGCCGCCCGGCGGATCGGAGGGTGCTGGTCCAGATATTCCTGGGTCGCATACAGCTGCAAGCGGTAGTCGCACAGCTTGCAGCACACATACGGCCCGTGTTCCGGGCGCTCCAGGGCAATGACGATATCCGCCTCGCGCTTGGACAGGCTGATGAAGTGCGGCAGCGGCAGGATATCCACCGAAATGGCCGGGTAGGTGTCTACAAAATGGCTGAGTTGCGGGGTGATGAAAAAGCTGCCGAAACCCTCGGTGCAGCCCATGCGTACATGGCCCGACAACGCCACGCCAGACCCTGAAACCTGCTCGCAGGCCATGTGCAGCGTGCTTTCAATCGACTCGGCATACCCCAGCAACCGCTGGCCTTCGTTGGTCAGGGTAAAGCCGTTGGTGCGCGACTTTTCGAACAGTAACGTCCCCAGCGCGGCCTCCAGCGAGTTGATCCGCCGCGACACGGTCGTGTAGTCCACCGCGAGTCGTTTGGCAGCACTGCTGGCTTTGCGGGTGCGGGCCACCTCAAGAAAAAACTTCAGGTCGTCCCAGTTCAGTGCGCTTAACGATGTGATGTTTTTTTGCATGTTAGACCGGCTTTTATGTGCGTTCTTATTAGAAGAACGCACACCTATACTCCAAAAACAGTCCTGCGACCAATTTGGCTGCCCGTACTCACAAGAATAATTTCGGAGACTTCCATGAGCGTTTCTAACACCCCGTATCAAAACGCCCGCTTACTGATTGATGGCGAATGGGTCGAGTCTCAGACCACCGAGTGGCACGACATCGTCAACCCGGCCACTCAGCAAGTGCTGGCCAAAGTCCCGTTTGCCACCGCCTCGGAAGTCGACGCCGCCATCGCCAGTGCCCAACGCGCCTTCCAGACCTGGAAGCTGACGCCGATTGGCGCGCGGATGCGCATCATGCTCAAGCTGCAAGCGCTGATTCGTGAACACTCCAAGCGCATCGCCGTCGTCCTGAGTGCTGAACAAGGCAAAACCATTGCCGACGCCGAAGGCGATATTTTCCGTGGCCTGGAAGTGGTCGAACACGCGTGCTCCATCGGCACGTTGCAGATGGGTGAATTCGCTGAAAACGTAGCCGGCGGGGTGGATACCTATACCTTGCGCCAACCGATTGGTGTCTGCGCAGGGATCACGCCTTTCAACTTCCCGGCCATGATTCCGCTGTGGATGTTCCCGATGGCCATCGCCTGCGGTAACACCTTCGTGCTCAAGCCTTCCGAGCAAGACCCGCTGTCGACCCTGATGCTGGTCGAACTGGCGATGGAGGCCGGGGTTCCGCCAGGCGTGCTGAACGTAGTGCACGGCGGCAAAGACGTCGTGGACGCACTCTGCACTCACACGGATATCAAGGCTGTTTCGTTTGTGGGCTCAACCGCTGTCGGCACCCACGTCTATGACCTGGCGGGCCGCCACGGCAAGCGCGTGCAATCGATGATGGGCGCTAAAAACCACGCGGTGGTGCTGCCTGACGCCAACCGTCAACAAACCCTCAATGCACTGGTGGGCGCAGGTTTTGGCGCTGCCGGGCAACGCTGCATGGCCACCTCGGTGGTGGTGCTGGTGGGCGCGGCCAAGCAGTGGCTGCCGGACCTCAAGGCGCTGGCGCAACAACTCAAGGTCAATGCCGGCAGTGAGGCGGGCACCGACGTGGGCCCGGTGATCTCCAAGCGTGCGAAAGAGCGCGTGCTGGGGCTGATTGAAAGCGGGATCAAAGAAGGCGCGGTGCTTGAGCTGGACGGCCGTAACGTCAAGGTTCCAGGGTTTGAGCAAGGCAACTTTATCGGCCCGACCCTGTTTTCGGGCGTTACCACCGACATGCAAATCTACACCCAGGAAATCTTCGGCCCGGTGCTGGTGGTGATTGAAGTCGACACCCTCGACCAGGCCATCGCGCTGGTCAACGCCAACCCGTTCGGCAACGGCACCGGCCTGTTTACCCAAAGTGGCGCTGCGGCGCGCAAGTTCCAGACTGAAATCGATGTGGGTCAGGTCGGTATCAACATTCCGATTCCTGTGCCGGTTCCATTCTTCAGCTTTACCGGCTCCCGTGGCTCGAAACTCGGCGATCTTGGTCCGTACGGCAAGCAAGTGGTGCAGTTCTATACTCAAACCAAGACCGTCACCAGTCGCTGGTTCGATGATGAAAGCGTGAATGATGGCGTTAATACCACCATCCATCTTCGTTGAGGGCACACACCATGAACATCGCATTTATTGGCCTGGGCAACATGGGCGCGCCGATGGCGCGCAACCTGATCAAGGCCGGGCATTCGCTGAACCTGTTTGACCTGAACAAAGACATCCTGGCCGAGCTGGCAGCCCTGGGTGGCCATATCAGTGCTTCGCCCCGCGAAGCCGCCAAAGGCGCCGAGCTGGTGATCACCATGCTCCCGGCTGCCGCCCATGTGCGCAGCGTGTGGCTGGGTGAAGACGGCGTGCTGGCGGGGATCGGCGAAGGCGTGCCAGCGGTGGATTGCAGCACTATCGACCCGCAGACCGCCCGTGATGTGGCCGCCGCAGCCGCCAAACAAGGCGTGCACATGGCTGATGCGCCGGTGTCCGGTGGCACGGGTGGAGCACAGGCCGGCACCCTGACCTTCATGGTCGGCGCCAATCAGGCACTGTTCGACACCCTGCACCCGGTACTCGCTCAAATGGGGCGCAACATCGTCCATTGTGGGGATGTGGGCACGGGGCAAGTCGCTAAAATCTGCAACAACCTGCTGCTCGGGATCTCCATGGTCGGCGTCAGTGAGGCCATGGCCCTGGGCGCTGCACTGGGCATCGACAGCGAAGTGCTGGCCGGGGTGATCAACAGCTCCACCGGACGCTGCTGGAGTTCCGAGGTGTACAACCCGTGGCCGGGCATTGTTGCTACGGCCCCCGCATCGCGCGGCTATACCGGCGGCTTTGGCGCCGAGTTGATGCTCAAGGATCTGGGGTTGGCCACCGAGGCTGCACGCCAGGCCCATCAACCTGTAGTGATGGGCGCCGTGGCACAACAGTTGTATCAGGCGATGAGTTTGCGCGGCGAAGGCGGCAAAGACTTTTCGGCCATCATCAATAGCTATCGCAAGCCCGAATAGGGCTTTTCCGGGAATCCGCGTCGGGCGGATTCCCGGTTTTTTGCGTGGTCTCAATCAGGCAAAAACGAAATACTTGCGCACGGTTTCCACCACTTCCCACGTGCCTTTCATGCCTGGTTCCACGATAAAGATATCCCCGGCCCTCAGATGGATCGGTTCTTTGCCCTCAGGGGTGATGATGCAATACCCCTCGCGGAAGTCGCAGTACTCCCACTTCACATACTCCACGTACCACTTGCCGGGCGTGCAAATCCACGTGCCCATGATTTTGCTGCCGTCTTCGCTGGTGTAAGCGTTGAGGTTGACGGTATGCGGGTCGCCTTCAAGTTTTTCCCACTTGCAGGCATCGAGCACTGGCAGGGGATGGGTGTCGCGAAGCACGGTGATTGGCGCAGACATAAGACCTCCGGTGATGGGTTATCGAACCCCACCCTAACCGTGGTGGCGCACTGACAGATGCCTGATTCCGACACCCAGTGACCCGAATGCGCAACTCTTCAGTGGGAGCGAGCCTGCTCGCGAACGGTCTTCGCAAGCAGGCTGCTCCCACAGTTGAGTTCACCCCCTGCTTAGCGGGTGTTCGCCAGCGCCTGGCCTTTGCTCAGGCGTAAACGGTAGAACCCGTAGATGATCAGCAACCACACCGGGATCGCATACACCGAGGCGCGGACATCGGGGATCATCCAGATCACCGAGACGATCACGGCCATAAACACCAGGCACAGCACGTTGCTGAACGGGAACCAGAACGCCTTGAACGAAGGCGTTACGCCTTGTACCGCCATGGCCTTGCGGAACTTGATATGGGTGAGGCTGATCAGCGCCCAGTTGATCATCAGCGAAGCAACCACCAGCGCAAACAGCAGCTCCAGTGCCTTGTGCGGTGCCACATAGTTGACTACCACACACAGCAACGTCACCAGCGCCGACACGCCCAGTGCGCGCAATGGCACGCCATTTTTGGTCAGCTTCATCAGCGCTTTGGGCGCATCACCCTGTTCTGCCAGGCCAAAGAGCATGCGGCTGTTGCAGTACACGCCGCTGTTGTAGACCGACAGCGCGGCGGTCAGCACCACAAAGTTGAGGATTTGCGCGGCGGTATCGCTGCCGATCAAGGCAAAGATCTGCACAAACGGGCTGCTGCCGTAGGCATCGCCACCGGCGCCCAAGGTGACCAGCAACTGATCCCACGGGTACAGCGCCAGCAGGACGGTCAGTGCGCCTACATAGAAAATCAGAATCCGGTACACCACCTGGTTGATGGCCTTGGGGATCACCTTTTTCGGTTCGCTTGCCTCGGCGGCAGTGATGCCCACCAGCTCCAGGCCACCGAAGGAAAACATGATAAAGGCCATGGCCATCAGCAGCCCGGTGCCGCCGTTGGGGAAGAACCCGCCGTGGCTCCACAGGTTACTGAACGACGCTTGCGAGCCGCCGGTGCCGCTGATCAGCAGGTAGCAGCCGAGCACGATCATGCCGACAATCGCCACCACCTTGATGATGGCGAACCAGAACTCCATCTCGCCGAAGACCTTCACGTTCAGCGTGTTGATCAGGTTCACCAGCACAAAGAACACCACTGCACTGACCCAGGTCGGCACCTCGGGCCACCAGAACTGGATGTACTTGCCCACCGCCGTCAGCTCGGCCATGCCCACCAGCACGTACAGCACCCAATAGTTCCAGCCCGACAGGAAGCCCGCATAGCCGCCCCAGTACTTGTGGGCGAAGTGGCTGAAAGAGCCAGCTACCGGCTCTTCGACAATCATCTCGCCCAGCTGGCGCATGATCAGGAACGCGATAAAGCCGGCAATCGCATAGCCCAGAATCATTGACGGCCCGGCCGACTTGAGCACGCCCGCCGAGCCCAGGAACAGGCCCGTACCGATGGCGCCGCCCAAGGCGATCAGCTGGATATGGCGATTCTTCAAACCGCGTTTGAGTGTGACCGGGGGAGAGTTGTCGTCAGCCATCGGGTGCCCTGTTCGTTGTTGTTTTCAGTGTTGATCGGAATCACCCGCGCTGTGGCAGCGGGTGTCAGCAGACCGGGATCTTACTCCCGCAAAAAACGCAGGCATACAGGGGATAACCACAGGCAACAATCAAAACTCTATTCGTGCTTTTGAAGCAAAGGTCATTTGACTCATCACGGGTTTTTCTTACACAGGCAGATCGATATTCTGCCGGCATGTTTTTGAACCCCCCCATGCCGCTCAACAGCGCTGAGGGTTTACCCCCCCTGGAGGCTGATGATGAAAAAAGTACTTTTGCTTAACGGCGCGAAAAAATTTGCCCACTCCGATGGTCGCTACAACCTGACCATGCACGACACCGCACTGGCGTTCTTTGACCGTCAGGGCTTTGAAGTCAAAGTGACCCACATCGACGAAGGCTACGACATCGCCGAAGAAGTCGAAAAATACCTGTGGGCAGACGTCATCATTTATCAAATGCCGGGCTGGTGGATGGGCGCGCCGTGGATCGTTAAAAAATACATCGACGAAGTCTTCACCGAAGGCCACGGCAAGCTGTACGCCAGCGACGGCCGCACCCGCTCCGATGCTTCGCAGCGTTACGGCAGCGGTGGTTTGATCCAGGGCAAGCAGTACATGTTGTCGCTGACCTGGAACGCGCCGCAGCAAGCGTTTGACGACCCGGCCGACTTCTTTGAAGGCAAAGGCGTGGACGCGGTGTACTTCCCGTTCCACAAGGCCAACGAGTTCCTGGGCATGACCGGCTTGCCGACCTTCCTGTGTGTTGACGTGATGAAGCGCCCGCAACCCGAAGTCGACGCCGGCCGTTATGAGCAGCATTTGACTGAAGTGTTCGGCCTCAACGCCTGAGCCCTGTAGCGATTCGGGTATCGGTCTGGGCCCCTGTGGGAGCGAGCCTGCTCGCGAATAATCTTCGCGAGCAGGCTCGCTCCCACGTTAGTCTCTCTTTAGCCGCTGACGAGGCTAAGCGAGGTCACAACCAATGAGGGACACCTGTGAAAGCCAGATCCGATGAGCTGCAAATTTTTGTTTCGGTGATTGAGTGCGGCTCGATTTCCGCCGCCGCCGAACAAGCCGGGCTCACGCCGTCAGCCGTCAGCCGCACGCTGTCACGGCTGGAGGCCAAACTCGAAACCACCTTGATCAACCGCACCACGCGGCGCATGGACCTGACCGAAGAGGGCAAGTTTTTCTTCGAGCGGGCCAAGCTGATCCTTGAACAAATGGACGAGCTTGAAGAACGCCTGATCTCACACCAGCGCACCCCGTCCGGGCGCCTGCGCATCAATGCCGCCTCGCCCTTCATGCTGCATGCCATCGTGCCGTACCTCCCCGAGTTCCGGGCGCTGTACCCCGAGATCCAGCTGGAACTCAACAGCAACGACCTGATCATCGACTTGCTGGAGCAGAGCACCGACATCGCGATCCGCATCGGCACACTGGCCGATTCCACCTTGCACGCCCGCTCCCTGGGTTGCAGCCCGCTGAACATCCTCGCCAGCCCCGACTACATCGCCCGGCATGGCGCCCCCATCAGCGTTGCCGACCTGGCCAACCACACCCTGATCGGCTTTACCCAGAACGATGGCCTCAACCAGTGGCCGCTGCGTTATGCACAGGGCGACCGCTGGCCCATCCAGCCGGCCATCAGCGCATCGAGCGGCGAAACCGTGCGCCATCTGGCGCTGCAAGGGCAGGGCATCGCCTGCCTGTCACACTTCATGACTGTTGAAGACATCAATGCCGGGCGCCTGCAGGTGGTGCTGGGCGAATTCAACAGCGGCTATCGCCAGCCGATCAACGCCGTGTACTACCGCAACTCACAGCTGGCGCTGCGCATTCAGTGCTTTCTGGACTTTATTCAGGACAAGCTCGCCCGCTACGCGATTTGCGACTTCAGGGGATAAACCTTGTGGGAGCGGGCTCCCGCACTTTGCATACTCCTTCGCACTTTTACTTTTGTTGTTTGAAAACGGTTCTGAAATCAGACAAGGTTTGGCATCGTCCTACAAAAACAAAAGGAAGTTGCAATGCGTGTTGTATGGTTCAAAACCCTGGCCTTGACGGCTGCCATCGCGGCCAGCTCTTCAGCTTTTGCCGTCACGCTGGACGGCGGCGCCGTTGCCGCCCCGGATCAATACGGTGCCGAAGTCGCGGCACAAATTCTTAAAAAAGGCGGCAACGCCGTCGACGCCGCAGTTGCGACCGCCTTTACCCTGGCCGTGACTTACCCCGAAGCCGGCAACATCGGCGGCGGCGGTTTCATGACGATGTACATCGACGGCAAACCCTACTTCCTGGATTACCGCGAAACGGCGCCCAAAGCCGCTACCCGCGATATGTACCTCAATGACAAAGGCGAAATCATCGAAAACCTGAGCCTGGTGGGCACTCGCGCCGCAGGCGTGCCCGGTACGGTGATGGGCTTATGGGAAGCGCACCAGCGCTTTGGCAAATTGCCGTGGGCCGAGCTGCTGACCCCGGCCGTGGGTTACGCCAAAAACGGTTTCAAGGTGGCCGACCAGCAATACCAATATCGCGAAGATGCTCTGGCGCTGTTTAACGGCACCACCAACTTCAGCGACTATTTTGGCACCATGAAACCCGGTGAAACCTTCAAGCAGCCGGAGCTGGCCAAGACCCTGGAGCGCATCGCCGACCAAGGCGCCAAAGAGTTCTACCACGGTCAGACTGCCGACCTGCTGGTTGCACAAATGCAGCAGGACAAAGGCCTGATCACCAAAGAAGACCTCAACGAGTACAAGGTCAACTGGCGTGAACCGATGCGTGTCGATTTCCGTGGCAATACCCTGTACACCGCGCCGCTGCCAAGCTCGGGCGGGATCGCGCTGGCGCAGTTGATCGGTATCAAGGAAGACCGTGCGGCAGACTTCAAGGGCGTTGAGCTGAACTCCGCACCCTATATCCACTTGCTGGCTGAAATTGAAAAGCGCGTATTCGCTGACCGTGCCGATTACCTCGGCGACCCGGCCTTCGGCAAAATGCCCGTGGCAGAACTGACCGACCCGGCCTACATCGCCAAGCGTGCGAAAGAGGTCAACCCGAAAGCGATTTCGCCGACGGCCAACATCAAACCGGGCCTGGAGCCGCATCAGACCACGCACTTCTCCATCGTCGACAAACAGGGCAACGCCGTCAGCAACACCTACACCCTGAACTGGGATTACGGCAGCGGCGTTGTGGTTAAAGGCGCAGGCTTCTTGCTGAACGACGAAATGGATGACTTCAGCTCCAAGCCGGGCGTGGCCAACGCCTTTGGTGTGGTGGGCGGCAATGCCAACGCCATCGAGCCGGGCAAACGCATGCTGTCGTCCATGAGCCCAAGCCTGGTGACCCGCGATGGTCAGGTCACGCTGGTGCTGGGTACTCCGGGTGGTTCGCGGATTTTCACCTCGATTTTCCAGGTGCTGAACAACATCTACGACTACAACCTGCCGCTGGAAAAAGCCGTGGCTGCACAGCGTGTGCATCACCAGTTGCTGCCTAAAGACACGATCTACTTCGACGCCTACGCGCCGCTCACCGGCAAGGTGGCCGACGAGCTCAAGGCGATGGGCTACACCCTGGAAGATCAGGGCTGGAACATGGGCGATATCCAGGCAATCCGCGTGAACGGCACCCAGCTTGAAACCGCCTCCGACCCGCGTGGCCGTGGTGTGGGCATGGTTGTGAAGTAACCCCCAAACTCTGTAGCCGCTGCCGAAGGCTGCGATGGGGTGCGAAGCAGCCCTGAAGGCCCTTCGGTCCTTATCGCAGCCTGCGGCAGCGGCTACAGTTATCCCCGGCGCACCTGATTTGCTACCATCCCTTTCTCGATTTCCCCTCCGCTTTTCCCGTCCCGACTTTTAGGTAAACCATGAAACTCAAACGTCTGCGCACTGATGTGCTGGCCGGACTTACGACGTCGTTCGCTCTTTTACCCGAGTGCATCGCGTTCGCGCTGGTCGCCCATCTCAACCCGCTGATGGGCCTGTACGGCGCGTTTATCATTTGCACTATCACCGCGCTGTTCGGCGGGCGGCCGGGCATGGTGTCCGGTGCAGCCGGGTCCATGGCTGTGGTGATCGTCGCGCTGGTGGTGCAACACGGTGTGCAGTACCTGCTGGCGACCGTGCTGCTGGGCGGGGTGATCATGCTGGCGTTCGGCCTGCTCAAGCTCGGCAAGCTTGTGCGCATGGTGCCGCATCCGGTGATGCTCGGTTTCGTCAACGGCCTGGCGATCGTTATTGCCATGGCGCAACTGGACCATTTCAAGGACGGGGACACTTGGCTCAGTGGCATGGCGCTGTACTTGATGATCGGGCTGGTGGCGCTGACCATGGCCATCGTCTATCTGTTGCCGCGCCTGACCCGCGCCGCGCCGCCTGCCCTGGTGGCGATTCTGGGCGTAGGCCTGGCGGTTTACCTGCTGGGTTTGCCGACCCGCACCCTGGGCGACATGGCGCACATTGCCGGCGGTTTGCCGGCGTTTAGCCTGCCGCAGATTCCGTGGAACCTGGAAACCCTGTACATCATCGCGCCCTACGCGATCGTAATGGCGGTGGTCGGTCTGCTGGAGACCCTGCTGACGCTGAACCTGACGGATGAGATCACTGAAAGCCGTGGCTACCCGGACCGCGAGTGCGTGGCACTGGGCGCCGCAAACATGGTGTCGGGGGTGTTCGGCGGCATGGGCGGTTGCGCGATGATCGGGCAAACCGTGGTTAACCTCAGCTCCGGTGGGCGGGGTCGCCTGTCCGGCATCACGGCAGGGGTGATGATTTTGCTGTTCGTGCTGTTTCTGTCACCGTTTATCGAGCGCATCCCGTTGGCGGCGCTGGTGGGCGTGATGTTTGTGGTCTCGCAGCAGACCTTCGCCTGGGCCTCTTTGCGGGTGCTGAACAAGGTGCCGTTGAACGATGTGCTGGTGATCATCGCGGTGACGGTGATTACCGTGTTTACCGACCTGGCCGTGGCGGTGATGTGCGGGGTGATTATTGCAGCGCTC
The DNA here is from genome assembly GCF_900106095.1 of Pseudomonas deceptionensis. Classification (NCBI taxonomy): domain Bacteria; kingdom Pseudomonadati; phylum Pseudomonadota; class Gammaproteobacteria; order Pseudomonadales; family Pseudomonadaceae; genus Pseudomonas; species Pseudomonas deceptionensis. The sequence continues at coordinate 237,661 of NZ_FNUD01000002.1, read as the reverse complement.
AACTTTGCCTGGCAGCAGGCGCGCCAACTGTATGCCGACGCGGATGTGCAGAGTGATGGCAGCAAGCTTTACCGGGTGCATGGCACGTTGTTTTTTGCCTCCACTACGGCGTTTCTCAAGCAGTTCGACCCGGCCAACGATCCGGCTCAGGTGACGCTGGATTGCCGCCACCTGAACTTCATGGATTACTCGGCCATCGCGGCACTGGACACCCTGCGCGAGCGCTATCGCAAGGCGGGCAAGCATCTGCGGGTGTTGCACCTGTCTGAGCGCAGCAAAAAACTGCTCAAGCGCGCTCGCGTGCATCACGAGTAACAGGGAGACTTGTTATCGAAGGGGTGAGAGTAAGTGGCTCAAGCGTCCGCGTACAATGCGATGAGTTGGATGGGGTAGTGATCCATTAACTGTAATGGTGCTATGTGTTTGTACATTGAAAAAGTCCGCATGTTACGTCTGCGGACTTTTAAGTGTGGCGTATTAGAATCCAGGGATCATTACTTTGCCGATGCACTTTGGGTCATTGCCTGACGAGTCAAAAATAAATTGCACTTGTGCTGCCCCGAGGCGAGTTTCTCTAACTTGTTCACTCAGGTACACAGAGTGTACGGATCCGTCCTGTTTAAGATTGTCACCTGACTTGGCCCATTTAGTCCAGGTCAGGCCCGTTGAGCCCCATACTTGAAGGTTTGCATTGGCTTTGGAACGTGACTTCGAGCTTGAAGGCGCGGAGATTTTGTAGCCGGTCATGCGGACAAATATTTGACCGTTACCCCGGACTGCGGTCAGGTAAGCAGTGCCGGTGAAGTTGCTTGCGGAGCAACTGGCGGTGAAGTTTTTAGACACTTCAGCGAACGACGAAGAGGCCGCCATTAACGTTGCGATCGCAAGACCAGTTTTAATCGCGAGTTTTGGTTTGTTGAACATTGTTCAGGGTCCTATTGTTTAATGAATGTAGGCCCGGGAATATTAAATTTAATATCAGGTATGTGGTTATGGTCGGATGTACATTGTGTTATAGGAAATAGCCTGCTTAGGTGTAGGTGCATATACCTGCTAAGTACCCGAAAAAGTTTCGAGTATTTTCAGCGCGTGGGTTTTTCTGAAAAGGCCATGCTCCACACAGGCTTCAGTCTGGTGTGCTGATCCGTTTAACACGCATACGTGGCGGTGATGTGCGGGGTGATTATTGCAGCGCTCAACTTTGCCTGGCAGCAGGCGCGCCAACTGTATGCCGACGCGGATGTGCAGAGTGATGGCAGCAAGCTTTACCGGGTGCATGGCACGTTGTTTTTTGCGTCCACTACGGCGTTTCTCAAGCAGTTCGACCCGGCCAACGATCCGGCTCAGGTGACGCTGGATTGCCGCCACCTGAACTTCATGGATTACTCGGCCATCGCGGCACTGGTCACCCTGCGCGAGCGCTATCGCAAGGCGGGCAAGCATCTGCGGGTGTTGCACCTGTCCGAGCGCAGCAAAAAACTGCTCAAGCGCGCTCGCGTCCACCATGAGTGAAAATACGCCCCCCGGATTTTCATTTCAGCCTGTCGCTCATGCCTGGATGCGACACGACGTATCGGTTCACGAAAGTAATTTTCATAAACATTGAAATTAACCTTCGGTAATGCTTTTTGAGTTTCACAAGAACTCAAAAAATATTGCCGGGGGAACCTCGTATGACGCCATCATCGGGCTACGGGCTGCTGCTTTATGCCGCCATTGCCATCATTGCGCTGATCGTTCTGATTGCGCGCTACAAGATCAACCCGTTTATCGTCATCACCCTGGTTTCCATCGGGCTGGGCCTGATGGCGGGCATGCCTGCGGGCAGTGTGATGGGGGCTTACGAAGGCGGTGTCGGCAAAACTCTGGGGCATATTGCGCTGGTGGTCGCGCTGGGCACCATGCTCGGCAAGATGATGGCCGAGTCGGGGGGCGCCGAGCAGGTGGCGCGCACCTTGATTGACCGCTTCGGTGAACGCAACGCGCACTGGGCCATGGTCTGCATTGCGTTCCTGGTGGGCTTGCCGCTGTTTTTTGAAGTCGGTTTTGTATTGCTGGTGCCAATTGCCTTCACCGTTGCGCGCCGGGTCGGGGTGTCGGTGCTGATGGTCGGTTTGCCGATGGTGGCCGGTTTGTCCGTGGTGCACGCCCTGGTGCCGCCGCACCCGGCCGCGATGCTGGCGGTGCAGGCGTATCAGGCGTCGGTGGGGCAAACCCTGATGTACGCGATTCTGATCGGCATCCCCACGGCGATCATCGCCGGGCCGCTGTTCGCTAAATTCATCGTGCCGCGCATTCAGTTGCCCGCGGATAATCCGCTGGAAAAGCAATTTATCAACCGCGAACCGCGGGCACGCCTGCCGAGTTGCAGCATCACCCTGGGCACGATCCTGCTGCCGGTGGTGCTGATGCTGATCGGCGGCTGGGCTGACCTGATTTCCACCCCGGGCAGCGGCTTCAACCAGTTTTTGCAGTTCATCGGTAATTCGGTGATGGCGCTGCTGATCGCCACCGTGGTCAGCTTCTGGACCTTGGGCCTGGCCCAGGGCTTTAACCGCGAGTCGATCCTCAAGTTCACCAACGAGTGCCTTGCGCCGACGGCCAGTATCACGCTGCTGGTGGGCGCGGGCGGCGGTTTGAACCGGATCCTGATCGACTCGGGGGTGACCACCGAAATTGTCGGCCTGGCCCAGGAGTTTCAGTTGTCGCCGCTGTTTATGGGCTGGGTGTTTGCCGCGCTGATGCGCATCGCCACCGGCTCGGCCACCGTGGCCATGACCACCGCCTCGGGGGTTGTGGCGCCCGTGGCGATTGGCCTGGGTTATCCACACCCGGAATTATTGGTGCTGGCCACGGGCGCGGGCTCGGTGATTTTTTCCCACGTGAACGACGGCGGCTTCTGGCTGGTGAAGGAATACTTCAATATGACCGTCGCCCAAACCTTCAAAACCTGGACGGTGCTGGAAACCCTGATTTCCGTGGTGGCGTTTGGTTTTGTCCTGATCCTCTCAGAGCTGATTTAAATGGACATCCTGTATCAAATTCGAGTTCGCCAGGACAGCTTCAGCGCCGCCGAAGCGCGCATCGCCCGGCTGATGCTCAGCGACATCAGCTTTGCTGCGAGCGCCAGCCTCGACGAACTGGCGCTGCGGGCCGAGGTCAGCAGTGCCACCTTGTCGCGCTTTGCCCGCAGCGTTGGTTGCCGCGACTTGCGTGACCTGCGCCTGCAATTGGCCCAGGCCAGCGGGGTGGGTAACCGCTTTCTGGACAGCGCGAGCATGCCTGAGCAATCGGCGTTTTTTCGCCAGATCGTGGGGGATATCGAATCGACGCTGCATGAGCATCTGGCCGGTTTCAACGGTGAACGATTTGCCGATGCGGTGCGGGTGCTGAGCGAGGCGCGGATGATTCACGCGTTCGGCATGGGCGGTTGCTCCAGTGTGTGCAGCGATGAATTGCAGGTGCGCCTCGTGCGGCTGGGTTACCCCATCGCCGCCTGCCGCGACGCCGTGATGATGCGGGTGGTGGCCGCGACCCTCGGGCCGGAACACGCCGTTATTGTGTGCTCTTTGACGGGGCAGACCCCGGAGCTGATCGAGGCGGTAAAGCTGGCCCACAACTATGGGGCCAAGGTGATCGCGATCACACGGCCCGACTCGCCGCTGGCTGAGCTGGCGGATGTGGTGCTGGCGCTGCAAGGGGTGGAAACCAGCTTTATCTACAAGCCTACCGCTGCCCGTTACGGCATGTTGCTGGCCATTGACGTGCTCGCCACCGAGCTGGCGCTGTCGATGCCCGAGGCCAATCAGGAGCGCTTGCGCCGGATCAAACTGGCATTGGACGACTATCGTGGCGGCGACGACTGCCTGCCGTTGGGGGATTGAAATGCGCTACGACACACTGATTCGCAATGCACAGGTGATTGATGGCAGCAACGCGCCTGGTTATATGGCCGACGTGGCGGTGCGCGCCGGGCGAATCGAACGGATCGGCGAGCTGGGCGATGCCCGTGCCGGGAACGAGATAGACGCTGCAGGTCGGGTGCTGGCGCCGGGGTTTATTGATGTGCACACCCACGACGACACGGTGGTCATCCGCCAGCCGCAGATGCTGCCCAAGCTCAGTCAGGGCGTGACCACGGTGATTGTCGGCAACTGCGGCATCAGCGCTTCGCCCGTGACCTTGCGTGCTGAGCCGCCAGACCCGATGAACCTGCTCGGCGACAGGGCCGCGTTTGTGTACCCGCGCTTCAGCGATTACCGCGCGGCGGTTGAGGCGGCGAACCCTGCGTTGAATGTCGCCGCGCTGATCGGCCATACGGCGCTGCGCAGCAACCACATGGATGACTTGCAGCGCACGGCGACGGCCAGCGAAATCCGTGGCATGCGCCAACAACTGCGCGAAAGCCTGGAGGCCGGTGCCTTGGGGTTATCCACAGGGCTGGCCTACGCCAGTGCGTTCAATGCCGAGACCGATGAGGTGCTGCAACTGGCCGCCGAACTGAGCGCATTCGGTGCGCTGTACACCACCCACTTGCGCAGTGAATTCGAGCCGGTGCTGGAGGCGATGGACGAAGCGTTTCTGATCGGACGCCAGGCCCGAGTGCCGGTGATTATTTCCCACCTCAAATGCGCCGGTGCCGGGAACTGGGGGCGCAGCCCGCTGTTGCTGGCGGCGCTGGAACAGGCGGCAAAAAACCATCCGGTGGGCTGTGATTGCTATCCCTACGCGGCGAGTTCTTCGACCCTGGACCTCAAGCAAGTGACCGATGCGTTTCGCATCACCATCACCTGGTCGACGCCGCACCCGGACATGGGCGGGCGTGATCTGCAGGACATCGCAGCGCTCTGGGGCCTGTCGCTGCTGGACACGGCGCGGCGCCTGCAGCCGGCAGGGGCGGTGTACTACGGGATGGATGAAAGTGATGTACGCCGAATTCTGGCGCACCCGTTGTCGATGATCGGTTCCGATGGCTTGCCCGAAGATCCGTTCCCGCATCCGCGTTTGTGGGGGGCGTTCCCACGGGTGCTGGGGCATTTCAGCCGTGACGTGGGGCTGTTCCCGTTGCACACGGCGGTACATAAGATGACAGGGTTGTCGGCGGGGCGTTTTGGTCTGAGGGAGCGGGGCGAGATACGCGAAGGCCACTGGGCGGACCTGGTGTTGTTTGATGCTGAAAAAGTGCGCGATGTAGCGGACTTCAACCAACCGCAACAGGCCGCTGAAGGGATTGACGGGGTGTGGGTCAATGGCGTGTTGAGCTATGAAAATGGCGTGGCCAATGGCAAGCGCGCCGGGGTGTTTTGTGGGAGCGAGCACGCTCGCTCCCACAGGTTTACACCTTGAAGTGGCTCACCATCTCTTGCAGTTGATTACCCAGGCGCGCTAGCTCAACGCTGGACTTTGCAGTCTCGTCGCTGGCCGCTGCGGTTTGTTCCGAAACGTCGCGCACGTTGACGATGCTGCGGCTGATCTCTTCGGCCACTGCGCTTTGCTGTTCGGCGGCGGCTGCGATTTGCTGGTTCATCGACTGGATATTCGACACGGTGCGGGTGATGCCCTGCAACGAGGTGCCCGCCTGGCGGGTCAGCGTTACGCTGCTGTCGGTCAGGGTGCGGCTGTTGTGCATGACGCTGGCCACCTGCTGCGTGCCGCTTTGCAAGGCGGCAACCAGGGTCTGGATCTCTTCGGTGGATTTTTGCGTCCGCTGGGCCAGGCCGCGTACTTCATCGGCCACCACGGCAAACCCGCGCCCGGCGTCACCGGCACGGGCGGCTTCGATGGCGGCGTTGAGGGCCAGCAGGTTGGTCTGTTCGGCCACGGCCTTGATCACGTCCATCACGCTGCCGATCTTGTCGCTTTCCTGTTGCAGCACGGCCATGGCTTCGGTCGAACGGCCGACTTCTACCGCCAGGCGCTCGATCTGATCAATGGCCTGATTGACCACGGTGTCGCCTTCGCGGGCTTCGTTGTCTGCTGCTGCGGCCGCTTGGGAGGCCTGTTCGGCGTTGCGCGCCACTTCCTGCACGGTGGCGGTCATTTCATGCATGGCGGTGGCCACTTGATCGGTCTCGATCTTCTGGCTGTTGACCCCGGCGCTGGTTTGCTCGGTCACGGCAGACAGCTCTTCGGCAGCGCTGGCGATCTGGCTCACGCCATCACGGATCCCGCTGATCAGCTCGCGCAGGGTGGTGCCCATGCGCGCAATACCTTGCTGCAACACACCCAGTTCGTCGCGACGGGTGATGCGCAGGTTCTGTGTCAGGTCGCCACTGGCAATACGTTCCACCACGGCCAGGGTGTCACGCAGGGGGCCGGTGATCTGGCGGGTGATGATGACCGCCGCGATAACGCCAAACAGCAACACCAGCAAGGTGGTGATCAGTTGCATGCTGTTGGCCGTGGCGCTTTCGATGTCGCGCCGCTGCAGCTGGATTTTGTACAGCTCGTCGCTGAGGGCAAGGACGCTGGTGCCGTATTCGGTCATGTCCTTGCGCGTGGCGATGATGGTGTTGTCAGTGGAGGTGTACACCTGCAGCGCCTGTTTGTACTGCTCCATGGTCTGGGTCAGGGTGCGCAGGGTGTCGCCGGCATTGGTGGCGAAATGCGCGTTTAACCGCTCAAGGCTGGCGACGGCTTTGTCCAGTTGCTGGCGGGCGGCCGTTTCGGTTGCCGGAGTGGGCGCAGCAATATAGGCGCGTACCTGGTAACGCGAGAGCAGGAACTGCTCACGGATTTCAGACACGGTCTGGAACATGGCGAAGCGGTTTTCATCTTCGGCCGGCAGTTGCTCGGCGCGGGCGATCAGCGTTGCGATGGCGTCTTGCGCCAGCTTGGCGCTGCGGTCCATGGCCGCCCGTGATGCGGCAGACTCAACGTAAGCCTTGCGCATCGTCACCAGGGCGCTCTCGTAGCGGCCGATAATGGCTTGCTGTTCCTTGAGCAGCTTGAGGTTGTCCAGGCTTTTGAAGCTGGCGATCAGCTGTTCTTGCTGAGCCGAAAACGCATCAATGCTGGCTTGTACCTTCTGCGCAGCGGCTTCGTCGCCGTCTGTGAGCATGTACTGCAAGCGCGTCACTCGCAGGTTGGTAAACGCGGTGTTAAGGCGCGTGATGTCGCTCATCCAGTTACTGCGGTCAATCAGTTTGTCCAGGCTGATCCAGTTGCACACGGCCATTACGCAGGTGAGGGCCAGTACCAGGCCAAAGCCCAGGGTCAGTTTCAGGTTGACGCTGATGTTGCTCAGCCATCTATTCATAGAGTTCTCCAGGAACGGTGCACGCATGATCTAAGTTCGCTGGAGGGTTTTATTCTTCTGGCCCAGCAGAGTGTTGTGTTGGGGGGTATCGGCGGCTTTCGTCAGAGCTGAAACGTTTTGTTTGATGCAATGCTCAGATAGCTGCATGTCCATTTGGAGAGTGTGGTCAAACGTGGGCTTCACGTTTTTTTTCACATTCGTTTCACCTGTCTCTGACCTCTCCTTTTTTAGACTAGCGTTCAGCTAATAGAGACCTACGTTGTGTAAATCTATTTCTTGCAGCGGGCTGCGAATCTATCCGCTGTCATATTCGCGTTATAGGGTGGCGGCCAGAGTCGTTCACTGACTGCCAAAGGGGGCGTGTTTATCGTGACGTTGAGTCCTGTCTTGACCGCAATCAATCGAGCAATGCTGCGTCGCGGGCTGGCCCGTTATAGAAATGTGCTGGTCGTGGGCGTTGCAAGCGTGCTGGCCATTGCGCTGACATTGACCTTGTTGGCGCCTGCGTCCGCGCCCAATCTGGCGCAAGCCAGCCATGCCGATCATGTGTTGTTGCTCACTGACAGCTGGGCCAAAGGCGATGTGATTGCTCTGGTTCGCCATGCCGAGCGCTGCGATCGCTCTACCACGCAGTGCCTGGGGCCAGAAGACGGTGTGACGGTGCGCGGTGCTGCAGCCGTTCAGGCGTTGGGCTCGGACTATGAGCAGTTAGGTCTCAAGAATGCCGACATTTACAGCAGCTTGCTGACCCGGGCCCGGCAAACCGCCGATGCCATGTTCGCCCGGCCGGTGGAGGCCCAGGACTGGTTGTTCAACTGCCGGGGCGGCATGTTGCGTGATGCCCTCAAGCACAAGGTAGCGGGCCACAACCTGGTACTGGTCACCCACAGTGAATGCATGGATCAGCTGCTTTTGGACATGCACCTGTCAACGAACACGACGTTTGGCTACGGTGATTCATTGTTTATCAAGACCAACGGCGTCAATGGCGAACCGCAGATGCTGGGTTACATCGCACCCAAAGACTGGGCGAGCATCGTGCCAGTGGTCAACGCGACGGCCGGCCACGGGTATGAAGCTTCGCAGTTCTGATCGGCCCCTTCAGGTGCCCCCCCTAACGCCCGGCCATGCGCCGGGCGTTTTCATTGCGTTTGCCCAATCAGGTGCGTTTGAGCAGGCGGTTCCAGTTTTGCTCATCGGGCAATGGCAGGTCGCTGAGTTCGCGTGCCACCACATTTTCGATATCGCCGGCACTGAGCACTTTTTCGTCAAGCCATGGCCATGTGGCATCCGCATCGCGGAAGTTGAGTTGATCGTTCAGTTGCTGGCAGGCGAGGGCGAGCGAATGCATCAGTCGCCACTGGCTGGTGATGTAGGGCTTTTGCTGGGCCGGGATACGGCTGAGCAAGGCCGCCACGTCGGGCAAGTCCGGGCTGGGTGACTGGTCACTGTGCAGGTTCCATACAATCGAACCCTTGTTCGATACGTCCTGATTGGCCAGTGCCGGGTCGCTGCTGACCTCGACGCTGAGCTTGACGCGTTGCTGTTCAAGCTGATCGATCAGGTAGTTGGCCAGGTCAGACTTGCGTAGAAACGCGGTGGCTGTGTTGAAGGCCAGCTGAGCGTCGTAGTCGCTCAGGGTTTTGCTGGTAATGCTGATGGTCATGACAGGCTCCTTGAGTGGGAAACGCCCAAGGAGCGTAGCCAATACCCCGCGATCGGCCACGGCAACTGCGGTTCTGTTGCCCGGGATCAAGTTTATGGCCGGGGCGCCGCCAGGCTCACAAAGTGAAAATGACGACGCCCCACGCTGACTTTGTCCACGATGTTCAACGCCATGCCGGGCACCACCGGGTTTTCGATGAGCACGATGTTGTCGGGCGATGCACTGAGAAACGCCTGCAGTTCTGCGGTTGAGTCCAGGGTGTGCTGCAATTGGCGGGTGTAAAACACCACGGCGGCCAGGCGCTCGTCGGGTTTCATCAGCGCGATCTGTTTGCCGCTGGCTTGCAGGCTCATGGCGTGGGCGGCCAGGGGCTCGAATGACTCGGTTTTATCGGCGAGCGGGGCCCGGAGCGCCGCCACCAAGTAGGCGGTAACTACGGCGGCCAGCAGGGCGGCGGCGAGGGAGCGGTGGTGCTGGCTCAGGAACCTGGCCCACGCCGAGTGCTGGCCTTTTTCGCGCAGCCAGGCCAACACAACCCGGGCGTACTCACCCGCAATGACCGCAGCCGCTGGCGCCAGCGACATCAGGTACACCGCGCGTTTGCTGGAGGCGAAGTTCAGCAGCACGAACTGCGCCACCAGCCACACGCAGAAAAACAGCAGGTAGGGGTTGCTGCGCAGTTGTTTGCGAAAGTGCCAGAGCCCCAGGTAGGTCAGCAGGTTCCACGGCAAGAAGGCTTCTGGCAGCTTTCTCAGGTAGTAGTAGAACGGTTCGTAATGCCCGGCTTCGACAAAGGAGCCGCTGAAGCGCCCGACGCTGTTGGTCCACAGCAGCTCGCCAAGCGCTTGCATGCCACCGCGCTGATACAGCACGCACAGCCAGATCATCAGCGGAATCAGCCCCAGCAGGGTCAGCAGCGCAGGTCGCAGCCAGTTGCGCGGTACAAAACGTTTTGCTATCAGGCTTTCACACAGCAGGAATACAAAGATCACCACCCCCGGCAATGCCAGGCCCAGTACGCCTTTACTCAAGGTCGCAATGGCTATGCCAGCGGCAAACAGCAACCAGCTGCCCCAGGCAAAACGCAGTTGGCGGCTGGCATGAAAAAACGCCAGCAAGGCCATGGTCACCCCCAGGGTCAGCAGCGCGTCTTCACCCACCTGACGCACATTGCCCCAAAAGCTGCCCATGGTTGCCAGCATTGCCGCGGCGGTCCAGGCCAGTGCGACAGGGCGCCCCAGCTTGCGCAACATGGCGTACAGCAACAGCACGCAAAACAGCCCGGCAAAAGCCGAGGCCAGGCGCACGGCGAATGGCTGGGCGCCAAACACACGAATGGCGCCCGCATCCAGCCACAGGCTCAGGGGCGGTTTTTCAAGGAAGGGTTCATTGAGCAAGTTGGGTGTGACCCAGTCGTCGCTCAGGTGCATTTGCATGGCGATGCCCGCCACTCGCGACTCGGTCGAGCCTTGCAACTGGTGATTGCCCAGCGCAAAAAAGAACAGCACACCAGCGAGGAGCAACAGCAGCAGAGCGGGACGAGTCAGACGCATTGGGCTACCAGGCAGAAAAGGCAGGGGAATAGTGCGCTGGAGTATAGGAGGGTAATTATTTACAAAATGTGAAAGTGGCTAAGTCCAGGCTTGTTGGCGATGCGGTTTGTCAGGTGGTGGCCGGCGCCATCCGCTAGAATCCCGCGTTTAGACCGCCTCTCCACTATCTGTAGCAAGGGATGTCCATGATCTGGTTTCTTGAAGGGCAATCGAGCCAACGCGACGTGATTGCAGGTGCCCGCGCGGCGCTGCCCGATGCGGTTCGGATCTTTGCCTCACACCGACAAAACCGCCCTGAAATTACCGGGTTGGCAGATGTCGCCTGGCGCGAGCCTCTGGACAATCAAGAACGCATTGGCTGGGTTATCGAACAGGCGCGAGCCCATCAGATCCGCGTGGTGCTGGCCGGGCGCGTAGGGCAGGTCTATGAAGCCCATCGGGCCGAGTTCGAAGCCGCTGGCCTGCAACTGATCACGGGCGCCCTGGATCTGGACACCTTTGAGCGGGTAGACGACAAGGCAGTATTCACCCGCGAAGCCCTGGCGGCCGGGCTGGCGTGCATTCCGGCCATTGAGGTGAGCACTCAGGACGAGCTGCAAGCGGAGTACGCCCAGTTGTCCCGTGATGGCCAGGTTTGCGTAAAACCGACACGCGGCATTTATGGTCAGGGCTTTTGGCGCCTGGCCGATGATGTCGACCCGTTCCGCAGTTTTGCCAACGCCGACGCCCATGAAGTCAATGCAACGGTCTTTGCCCACGCCTACGGGCAATCAGAGGCGCCCAAGCCGTTGCTGGTGATGCCGTACATGCCCGGCAGCGAATGCTCGGTGGACATGGTGTGCGAAGCAGGCGAGGCCGTGGCGTTTGTGGGGCGGCGCAAGCAGGGCCTGATGCAGACGTTTGAGCGCGACGGTGCTGCGGTTGAGCTGGCGATCAAGGCCGCACGGCACTTCAAGTGCGACGGTATCGTCAACGTGCAGACCCGCGATGATGCGGCAGGCCAGCCACACCTGCTGGAGATCAATCTGCGTTACTCCGGCGGCATCGGCTATACGCGCGAAGCCGGCGTCAACCTGCCCGGTATTTTTGCCGCTCGCCGCCTGGGTCTGCCGGTGCCGGCCAGCGTCTGGCGCGAGGATGTGCAAGTCAAGGCAATCACGGTGGTCGTTCCGGTTCGCGGGGAATCGCTGTTAAGGTGAGTTGACGTTTCCGGTAACCATTTTTCGCTTGTCTTAAGTCATCGACTCGCTGATCGTCCCCCACTTTTTATGTATTTCCAGGTAGTAAATGTTGATGAATAGCGGTAACCCCATGACCGAACCCAAGGTTTTGCATGCAAACCTTAAGCGCGGTCGCCTGGAGGTGCAGGTCAATGCATCGACCTTCGAGCCTCAGGCACTTTTCAGTTTTGCCGAGCGGCGTAATCCAAAGCGGGCCTTTTTGTTTGTTTCCCGCGTGCTGGGCCGTCACATCCCGGCCCGTCCCTCGCTGATGGCTGAAAGCTTCAACGCCCTGGCCGGCAAGATCCCGGCAGACCTGCCTGGCCCGGTGCTGGTGATCGGCATGGCCGAAACCGCTGTCGGACTGGGCGCCGGCGTACACCGTGCGTTGAGCCGGACCCGCAATGACAGCGTGTACCTGTGCAGCAGCCGTCACCCCACGGGCAGCGAACTGTTCGCCCGCTTTGAAGAAGAGCACAGCCACGCCAGCTCGCACCTGCTGCATCTGCCACAAGACGCGCACACCCGCGACCTGATGCTCAGCGCCCGCTCGCTGGTGCTGGTGGACGACGAAGCGTCGACCGGCAATACCTTTATCAACCTGTCCCGGGCGCTGGCCGAAGCGGGGCTCAACTCGATTGAGCGCATCGTCACCGCGACCCTGACCGACTGGTCCCAGGACGCTGTACGCAAGGCCATGGGTGACCACGTTAGCAGCGTCTCGTTGCTCGACGGTCGCTACACGTTCGCCGAAGATCCCACCGCTGAGCTGCCGGACATGCCCGAGGTGGGCAGTGTGGCCCAAGGTGACTGGGCGCTTGATCCGAGCCGTGACTGGGGCCGTATGGGGGTGTGTGAACACCTCGACACCCTGGCGCCCGACTTGCAGGTAGCGCCCGGAGAGCGGGTATTGGTCATCGGTACCAGCGAATATGTCTGGCCACCATTCCTGTTGGCCGAGCGCCTGGAACGGGCGGGTGCCGACGTGCACTTCAGCTCCACCAGCCGCTCCCCGATTGCCCTGGGCCATGCCATCGACCACGCATTGTCGTTCTCTGACAACTACGGGCTGGGTATTCCCAACTTCCTTTACAACGTCGCCCCGGGCCAGTTTGACCGGGTGCTGATTTGCAGTGAAACCCCGGCGGCTGCCGTCGACCCGGCGCTGATCAGCGCATTGAATGCGCAGGTGATCGTAGATGAGCAGTAATCGCCCGCTGGTGTTCGTCGATCTGGACGACACCCTGTTTCAGACCGCCCGCAAAATGGGCGATGAGCCCCGCTTTGCCGCCACGCTGGACGTAGACGGTCAGCCCAATGGCTTTATGAGCGCGACACAAAAAAGCTTTGTGGAATGGCTGCTGGCCACCAGCGACGTGGTTCCCGTGACTGCGCGCAGCATCGAGGCCTATCAACGGGTGCAATTGCCCTTCGCCCACGGTGCGGTCTGCGCCCATGGCGGGGTGATTCTCAACCCGGACGGTTCGCTGGACCTGGACTGGCATGCCCGCATGTGCGACCAGCTGGCACTTGAGCAGACCCGTCTGCACCAGTTGAGCGAGCAAACCCTGGCCATTGGCGCCGAGCTTGGTTTTTCGCTGCGCGGTTGGGTGGTTGAAGAGCAGGGGCTGGCCAATTACGTGGTCACCAAGCACAACAACGAAACCGACGAAGCGCTGCTCACCGTGTTGGCCGAGGTCAAGGCGCGGGGCTTGCTGGACGGGCTGTATGTACACGGCAATGGCAACAACCTGGCGTTCCTGCCCGTAGCGCTGCAAAAACGTGAAGCGGTGCGCGAGTGGATACGTCGCGATCAGGCGATCAACGGCAAGCGGCCGTTGCTGGGCTTTGGTGACAGCGTCTCGGACCTGGGCTTTATGGCCGAGTGCGACTGGTGGGGCACGCCCAAGCGCGGTCAGTTGGCTTCCCATGTGCTGGCGAGCGTCAGCCATGAGTAACGCTTTTGCAGGGCTGAACACCGTCGGCAGTGGCAGCTATGACGCCGATGACGTGCACTTTTTACTGCGCGCCATGCAGATTGAAGCCACTGACGTGCAGGAAAAAGAGCGCCTGATTCAGACTCAGCAGCGCCATTACTCCGAGATGATCAGCGAGGAACATCCGCCCTCCGACACCCATAAAAACCTGTATCAGCTTGCTCTGGCGCAGAACGGTGCCCGTATGGCGGCCGATGTGCAGGCGCTGGCCCAGGCGTTGAATGAACGTTACAGCGGCCCTTCGATTGCGCTGGTGTCGTTTGTGCGGGCCGGTTTGCCGCTGGGCGTATTGCTGCGCCGGGCGCTGCTCGATCTGGGCCGCGAGGCCCGGCACTACGGGATCAGCATTATTCGTGACCGTGGAATCGACAACGTGGCACTCGAAGCTATCATCAAGGCCCACGGTGCCGAGAACATCGTGTTTGTTGATGGCTGGACCGGCAAGGGCGCGATCAGCGGCCAGATCCGCGACAGCCTGGCGGGCGATTCGCGTTTCCCGGCAGATCCGCGTCTGGTAGTGCTGGCCGACCCTTGTGGTCGCGCCTGGCTGGCGGCTTCGGCTGAAGACTGGCTGATCCCGTCGGGCATCCTCGGGGCGACGGTTTCCGGCCTTGTTTCACGCTCCATCTGGCCGCAAGACCCGGGCCTGCATGGTTGCGTGGTGTACGACCACTTGGCTGAGCACGACGTGACCATGGGTTTTATCCACAGTATCGAAGCCGAGCGAGCGCAGCTGGCGCCGCAGGCATCGGCTCAACCCTGGACACCGGAGCAGGCATTGGCTTTGCAACACTCGGCGGTGGCTGCGGTCGAACGTATCTCGACCCGATTTGCGGTGACCAACCCCAACCGGGTCAAACCGGGTATCGCCGAGGCCACCCGCGCCGTGATGCGCCGGGTGCCGGACCACGTGCTGGTGCGTGATCGTGATGATCAGGACGTGCAGTTGCTGCTGCACCTGACGCGCCAGGCCAATATCGAGGTTCAGGAGGTGGGTGATCAATTGGGGCCTTATCGCGCCGTGACCGTAATCAGGAGTGTTCGCTGATGATCAAGCATTCAGCCTATGCCTTGGGCGCCACTCTTTATATGCCGGCCACCCGTCCCGATATTCTGGAAGTGGTGCTGGGCGAGAAGATCCAGGGTTTGCGTTCGCTGGTGGTGTGCCTGGAAGACGCGGTGGCCGAAACCGACGTGCAACAGGGGCTGAACAACCTCAAGAGTCTCTTGCTGGGGATCGAGGCGCGCGGCGGTCGCCCGTCCAGCGGGCCGATCCTGTTTGTGCGGCCGCGGGATGCGGCGATGGCAGCGGTGCTCAATGAGTGGTCGCTGATGCGCCATGTCGACGGTTTCGTAGTGCCCAAGCTGAGCCTGAGCAATATCCGCGAGTGGCAGCAGGCGGTTACCCGCGAAGACTTGATGCTGATGCCAACCCTGGAGACCCCGGACGTCTTTGTCCCCAATGCCATGGTTGAGCTGCGCAGCGCCATGCTTGAGCAATTGCCGGGGCGTATTATTGCCTTGCGCATCGGCGGCAACGATTTGATGGGCTGCCTGGGCTTGCGCCGCCCCCCTACGATGACCCTTTACAGCACGCCCATGAGCTACGTGATTGCGATGTTGTGCGGGGTCATGGGGTCGGCAGGCTTTGCCCTGACCGCGCCGGTGTTTGAACAACTCAACACTCCGCACCTGCTGGAGCAAGAGCTGGCGCTGGATATGGCTCACGGGCTTGTGGGTAAAACCGCAATCCACCCGTCGCAAATTGCAGCTATCCACAAGGCGTTGCAAGTCAGCCTTGAAGATCTGAACAGTGCACGCCAAATACTGAGTGAGGCGGCGCCTGCGGTGTTCAGGTTCAACGACGCCATGTGCGAGCCTGCGACCCATTACAAATGGGCGCAAACGATTATTGAACGAGCACATTGGCAAGGGGTTCGCCCCGAAATCGCCAGCTCGTCAGACACTTTTGGAGGCAGCCTGCGATTGGCTGAATTAGTGGGTTGAACGACGATTTGAAGACACCGGTCAAGGGTAAGCAGGTTCTGTCGGCTTTCGATTTTGATGGCACGTTGACCTATCACGACACCTTTGTGCCGTTTTTGCGTTTTGCCTTTGGCAATCGGCTGTTTGCCATGCGCTTGCTGCGCATGATCCCGGCCAGTGTTTGCTATTTGCTGGGTAGGATTTCGCGTAATGCCTTGAAGGAAAAACTGATCGCGGTCTACCTGACGGGAGCCAAAGAAGCGTGGGTAAAAGAGCGCGCAGAAGCATTTTGTGACGTTTCGTGGCAGCGCCTAATGCGGCCTTTGGGCTTAACATCCGTCGCCAATCAGGTTGAACAGGGCGCCGAGGTGACGATTTGCTCGGCCTCGCCCGAACTGGTGCTCACGCCGTTTGCCAAAAAACTCGGTATCGGCCTGATCGGCACCCGACTGGCGTCAGTCGATGGCGTACTGACCGGGGCGATCGACGGTATCAACTGTCGCTGTGAACAAAAAGTCATTCGGCTGGAGGCGCAATACGGGCCTTTGGACCAGTACACACTGCGCGCCTGGGGTGATACCCGGGGCGATGAACAAATGCTCGGGGCCGCTCAGGAGCCACATTGGCGCGAATTTCACGCGCTGTGGCGTCGCAAGCGGCCACTTGACGTGTGCCTGCGTGAAGGACTGTAAGCAAGGCGTAAGCAACGCATGTCAATAATCAGCAATAACCTATCGTGCTTGAATGCAGACAAGGAGACGCTTCATGGCCATTTCGCTGTCCAAGAACCAAACCATTTCTCTTGAAAAAGAAGCCGGCACCGGCCTCAAGAAAATCCGCATGGGCCTGGGCTGGGACCCGGTCAAGCCGAGCGGTTTTTTTGCCAAACTGCTGAGCAGTGACGCCGCCATCGACCTGGATGCCTCATGCATCCTGCTCGACAGTGCCAAGCAGCCGCAGGACCTGGTGTGGTTCCGTCAACTCAAGTCCAATGACGGCTCCATCGTTCACTCCGGCGACAACCGCACGGGTGAAGGCGATGGCGACGACGAATCGATCCAGGTCAACCTCGAACAGTTGCCTGCCGGCGTCAAGCATCTGGTGTTTACGGTGAACTCGTTCACCGGGCAAAACTTTGAAGCGGTAGAAAATGCCTACTGCCGAATCGTTGATGAGCTGACCGGCAAAGAGCTGGCGCGCTTCAACCTGTCCGATAAAGGCCGGCACACCGGCGTGGTCATGGCCTACATGAGCCGTACTTCGGCGGGCTGGGACCTGACCGCAGTCGGTACTGTTGCCAATGGCCGTACTGCCCAGGACTTGAGCAGCGAAGCGGCTCAGGCGGTGCGCGCATGACGGCCCTGACACCGGGCGCCAATACCGCCGTTGCCCCAGGCACCCTGAGCGTCACCATCACCTACACCCCGGTGCCGGGCGCTGATCTGGACGTATCGGCGTTCCTGCTCAATGAGTCGGGCAAGGTGCGTGGCGACAATGACATGTGCTTCTTCGGCCAGCAGAGCGTCAACAATGGCGCGGTCAAGCTGGTCGAGTCGGCTGCAGGCCGCAGCGTGTTCAGCGTCAATCTGGACGCCATTGACCAGGCCGTCGAAAAAGTCGCACTGACAGCGACCATTTACGAGAACAAGGCCCGTTTCGATGCTTTCCCGCAACTGACCGTATCGGTGAGCGGCGGTATTGAAGCCCCGATCCCGACCCAGGGCATGCAAGAGACCGCGTTGATCCTTGGCGAGTTCTATCGTCGCCAGGGCGCGTGGAAGTTCCGTTGCGTGGCCCAGGGCTTTGCCGGTGGCCTGGCGCCGTTGGCCCAGCACTTTGGCGTTGATATTGCCGCGCCTGCTCCGGCACCGGCGCCTGCTCCGGCAGCAGCCCCGGCACCCGCGCCAGCCCCAGCAGCACCCGCGCCGGTACCGGCGTCCCGGGTCAACCTGTCGAAGATCACTCTGGACAAGCAGCGCCCGTCCATCAGCCTTGAGAAAAAAGACGGTGATTTTGGCGAGATCAAAATCAACCTGAACTGGAACCGCAGCAACCCGAACGACAACGGTGGTGGCGGTGGCTTCTTCGCGACGCTGCGCAGCAAGGCGACCGGCAAGTCGGGCGGTATCGACCTGGACGTGGGTTGCCTGTACGAAATGGAAAACGGCCGCAAGGGCGCGGTTCAGGCCCTGGGCAATGCCTTTGGCGATTTCCGTGACGAGCCGTTTATTCAATTGATGGGCGACGACCGTACCGGCTCCGTGAGCGACGGCGAGTGGTTGCGCATCAATGGCAAGGAGTGGCGCAAGATGCGTCGCGTGCTGGTTTACGCGTTCATCTACGAAGGCGCACCGAACTGGCAGGCGACTGACGGCGTGATCACCTTGTACATCCCGGGTGAGCCGCCGATTGAAGTACGTCTGAGTGAAGAGGGGGGCACCAAAGGCATGTGCGCCATCGCTTTGCTTGAAAACGTCGGTGGCAGCGTGAAGGTCAACCGCAAGGTTGAGTTCTTCAAGGGTCACTCAGATATGGATAAGGCGTTCAATTGGGGCATGCGCTGGTCTGCCGGCTCCAAATGAGCGCTATGTAATTGGCCGCCTGCCGATGCAGGCGGTGGTCCTTCAATTTCTGACAAGGTGAATCCAATGCTCGAATGGCTCAAAACCAACGCAACCGCCGCCCGTGACAAGCTTTCGGCGGAAGTCAGCAAGTTCAAGAACCGTGAGTTCATGGAAGCCGTGGTTTCCGGGTGCGCACTGGTGGCCGCGGCCGATGGCAACATCAGCAGCGACGAAAAGCAGAAAATGATCGGTTTTATTCAAAACTCTAATGAATTGAAGGTTTTTGACGTTAAAGACGTGATCAAGGCTTTCAACTCGGTATGCGAGAAGTTTGAGTTTGATGAACAGATCGGTCGTGCTGAAGCACTGAAGTCGATCGGTCAGCTACGTAAAAAAGAAGATGCTGCCCGTCTGCTGGTGCGTGTTTGCTGCGCAATCGGTAGCGCCGATGGCAACTTCGATGAAAGTGAGCGGGCTGCTTGCCGCATTATCTGCAATGAGCTGGGGTTGAACCCTGGCGATTTTGATCTCTGAGGACATCATGGAAAACACGGCAATTGGCTTTCCGCCAACTACCATCGCTGTATTTGTGGCTCTGGCGGTCATTGCTCTGGCAATCGACCTGTTTACCCACAAAAGCGATAAACCGGTCTCACTGACCAACGCCGCCGTCTGGTCGGTGTTCTGGGTGCTGATCTCCCTGGCCTTTGCGGGCTACCTGTACTACGCGCACGGCCCAAGCGTGGCCAGCCTGTTCGTCACCGGTTACGCGCTGGAAAAAGTCCTCAGCGTCGACAACCTGTTCGTGTTCATGGCTATTTTTGCCTGGTTCAAGATCCCGGACGCGCTGCGTCACCGTGTTCTGTACTGGGGCATCATCGGCGCCATCGTGTTCCGCCTGATCTTCGTGGCAATCGGTACCGGCTTGCTGGCGTTTGGCCCTTGGGTCGAAGTGCTGTTTGCGGTAGTCGTGGCCTGGACCGCGATCATGATGCTGCGCAGCAAGGAAGAGGATGAGGAGGAGGATTACTCCAAGCACATGGCCTACCGTTTTGCGAAAAAACTGTTCCCGGTTTGGCCAAAACTGCACGGACATAATTTCTTTGTTTCACGCTCAGAGCTTGAAAAAGAGATCACGAAGCCTCAGAACAAGGGAATGACCCTTGTAGGCAAGGGCGCTCTTTTTGCGACACCACTGTTTTTGTGTGTGGTGGTGGTTGAGGTTTCAGACATTCTGTTTGCCTTCGACTCCGTACCGGCAGTGATTGCCGTGAGCCGTGAACCGTTGATCGTGTACTCGGCCATGATGTTCGCAATTCTGGGTCTGCGTACCATGTACTTCGTTCTCGAAGCACTGAAGCGCTACCTGGTTCACCTGGAAAAATCGGTTATCGCGCTGTTGTTCTTTATCGCCGGCAAGCTGGCCCTGAACGCTACCGATCACCTGTTTGGCCACGGTATCAGCATTGACCCGAACACCAGCCTGATCGTGGTGTTAGTGGTATTGGCCATCGGTATTGTGGCCAGCATCATCTTTCCAGGTAAGGAAGAAGAGCAATCCGACGTTAAAAACGACACGAACGCTTGATCGCACATTATTAAGGAGAATTACACATGGCACTTTCCCTTTCCAAAGGCGGCAACCTGTCCCTGTCCAAAGAAGCTCCGGGGATGACTAAAGTCCTCGTGGGCCTGGGCTGGGATGCTCGTTCCACTGATGGTCAAGACTTCGACCTGGATGCGAGCGCTTTCTTGCTCAAGGCTGACGGTAAAGTCCGCGCTGACTCCGATTTCATTTTTTACAACCAGCTAAAAAGCACTGATGGCTCGGTTGAGCACACCGGCGACAACCGTACCGGTGAAGGCGACGGCGATGACGAGGCGATCAAGGTCGACCTGTCCAAAGTCCCTGCTGACATCGACCGTATCGCGTTCACCGTGACCATTCACGAAGCCGAAACCCGCAAGCAAAACTTCGGTCAGGTTCGTGGTGCGTTCATTCGAATCGTGAACCAGGACAACAACAGCGAAGTGGCGCGTTACGACCTCGCTGAAGATGCCAGCACCGAAACCGCGATGATTTTTGCCGAGCTGTATCGCAATGGCGCCGAGTGGAAATTCCGCGCTGTAGGCCAGGGCTTCAACGGTGGCCTCAAGCCATTGGCTGAAAGCTATGGTCTGAAGTTTTAATCGACCCATTCATCTTTTTATATAAGGGTTCACGAACATGGCAGTAAGTCTGAGTAAGGGCGGCAACGTCTCCCTGACCAAAGAAGCACCTGGCCTGACAGAAGTTATTGTTGGCCTGGGTTGGGATCCACGTGTGACTGACGGCCAGGAGTTCGACCTGGACGCCTCGGTGTTCATTGTTGGCGAGAGCGGCAAAGTGCTGAACGACGGCAGCTTTGTGTTCTACAACAACAAGACTTCGCCGGACGGCAACGTTGTTCACCAGGGCGACAACCGCTCGGGTGCTGGCGAAGGTGACGACGAGCAAGTGAACGTCAACCTGGCGGCTCTGTCGCAAGAAGCCAAAAAACTGGCTTTCGCGGTGACCATTCACGACGCCGACGGCCGCAAACAAAGCTTCGGCCAAGTGTCGAACGCTTACATCCGCGTTCTGAACAAGGCGGATAACAAAGAGCTGGCACGCTTTGACCTGAGCGAAGACGCTTCGACCGAGACCGCTATGGTCTTCGGCGAGTTGTATCGCAATGGCGAAGAGTGGAAGTTCAAGGCAATCGGCCAAGGTTTTGCAGGTGGCCTCGCGCCATTGGCTTCGAACTTTGGCGTTAACCTGGGCTAAACCCCTGCGTTAATCAAAAGGCCCTCCCCGGTTTCGGGGAGGGCCTTTTTTTGTGCGTCTGTTTTGAAACCTGAAACCTGAAACCTGTAGCCGCTGCCGCAGGCTGCGATAAGGTCCGAAGGACCTTCAAAAAGCGGTGGCCGCAAGTCAGTGGCTCAAAAGCTCATCTGCCATTGCCCCATCAGCCCATGGTTACGGCTGTTGCTGCCGATATCGCCGGTGTAGCCCACGCCCAGGGTTTGACGGGCTGATACGCCAATATCCAGACCGGCTTCCAGCACCAGGCTGTTGCGGTCAAGCGCACTGCCTTCGACATTGAAGGCCGAACCGCCCAGCACAAAGGCCTGGGTGGTTGAGCTGTTGATGTCGCCATAGGTGTGTTTCCAGCCGGCACTCAGCCGCGGGGTGATGCTCATGCCGTTTTCCAGCTGGCTCAGGTGCGCCAGACGCACGCCCAGGGTGCTGTTGAAGTTGTCCTGTGTCTGTTCCTCGACCTGTAACGCGGCGGCGCCACCCTTTTCGGTGTAGCGGTCACGCTGGTAGCGCTGATAACCGAGGTTGGCAAACGGTTCTGCACTCAGGCGCCCACTGCCCAGGGCATAGCCCAATTCGGCAAAGGCTTGCTGGCTGTTGGCGCGGTAATCGCCCTTGGGCTGATCGCTGAAGCCGTTAAACACCACGCTGCGCTTGCTGTCACCGTCATGGGCGCTATAGGCCGCGCCCAGGCGCAAGGCCAGCGCACCGCTCTGGCGAATGGCATAGGCCCCCGCGTGCCAGCTGTTGACCGTGCCATCCATGCCCGTGCTGTCCACGTCGGTTTTCGAATAACCACCGAGCACGCCCATGCGCCAGTCCGGCGTCAACGCCCAGTCGGCACCCAGCAAGCCGCCTTTGGTGCGCTGCGTTACGTCGCTGCTGCCGTGCGAACCGTCAAGCCGTCCGTAGCTGCCCAGGCCTTGCAGCCAGAGCCGGCCCCGGGCATTCGGGTCGTTGAGGTTGCGCACCCCGGCGGGTACGCCGGTGGCAGCCAGGACCGGGGTATCGCGAGTCGCGGTTGCAACGCGCAGCCCGCCACTTGCGCCCAGCGATTGCATGGCCGCCAGCATGCTGCCGCCCACTTGCGACGTAGCGCCCAGCGTCGCGCTGCTCAGGCTGGCATTGCCGCTGCCGGCCAGCTGTTCGATCGCTGCCCCCGCCGTTTGTGTGTTGGTGTTGAGCAGGGCGTTATACAGCGCATTCCCCGCTTTGAGCTGGCCCAGGCCGATGGCGGCACTGTTGCCGTTGGCGCTGCTGGCGTAATCGGCAAATGCCACGTCATTGCGCGCATAGGTCAGTTCGACACTGGCGGGGTTGTAGCTGAGGGTCGGGGTGAGGAAGGCGTAATCGCTGGTGACCGTGCCAAAACGGCCGTCGATGGCGCCTGCGTTGAGCACGGTGTACTGACTCAGCCACGGGTAGGTGCCGCTGCCGGCATTGATTGCCAGCGTCGCACCATTGAGGTGGGCGGTGCCGCCGACCTGCACCGGTGCGCTGCTGCCTTCGGCGTTGACGCCATAAGCCAGGGTCGCGCCGCTGCTCAGGGTCAGGTCATGGGTGATGCTCGCCGTGCCCAGCTGTGGGCTGGTTTGCAGTGTGCCGTTGACCAGCAGGTTGCCGACACTGCCGCCACCGGCGTAAACGCCGCCTTCGTCGACGGTGAGGGTACCGCTGATGGCACCCTGGTTAACCAGGCGGGCGCCGCTGAAAATCTCGCCGCCGTCACTGAAGTCGTTCTGGCTGGAGAGGGTCCAGCTGCCGGATTTGACGTCCAGCCATTCAAAATTCTGACTATTGCCGAACCGGCCACCGGCCGGGTCATCGAACGTCACCCGGTCATAACCGCTGCCGCCGTCCACAAGACCGTCGAAGCGGCTGGCGCTGCCCAGCGTGAGGCTGTCATTGCCGCCGCCCAGGTCCAGTGCCCGGCCATTGCTGCCGCTGATCAGGCCATTGTTGACGACCACATCATCGAACTCGCCCACAAACCTCACACCAAAGCCGTCCAGCCCTTTGATCGTGCCGTTGTTGATCAGCGTGGTGGCCGCGAGCCCGGAGCCATCGCTGCCGTCATCCACCAGCACCGCATTGTTGGCGCCGCTGACCAGCGCGCCCTGGGCGTTGTAGATATAACCGCCCCCCAGGGCGATCCCTTCGCTGCCATTGGCAAAGCCGTTTTTGTCGACCCCGCCCGCGCCGGCGCCCTGGATGGTGCCGTAGTTTTCGATGTGCGCGATAAAGTCGATGTCCACGCCATCGCCATCACCGTTGGGCTTGAGCCCGGAGTACGCGCCGGTGATGGTGCCGTAGTTGATGACGGTGCCATCACCGTCCGAGCCGAAACCCGAGCCGTTACGCCCGGTCACTTCGCCATAGTTGACCAGTGTGGCGCCCATGTCGGTGGTGATCCCGTGGCGCCCGCCCGAAAGGGTGCCGTGGTTGGTCACGGTCACGCCGGTTGCCGAGTCGATGTCGATACCGTCGAACTTGTCGTCGTCGGTGCGCGCATCGCCCGAGGAAATTTCGCCGTAGTTGAGAATCGTGGCGTTGGCACCGGTCTTCATACCGTCGCTGAACTCGCCGCGAATCAACCCGCCCTCACGGTTGATCAGAGTGGTCCGCACGTTTTCACTGCGCACGGCATCGAGGTCGATGGCCTGGCCGCTGCCGGTTGAGCGGATGGTGCCGCTGTTGTCGATCAGCACACTGCCACTGCTGAAGTGGGTGTCGATGCGCAAGGCATCGTTGCTGCCCTGGATCGTCGCGCCGCTACGGTTAGTGATGCTGTAGTTGCGCTCGCCGTCCGCTTTGCCGCTGCTGTCGATGGCTCGCCCGCCCGTCGAGACTAGGCTGCCTGCGTTGTCGATCACTACGCCTGCGCCACTGGTGGCGTCTTTGAGGGTCACGGCCACTTTGGCGGTTGTCAGGCTGCCGGTTGGCGTCACCGTCAGCGAGTCGTTGGCGCCCAGGCTCAGGGCGCTGCTGCCGGGAGCCTCCACCAGGTTGTCTTTGGCGATTGCCAGCGAGGCAAACCCGCTTGAAGTGATTAGCGCGATGGCGAGCGCAAGGCGCTGGGGTGAGGCGGGCATGGCGAACGACCTTTTGGGAATAACCGGGTCGTCTTGTATAGCGAGTAGTTTTTACAAAATGATGTATCTGAATACCACTGCAACCTCTGTATCGTGTAGGCCATTGCAGGATTTTTCGCTTTCACCCGGCGCCTTCAGGTTTTCTCCATGAATACCGCGCCCCCTTATCAAAGTGGTTCAGTTCAAACATGGATACAGTACGCGCACGTCTCGCCGGTCTGATTGAGTTTGTAAAACAGACGGCACTCATGCAAAAGCGGCCCGCGTTAACCGTCAGCCAGCACAACGCCTTTAGTGCCAGCGAAGAAAAGCTGCGGGCATTGCCGGGTGTCAGCCTGGATGTGCTGGAAGGTGACGAAGACGAAATCTGGCTACGGCTTGAGCGTCTGCACGAGACCCGTCCGCCGGCGCCCCTGAGCCCGCTGCTGGCGCTGTGGATCGAGCTGGCAGGCGACCCGCAAACCGCGCCTGCGCTCAAACTGCGGGTGGCTCACGAAGCGTTGGTCAACAGTGCCGCGGTGTCCGGGCCCGAGCTTGAGCGTTTGGCCACGGCCGGTATCGAGATCGCTGAAGATGCCCCGCTGGATGAGTGGGTGAATCTGGAAGACTGCCTGGATGCGGGCGAGATCAAGGCCCAGTTCAAGTCCTACAGCCAAACTGCCTGGCGCCTGTGGGCAGTAGAGGAAAAACTACGCCGCAAAAGCATTGAGCTGTATGCCGAGCTGTTTCTGCTGGTGCAGCAAATGCAGGGCAACCTGGGGGATGCACAGCTGGAGCTGGTCTGGGGCCTGGGAGTGTCGACGTGGGAACATCCCGTGGTCGGCGTCATCCATTACCCGCTGATCAGTCAATTGGTCGAGATTGCCATCAACCCGGACAGCATGGCGATTGAAGTGCGCCCGCGTGCCGCCGAGCCGCGTCTGGAAGTGGACGCCTATGTGGCGGCAGACATTGCCGGCGTCGGGCCGTTGGCGACCCTGGCCAAGGACTTTTTCAAGAAAGACCAGGCCGGGATCAGCCCGTTCAACCCCGCCAGTCATGAGCCGGTGATCCGTTCGGCCTCTTCGTTGCTCGATGCCCAAGGGCAGTTTGTGCCGGTGACGGTGACCGAAGGTGATCGCAGCGTGCCCAAGGCCGGTGAGCACCTGTGTGTGACGGACACCTGGACCCTGTTTGCCCGCGCCCGCGACAGCAACATGTTTATTGAAGACCTGGGGCGCTTCGAGGGCGAGATCGAGGCGATCGGCGAGTTGCCAGCCGCCTTGCAGGCGATCTTGACCGAACCATCGAGCGTGCTTGAAGACGTGGTGCTGCCACCGTTTCGTGGCCTGTCCTACGTCAGTGGCTCCCAAAGTGATGGTGCACCGGCTGCCAAAGCCCACGAACTGTACTTCCCCAAGCCGTACAACGACGAGCAGGTGCAAATCATCCAGCTGCTGGAAGTGCACGATGGGGTTGTGGTGCAAGGCCCGCCCGGTACCGGTAAAACCCACACCATCGCCAACGTCATCAGCCACTACCTGGCCAATGGCAAGCGGGTGCTGGTGACGTCGATGAAAGACCCGGCGCTGGCTGTGTTGCAGGAAAAGCTTCCCGAAGACATTCGCCCGCTGGCGATCAGCCTGCTGAGCAGCGAAGCGGATGGCATGAAGCAGTTCGAATTCGCCATTCAAAAAATCTCAGCTGAAGTTCAGCGCATTGATCGGTCGCTTTATAAGCGCGAAATCAGCCAGATTGATGACGAAATCAATACCCTCCACGGTCAAATGGCCAGTGCCGATCGTGAGATCACCCAGTGGGCCGAGCGCAACCTGTCGGACCTGGAAATCGACGGCGAACGCCTTAGCCCTACCCATGCCGCGCTACAGGTCGCCACGGCCCAAGACGAGATCAACGGCTTTGCCGATCAGATCGGGATTGGCGAGGAGCATCGTCCGCGTTTTGCCCTGCAAGACATCATCGCCCTGCGCGAGGCACGGCTGGTGCTCGCAGACGCGTTGTCTTACCTGGGGCACAAAGTGCCGCAATTGGAGGATTTCCCACAGGCGCAAACGCTGATCCAGGTGCACCAGGATCTGGCTCAGGAAAGCCAGTTGCAGCACAAGGAAAGCACCGGCGAGGTGCCGCGTTTGCTGGACGCCAGTGTGCAGACCCTTGAGCAGGCACAGGCCCTGGTCGAGCATCTGGAACACTTGCAGGCCCTGCGCACGCAGCTTGCGACTGCCGAACACAGCTGGGTGGCGGCCATGCAGGCCCATTTGATACGCAACCCGAATGCTGATGTGCTGGCGCTTTTTGACAGCCTCAAGGCTGAAATCAAAGAGGCACTGGGCGGGCGCAAGGCGTTTGTGGCCAGGCCGGTGAGCTTGTCATTCGAGCCCCAGGCGCAGCCCGAAGTGGTAGCCGCCATTGATAACCTGGCCCAGGGACGGCGCCCGTTCGGGTTGTCCGGCCTGATCGGCAAGGGCAGCCAGAAACAGTTGCTGGACGCCATTGTGGTGTTGGGCAGCAAGCCGCAAAACGATCAGGACTGGGCGCATGTGCAAGCTTTTGTGCGCTTCCAGCAACTGGGTCGCACCTTGCTGTTGCGCTGGAATGCACTGGCCGCCGAAATGCCGTTGCCGACCCTTGAAGCCGACGTCGAGCAACTGCTGGCGGCTACCCGGGCGATTGAACTGTACGACGACATTATCCTCGCGGAGCACGGCGAAGTCCGCGCCCACACCGAACTCAGGCAACTGCTCCCGGACTGGGTTGAAGTCAGCCAGTTGCGCAGTGACGAGGCCGTGCTGGGCAAAGGCGCTAGCATTCTGCGTCATTACCTGATGCGCCACCGTCTTGCGGCCACCTGGGTGCTCAAGGAAACATTCAACAAGGCTCTGGCCGGTTGTGGCGGCGCTATAAGCGAGCGTCTGCAAGGGTTTCTCGACGCAAGCCTGGGCCAGCCGGATGTGAGCGTCACCGAGCTTCAGGCGCAGTGGTCCGAGCTGATGGATGAACTGCGCCGGGTGCTGGCGCTGACCGGCGCACTTGAAACGGTGCAACGGGTGACGGACGTTATTGCGCAAAGCGGCGGGCTGATCTGGGCTGCCCGCTTGCGTAACGAACCGTGCACCGGGCCGGTGGATGACCTGCTTGCGGATAACTGCCTGGACGTATGGCGCCTGAGCCGTTTGGCGCAGTACCTGAAGAGCATTGATGGGCGAGAAGACCTCAAGCGCCTGTTCACATTGCGCGGTGAACTGGAGTTGAGCCTGTCGCGTCTTTATCAGGATGCGGTGGTTAAACGTACCTGGTTGCGCTTGTCAGAAAACGCCACGCCGAGTGTCCGGGCAGCCCTTGAGTTGTATCGCACCGCGATCCGAAAAATCGGCAAGGGCACCGGCGTGCGTGCCGGGCGTTATCGACAGGACGCGCGACTGGCTGCCGACGTGGCGATCTCGGCGATCCCGTGCTGGATCATGCCGCACTACCGTATTTGCGAGAGCTTGCCGGCGCAGTACGGCGCGTTCGATCTGGTGATAATCGACGAAGCATCGCAGTCCGATTTGACCGCGCTGCCGGCCTTGCTGCGGGCGAAAAAAGTGCTGGTGGTGGGCGATGACAAACAGGTCTCGCCGGACGGCATCGGCATGGAAGAAGAACGCGTGCAGAACATGATGGCGCGCTTTTTGGGCAACCAGGTGGGGCTCTATCGGCCCTTGATGTCCCCGGAACGTTCGCTGTATGACCTGTTCAAGGTGGTGTTTGCCAAGAGCGGCACCATGCTGCGCGAGCACTTTCGCTGCGTGGCGCCGATCATCGAGTACTCCAAGCGCGAGTTCTACAACCACGAACTCAAGCCGCTGCGCCTGCCGATGCTGACCGAGCGCCTGGACCCGCCGCTGGTGGATCTGCTGGTGATGGACGGGGCGAAAAAGGGCAAGTTCAACCTCGGCGAAGCCAATGTGATTGTCGAGGAAATCCGCCGTTTGATCGCTCTGCCGCAAATTGTCGGGCGCAGCATTGGCGTGGTCTCGTTATTGGGGGCGGAGCAGGCGCAAAAAATCATGCAGATGCTGACCAAGGCGCTGGGTGAAGAAGTGATCACCCGGTTCCAGATCAGCTGTGGCGATGCGCGCACTTTCCAGGGCAAGGAGCGGGACATCATGTTCCTGTCGATGGTGGCCAGCCCCGGTGATTGCTTTGCCAATAGCCGTGACTCCATTGCCCAGCGTTTCAACGTGGCCGCGTCCCGGGCGCGGGACCGCATGTACCTGGTGCGCAGCGTCGAGCTGACCGACCTTAGCGCGGTCGATGGCTTGCGCCGGGGCCTGATTGAGCATTTTGAAACGCCCTTTACCCAGGATGCGGCCCAGGTCAGCGATTTGCGGGAGTTGTGCGAGTCGGGCTTTGAGCGCGATATGTACGATGAGCTGACGCAGCGCGGCTATCGGGTGATTCCGCAGGTCGGCGTGGGGGCTTATCGCATCGACATGGTGGTTGAAGGTGACAACGACAGCCGCCTGGCCATCGAGTGCGACGGCGACCGCTTCCACGGGCCTGACCGCTGGGACAGTGACATGCGCCGCCAACGCATTCTGGAGCGCGCGGGCTGGCGCTTCTGGCGCTGCTTCGCTTCGGCGTTCACCCTCAACCGACAACAGATCATTGAGGATGTGCTGGCTACCTTAACGGCCATGAACATCGAGCCTTCGAGTGGCGCAGGGGCGGCGCCGAGCATTCATGTCGAACGGCGCCAGGTGTACGGTTTTCGACGGGCCGGCCAATCAGATGAAGAGGGCGCACGGCCTTATGACGACCGGCCGGCCAAGGACCCGTTCCTGATCTGGGTCCCGGACGACCTGGATATTGTGAGCGATATTCAGGAGGATGAGTCTTCACCGCAGTTGGCCTGAAGAAAGACCGGGCGCTGTTGCGCCCGGTCTTCAGAAGTCAAATTGATACTGCGCCGACACGCTGCGTTCTTGCGCACGGTCACCGCGCTGATCACTCAGGCTCATGCTGGCTGAGCTGCTGCGGGTGAGCCGTGCCACCGCGCCCAGGTTCAGGTTCAACGCTGTGCTGTTCAGCGGTGCGCCGGCGATGCGCATCGTGCTTGCCCCTTGCCAGGCGACATCGGCCGTAGGGGTCAGATCGCCATTGGCGCGGGTGTAGGCCGCACTGGCGTTGAGGCTTAGCCAGGAGGGCCCCGTCGACGTTCTGCTCAAGTCCACATTCAAGCGCACGCCGCTGGTGGTCAGGTTAACCACGCTGTTGGCGGTGCGGCCTTTCAAGGCGCTTCTGGCACTGATTTCGCGGAACCCGTCACTGCGGGTGCGCACACTGGCAAATTGCACAAACGGCTGCCAATCCCATGCACCCTGGCTCAAACGATAGTTGCCTTCGATAAACGCCTGGTGGATCTGGCTGCGGTATTCGGCGGACAGGCTTTCATCGACCCCGGCAAAACTGACGTGGCGCCGGGTCTGTACTTGGGACTGGCCATAGCTGAGGCCGCCGTATAACCCCAGCGCATCCCAGGTATGCCCTGCATGCAGGCCGATCTGGTTGCTGTAGAGGGTGGCTTTGCTACCACCGGTTTTGACGCTGACTTGACCGCTGGCCAGCAGCACCCCGGCGCGGGAACCTTGATCGAAGTCGTGGTCGGCGCCGATCAGTACGCCTGAATGCTTGTGGCTGGCGGACGCCGCATTGCCGTCACCGTCCAGGCGCCCGTTTTGATGCTGTGACTGTACCCAAAGGCCTTGTCGTGAGTTGCCTGTCTGCCGGGAGGGGGTGTCGAGTGCTCCTCGCGCACGCGCCAGCGCTGCGTCGCGCAGTAACTGACTGTTTTCGATCATGACCGACTGGGTGCTGGCGTGCACTTCACCGCTGAGCTGGTCCAGTGCAGGCCGCACTTGCTCCGGGAACAGCGAGGTCAGGCGCTGCGCCAGCGGCTCGGACATGGCTAGGTGGTCGGCGGCCCTGGCCGTGGCGCGCTGGTTGGCGGTGTTGGCGGCTGAGGCCAGTGGCAGGCCGCGGGCCACATCAAACCCCGCTGTGTGGGCGTCGAGGGTCCGGGTGAAGCTGAGAAAGGGGGAGAACGCCCGATGATCAATCCTGGTGAAATCGCCCTCGATGCCCGCGTCGGCCTGCAGCACGCGGTAATGCTGGCCCAGGGTGAATACGGCGGGGGCCGGTGACAGACGCAGCGTACTGTCTCCCAGTCGGGCCTGGCCGCTGACCTGCAGCGCCGGTGTGTCAGGGTTTTTTCCCGCCGTGGCGATCAGCGTCGAGCCCGGGCCTTGCTGGTAGTCGCCGTTGACCGTCAGCGGGCGCTGTTCACTGCCGGGGGCAATCGTGCCCAGCACTTGGGTGTCAGCCAGTGTGCCATCGCCGCTGAGAAAACCGGCCGTGCCCACCCGGGTCATGGCGTCGGTTTGCCGGCCGCTGATATGGGCGATGCCGCCGGTCACGTTGAGGTCAGTGCCCTGCAAGGTGCCGTTGAGTCGCAATAACCCGCCCGCGACATTGATATCGCGGGTGAAGCGGTTGTGACCATCGAGTTCCAGGATGCCACCGTTGAGAGTCGCCCCTGCAAAGCTGTTGTCGCCGCTGAGGCGCAGCCAGCCATCGCCGGTTTTGCCCAGTCGGCCCGGGCCACTGATGTCGTTGCGCCAGTCATCCCAGGCGCCGCCTTGCCAGACCACCGCGCCACCGGCCCGGCGGTCCATGGCCACAGTGGTGTCGACGCGCAGTTGCCCAGGCCCGTCGATGGCCTTTTTGAGGTCGACCAGGCCCCAGCCATACACGTCATCCACGCCGGGGTCACCCAGGTCTTGCGCAGTGGTCAGCAACACATCGCGGATCTGCGTGTTGCTCAAATAGGGAAAGCGCTCCATCAACACACCGAGCGCGCCGGTGACATGGGGGGTGGCCATGGAGGTGCCGGTATAGGTGGCATAGCCAAAGGTCGGGCGGTCGGCCACGGTCCTGAATCCATTGACCTCGCCGTCTGTGTCATAGAGTTTTTCGACATCGATCTCGCCGCTGACGATGGCGGATTTGACCTCGGTGCCCGGGGCGGCGAGGCACCAGTCCATGCTGTAACCACAGCGCATCGAACCGGCTTTGAGGCCAAGGCTGCGGTTTACATTGACCACACTCAGCCAGTACGGCTCAAGCTCGGGCATGGCCCTGGGCAGCGTGGCGAGCATGCCGGCAAAAGGGGCCGTTTGCGGGGACTCGCCCGGGTTCTGGTCGCGGACATTGCCCGCCGCAAAAACCTGTAAAACCCCTGTGCTTTGTGAACCACGGGCAAGTGTGGCGCCTAACCCCGGGCGTATGCCTTGCAGGGCCGTATCCAGTTCTTCTGCGGTGTCCAGCCTGGTGGAAAGGCCCCAGCTGTGGTTGATGGCGCGCACGTTCTGCTCTTGGAACCGGGCATAGGCTGTAATAAATGCATCGGGGGGCGTTGGCTCGACGAGCTGGGTGTTGTCAAACGAAGGCGGGAGAAAGTTGTAGGTATTGCTGAACGATCGCACCGTGCTCAGGTTGGCTGCATAGGCAACACCGTGGCTGCCTGCGCCATCGCGATTGGCCAGCATGATCCCGGCAACGTGGGTGCCGTGGCCGTTGTATTGGGTCCCCAGCGTGTCGATGTACTGGGTGAGTTCATCCTGGGTGAGCTCGCCGTCTGCCACCAGTTCTTGCAGTGCGGCCAGAGCCTGCGGCGGCAAGTCGTTGTACTCGATGCTGGCGCGGTCGCCATCGCTGAGAAAGCATCCATCGGACGTATCGGTGGGCAGTGTCTCTCTTTCGCACCCGGGATCTGCCAGGCGAAGTGCGTAATGAGGTTTTCCGGCGAATTCGCCATGGCGCAGGTCAACGCCGGTGTCGACAATGCCCAGGCGTATCCCGCTGCCACTGAGCCCGCGGGCATAGGCCGCATCCGCGCCAATGGCGCCCAGCCCCCAGTTCAGCTTGAACTCATCGCTGCGCCAGCTGGCGGCGTCGTGCAAATTCCCCTGTTCGTGGTACGCCAGTGCTTGTGCAGGGAGCGTCCACAGGCCAGCGAGCAGCAGGATGGAGGTTGCGGTGGGTAATGATGAGGGGATGGTTTCGTCTTGGGGCCTTTTGTCGCGTGTGTCGGGGCTCAGCATGGCTAAAGATTCTTTATCTGAAGTGAGCTGGGCAGCGTGGGCAAACTGAAACAGGATACGTATCAGCGGTGGCTGGGTTTTGTGCGGGAGGGCTCAGCTAATGCTGTAGGGAAAATTATGTGTCCTTTTTTTGCAAAGCGGCGGCGGCTGGGGGCTGCAGCGGGGGAGGGGGGGTACAAGGTATTGGCGGTCAGCAGGTGATCGTACAACTCGCTTGAGCTATCATGCGCCTATACGGGGGCAGTGCAGTGCCGCGTACAGATCCGCCAAGTCGATTGTTCGGCTGCTTTAATGATCAGTGCTCCCGATCCCTTTGAATTCGAGAAAAATGTTCACCATGGATAACCAGACCGACGTACCCCGCCTCCCTCGCAAGCGCCGCAGCCTCGCGCAAGAGTTGGTGACGGTGCTGTCCGAGCAGATCCGCGACGGCATGCTCAAGCGTGGCGACAAGTTGCCCACCGAGTCAGCGATCATGGAAGCGCATGGCGTCAGCCGCACGGTGGTGCGCGAGGCGATTTCCCGTCTGCAGGCCGCCGGGCAGGTCGAGACCCGGCACGGTATCGGCACCTTTGTGCTGGATACGCCGAGCCCGAGCGGTTTTCGGATCGACCCGGCGACCGTTGTGACCTTGCGCGATGTACTGGCGATTCTTGAACTGCGTATCAGCCTTGAAGTGGAGTCGGCCGGGTTGGCTGCGCAACGTCGCAGTGCCGAGCAACTGGCTGCGATGCGTGCGGCGCTGGATGCGCTGAACGAGAACACCGCCCGTGATGGTGATGCCGTGGCCTCGGACTTTCAGTTCCATTTGCAGATTGCGCTGTCGACCGGCAACCGTTACTTCACCGATATCATGAGCCACCTGGGCACCAGCATCATTCCGCGTACCCGGCTCAATTCGGCGCGCCTGGCCCATGATGACCAGCAGCAGTACATGAACCGGCTGAGCCGCGAGCACGAAGAGATTTACCAGGCCATTGCCCGTCAGGATTCGGAAGCTGCCCGTGCGGCCATGCGCTTGCACCTGACCAACAGCCGCGAGCGCCTGCGTCATGCCCATGAAGCAGCAGAAGCGCAACGCGGGTAAGGCCCCTGTGGGAGCGAGCCTGCTCGCGAATGTTTTTCGCGAGCAGGCTCGCTCCCACGGTTTAAGTACCTCCTCAGCAGGTACCGATGTAAGCCACTTCTCAGACAACCTACCTCTGTTCTGAAATTAAATTCCGACTCTGTTTGGCTCCTACAAAGCCCGTAATAGAAGGGCTTTGTGCTTTTCATTATCCAAAATTCAGCCGCCGGCAAGCACGATTGCAAGAAATGAGATTGACGTTACCTTATTAAGTTGTACGATGACGTACGACGTAGCGAAGCGCTAACGTATTTTTCATCACAACGTGCTCCCAGGGTGTTCGAATAATGAATCCACAAGAACTGAAGTCCATCCTCTCTTCCGGTCTGTTGTCGTTCCCGCTGACAGACTTCAATGCTCAAGGTGATTTCCACCGTGAGGGCTACATCAAGCGTCTGGAATGGCTGGCCCCGTATGGCGCTTCGGCCCTGTTCGCTGCCGGTGGTACCGGTGAGTTCTTCTCCCTGGCGGCCAGCGAATATTCGCAAGTGATCAAAACGGCAGTCGATACCTGCGCCAATAGCGTGCCGATCCTTGCCGGTGTCGGCGGTTCGACTCGCCAGGCCATCGAATACGCTCAAGAAGCCGAGCGCCTGGGCGCCAAAGGTTTGCTGCTGCTGCCGCACTACCTGACTGAAGCCAGCCAGGACGGCGTTGCCGCCCACGTTGAAGCGGTGTGCAAGTCGGTAAAAATCGGCGTGATTGTCTACAACCGCAACGTTTGCCGTTTGACTGCGCCGCTGCTGGAACGTCTGGCCGAGCGCTGCCCGAACCTGATCGGCTACAAGGATGGCCTGGGTGACATCGAGTTGATGGTGTCGATCCGCCGCCGCCTCGGTGATCGCTTCAGCTACCTGGGCGGTTTGCCGACTGCCGAAGTTTACGCTGCCGCGTACAAGGCGCTGGGCGTACCGGTTTACTCCTCGGCGGTGTTCAACTTCATCCCGAAAACCGCGATGGATTTCTACCACGCCGTGGCCCGTGAAGATCACGCCACCGTGGGCAAGATCATCGATGACTTCTTCCTGCCGTACCTGGACATCCGCAACCGCAAGGCCGGTTACGCCGTGAGTATCGTCAAGGCCGGTGCAACCATTTCCGGTTACACCGCAGGCCCGGTACGTACCCCGCTGACCGATCTGTTGCCAGAAGAGTACGAAGCACTGGCCGCCTTGATCGACAAGCAAGGCCCGCAGTAAGCAAGTATCAAGGCCGCTGAGTAATCAGCGGCCTTTTGCGTAAGGGAATATGCTCGGCGGCTGTAAAAATTCTCCCAAAGAATCACACACAGCGTCACCTGAAAGTCCGCCACATCAAAAAATATTAACCCGCGCATAAAAATAATCAGTGGGAGTAGTACTACATGCAAGCGACCAAGCCTACGCGCGTTCGCTATTTGATTTTGCTCATGCTTTTTCTGGTGACCACGATCAATTATGCAGACCGTGCGACCATCGCCATTGCGGGCTCCAGCCTGCAAAAAGACCTCGGCATCGACGCCATCACTCTGGGTTACATCTTCTCCGCATTTGGCTGGGCCTACGTGGCCGGGCAAATCCCCGGGGGGTGGCTGCTCGATCGATTCGGTTCGAAAAAAGTCTACGCCCTGAGCATCTTCACCTGGTCACTGTTCACGGTACTGCAAGGTTTTGTCGGTGAGTTCGGCATGTCTACAGCGGTGGTTGCGCTGTTTATGCTGCGTTTTCTGGTCGGTCTGGCCGAAGCGCCATCCTTCCCCGGTAACGCCCGCATCGTGGCGGCCTGGTTTCCGACGGCAGAACGTGGCACGGCATCCGCCATTTTCAACTCGGCGCAGTACTTCGCCACGGTATTGTTCGCTCCGTTGATGGGCTGGATCGTGTATTCCTACGGCTGGGAACACGTGTTTATTGTCATGGGCCTGTTCGGTATCGTGTTTTCAGGCATCTGGCTGAAAGTGATCTACAGCCCTCGCGAACACCCGGGCATTAACGACGCTGAGTTCAAGTACATCGCTGAAAACGGCGGCATGGTCGACATGGACCAAAAAGGCAAAAAGGCTGACGGTCCAAAGTGGGATTACATACGTCAACTATTGACCAATCGCATGATGCTCGGCGTGTATCTGGGGCAGTACTGCATCAACGGTATTACCTATTTCTTCCTGACCTGGTTTCCGGTGTATCTGGTACAGGAGCGCGGCATGACCATCCTCAAGGCCGGTTTTGTCGCCTCATTGCCCGCTATCTGCGGGTTTATCGGCGGCGTGCTGGGCGGGGTGATTTCCGATTACCTGCTGCGTAAAGGCCATTCTCTGACCTTTGCCCGCAAGGCGCCGATCATCGTTGGCCTGTTGGTATCGAGCAGCATCGTGGCGTGCAACTACGTGGATGTTGAATGGATGGTCGTCGGCTTTATGGCCCTGGCGTTCTTCGGTAAAGGCGTAGGTGCACTGGGCTGGGCCGTCGTCTCCGACACCTCGCCCAAACAGATCGCCGGGCTGAGCGGTGGTCTGTTCAACACCTTCGGCAACATTGCTTCGATCACTACCCCCATCGTCATCGGCTACATCATCAGCTCCACTGGCTCGTTCAAATGGGCGTTGGTGTTTGTCGGTTGCAACGCATTGGTGGCGGTATTCAGCTACCTGGTTATCGTAGGACCGATCAAGCGTGTGGTACTTAAAGAACCACCGTCCAGCGGGCCGAAAATCGCTGAACTCACACCTGTCCATTCTTGAGGAGCGGCGTCATGACATTGATTGAACATTCCGACTCGCCGCGCTCGATCCGCTTGCACCCTCTGGATAACGTTGCGGTCGTGGTCAACGACCAGGGTGTACCGGCCGGGACAGTGTTTGCGGATGGCCTGGTGACCCTGGACTTTGTGCCCCAAAGCCACAAGGTCACGCTGGTCGACATTGCCGAAGGTGGCGAGGTGATTCGCTACGGCCAGGTCATCGGCTATGCCTTGCGAGCGATTGCCCGTGGCCGCTGGGTCAATGAAGACCAGCTGCGCATGCCCACCGCACCGTCGCTGGACAGCCTGCCGATGGCCACCGATGTTCCGCCCGCGCAGGCGCCGCTTGAGGGCTACACCTTCGAGGGCTATCGCAACGCCGACGGTACCGTGGGCACGCGCAATATCCTGGGCATCACCACCACGGTGCAGTGCGTGACCGGGGTGCTGAACCATGCCGTCAAGCGGATAAAGGATGAGCTGCTGCCCCGTTACCCCCATGTCGATGACGTGGTGGCGCTGACCCACAGCTACGGCTGCGGGGTGGCGATCAGTGCCACCGATGCCTACATCCCGATCCGTACCGTGCGCAATCTGGCGCGCAACCCCAACCTTGGGGGCGAAGCGCTGGTCATCAGCCTGGGCTGCGAGAAATTGCAGGCCGGCCAGGTGATGCACGATAACGACAGCTCGGTGGACCTCAGCGAGCCGTGGCTGTATCGCTTGCAGGACGCCACCCAGGGCTTCAACGAAATGGTCGAACAGATCATGGCGCTGGCCGAAATCCGATTGAAAAAACTCGACCAGCGCCGCCGCGAAACCGTGCCGGCGTCCGAGTTGATTCTGGGCATGCAATGCGGCGGGAGCGATGCGTTTTCCGGGATCACCGCCAACCCTGCACTGGGGTATGCCTCGGACCTGCTGCTGCGGGCGGGGGCGACGGTGATGTTTTCCGAAGTCACCGAAGTGCGCGACGCCATCTACTTGCTGACTTCACGCGCTGAAACCCGGGCCGTGGCTCAGGAGCTGGTGCGCGAAATGGACTGGTACGACCGCTACCTGGCCAAAGGCGAAGCGGATCGCAGCGCCAACACCACCCCGGGCAACAAAAAGGGCGGGTTGTCGAATATCGTCGAAAAATCCCTGGGTTCTATCGTCAAATCCGGCAGCAGTGCGATCAATGGCGTACTGGGCCCTGGCGAGCGCTTCACGCGCAAAGGGCTGATTTTTTGTGCCACGCCCGCCAGCGACTTTGTGTGCGGCACCCTGCAGCTGGCCGCCGGGATGAACCTGCACGTGTTTACCACCGGGCGCGGTACGCCCTATGGTCTGGCGATGGCACCTGTGGTGAAAGTCTCGACCCGCACCGAGCTGGCGCAACGCTGGCCGGATCTGATCGACATCGACGCCGGGCGCATTGCCACCGGGCGCGTGAGTATTGAAGACCTCGGCTGGGAGCTCTTCCACTATTACCTGGACGTGGCCAGTGGCAAAAAGCACACCTGGGCCGAGCGGCACAAATTGCACAACGACATCACCTTGTTCAACCCGGCGCCGATTACCTGACCTGCCAGACCACGGATTTACGGTGGAAAGTCTGTGGAGGGAGCGAGCCTGCTCGCGAATGGATTGCTGCGGAGTAACGGCTTAACCGCATAGGCTCTGTTCCCGCAGGTTTTGTTGCGCATGGGCCGCCACGCGGCCTATCACCAGAATCGCCGGGCTTTTCAGTTCGAAGGCCCCGGCGTCATGTTCCATCGCGCTCAAGTGGCTGCGGCATTCGCGCTGATGGGGCAGGGACGCATTTTCAATCATGGCTACGGGCATATCCGCGGCCATGCCCCCCGCCAACAATTGCTCGCGGATCTCGCTCAATTTGGCCACGCCCATGTACACCACCAGCGTGGTACCGCTTTGCGCCAGTGCCTGCCAGTTCACCTGGCTCTCATCCTGGGTGTGCGCCGTCACCAGCGTCACGCCTCGGGCCACGCCGCGCAGGGTCAGCGGGATATCGCAGTGCGTGGCACCTGCCAGCCCGGCCGTAATGCCGTTAACCAATTCCACCTCAACCCCGTGTTCACGCAACCACTGCGCTTCTTCGCCACCACGGCCGAAGATGCACGGATCGCCGCCCTTGAGCCGCACCACGCATTTGCCGTGACGGGCATAACGCAGCATCAGACGATGAATAAATGCCTGTGGCGTCGAACGACACCCTCCACGCTTGCCCACCGAAATCACCCGGGCCGCCGGGCAATGCTCCAGCACGGCGTCATTGACCAGATCGTCAATCAGCACCACATCCGCTTCGCGCAGGGCGCGCACGGCCTTGAGCGTCAGCAGCTCCGGATCACCCGGGCCTGCACCCACCAGCCAGACTTTTGCATTCATTGTGATTTCCTTACGCGATGACGGCGATCGGCTGCGCCTGGGCAGCCAGCAAACGCTTGATTTCCGGGACGCAGGAACCGCATTGCGTTCCGCAGCCCACTGTATTTTTCAGCCCCTGCAAGTCCAGCCCCTGGTCGATGCCGGCACATACCGCGCTCTGGCTGACGTTCTTGCAGTTGCACACAATCTTGTTGCCCCCGGCCGGGGTGTCGACGTTGCCGGGGGGGGCGCTCAATGGCGCCAGCAGCCAGCGCCGCAGCTGTTCGTCGGCGCGACCTTCCAGCCACAGGCTTTGCAGCCAGTGCTGGGCGAGGGTTTCGCCGGCCAGTCGAATGGCGGTAATGCGGCCATGTTCGATACGTACCCGTTTGCCGATGGAGCGACGCGGGTCGTCGTAAGCCAGCACCGGGCCCTCGTTGAGCCCCAGGCATTGGTCGATGTCGCGCAGCAGTTGCGGGTCTGGCGCGCTGGCGCTGGCCGCACGGATCAACAGCGCAGGGCGCTCGCGGCCCGTCAGGCTGAAACTCACATACGAAAAGGCTTCGCAGAGCGGGCGCAGCGTCTCGAATTTCTGTTGTACATCGCCCTCTATCAGGGCGAAGAGATGCCAGGGCAATTGCACCGGCTCCAGCCGAACGGCGCTGTGTTTTAGCTCCGGTTGTTTGGACAGGGGGTCGAAAGCCGGCAGGGTCAGGGTGTTGACCCCGCCCTTGAGAAAGCGGTCACCCCAGTGCATCGGTAAAAACGCTTGCCCCGGACGCACGCTGTCATCGCTGCTGACCGGCATGATCACCGCCCCGCGTCGGCTTTTGAGGCTGATCAAGTCACCGGGTTGCAAGCGATGGCGGCGCAGTTCGTCCGGGTGCAGGCTCAACACCGCTTCACTGACGTGGCCGAACAATTGCGCGGAGGTGCCGGTGCGGCTCATGCCGTGCCATTGGTCACGCAGGCGACCGGTGATCAGGGTCAGCGGAAAGCGCGCATCCCGTTGCTCCTTGGCGGCCCGATAAGGGTCGGCCACAAACTGGGCATGACCCGTGGCAGTAGGAAAAATCCCGTCCAGATACAGGCGAGCCGTGCCTTCGCGGGCGCCGGCAGGGAAGGGCCACTGTTGCGGGCCAATGGCATCGAGTACCGCATGGCTGATACCCGACAAGTCCAGGTCACGGCCCCGGGTCAGGTGCTTGTACTCATCGAACACCTGCGCCGCGGTTTCAAATGCAAACAGGCCGGGTTGCGCAGGGCGCAGATATTTTTCCAGGCGTTGAGCGAAATCCACAGTGATCGCCCAATCGGAGCGCGCCTCTCCCGGTGCTGCGATGGCTTTGCGTACGTGGGAAATACGCCGTTCGGAGTTGGTCACCGTGCCGTCCTTTTCGCCCCAACTGGCGGCGGGCAGCAGCAGGTCAGCGAAAGCGGCGGTTTCGGTGGTATGAAATGCCTCTTGCAGCACCACAAACGGGCAGGCCAGCAATGCCGCCCGCACAGCGGTCTGATCCGGCATGGATTGCGCGGGGTTGGTGCAGGCGATCCACACGGCTTTGATCTTGCCGCTGGCCATCTGCTCAAACAGCTCGATGGCGCTCAGGCCGGTGGTGTGCGGCAGTTGCTCAACCCCCCAGTACGCGGCGACTTCGGCCCGATGCTCGGCATTGGCGGCCTCGCGGTGGCCGGGCAACAGGTTGGACAGGCTGCCGGTTTCGCGCCCACCCATGGCATTGGGTTGACCGGTCAGCGAGAACGGTCCTGAACCGGGACGGCCGATCTGCCCGGTGGCCAGATGCAGATTGATCAGGGCGCTGTTTTTCGCACTGCCGGCGGTGGACTGGTTAAGGCCCATGCACCACAACGACAGAAAACTCGGCGAGGTGCCGACCCATTCGGCGCATTGCTGCAATTGCTCGACGCTGATGCCGCACAGCTGCGACACCATCTGTGGGGTGTAGTCGCGCACCAGGCTTTTCAGCTCGGGCAGACCTTGGGTGTGAGCCTGGATAAAGTCACGGTCGATCCAGTCTTCCCACAACAGCAAGTGCAAAATCCCGTGAAACAAAGCGACATCGGTACCGGGCAGAATCGCCAGATGCAGGTCGGCGAGATCGCAGGTGTCGGTCCGGCGCGGGTCGATGACGATGACTTTCATGGCCGGGCGCCGAACTTTTGCCTCCTCCAATCGGCGAAACAGTACCGGATGGGCGTAGGCCATATTGCTGCCGACGATCATCACGCAGTCGCTCAGCTCAAGGTCTTCATAGCTGCAAGGCGGTGCATCGGCGCCCAGGCTGCGCTTGTAGCCGACTACGGCCGAGGACATGCACAGCCGCGAATTGCTGTCGATGTTGTTGGTGCCCACCAGCGCCCGCGCCAGTTTGTTGAAGGCGTAGTAATCCTCGGTCAGCAACTGCCCGGAAATGTAAAACGCCACGCTGTCGGGGCCGTGTTCGGCAATGGTGGCGGCGAACACGCTGGCGGCGTGATCCAGGGCGCTGTCCCAGTCGGTGCGGCCACGGGCAAGGTCCTTGCCCAGGCGCAATTGCGGGTACAGCGCGCGAGCGTTGAGGTCGCCAGTCAGGTGCAGCGTCGAGCCCTTGCTGCACAATTTTCCGAAGTTGGCCGGGTGTGCCGGATCGCCGCTGACGCCGAGAATGCGCTCGCCGTCATGTTCGATCAGCACGCCGCAGCCGACCCCGCAATAGCAGCAGGTGGAGGCGGTGATCTGGCGGTTCATCAGCCTGCGTCCCGCAGGGCCAGCTGCACGCGGCCATTTTCGACCCGCGCCGGGTGGTGATGGGCGCAGCCAATGTCCGGAGCCTGGGCTTCGCCGGTTTGCAGGTCGATTTGCCAGTTGTGCAGCGGGCAGGCAACGCGCTTGCCGTAGATCAACCCCTGGGACAGCGGGCCGCCCTTGTGCGGGCAGCGGTCGTCGAGGGCGAACACTTCATCGTCGCTGGTGCGAAAAATCGCGATATCGCCTTTTGGCCCGGCAATGATCCGTGAGCCCAGGGCGTTAATTTCATCCAGTGCGCAGATATCCAGCCAGTTCATGCCAGCACCTCGAGGTTTTTCAGCGGGATAACGTCGAACTCTTTTTTCAGCTGGGGCTGAGCCAGGCGTTCCTTCCACGGGTCTTGCTCGAACGACAGGGAGAATTGCAGGCGATCATTGAGCGCCTTGCGCCGGTCGGGATCTTCGAGCACTGCCTTTTTGATGTGCTCCATGCCGACCCGTTGCAGGTAATGCACGGTGCGTTCGAGGTAGAAGGCTTCTTCGCGATACAGCTGCAAAAAGGCGCCGTTGTACTCGCGCACTTCCTCGGCGGTCTTGAGCTTGACGAAGAACTCGGCGACCTCGGTTTTGATCCCGCCGTTACCGCCGATATACATCTCCCAGCCGGAGTCCACGCCGATTATCCCTACGTCCTTGATGCCTGCTTCCGAGCAGTTGCGCGGGCAACCGGACACCGCCAGTTTGACCTTGTGCGGCGACCACATATTGAACAGGTCGTGCTCCAGCTCGATGCCCAGCTGTGTCGAATTTTGCGTACCGAAGCGGCAGAATTCGCTGCCCACGCAGGTCTTCACGGTACGGATGGATTTGCCGTAGGCGTGGCCGGAAGGCATGTCCAGATCCTTCCACACGCCCGGCAGGTCGTGCTTCTTGATCCCCAGCAAGTCGATGCGCTGCCCGCCCGTGACCTTGACCATCGGCACGTTGTACTTGTCGGCCACGTCGGCAATACGCCGCAGCTCGGACGGGTTGGTCACACCGCCCCACATCCGCGGAACAACCGAGTAGGTGCCGTCTTTTTGAATGTTGGCGTGGGCGCGCTCGTTGATCAGGCGCGATTGCGGGTCATCTTTTGCTTCGCCCGGCCAGGTGGAGATCAGGTAGTAGTTGAGTGCCGGGCGGCAGGTGGCGCAGCCGTTGGGCGTGCGCCAGTTCAGGTAGCTCAGGGTGGCGGCGATGGTCAGCAGATGCTGTTCGCGGATGGCCTGGCGGATGTGCCCGTGGTTGAGGTCGCTGCACCCGCAGATGGCTTTTTCGCTTTTGGGTTTGACGTCTGCGGCGCCGCCCACGGTGTTGATCAGAATCTGCTCTACCAAACCGGTGCAGGAGCCGCAGGAGCTGGCGGCCTTGGTGTGTTTTTTGACGTCGTCGACGCTGAACAGCCCGTGTTCCTGGATCGCCTTGACGATGGTGCCTTTGCACACGCCATTGCAGCCGCAAACTTCGGCGGTGTCGGCCATGCCCATGGCTTTGTCCTGGCCCTGGTGGCCTACGTCGCCAATAGCGTTTTCACCAAACATCAGGTGATCGCGGATCTCACCGATGGCGTGATTCTCACGGATCTGGCGGAAGTACCAGCCACCGTCGGCGGTGTCGCCGTACAGGCAGGCGCCCACCAGAATGTCGTCCTTGATCACCAGTTTTTTGTAGACCCCGCCGATAGGGTCGCTGAGGGTGATGGTTTCGGTGCCTTCACCGCCCATAAAGTCGCCAGCGGAGAACAGGTCGATGCCGGTGACCTTCAACTTGGTCGAGGTGACAGAGCCCTGGTAGCGGGCAAAGCCCAGTTGCGCGAGGTGGTTGGCGCACACCTTGGCTTGCTCGAACAGTGGCGCCACCAGGCCGTAAGCGATGCCGCGATGGCTGGCGCATTCGCCGATGGCGTAAATGCGCGGGTCATAGGTTTGCAGGGTGTCGTTGACCAGGATCCCGCGGTTGCACGGGATGCCTGCGCGCTCGGCGAGTTCGGTATTGGGGCGGATGCCGGCAGCCATGACCACCAGATCGGCGGGGATGATGTCACCGTTCTTGAACTCGACCGAGCCTACCCGGCCGTTGCCCGCGTCGTGCAACGCGTTGGTCTGTTCGCGCAGTCGAAAATGCAGGCCGCGTGCCTCAAGGGCGGTTTGCAGCAGTTGGCCGCTGATAGGGTCCAGCTGGCGATCCAGCAACCATTCGCCGATGTGCACCACGGTCACGTGCATGCCGCGCAGCATCAGGCCGTTGGCCGCCTCAAGACCGAGCAGGCCGCCACCGATGACCACCGCGTGCTTGTGGGTTTTGGCGGTGTCGATCATCGCCTGGGTGTCGGCGATGTCGCGGTAACCGATGACGCCATCCAGCGTGTTGCCAGGGATGGGCAGAATGAACGGCGTGGAACCGGTGGCGATCAGCAGGCGGTCGTATTCGGCCTCGGTGCCGTCGTCGGCGATGACCCGACGTTTTGCCCGATCGATCTGCACGACTTTGCGGCTGAGCAGCAGCTTGATGTTGTTTTCCAGGTACCAGTCCAGATCGTTGAGCACGATCTCTTCGAAGGTCTGCTCACCGGCCAGCACCGGAGAGAGCAGGATTCGGTTGTAGTTGGCATGGGGTTCGGCGCCGAAGACCGTGATGTCGTACAGCTCATTGCTCAGCTTGAGCAATTCTTCCAGGGTGCGAACCCCGGCCATGCCGTTGCCGACCATCACCAGTTTTAGTTTTTTCATCAGGTTCTCCGGGAGCTGGGGCCTGCCTTATAGGGGCATTGCGGCCTTGCTCGACAAATTGTGCGCAAACAAAAAAAGGCGTCCCGCCAGTTACCTAGCGAGGACGCCTTTGTCCTTGTCCCGTTCTCTCGGGAACCCCGTTCTTCGTCGTTGAAGGCCGGGTTTTATGATTGATGGATTAGCCAATGCAGCGGTTGTGCCAAGTCGGCCAACGCCCATGTTTAAAGGGCGAAGATGTTTTTGGGAGAGGGGTTTGTGCACTGAATAAACGCGTCGCGCCCGATATTGGAGCGTTACTCCTGTAGCCGCTGAGGAGCGGAGCGAGGCTGCGATCGGTGTGATGCGGCACATCGATCGCAGCCTTCGTTCCTCGTCAGCGGCTACAGGGTTTTCGAGCGGCTGTTATGTGTGAAGCAGCAAAAACATCAGCGCCAGATTGATCAATAACGACATCAATGCCACCGCCCGCCACACCATCAGTGGCTCTCGCTCCAGC
This sequence comes from Pseudomonas deceptionensis, assembly GCF_900106095.1. Taxonomy (NCBI): domain Bacteria; kingdom Pseudomonadati; phylum Pseudomonadota; class Gammaproteobacteria; order Pseudomonadales; family Pseudomonadaceae; genus Pseudomonas; species Pseudomonas deceptionensis. The sequence goes on along the minus strand of NZ_FNUD01000002.1, from coordinate 193,116 downwards.
AAGGGCCTGGGGCGCACGTTCAGGCTCTGGCGTTCGCCCTGTTCCAGTTGCAGCAACCATTCCTCGGCCGTTTCAAAGCGCTGCTGCGGATCGGCCGCAACGCCGCGTTCCAGGCTGTGGGCAATCCATTCCGGCAGGTCGGGGCGATATCGACTGGCGCTCACCGGCACACCAAAGCGCGGGCGCTGGAAGGCTTCGATTTCGCCGTAGGGATAGTGCCCGGTCAGCAGGTAATAAAGTGTAACGCCCACTGCATACAGATCCTGTCGGGCGGCGGGTTTTTCGCCGCGAAAGGCTTCCGGAGCGATATAACTGGGTGTGCCGGGCAGTGCCGATGGCAAGTCCTCTGACAGGCCCGGGCAGTAGGCCAGCCCGAAGTCCAGCACGCGCAACTCGCCGTCGTCACTCAGCAGCACATTGTGCGGTTTGATATCGCGGTGAAAAATCTGCCGCCGGTGTAGCAGCCCCACAGCCCGTAGCAGGCGCTCGGCCAGATCCAGCCATTGGGCCAAGGGCAGCGGCCCACCCCTGGCGTAGAGTTTTTCCAGGGTAATGCCTGCGTATTCACGCATCACGTAGTACAGATGCTGACGCTGACTGGCAGGGTGTACTTCAGGAAAGTGCCGCCCGGCCACGCGCTTGAGAAACCATTCTTCCGACAGCAATGCCTGCCCGGCCTGATGATCGTCGTGCAGACGGGCCGGCAGGGTTTTCAGCAGCCAGGGCTGTTGTTGCGCGTCGCGAACCCGGTAGAGCAGCGATTGCTGGCTCTGGCCAAGATGGCTTTCTACCTGCCAGCCCTCAAAGTGTTGCCCCGGTCTCAGTACGGGCGGTAACGGCCATTGCTGCAACTGCATCAAGGCATCGCCGATGTCGCTTTCGCCCAGGGTGTCGACCCTTACCAGCAGGGCGCTGGCGTTGTCCTGGCTGCCAGCCCGATGCGCCGCGTTGACCAGGGTGTGGGCAGCGCTTTGCAAATCGGGCAGGTCACGCAAAATGGCGGCGATGGCGGTATCGCCCAAGGTCGACCACACACCGTCACTGAGCAGTACAAAGGTCTCGTCCTGACGCAATTGGTCGTCGAGAAAATCCACCACCAGATGTTGATCAAGCCCCAACGCACGCTTGAGCACATGCTGCATGCCGGGTTGATCCCATACGTGATCTTCGCTGATGCGCTGCAAGGTTTCGCCATGCCAGCGATACACCCGGCAATCGCCGACATGGGCCAGGGTAAATCGCCGGCCGCGCAACACCAGTGCACTGACAGTGGTCAGCAGCGGTTGCCCGCCGCCATTGGCTTGAAGCCAGCGGTTTTGCGCGAGCAGCAAGCGCTCCAGCGCCTGTGCGACGCTCCAGGTTTCAGGCGTGGCGTAGTAGTCCAGCGCCAGCGCCTGCAACGTCGAGCGAGCGGCCAGACCTCCGTCGGCGCATTGGCTGACACCATCGGCGATGGCGAACAAATAACCCTTGCTCGCTGCCAGCAACGGCACTGGCGTGACCTCGCGCAGCGCGTCCTGATTCTCTGCGCGAGGACCGATGGCGCTGGCGTGGGCAAAGCTCAGTTGCAGGCTCATGACGGCCTCACACGCGGGCAGCGGTCACGGCAGCAGAGCCCCAGGTGGTTCTCCAGCGGCGTTTGACCCCGTGCAGGCCAAACCAGGCCAGAACACCGAGGCTGGCGAACAGCCACAAGGCCAGTTGATAGCTGCCAGTGCTTTGCTTGATTGCACCCATGCCCGCTGCCAGGGCGAAACCTCCGATGCCACCGGCCATGCCGATCAAGCCGGTCATTACGCCGATTTCACGGCGAAAGCGCTGCGGCACCAATTGGAAAACCGCGCCGTTGCCTGCACCCAGTCCCAGCATGGTGCAGACAAAAAGTGCCAGTGCCGCGTAGGAGCTGGGCAGGTTGAAACCTACGGCCGCGATGCTGATCGTCGCTACGGCGTACATCCCCAGCAGGGTGCGAATCCCGCCGAAGCGATCTGCCAGCGCACCGCCCAAAGGTCGCATCAGGCTGCCCCCGAAGACGCAGGCGGCGGTGTAGTAACCCGCGGTCACCGGGCTCAGTCCGTATTGATCGTTAAAGTAGCCGGGCAGGGCGCTGGCCAGGCCGATAAAACCACCGAAAGTCACGCTGTAGAAAAACATGAACCACCAGCTGTCGCGGTCGCCCAAGGCCTTGAAGTAGTCGCTCATGGACTTGGCTTTTGGCCGCTCGGGGGCGTTTTTGGCCAGCCAGGCGAACACGAAAATGCACAGCACCAACGGGATCAGCGCAAAGCCGAACACATTGCTCCAGCCGTAGGCGGCGGCGAGCAGCGGGGCCAGCAGGGCGGCGAACACGGTGCCCGAGTTGCCCGCACCGGCGATGCCCATCGCCTTGCCCTGATGCTGTGGCGGATACCACTGCGAAGCCAGCGGCAGGGCAACCGCGAACGAGGCGCCAGCCATGCCCAGAAACAGCCCCAGCACCAGGGCTTGTTCGTAGCTGTGAATACCGTGCTTCCAGGCAACAAACAGTGCGCAGATAACAATCACCTGGCCGATCAGCCCGGCGGTTTTCGGTGACAGGCGATCAGCCAGCAGGCCCATCACAAAGCGCAGCAGGGCGCCGGCAAGAATTGGCGTGGCCACCATCAGCCCGCGCTGTTGGGTGGTCAGTTGCAGGTCGGCGGCGATTTGCACCGCCATCGGGCCGAGCAGGTACCAGACCATAAAACTCAGGTCGAAATAGAGAAACGCCGCGAACAGGGTCGGGGTATGACCGGATTTCCAGAAGCTTGAATTCATCGCGCACCTCAACGGTTAATCGTTTCGAGAAGGAGTCATGAGCTAGCGATGGGGCGCCGTAACGGCCGCACCACCGGCCCCGTTCACTGGGGCCAAAACGAAAAAACGCCGCTGCCTGACTCGCCATGGGCGAATGAGGAGAGCGACGTCTTTGTCGTAGGTGGGGCAACCGCCGTTGGTTACCGGTAATGAATGCGTAGCGAGAAGTGTGCCAACAGGTGAGTAACTCACCCCCCGTGGGAGCGAGCCTACTCGCGAATGATCTTCGCGAGCAGGCTCTCTCCCACAGTTGAAGTATTTACAGGCAAGGGTGTCAGCCCAGCAGCTCACTCATGGCAATGATCTGCTCCGCGACCTGAATCAGCTTTTGCTGGCGGCTCATGGCCTGGCGTCGCATCAGGGTGTAGGCCTCTTCTTCGTTGCAGCTTTTCATTTTCATCAACAGGCCCTTGGCCAGTTCGATGCGCTTGCGCTCGGCCAGTTGCTGGTCGCGGGCGTGCAGTTGGGCGCGCAGGGCCTGGTCGCTTTCAAAGCGGGCCATGGCCACATCAAGAATCGGCTGCAAGCGCTGTGCGTGAATGCCCTCGACGATGTAAGCGCTGACCCCGGACTTGATCGCCTGGCGCATCACCCCGGGGTCGTGCTCGTCGGTGAACATCACAATCGGCCGTGGCTGGTCCCGTGAAACCAGCACCACTTGCTCCATCACATCGCGGCTGGGTGACTCGGTATCGATCAGAATCACATCCGGGCGCACCGTTTCGACGCGCGCGGGCAGGTCGATGGTCAGGCCTGATTCGTCGATCACCTCAAAGCCGGCTTCGCTGAGCGCGGCTTTGAGGCGGCCGACTTTTTTCGCCGTGTCGTTGATCAGCAAGATACGCAGCATGGGGCAGGCTCCAGTCAACGACGGGCAAGAAGGGGAGCGCTGGCGCTCATGGCATGCAGCGCAAAGCTTCGTGCATAACCTGCGGGGTCCGAGCCGTCCCACACCTTGCCGTCGATCAGCTGGCTACTGCGCATGTTCGCTCCACCGGCGCTCACACCCACGGCGCTGGCGGCGTCGCGGTACAGCGCCAGTTGCTGGACCTGTCGGGCAACGCCGAGGTAATCCGGGTCTTCGCGCAACAAGCCCCAGCGGCGGAACTGAGTCATGAACCACATGCCGTCGGACAGGTTAGGCAGGTTGACCTCACCGTCGCCATGAAAGCGCAACGCGTGGGGGTCTTGCCAGTGGTTGCCCAGCCCGTCGCTGTAGTTGCCGAGCAGGCGCGGCTCGATGCACTCAACGGGCGCATTCAGATACTCGGGGGCGCTCAACAACTGGGCGGTACTGCGACGGTTTTCGTCGCTTTGCTCGATAAAACGGCTGGCTTCGAGGATCGCCATCACCAGCGCCCGGGCGGTATTGGGGTACTGCTCGACGAATGCCCGGGTGCAGCCGAGCACTTTTTCCGGGTGGTCGGGCCATAGCGCCTGGGTGGTGGAGAGGGTGAACCCCATGTTTTGTTTGACCGCACTGGCGGCCCAGGGCTCGCCGACGCAAAAACCGTCAATGCGGCCCGCCTGCAAGTGCGCAACCATCTGCTGCGGCGGCACTACCACACTGTCGACGTCTTGCAGCGGATGGATGCCCTGGCTCGCCAGCCAGTAATACAGCCACATGGCATGGGTGCCGGTAGGAAACGTCTGGGCGAAAGTCAGTTTTGAGCGACTTTGGTGCACGTGCTGTTGCAGCGCCTCAGGACGGGTCACACCCAGCGCTTGCAAGCCGTGGGAGAGGTTGAGGCTCTGGCCGTTCTGATTGAGCCCCATCAACACGGCCATGTCGCTGGCCGCCACGCCGCCGATCCCCAAATGCACGGCGTAGATCAGACCGTAGAGGCTGTGGGCCGCGTCGAGCTGGCCGTTGACCAGATTGTCCCGCAGGCTGGCCCAGGACGACTGGCGCTTGAGATTCAGGGTCAGGCCAAAAGGCTGGGCGAACCCTTGAGTGGCGGCCACCACCACCGAGGCGCAATCACTGAGGGCCATGAAACCGAGGTTGATTTCGGTTTTTTCCGGGGCGTCGCTGCCGTTGACCCAGGCCAGGGGGCCGGCGGATGGTTCGATCATGGGAGGTGCACCTTCGCGAAAAGCATACTGCGAGGGTGCAAGGCATATGCCAGAGGGGTAAACCCAGTTGAAAACCCGCTTTTACAGGGCTTTGGAGTCGCGGTTGCCTTTGATGGGTTGGCCTACTTCAAGCGGTCTTGCGCCTTGCGATACGCGGCCTCATGTTCGCGCTTGTCAACGGCGACGACGAACACCACAACCTCTTGATCAATGACCTGATAGATCAGGCGGTAACCCGCGCTGCGCTACTTGATTTTGTAGCAGTCCGGCAACTTGCGCAGCCGATTGGCCTCAACACGGGGGTTGAGCAACACCTCTGACAATTTACTCTTGAATTGCTGCCTGACCGTGTCTGCGAGCTTGTGCCATTCCTTGAGTGCGCGCTGGTCAAACTCAAGATCAAAGGTCATCCAGTGTCACCTTGACCCTTTGCGGCGCTGCCAGGCGTTCGCGCACGGTGTTGATCAGTGCTTCGTCTTCCTCTGTCACCAGCATGGGGCGAAAGGGCAGTTGGCCGCGTTCGGCAACGTACTGCAATGCCTGGCGGACCAGTTCCGAGGGGGTGACACCCAAACGCTCAAGTTCCTTGTAGGCGCGGGCTTTGAGTTCATCGTCGATGCGGATATTGATGGAGGCCATGGTTTTGACTCGTGTAATGACGTTTGTCATTACGTTGGCCTCTGCTCGTTTCTTTTGCAAGTGCCATTGGGCAGTTAAGTGTTCTGTGTTGTTCATAGGCTCTCCAGACATTAAGCCGCCATAGAAGGGCGGTCAGCTAGGTGAGCCTAGCTAGAGATAATCAGGTAATTCGTACGACGATTCGCTTTCATTCCTGTGAAACATCCGAGAGCACCAATCGCCTGATTGGCGACAGGCGCGTTAGTTATGTACGACGAAATTCTTTAATTGGTTATTAACTTACAACCAAAAAACTTATAACCATTCGCAGTCGTTTAAACATCCTTTGTTCTATTAAAGTGTCTATCTATCTTTAGAATAAATAGTGATTAGTCAGTGCTGCTTTTATGCCTTTATGATCTGTCCACAACAACTCGTGAGGCAGGAGTGGCGCAATGACTATTCAAATAAAACCTGTGGCAGGTCGAATTGGTGCACAACTTGAAGGCATAAAGCTGGGCGGGGATATCAGTGCTGAAACATTCGAGTTTATTAATCAGGCATTGTTGAAATACAAAGTGCTGTTCTTCCGTGATCAGCATCTGGATGACGCCGAACACGAAGCGTTTTCCCGACGCTTCGGCGATCAGGTTCCGCATCCAACCGTGCGCTCCGCCGAGCAAAGCGCCGCCATCCTGCACCTGGATGCCAAGGAAACCCGCGCCAACTCCTGGCACACCGATGTGACCTTTGTTGCCAATTACCCGAAGATTTCTATCTTGCGCGGTGTGGTCATCCCGCCTTATGGCGGCGACACCGTGTGGGCCAATACCGCGTCGGCCTATGCCGATTTGCCAGATCCGTTAAAACAATTGGCCGACAGTTTGCGCGCCTTGCATACCAACGTTTATGACTATGCCACACCACGTAATACCGATGAGTCGGGCCTTAAGCGTTATCGCGAACAGTTCACGGCCCAAGTGTATGAAACCGAACATCCTCTGGTTCGCGTACACCCTGAGTCGGGCGAAAGAAGTTTGTTGTTGGGCCACTTTGTCAAAGAGATACAGGGCGTCAGCAGCAACGATTCCAGACAACTGATTCGCCTGTTCCACGACCGTATCACCCATGTGGATAACACCGTGCGCTGGCGCTGGCAGGAAGGCGATGTGGTGATCTGGGACAACCGCGCCACGCAGCACATCGCGATCAACGACTACGGCGATGCCCCGCGCATCGTGCGCCGCACCACCATCGACGGCGACGTGCCGGTGGGTGTGGACGGCCGCCTGAGCCAGGCGCTCAAGCCTACCCCGGACACTCGCTCGCCGAAAACCGAAGCCGACAAAAAACACCTCGCCGCCTGACTGACCCCCCCATTCCCTTGCTCCAAGGAAGACGTGCATATGGCCTTATTCAAACGTAATGCCCTGTTTCGCAAGGGCCGCATTGCCGCCGTGCTGGCGGCGGTGCTGGCTGCACCTCTGGCCCAGGCCGATGTAGTGCGCATCGGCGTTGCGACCGCGGGGGGTGGTGAGCCGGTCACGTTCAGCGGCTCGACCCTGGGCATCGTGCGCAACCAGCAATTGCTGGAAAAAGCATTCGCAGGCAGCGGCACCGACGTGCAGTGGTTCTTCTTCAAAGGAGCGGGCCCTGCGGTCAATGAAGCCTTGTCCAACCAGCAGCTGGACTTCGCCTACCAGGGTGATCTGCCTGCTGTGGTCGGGCGCTCCAACGGGCTGGACACCAAATTGCTGGCCGCCCTGGGCGTACGGGCCAATCTTTACCTGGCCGTGCCCAAGGGCTCGGACATCAAGAGCATCGAAGACCTTAAAGGCAAGAAGGTCGCGGTGTTTCGCGGCACCAACGGCCATCTGGTGTCGATCAACCTGTTGGCTGAACACGGGCTGACCGAGCGCGACATCAAGGTGATCAACCTCGATACCGGCAGCACCCAGGCCGCTCTGGTTTCCAATGGTGTGGATGCTGCTTTCGGCGGTCGCGAACTGTTCAAGCTGCGGGACAAAGGCCTGATCGACATCATTTACGACAACCCGGCGCAGGATGTTCGCTACACCCGCCAGACGGCATTGGTGGTGCGTGGTGCCTATGAAAAGGAACACCCGGCCAACGTGCAAAAGGTCGTCGATACGCTGGTGGACGCGGCGAAATGGACGTCTGAAGACGGCCACCGCGATGCCGTTTTCACCGAGTGGGCCAAGAGCAACGACCCGGTGGACTCACTGCGCGCCGACTTTACCGGGGTCAGCCTGCGGGACAGGGCGTCGCCGCTGATCGACACCTTTTTGGTGAGTCGTTATCAGGCGGTGGCGGACCAGGCCAAGGACGAAAAACTTATCCGCCGCCCGGTCAGCATCGAGGGCTGGTTCGAGCCCGTTTACTTGCAGACCGCCCTCAAAACCAAAGGGCTGGAGAACTTCTGGACGGCCTATGGCCCGGATGGCAAGCAGCCTGCTGGTAATGCTGTCGCGGGCAAGTAACTGCAACCCTGTGTGGGAGCGAGCCTGCTCGCGATGCAGGCGACGCGGTCGTGTCGATCCAGTCGCGAGCAGGCTCGCTCCCACACACAAACACTCTGTTTTTTGTAGCAAGCAAGGGAGCCAGGCACATGGCCAAGGCACAGACGATCACACCAGAGCAGTACGCACCGGCGCTACCGCGGGACAACGTCAAGCGCTTGCCGCCGTCACCGACCCGCCCTGTACGCAAGGTCGAGGTGGCGCGCACCTCTTCCTGGACCACGAAGCTGGGTGACAGCGCCTTGCCCTGGCTGTTGCCGCTGGCGCTGCTGGGCCTGTGGTATCTGGGGGTTGAGCGCGGCTGGCTTTCCGAGCAGGTGCTGCCACCGCCAGCCTATGTTTACGAGACCCTGTCGGACCTGTTCACTTCCGGGGATCTGTGGGTAAACGCGGCCGCCAGTTTGCAGCGGGTCGTGGTCGGATTTGCCCTGGGGGCCCTTGCCGGTGTGGCGCTGGGGCTGGCCATGGGGTTGTCGAAAACCGTAGAGGATTACCTGCTGCCCACCTTCAACGCCCTGGTGCAAATACCGGTACTGGGCTGGCTGCCGTTTGCCTTGCTGGTGTTCGGCATCGGCGAGCCGCTCAAGTATGTGCTGATCGCCAAGGCGGCGATGGTGCCGATCACGCTGTGCACCTTGCAGGCTTTTCGTCAGGCGCCCAAAGGGTTGCTGGAAGCGGGGCGGGCGTACGGTTTCAGCCGCTGGCAGAGCGTCGTGTTCATCGTCTTGCCTGCGGCCATTCCAACCCTGTTCACGGGGCTGAGACTGGGCTTCACCAAAGCCTGGCTATCGCTGGTAGTGGTTGAACTGGTGGCTTCGAGCGAGGGGCTGGGTTACCTGATTGTTTATGGTCGCCAGCTGTTTCAACTGGATCTGGTGATGGCGGCCGTGGTGGTGGTCGGTGCGATCGGCTTGCTGATCGATCGCGGTTTCGATTACGCCGAGCGTCGCCTGCATCGTGGCCGCGCACCTGCAGCGGGGCGCCTGTCATGAGTACTGCTCTGGCAATCAATCATGGCAGCCGTCGCTATCGCGGCTGGGTTGTACCGATTACCGCCGTAGGTGTGTGGTGGCTGGCTTCGCACATGGGCTGGAGCCAGTCCGGTCTGCTGGTGTCACCGGAGAAGGTGGCGGCCACGGCCTGGGACCAGATTGCTTCGGGCAAATTCTGGCGGGCCATCAGCGCCAGCCTGGCGCGCAACCTCAGTGGCTTTTTTATCGGCACCACACTGGGCCTGGTGCTGGGCTGCCTGCTGGGCCTGTCGCGGCACTTCGAGCGTTTGGTGGGGCCGAGTTTCAACACGTTCAAGCAAATTTCGCTGTTCGCCTGGATCCCTTTGATTTCGGTGTGGTTCGGCCTGGGCGATGTGGCCAAGGTGGTGTTTCTGTCACTGGCAGCGCTGGTGCCGGTGGTGGTGAACACCTGTGACGGGCTGCGCAATGTGCCGCCCAACCTGCTGGAAGTAGCGCGTGTTTATCGCTTCAGCCGCTGGCAAACCATCGTCGGGGTCATGTTGCCCGCCGCCTTGCCGTCGATCTTCACCGGGCTGTACCTGGCGCTGGTGTACTCGTGGCTGGCGACCATCGGGGCCGAATACTTGCTGGTCTCGGGGGAGGGCATCGGCAATACGCTGATCGATGGCAGCGAGCATTTCATGATGGACCTGGTGCTGTTCGGCATGGTGGTGATCGGCCTGGTGGGCTGGAGCCTCAATGCACTGGCACGGATTTTTGAGCGGCGGATGCAGCGCCTGTATGGCATCGCACCGGTTTGACCGGCACTTTCAGAAGGATTGCAGCATGCTCAACAACAGCCTGACCTTGAGAAACATCAGCAAGCGTTTTGCTTCCCGCCCGGGCAGTTCGACCCAATTGCAGGTGCTCGACAACATCCAGCTCGACATTGCCCCCGGTGAGTTCATCAGCATCGTCGGCGCCAGCGGTTGCGGCAAGTCCACCCTGTTGCGCCTGATTCTTGGCCTGGACGAAGAATACGAAGGGCGCATCCTGCTCGATGGCAAACCCATCAAGGGCACGGGCCTGGAGCGCGGCATCGTGTTTCAGGACCACCGCCTGTTCCCCTGGCTCAACGTTGAACAGAACGTCGCGGTCGCGCTCAAGAACTCGCCCCTGAGCCCCAAGGAAAAACGCGACACCGTGCGCGAGCACATTGAACTGGTGGGCCTGCAGGATTTTATCGATGCCTACCCGCACCAGATTTCCGGTGGCATGGCCCAGCGCGTGGCCATCGCCCGCGGTCTGGTCAATCGCCCGAGCGTGCTGTTGCTGGACGAGCCCCTGGGCGCCCTCGATGCCCTGACCCGTGCGCGCCTGCAGGGCGAGCTGCAGAACATCTGGGCCAAGGAAAAAATCACCATGATCCTGGTCACTCACGATGTGGATGAAGCGGTGTTCCTGGGCGATCGCGTGGTGGTCATGCAGCCCAACCCCGGCCGTATCCGGCGCATTCTGGACGTCGACCTGCCGCGCCCGCGCAACCGTAGCGACAGCCGTTTTATCGCCCTGCGCGACGATGTACTGAGTGACTTCGCCGAATTGCACTGACCCCCTGCCACCTATCATTCAGAGAACGGAACATGCCCGAACGTCAGCTCAGCCTTAACCTGTTCATCTACCCCAATGGTCATCACGAAGCCGCCTGGCGCCACCCGCAGTCGGTGCCGGAATCGTCCATGGACATTGGCTATTACCAACAACTGGCGTTGCGTGCTGAGCGTGAAAAACTCGATGCCATCTTCTTTGCCGACTCGCCGTCACTGGCTGAAAGCGGTCGTGAAGGTTTGCGCATCCGCTTTGAACCCGTGACCTGGCTGGCGGCCATCGCGGCGGTGACCCAGCGCATCGGCCTGATCGCCACGGCCAGCACCACCTACAGCGAGCCCTACAACCTGGCCCGCTCGTTCAGTGCCCTGGACCACCTGAGCAAGGGCCGCGCCGGCTGGAATATCGTGACCACGTCAATGGCCGCCGCCGCTGCCAACTTTGGCCTCGACGAGCATCCTTCGGCCCACGACCGCTACGCCCAGGCCGAAGAATTCGTGCAAGTGGTGGGTGACCTGTGGGACAGCTGGGAAGACGATGCACTGGTGCTGGACAAGGCGGGCGGTGTGTTTGCCGACAGCACCAAGGTGCACTCGATCAACCACGTCGGCGCCTATTACAAGGTCAAGGGACCGTTGAACTCACCGCGTTCGCCCCAGGGGCGGCCGGTGCAAGTGCAGGCCGGTTCATCCGAGGATGGTCGTGACTTTGCCTCCAGACATGCCGAAGCCATTTTTACCGCGCACCAGACCCTGCAAAGCGCCACCGAGTTTGCCAACGACATTCGTGCCCGGGCCAGGGCCGTGGGCCGCGATCCGCGCCTGCTTAAAATCCTTCCGGGCATCAGCCCCTACATCGCCAGCACTGAAGCTGAAGCCCGGCGCAAGTTTGATGAGCTCAACGAGCTGGTTCTGCCCCATGTTTCCCTGGGGCAACTGCGACTCCTGTTGGGTGTGGACCTGTCCGGTCAGGATCTGGACGCGCCATTCCCTCGCCACTTGATCAACTTCGAGGGCATTGAAAGCCAGTCCAGCCGCTTCAAGCTGATCATCGACATTGTTGATCGCGAGAACGTCACCCTGCGCCAGTTGATCAACCGTCTGGCCGGTGCGCGTGGGCATTGGGTGCCGGTGGGGACGCCGGTGCAGATCGCCGACCTGATCGAGCAGTGGTTCCGCAGTGGTGCGGCCGATGGTTTTAACGTGATGCCGCCGTCGCTGCCAGAGGGCTTTGAAGTATTCCTGGATGAAGTGCTGCCGATCCTGCGCCAGCGCGGTTTGTTCCGCCGTGAGTACGCGGGCAGCACCTTGCGCGAGCACTACGGCCTGAGCCGGCCTGATTCGCGCTACGCCCTGAAAACCGCCTGACTCCCCCCCACCCCTGTGGGAGCGAGCAGCTCTACGTCGCGCTGGTTTTTTATTGAGCGTGTCAGGCGCAATTCTTGTGGGCACTGGCTCGCGCAGTAATCATTCCTGTGGGAGCGAGCCTGCTCGCGAAGCAGGCCTTGAAGCCTTCGCGAGCAGGCTCGCTCTTACCAGAGCAGCTCTACGTCGCGCTGGTTTTTTATTGAGCGTGCACAGGCGCAACCCTTGTGGGCGCTGGCTCGCGCAGTAACCATTCAACGCCACGATGGCTGAGCCAGATACGCGACGGCCTCGCTGTCCAGCAGGTTGCGGTAGGTGTGGGGTTGATCGGCGCGGAACAGGATCGAATCGCCGGTATGCAACACAAAGTGTTCTTCACCAATGCTCAGCGCCAGGCGGCCCTGTGCGACCACCAGATTTTTCTGTACGCAGTGCGCGTGGCCCGGCACATGTTCTTCTGCCTGGGGCCCCAGGCGCAGTTCGTAAAACCCTACCAGCGGCTCGGCTTGTGCCGGGTACAAGGCGCGGCGAGTCACAGTGCCGGCCGCGTTGACCTGCAGGGTACCGTCTTGCGCAGGCAGCAACAGGGCGCCATGGGGTTCGACGGGGGTGAGGAATTCGGCGATCGAGACCTTTAGCGCACCCGCGATCCTGCACAGCACCTTGATCGAGGGAATGCTGCGGCCTGCTTCTATCTGCACGATCAACGCCCGCCGCACGCCACTGGAATGGGCCAGCACATCCAGAGACACCTGACCCTTGTCACGCAAGCGCCGCAGGTTCTGGCTGATGCGCCTGGCCATGGGGTCGTCGTCCCGATGATCGCGCTCTGGCAGGCTGAAAGGGATGCTGCCGCTGCTGTCGAGAAAACCGGTTGGAATGTTCATGGGCGCTACTTCATGCAATCCGAAAGCCATGAGATTACCGATGGTTGCTTAGATCTATAAATAATTATTTAAGACCTTTAAATACCGATATTGAATAAGCAGCAGGCTGATAAAACGGCTCTATAGTTATACCCCGTTGGGCGTTGACCGCTTCAACCCCGCTGACTAAGGTTGGCGCCACTCGATTTCAGGTCACAACGCAGGGAGTCATCATGAGCGACATCCAGTACCGCAACCTGGGGCGTAACGGCGTGAAGGTTTCGCCCATTACTCTGGGGACCATGATGTTCGGCGGGCAAACCCCGGACGACGTAGCCCGGCGCATCACCGACCGTGCGTTCGAGCAGGGCATCAATTCCATCGACACAGCCAACGTCTATAACAGCGGCGCCTCGGAAGAAGTTGTCGGCCGCTTGATCGCAGAGCGCCGTCAGCACTGGGTACTGGCCACCAAGTTCGGCTATCCCGAGCCCAGTGGCAGTGGCCCGAACAACAGCGGTGCTTCGCGCCAGTACATCATTGCGTCGGTCGAGGCCAGCCTCAAGCGCCTGAACACCGACTACATCGACCTCTTCTACCTGCACCGCGAAGACCACGACACGCCAGTGGACCAGACCCTGCGCGCCCTTGACGACCTGATCCACGCGGGCAAGATCCGGGGCTACGGGTTGTCGAACCATCGGGGCTGGAAACTCGCCGAATTCAGCCGTACCGCTGACCTGCTGGGCATCCAGCGGCCCAGCGTCAGCCAGCCCCTGTACAACCTGGCCAACCGTCAGATCGAAGTCGAACACTTGCCGGCTGCCGAGCATTACGGCATTGGCGTGATCTCTTACAGCCCGCTGGCTCGAGGCGTCCTCACGGGTAAATATAATCCGGACCAAGCCCCAGGCCAGGACACCCGCGCCGGGCGCAACGACCTGCGCCTGCAGCAGACGGAATGGCGCCCGGAGTCCCTCAACCTCGCCCAGCGTATCCGCGAACACGCCGAGCAGCGTGGCATCAGTGCCGGCCAGTTCGCACTGGCCTGGGTGCTGAACAACGCCCTGATCACCTCGGCGATTGCCGGGCCGCGTACCGAGCAGCAGTGGGAAGATTATGTACCGGCGTTGAACTACAACTTCACCGCCCAGGACGAGGCGTTTATCAATGACCTGGTGGTGACTGGGCATTCCTCGACACCGGGCTATAACGACCCGAGTCATCCTTTTTTCGGGCGCAAACCCCTCGGTTGAGCCGGCAGGTCTTGCGCCCGCAAGCACGCCTTGCGGGCGCAAGCCTTGAGTTTGCAGCGATGCAGCAACCTGTGTTCTTGAATGACGGACGATTTTGGGTGGTACCGCCAGGGCTTAGCTGGCAAAATGCCATCCGCTTTGCGCGCACCTCACCATCTACTGCGCACGGCCTGAATTCTGACAAGGAACAGTTGGATGCTCGTCGCACTTGTTGTTTTGAACGCGATTTATCTGATCTGCAGCCTCCTGTTCAACGCTGAACTCTTGAATATGGCAGGGGCAGATATCCCCCTCAAAAAACTCGAAGACCTTGAGACCTATAGCCAGGTTCTGGCTTCGACCAGTATGTGCCTGCTGGTCTGGCGCCTCTGCTACCGGCGTTACCGGGACCGGGGCAAGGTGCTGTGGATCTCGCTTGTTGCCTCAACCCTGATCGTTACGCCGGCCACCTGGTGGTTTCAGGGCGCTGCACCCGACTGGATCGCCGAACAGTTCCCGGGCTCTCTGCGGGTCAGCAGCCTGTACGCCTACGTGACCAAAAAAGGGCTGCTTTATGACTCCCTGAATATCCCCGGGCTGCCCTACAAGGCCTACAAGGATCAGGGGGAGGGCAAGGCTTTTATCGCCAACCTCGGGGTGTTGATGAGCGTCCAGGGCTCATACGTCAACCGGATCGACAAGAACTTCCAGGGCTTTGCTGCTGCCGTGTTCCGTGGCTATACCACCCGCAACGGCGATGCCCTGTACGAGCGGCTCAATGAAACCGTCGTGCCCGATGTCGACGACATCATTCGCGAGTACACCAAGCTTGAAGGGTTTCGTGCCGCGGGGATTGCGGGGCATGAACACAAACCCATCCCGTGGCCGCGTGGGGATCGCGACCTGGGCTATCAACCCACAATCGATGAGTACGCCCGGTCGATCAGCCCGGGGGTAAGAAGCCGCGACGCGCTGATCAATTCAGACGAAATCCGCCACATGGCCAAAAGCACGCTGGGGCCCTTCTACGTGAAAGGGATGAACCTGCTGGCGACGCGCCAACAATTCCAGAGCTACCTGCCCGCCATTGCCGAGAACATGGCCTTCGATGTGGCCCACACGGACATCAAGGGCCTTGAAGGGCTGAACGTGGTGAAGAACATGTGGTTCATCCCGTTTTCACTGCTGAGCGGGTTGTTCTTTGGCGCCATCAGCCTTGTGGTGTTGATCATTTCCAGTATTGAAGCGCTGAGCCGCATGCCCGGGCGCATTCGTTTTGTGCGCCCGGCGGCCATTGCCTTGATCGTCATTGTGCCTTTGGCCTTGAGCAACGGCATTGTCGATTCGGCCGGGTACCGTGATGCATTCAGAAGTCTGGGCCGGCAACCGATGGTCGTGGCCTCAGTGTTCAACTGGGCCATGACCTCGCAGGCCATGCTTTACAACCTGACAAAACCTCTGCTGAGAGCGGAGTGATGAAATACAAAAGGGAGATTCACCGTGCGTAACAAGTTCATCGTTTCAATCCTTGCGGTCGCGATCGCGACCAGTTCGGGCTGTGCCCAGATGGGTATCAACAAGGAGCAGGCCGGTACTGCCATCGGCGCAGTCGCGGGCGCAGTGGCCGGCTCCTTTATGGGCAAGGGCAATGGCAAAATCATCGCCGTGTTGCTGACCAGTACCCTGGGCGGCTACATCGGCAACAAGATCGGCGCCAAGCTCGATGATCAAGACCGCCAGGCTCTGGCGCAGCGTACTCAAGATGCCTTGAACCAGCCCGCGATGGCTTCGGGTCAGCCTGTGAAATGGACCTCCGCGCACTCAGGCGCGACTGCCGAGATCGTTCAGGGCAAAGAGTTCACCGACACCAAAACCGTTGAAGTCAAACGTGCGCCCAAGATTGCTGCCGTGCCGTCGATGAAGCTCATCAACGAGCCGTACATGACCAAGAGCAGCTCCAACGTCCGTTCCGCGCCCAACAAAAATGCGGGCAAGGTCGGCGGCCTGCAGCCAGGCACCGAGTTCACCGCCGTGGGTTCTACCGGCGACTGGATCCTGGTGGGCCGCAAGGGTGTGACCGTGGGTTACGTGCACAAAGACCTGGTCGAGCCAAAGTCTGTGGCCATGGCCAAAAACATCAAGCCGGCTGCCAACCTCGACGAGATGAATGTCTCGGCCGACAAGGAAACCCGTGCGTTTGACCTGGACTCGATCCCGTCGCTGCCAACCCAGCAGGTTGTGGCACAAACCTCATGCCGCCCCGTGACCGTAAGCCTCAAAGCGGCAGACGGTAACAGCGAGCAGGAAAACAGCACCTTCTGCAAGCAAGCCAACGGCACCTGGGAACTCATCTAAGGAACCCCATGAAGAACCATGCACTCGCCCTCGCAGTGGTGAGTGCTTGGGGCCTTGCGCCTCAAGCTTACTCACATGAATTAGCCTACTCCAAGTCTGAACAGATCCACGTACTGGTTGAAGGGGAGGCGAACACCTGGTGCAAACCGCAGATCGCCATCACCATGCAACGCCCGGCCTGGGATGATCAGAAGCCGTTGAACGTGCTGCTGAGCAAACTGCCTTTTATCCTCGAACAAGAATGCCCGCGCGCCAACGTCAGCTGGAAAGCCGTCGATGCAACGGGCAATGTCTTCGCCTCCGGCACAGGCAATGCGACACACCTGGGGCTCGCGACATTGGCTGCAGCCGCACCCGCGCCAGTTCAAGCGCCGGTTGTGGCCCCGGTCGTAGTCGCTCCGGCGGCAGCGCCAGTGGTTGCTGAAGTCGCCGCTCCGGTTGTAGCGCCAGTGGCTGCCGTGGTTGTGGCCCCGGTAGCAGCGCCAGTGGTTGCTGAAGTCGCCGCTCCGGTTGTTGCACCCGCGCCTGCCGTGGTTGTGGCTCCGGTAGCAGCGCCCGTTCCTGCGGCAATCCCGGCTGCCCCGCCAGCGCCTCAGGCTGCAATTGCTGCGGCACCCACCGCTGACTTTGGCCGCTCGCTGGCAGTGGGCAACAACAACCTGATTTCCGTCACTGACGGTGCGGGCTGCAAGTGGCTGATCAGCAAATCGGCGATGGACTCCAGCGATCCGAGCATCGCTTTCGCGTCCTCTCCGGCCATGCCGTGTGCCGCGTCCGGCTATGCCGAAGGCGAGTTCGACAAGTTGCGCTGGTCGATCCCCAACACCTACCGCGGCGACTCATGGAACCGTGCCTACGTTCACCCGAGCGGGTTGATGTTCAGTCAATCGGCCGCATCGGCGGTCAAAGGCAAGGCACTGTCCTACCTCAGCCCGAATGCTGATCAGGCCTTGTTCGAAGTGGGCGAAATCCCGGCCCGTGGCATGAAGGTCTACCTGGCATTCCAGCGTTCAAAATACCGCGTGCTCACGCCGTTCAGCGGCAACCCGTACTACGTGGCGGTCACCGCGAACGATGGGTTTGCACTCGACCCGGTCGAGTACAAGCAGGCCGTGGTTGAGATCTACCAGCTGATCAAGGCCACTTCGCCTTCGACCGTCGGGGTAGATAACCTGTTTATCGCCAAGAACCTGGACACGCTTTATCCGCAGGGTTACTCGTCCAATGATGACCTGAAGATCGTTCGCACCCGCATGGGTGAAAACCGCGGCGAGTTTTACTTCGATGTTCGTGAAGGCAGCAACTACACCAAACGACGTGAAGAGATCCGTGTGCGCGAAGCCCGCCGTCTGCAAGAACAGCAGGCGCAATTGCACGCCCGCATTCTCAACCGCTACGAGCAGTTGAAAGCCGGCATGAAGGAGTTTGAAGGTCGCGAAACCGAAGCCCTGGCCCAGATGGCAGGCATCAAGGTGGCGTTCCCGACGCCGATGGTCATGCTTAACCCGTCGACCTCGAAATCAGCGGAACCGATGATGATTCACGTCACGGGCAAACGCGGCGACTTCTACGAAATCGACTTCCCGAGCAAGGGCCGGGTGCAGGCCGATACCGACCTGCAAGAGCAGTGGTATGTGCTGTATGCCGCCAACATGACGCCGTACCTGCCGCTGGTGGATGGTCGCGCTATTCCGACCTTCCGCGTGTACTCGGCTGGCACGCCTGAAGCCTGCCAGCAAGATCACTGCGCAGACCGGGTGTCTTTCGGTGTGGTACTGGCCAAGGAGTTCCCGAACGCCGGTATCGACTTCAGTTGGACCCCTGAAGTGTCCCAGCAGTATGTGACTGCCTGGCAGCAAGCATCAGCCCAAATTGAGTAAGGCCACGCCACTATGAAAACGATGAACAAGAAGCAAATCATCATCGCCGCCGCGGCCGCTGCTGTAGTCGTATTGGGTGTGACGGTTTCCATGATGTCGAGCGCCGGCAAGAAGAAAACGCTCGGTTATTACGACGACTTGAAAGAGCAGTTCTTTCTGGCTGACGTGCTGAACGAAGGGGATGTTTCCTATTCCGTCTTCTCTGGCAACCTCACGGTAACGGACCCCGAGATTCGGCTGGTTGCCGCGCAAACCAACGGTACCGAAACCTTTCTCAAAGGCATGCTGACATTGCTGGCGGGCGCCAACGGTGCGGCCAACGAAACCGGCCTGGCGGCCTGGTCGCGTTACTTGCTGGACGCCACCACCGGTGGTGGTCGTGCAGGCGGGGTGTACCTCAAGGCCGACTCCCTGAAAATCAGCCGCTCCGGTGATAGCAAGGATGGCGAAATCCGGGTCCAGCTAAAGGGCCTGGACATGGCCAACCCCTACATCTCACACAAAGGTTCTGACGTGGTACTGGTCTCGGATGTCGCCGATGAGATCCAGCCCCGCGCCGAGGTGGAAGCAAACGGGCGTGTGGTTAACTCCAGCTATTCGTGGGGCAGCAACACGGTTGCCCGCCTGCCGTTCGCCGGGGCTTTTCTGAGCACTGCGACGGGGGATATCGGCACCAAGGTTGACCTGGACTTCACCCTCAAGCGTTCTGACGATGGCGAAGGCTCGATGAAGTTTGTCGTGGTTCACCGCAACGACGGCAGCGAAACGGGCCGTATTACCCGCGAGGCCGAGTTCGCCTCGATCCCGGAGCTCGATGACGTCCAGGAACTGCTTAAAGGCGCCTACAGCGGCTTCATCATGGGGGCCTACAACACCTCCATGGGGCAGTCTGTACTCTCCGATGCAGCGGCCAACTTTGCCCGTAAAGCCAAGGTGGCGAACTACTCGCTGACCTACAAAGGGTTTGATCCGCTGGAAGATGGCTTCAAGGCGTACAAGGCTGCCACCAAGCGTCAGGACTTCGAGGGCTACTGCGTGCAGACGGGCCTTTCAATGTTCCAGAACGACTTCGGTGCCAAGGCCAAAAAGCACAGTGATTCGGAATGTGCGATCGCCGCGAAGCTGGTCAGCGATGGCAAGTTCAAAGAGAGCTACACCTTCAAAGAGGACAAATCCCTGTTTGCAGGCCTGTTTGTCAGCAAAAGCTTCACCCTCGAGACGAACTGACCGTCTCACCGTCCAAGACCAGGAGCCCGGCGTGCCGGGCTCCTCGGCCCTCCCTTCCAGCCTCCCTTTTCCTCTCTGAACACCTGCGCTGCGACCTCAGGTCGATATGGATGCGGGTGCATTGCGACCGCTTCGCGCTCGAACGCAGCCTCGTTCTACTCGTGAGCGGTTACAACGCGGGGTATGTGGGAGCGGGCGTGCTCGCGATGGAAACCTGATGGCAGGGTCAGAAGTTGGCCGGTGTATTGGCGCTGATGATCTCTGCTTCATCGGCACCGATATTGCGAAAGCGGTGGGGCAGGGTGGTCGGGAAGTAATAGCCGTCGCCTGCATTCAATATGCTGATCTGTCCGTCCACGGTGAGTTCAACCGTGCCCCGGGCAACCAGTCCGCATTCTTCCCCTTCGGCGTGCACAATCGGCTCTTCTCCAGAGCTTGCGCCCGGCGCGTATTGCTCGCGCAACAACCGCATCTGCCGGCCCGGCACCGAAGCGCCAATCAGCAGCAACCGCAAGCCATCACGTCCCAGATCCGGTTGTTCATTGGCGCGGAAGACGTATTGGTGTTCGCGGGGTGGCTGGTCGAAGGTAAAAAAATCGGCCAGAGACATGGGGATGCCTTCCAGCAACTTTTTGAGGGAGCTCACAGAAGGACTGACGCGATTCTGTTCGATCAGGGAAATGGTGGCATTGGTGACGCCGCTACGCCGGGCCAGCTCGCGCTGGGACATTTTGTAGCTTTCGCGTACTAATTTGAGTCGTGAGCCCGTGTCCATGACAGCCTTATGTGAGAACTACTTAAGGGTGATGGGGGGAGATGGCGGTCGACGGATGCTGCAAATCGCACCGTACCCCTGTCCCAGAAACGTGAAAGGCGACTATTAAATCACGTTTGTTCGTGTTGCTCAGCAGGTTCGGTAAATGGCGGGTAAGCCAGCGTCTACAGGGATTGCATCTGGCAGACCCGCATTGGCTGGCGTCGCCCTTCAGGTGGCGCCAGCCGGGTTGAACTAGATCCCGAAACGGTCGCGCATTGCGTAGTACGCAGCGCCCATGGCGGTAAGCGGTACCTGGAAGGTCCGGCCACCGAGCATGGGCATGTGCGGCAACGAGGCAAACGCATTGAAGCGCTCGGCGTCGCCGCGGATCATTTCAGAAATCAGTTTGCCCGCCAGGTGCGAGCAGGTGACGCCGTGGCCGCTGTAGCCTTGCATGTAGTAGGCGTTTTTCTCGATACGCCCGAATTGCGGCATGCGTGACATGGTCAGCAGGAAGTTGCCGGTCCAGCGGTAATCGATCTTCACGTCCTTTAGTTGAGGAAAGGTCTTGAGGATTTTCGGCTTGATCAGTTGCTCGATGTCGTCCGGCTCGCGGGCGCCGTAGACCACGCCGCCGCCGTACAGCAGGCGGTTGTCGGCCGTCAGGCGGTAGTAGTCGAGCAGGTAGTTGCAGTCTTCAACGCAGTAGTTGTTGGTGATCAGGCTACGGGCGACGTTTTCCGCCAGCGGCTCTGTCACGACAATTTGCGAACCGCAGGGCATGCTTTTGCTAGTCACGCGACTGTCGAGGTCTTGCGGCAGGTAGGCGTTGCCAGCGATCAGCAGGTACTTGGCCCGAACGACCCCTTTGGCGGTGCGCACGGTGATTGGCTCGCCGTAGGTGATTTCCACTGCGGCCGATTGCTCGAAGATCTTGCCGCCCAGGCCGATGATTGCCGAAGCTTCGCCGAGTGCCAGGTTCAGCGGGTGGATGTGTCCGCCCTGCATGTCCAGTAGGCCACCCACGTAGTTGTCGCAACCGACTTCACGCTTGATGTCTTGTGCATCGAGCATGGTCAGGTTTTTGTTGCCGTAGCGTTCCCAGCTGTTTTTTTGCTCGGTCAGGCCTTTGAGCTGCTTTTTGTTCAGCGCAGCAAAGATCCCGCCGGGACGGTAATCGCACTGGATATCGTAGTGCTGGATGCGCTGACGGATGATGTCGGCGCCTTCAAAAATCATGCTGCCAAGCACTTCGGCAGTCTTGTCGCCGTAGCGCGCTTCGATGACGTCTACGTCGCGGCTGTAGGAGTTGACCAGTTGACCGCCGTTGCGACCGCTGGCCCCGAAGCCGACTTTGGCGGCTTCGAGCACGGTGACGCTGTAGCCCGCCTCGGCGAGGAACAGGGCTGAGGACAGGCCGGTATAGCCCGCACCGATCACGCAGACATCGCATTCCACCAGCTCTTCAAGCGTCGGGAAGTCGCCCGTGTGGTTGCGGGTCGCGGCGTAGTAGCTGTTTACATGATTTTGTTTAACAGAACGTTGATTCATAAGTTTCTCCGATGGCTGTCGACACGTGCCGGCGACAGCCGCCGTAAAGGTGTCAGAGCTTGATCCAGGTGGCCTTGAGCTCGGTGTATTTGTCGAACGCATGCAGCGATTTGTCCCGACCATTACCCGACTGTTTGAACCCGCCAAACGGCGCCGTCATGTCGCCGCCGTCGTACTGGTTGACCCATACGCTGCCGGCGCGCAAGCCGCGAGCAAAGGTGTGGGCCTTGCTCAGGTTGCTGGTCCACACGCCTGCGGCCAGGCCGTAGATGCAGTCATTGGCTATCGCCAGTGCTTCCTGCTCGGTGTCGAAGGTGATCAGCGACAGCACCGAACCAAAGATCTCTTCCCGAGCGATGGTCATGGCATTGGTCACACCGTCAAAAATGGCCGGTTCCACATACAGGCCTCCGGTGTCTTCGAGGGTGCGATTGCCGCCGGTGATCAGGTGTGCGCCCTGGTCCTTGCCGATCTGGATGTAGCGCAGCACCGATTCCATTTGGCGCTGATCGACGACGGCGCCCACGGTGGTCGCCGGGTCCAGGGCATGCCCCGGTTTCCAGGCTTGCAATGCCTGCACCAGCAAGGGAATGAATTGCTCGCGGATCGAGCGCTCCACCAGCAGGCGCGAGCCGGCGGTGCAGACTTCACCCTGGTTAAACGCAATGGCGCTGGCGGCTGCTTGCGCGGCTGCGCGCAAGTCCGGCGCATCGGCAAACACCACGTTAGGGCTCTTGCCGCCCGCCTCAAGCCACACCCGCTTCATGTTGCTTTGGCCCGCGTAGATCAGGAGTTGCTTGGCAATTGCCGTCGAGCCCGTGAAGGCCAGAACGTCGACGTCCATATGCAACGCAAGCGCTTTGCCGACGGTGTGCCCCAAGCCCGGCAGGACGTTGAACACGCCTTTAGGGATACCGGCGTCCAGTGCCAGCTGCGCGATGCGGATCGCCGTGAGTGGCGATTTTTCAGAAGGCTTGAGGATGAACGAGTTGCCTGCCGCCAAGGCCGGGGCGAACTTCCAGCTGGCCATGATCAGCGGGAAATTCCACGGCACGATGGCCGCGACTACACCTGCAGGCTCACGGGTTATGAGGCCCAGTTGATCGTGTGGCGTGGGCGCGACTTCGTCGTAGATCTTGTCGATGGCCTCGGCGCTCCAGCGAATCGCATTGGCGGTCGCCGGGATATCGATGGTCATGGAGTCGCTGATGGGCTTGCCCATGTCCAGGGTTTCCAGCAGCGCCAGTTCTTCCTGGTTTGCCAGAATCAAATCGGAAAAACGAATCAGGATGCGTTTGCGCTCAGCCGGAGCGAGCCTGGCCCAGATGCCGGATTCGAAGGCCTTGCGTGCAACGATCACCGTCGCATTGGCGTCGGCTTCATCGGTGCTGGCGACGTTCGCCAGAAAGCGACCGTCCACCGGGCTCATGCATTCGAAGGTTTCACCGCTGAGTGCCGAGCGGTATTGACCATCAATGAATGCCCGACCTTCTAGTGTCAAAGACTGAAAGCGTTGCTCCCAGTCACTGCGAGTGTTTGCCATTGGAGTGACTCGATGCAGAGGGAAATGGGGGCGCGGGACTTGAAGTCGACCCATTAACGATTCGAAAAACACAGGCGCTGTGGGCGCGGGGTTGCCCGCGAAAGCGCAGTGTCAGGCGAGATCAATAGTGGGTGTGCCCACGGCGCCCACAGGGGGAGGCGGTGTACGTGGAGAGGCGTACACCACTGGGCCCGTCAAACGGTGTGCAAGTACCAGTTGTACTCAAGGTCCGAGATGGAGTTCTCGAACTCGGCGAGTTCACTCTCCTTGCAGGCGACGAATACGTCGATGTACAGCGGGTCGATGTACTTGGCCATGACTTCGCTGTCGTCCAGTTCGCGCAATGCATCGCGCAGGTTGTTCGGCAGGCTCTGTTCGTTTTGCTCGTAGCTGTTGCCTTCCACCGGAGGGCCCGGCTCGATTTCGTTGGTCAGGCCATGGTGAATGCCAGCCAGCACAGAAGCCATCAACAGATACGGGTTGGCATCGGCGCCGGCGACGCGGTGTTCGATGCGCACGGAGTCGGCAGAACCGGTCGGCACACGGACCGCCACGGTACGGTTGTCGATACCCCAGCTCGGCGAGTTAGGTACATAGAACTGTGCGCCGAAACGACGGTATGAGTTCACGTTCGGACAAAGGAAGGCCATCTGTGCTGGCAGGGTCTCGAGCACACCGCCGATCGCGTGACGCAACGCGGCGTTCTGCTCGGGATCCTCGCTGGCAAAAATGTTGTTGCCTTCCTTGTCGAGAATCGAGATGTGTACGTGCAGACCGTTGCCCGCCTGGCCCGGATACGGCTTGGCCATGAACGTGGTGTCCATCTCGTGGTCGTAGGCGATGTTCTTCACCAGACGCTTGAGCAGTACTGCGTAATCGCAGGCCTTGATGGGGTCGGCAACGTGATGCAGGTTGACTTCGAACTGCGCCGGGGCGCTTTCCTTGACGATCGCGTCAGCCGGGATGCCTTGCTCTTTGGCACCTTCGAGGATGTCTTGCAGGCAGTCGACATATTCGTCGAGGTCATCGATCAGATACACCTGGGTCGACATCGGACGTTTGCCTGATACCGGCGACCGTGGCGATTGCGGGCGGCCGTTCACGTTGTCCTGGTCGATCAGGTAGAACTCGAGTTCAAAGGCTGCACAAATCGTCAGGCCCATGTCATCGAATTTGGAAACGACCTGACGCAGCACCTCACGCGGGTCAGCGAAGAAAGGCTGGCCTTCGAGTTCGTGCATGGTCATTAACAATTGTGCGGTCGGGCGCTTCTGCCAAGGCTCGATGCACAGGGTGTCGGGGATGGGGTAGCAGATACGGTCCGAGTCACCGATATCCAGACCCAGGCCGGTGCTCTCCACCGTAGAGCCATTGATATCAAGCGCAAACAAAGAGGCCGGCAGGTTGATGCCTTTCTCGTAAACCTTGTGGAGACTGGTGCGCTCGATGCGCTTGCCGCGCACCACGCCGTTCATATCCGCAATGAGAAGGTCGACGTACAAAACCTCAGGATATTTCTTAAGGAATGCGTTCGCTTCATTGAGCTGAACTGCGCGCAGGGGAACCGACATGATGCACCTATTATGTTAATTATTATGTTCACTGCCCTTTCACGAACTCAGTCAATCCGAAAGGTATAGTGAAGTCAATAGCGAACACCTGGCTTTAAAATGTTATTTTTTAGGCCTTGTGAGGGCTTTTCGGTATCGGATAGGCCGTTTAGAGCGCGAGGTGGGTGATGATTTGCTCTGGCGTGTTTTATATTTTTTACATTGGAGTTGTTAATTAAAATCAACAAAGCTAAGCTCCGAAAAAGCTCGTTCAAGTGTGAAACTTCGAGGTGATAAAAATGGCACTCAAGCCATTGATCGGCGTTACTGCGTGTGTCAAACAGATTGGCCTGCACCCTTACCACGTCAGCGGCGACAAGTACTTGCGTGCTGTCAGCATCGCCTCGCTGGGGTTGCCGGTGATCATTCCTTCCCTGGCACACCTGACAGAAATAGATGAGCTGCTCGCTCATCTGGATGGTGTGTTGCTGACGGGTTCGCCTTCGAATGTGGAACCGTTCCACTATCAAGGTGCTGCCAGCACTCCCGGCACGGATCACGATCCGGCGCGCGACGCCACGACCCTTCCTCTATTGCGTGCAGCCATTGCTGCGGGCGTTCCGGTGCTCGGCATCTGCCGGGGTTTTCAGGAAATGAACGTGGCATTCGGTGGCAGCCTGCATCAGAAAGTTCACGAGCTCCCGGGCTTTCTCGATCACCGCGAAGCAGATCATCCAGACCTGGCCGTGCAGTACGCGCCGGCGCATGGCGTTGAGGTGCAGCCGGGCGGCGTGTTTCAGGCGCTGGATTTGCCTCCCGCGTTCCAGGTCAATTCGATTCACAGCCAGGGCATTGATCGGCTGGCCCCTGGCCTGCGTGCCGAAGCCGTTGCTCCGGATGGCCTGATCGAGGCGGTTTCCGTTGAGTTCAGCAAGGCGTTTGCCGTGGGTGTGCAGTGGCACCCGGAATGGCAGGTTCAAGACAACCCTGTCTACTTGAGTATTTTTCAGGCGTTTGGCGATGCATGCCGGCAACGGGCATCTCTTCGTGATTCGCGCTGACTGACGATTTTTATTTTCGCGTATTGATTTGGCTGTCTGCGTAAGCAGGTGGGCGCGTCTTTGCGTGTCAGTCCCTCACCACAACACACCGCGATAACAACAAGTACAACCAGGCTGCCGGAAGGTCGGCGCCGAATGAGCCCGTTCGCTGCGGGTTATCCACTACTAAGTCGGGCCGCGTTGGCCTGGCGACTGAAACCTGTTGGGAGTTTCATATGGCAAACGCCTCCAGTACCTATAGGAAGGCTCTTGAAGGTCACCAGGCACCGAAAAAAGTGTTGGTAAAAGTCGATCGGGTCACCAAGAAATTCGACGAAACCATCGCTGTTGACGATGTATCCCTGGAGATCAATCAAGGCGAAATCTTCGCCCTGCTCGGAGGTTCCGGCTCCGGAAAATCGACCCTCCTGCGCATGCTGGCAGGCTTCGAGCGCCCAACAGAGGGCCGTATTTTCCTCGACGGTGTAGACATCACTGACATGCCGCCCTACGAGCGGCCGATCAATATGATGTTTCAGTCATACGCGCTTTTCCCGCACATGACGGTGGCACAGAACATCGCCTTTGGCTTGAAGCAGGACCGTTTGTCCGCCAGTGATATTGAGGCCCGCGTTGAGGAAATGCTGCGACTGGTGCACATGACCCAGTACGCCAAACGCAAGCCGCATCAATTGTCCGGTGGTCAGCGTCAGCGCGTGGCCCTGGCCCGCTCGCTGGCCAAGCGTCCAAAGCTGCTGCTGCTCGATGAGCCGATGGGCGCGCTGGACAAAAAACTGCGCTCGCAGATGCAGCTGGAGCTGGTGGAAATCATCGAACGGGTGGGCGTGACCTGTGTGATGGTGACCCATGACCAGGAAGAAGCCATGACCATGGCTGAGCGTATTGCCATTATGCACTTGGGCTGGATTGCCCAAATCGGTAGCCCGGTAGACATCTATGAAGCGCCTGTCAGCCGGATGGTGTGCGAGTTCATCGGCAACGTGAACTCCTTTGACGGTTCGGTCATTGATGACGAGGAGGGCTACGCGATCATCCACAGCCCGGAACTGGATCAAAAGATCTACGTGGGCCACGGCGTGACGACGTCGCTGGAGGACAAATCGATTACGTACGCCATCCGCCCGGAAAAAATGCTGGTCAGCAGCCTCAAGCCCGAGTCTGCCTACAACTGGTCCCACGGCAAGGTTCATGACATCGCCTACCTGGGTGGGCACTCGGTGTTTTACGTGGAGCTGCCCGGGGGCAAGATCGTCCAGTCGTTCATGGCCAACGCCGAACGCCGTGGCGCCCGCCCTACTTGGGACGACGCGGTCTACGTGTGGTGGGAAGACGACAGCGGCGTGGTACTGCGCTCATGAACATGCGAAAGCTCAAGCGCCGACTGCAACGAATAACCCCCGGTGGCCGCCATATGGTCATCGGGATTCCATTCCTGTGGCTGTTTCTGTTCTTCATGCTGCCGTTCTTCATCGTTCTGAAGATCAGTTTTGCTGAAGCCGACGTCGCAATTCCGCCGTACACCGAGATCTACAGCTACGTTGACCAAAAAATTCAGCTGCTGCTGAACCTGGGCAACTACGCCATGTTGGGCGACGATGAGTTGTATATCGCCGCCTATCTGGGTTCGTTGAAGATGGCCTTTTTCAGCACGGCGTTGTGCCTGCTGATCGGTTATCCGATGGCTTACGCCATCGCCAATGCGCGCAAAGAAATGCAGACCGTGCTGGTGCTGCTGATCATGATGCCGACCTGGACCGCGATCCTGATCCGGGTTTACGCGTGGATGGGCATCCTCAGCAACAACGGCCTGCTCAATGGCTTCTTGATGTCGATGGGCTGGATTAGCGAACCGTTGCAGATCCTCAACACCAACATCGCGGTGTATATCGGCATTGTGTATTCGTACCTGCCGTTCATGATTCTGCCGCTGTACGCCAACCTTGTGAAACACGACACCAGCCTGCTGGAAGCCGCGTCCGACCTGGGTTCGAGCACGTTCAACAGCTTCTGGAAAATCACTGTTCCGCTGTCCAAAAACGGCATCATCGCCGGCTGCATGCTGGTGTTTATCCCGGTGGTGGGCGAGTTCGTGATTCCGGAACTGCTGGGCGGCCCGGAAACCCTGATGATCGGTAAAGTGTTGTGGCAAGAGTTCTTCAACAACCGTGACTGGCCCGTAGCGTCTGCACTGGCTGTCGTCATGCTGGCGATCCTGATCGTGCCCATCATTCTGTTCAACCGCAGCCAGGCTAAAGAGCTGGAGGGCAAGATATGAATCGCATCCGTTTTTCTAGTTTTATGCTGGTCGCGGGGTTGTTGTTCATCTACCTGCCGATGCTGATCCTGGTGATCTACTCGTTCAACGCCTCCAAGCTGGTAACGGTGTGGGGCGGCTGGTCGCTGAAGTGGTACGCAGGGTTGCTGGACAACACGCAGCTGATGGGCTCGGTGATGCGCTCGCTGGAGATTGCCTGCTACACGGCGATTGCAGCCGTCGCGCTGGGCACCCTGGCGGCGTTCGTACTGACCCGGATTTCGCGTTTCAAGGGTCGCACGCTGTTTGGCGGCCTGGTGACTGCGCCGCTGGTCATGCCGGAAGTGATCACCGGTCTGTCGCTGTTGCTGCTGTTCGTGGCCATGGCGCAGATGATCGGCTGGCCGCAAGAGCGTGGCATCGTCACCATCTGGATCGCCCACACCACGTTCTGCTCGGCCTATGTGGCCGTGGTGGTGTCGTCGCGTCTGCGTGAGCTGGACCTGTCGATCGAAGAGGCGGCCATGGACCTGGGGGCCAAGCCGTGGAAGGTGTTCTTTTTGATCACCATCCCGATGATCGCGCCGTCATTGGCCGCGGGGGGCATGATGTCCTTTGCCTTGTCGCTGGACGATCTGGTATTGGCCAGCTTCGTGTCCGGCCCAGGCTCCACGACCTTGCCGATGGAAGTGTTCTCGGCGGTGCGTCTGGGGGTTAAACCCGAAATCAACGCCGTGGCCAGCCTGATTCTGTTGGCGGTATCGCTGATGACCTTCATGGTGTGGTTCTTCAGCCGCCGTGCTGAAGAGCACCGCAAAAAGGCGATTCAGCAAGCCATCGATGAATCGGCGGCGGAGTCCTGGAAGCAGCCTGGCAAGCAAAGGGCAGAAGCAATGGCTTAAAGCGTTTCGGCGAGCAAGGTTGCTTGCTCGCCGAAACACGTGTTCGACAGATTTTCCCGTTCGAGCAGCGCCTTACCACCGCTGCACTCCTTTGCAGAAGAACGGCCTCACCTTGCTTCCTCGGTTAAGGTGAATTTGGGCGCCCTCGGGCGCCTTTTTTTGTGGCTGTTTTTCAGGGCGTGTTTTTGGGGAAATACCGGCTGGGTGCCTTGCCCAGTACTCTGCGAAACACACTGGTGAAGGCGCTCGGGCTGCTATAGCCCAGATCAGTCGCTACCCGCGTAATGGCTTCGCCGTTACCCAGGCGCACTACTGCAGCCAGCAGGCATGCTTGCTGGCGCCATTCGACAAAGCTGATTCCGGTTTGCTGGCGAAACAGCCGGGTGAAGGTGCGGCGGCTCATGCCAACCTGTAGGGCCATATCATCGATCCCGATATCCAGTGACGGCTGCTCCAGCAGCTTGCGGCAGGCATATGCCAGCCTGGGCTCAACAGGCAGTGGGGCATTGAGTGACAAGGGCGGCATATCGGCTATTTCGTGAAGCAGCAAACTCATCACGAGACCCTCCCGATGGGTCTCGTCATAGAGTGCGGGGATATCCATGGCCTGGATCAGTAACTGGTGAAGCAGTGGCGAGATGCCGAAGACCTGGCAGTGTGCGGGCAGGCCAAGCCGGGTGCAGGCGGGGTCACGGATATACGTATTAAGCATCGTCACCGGCCCGGCCATGCTCATTTCGTGAGCCACCCCCGCCGGGACCCAGATAGCCCTTTGCGGGGGAACGACCCAATTGCCCTGGCGGGTGAATACCGTGATCACACCGCTGGCGGCATAGGCAAATTGCCCGCGTCGATGGGTGTGCAGCGCAAAGTGCTGCCCGTCTCGATAGTCATTGGCCGTGACCACTGCGTCACGGGGGATGTTTTCGTAGGTATCTATGTCAGTTTCGCGCATGGCCCGAATTTAATGATTTATGACCTCATAGTGCAAGCGGGCCGCTGCTGCAATTGTTCATAGTGAGGCCTTGGCTGGCGCATACAGCCGCCAGTCCTGCCTATCGGAAATCGAACACCATGCAAAAGAAACACCTGACCCTGGCCGTACTGGTGACGGCGATCTGGGGGCTTAACTTTCCCGTTACCAAACTGGGCCTGGCGGCGATTGATCCGCTGTTGCTGACGGCTCTTCGATTTACCCTGGCGGCGTTACCGTGGGTATTTTTTGTCAAACGCCCGCCGATCGCGATCAAGTGGCTGGCGGCGTATGGATTGATTTTCGGTGTGGCGATGTGGGCGCTGATCAACCTGGGCATCGAATGGGGCGTACCGCCCGGCACTGCAGCGCTGTTGATCCAGTTCAGTGCTTTTTTCACCATGGGTTGGGGGGTATTGCTGTTTCGCGAACACCTGAGCCTGAGGCAGATGCTGGGGATGGGGCTCGCCGTGTTGGGGCTGGTCAGCATCATCCTTGCCAGCCCCGGCCATGGGACGACCCTGGGTTATGGCTTGTTGCTGGTCAGTGCCTTTAGCTGGAGCGTCGGTAACGTCATCATCAAGCAGTCCAAAGTCCGGGAAATGTTCGCCTTCGTGGTCTGGGCGAGCGTGTTTCCACCGATCCCGTTGCTGGCACTCACCTGGCTGGCGCATGGGACGGCGCCCTTTGCCGCTTTGGCCACTCAGTTTGAGTGGGTGGCGGTGTTCTCACTGTTGTTTCAGGTCTACGCGGCAACGCACTTTTGTTATTGGGGCTGGAATTTATTGCTGCGCGAGTACCCGGTGTCCACGGTGGCACCGCTCTCATTGCTGATACCGGTGTTCGGGATCGCAGGCTCGATGCTCATGCTGGGGCACAGGGTAGGTTTCAGCGAGGGAGTTTCGATGGTGTTGATCCTGTCGGCGCTTGCCGTGGGGTTTGTAAAAGGGCCAGGGCTTAGTCCGAGATTTCAGTTACCGGTATGGTCTGGTCGTCGGAAGTCTGCGCGCCGCTTTTCTTCTCTCGACGATCGTTGATCCATTTACCTACCTGCGCCGGGAATTCAGCGGGCGATTTTCGGCCGACCTTTCTTGCGAGATCAAGGATAGTTTGTTGGGCCAGAGCCTCTTCCATGCGTTTTTGTGCCGTCATCATCGCGGCGTGAACCGAGCAATGACCGTCCAGCGCCCAAGCAGGCGGCGAACCCTCGAACAGGGCGCAGCGGCCACGAATTTCCCGACAATCGAAAATGAGCTTCTGGCCGTCGATAGCGTTGACGATATCAAGAATGCTGATTTCGTCAGCAGGCCTTGCCAGCTTAAATCCGCCGCGCACGCCTTCTGTCGCTACAACCAGTTTTGACTTGGCCAGCTTGGTGAAAATCTTCGCCAGGTAGTCCTGAGGTACCCCTTGCAACTCTGCAAGATCGCGCACGCTCGCTTCCCGGCTTTCGCCGCCATCACCGACCAAAAAAAGCAGGCAATGAATGCCGTACTCAACGCCTGCGCTGTAAAGAGACATCAGTATCTCCGACTTAATTAGTCGCATATTTTAGCAGTGATCAGTAAGGCGGGCAACGCTCCTGGGGGGCGTAACGGGGAGGGGCCGCCTTTAAAGTTCAATAAAACGCCTGATTTCAGTGCGCAAATGTCGTATTTAATGGTCGTTGTCTCCTGTTTTTGTCTGAAGCACTTGCGGGTGAGGGAGGTAGAAAAAGATTGCGCTCAATAACTACGACTAATATAGTCGCCGTTATTGGGGCTCGGTGGCGATCGTCTTTCCGGGGTCGCTTTGCTCGGGCTTCTCATCAGGGGGTAAAAAATGAAACAGCAGATTCTGATTGTTGGCGCAGGTTTCGGTGGGATGTGGACGGCTTTGAGCGCGACGCGACTGTTCGACCTTCATGGTCATAACGAAGTTGAAGTGACCGTATTGGCCCCTCAGGCCGAGTTGCGCGTGCGCCCGCGCTTTTACGAACCTGATGCTCATCGCCTGGTCGCACCGATTGGCGAATTGTTCGATGCGGTAGGCGTGAAGTTCATCAAAGGGGCCGTTGACACCATCGATGCTCAGCAAAAAAGAGTCGGCTACATCGATGCCTCAGGCACAAGACAAGTGTGCTGCTACGACAAGCTTGTTTTGGCCACAGGCAGTCGGCTTGCGGTGCCTGACACCCAAGGTGTGGCGCAATACGCTTTTGATGTGGACCAGATTGAGCACGCCGTGCGGCTGGAGCAGCACCTCAAGTCACTGGCAGACCTTCCGCAAAGTCAGGGTCGCAACACGGTAGTGGTGGCAGGTGGCGGCTTCACCGGCATTGAAACAGCGACCGAAATGCCAGCTCGCTTGCGGGCCATCTTGGGTGCTGATGCGAACGTTGAAGTGATCATCGTGGACCGTGGTGAAAAAGTCGGGGCGTCAATGGGGGCTGAAATCAGCCAGTCAATCGCCGAAGCCAGCGATGAACTGGGGGTGACATGGCGCTTGAAATCGTCCGTAGTGGCTGTTGATGAGCAGGGCGTTACCCTTGGCGATGGCCAGCGAATCGACGCGAAAACCGTGGTCTGGACCACTGGAGTACGGGCCTGTGCGTTGACCGCGCAGATCCCGGGTGAGCGCGATTCGCTTGGGCGTCTGCATGTGGATGCCCACCTTAAAGTCATAGGCCAGAACGACATCTTCGCCACCGGTGATGTTGCCTACGCTGCAACCGATGACCTTGGGAACCATGCGCTGATGACATGTC
Organism: Pseudomonas deceptionensis; assembly: GCF_900106095.1. Lineage (NCBI taxonomy): Bacteria > Pseudomonadati > Pseudomonadota > Gammaproteobacteria > Pseudomonadales > Pseudomonadaceae > Pseudomonas > Pseudomonas deceptionensis. Next base: position 160,222 of record NZ_FNUD01000002.1, on the reverse strand, counting down.
AGCACGCCATTGTTTTGGGGCGTCACGCTGGCAACAACGTTGCAGCCCAGATTCTGGGCGTGGCACCGATTGCGTACAGCCAGCCCAAGTACGTCACGTGCCTGGATCTGGGAGGCTGGGGTGCGGTTTACACCGAGGGATGGGACCGCCAGGTCAAGTTGACGCGACAGGAAGGAAAAACGCTCAAGACGCAGATCAACACGGTGTGGATCTACCCTCCGGCGGCTAATCGTGAAGCTGCTTGGGCGGCGGCGGATCCATTGATTCCGATTGCCTGAGACGGATGCTCCGGGGCAGCACTTGCTGAGGATTTAAGCCGGGCTGTCGCTGAATTTCAGGCACAAAAAAAGACGTCCGTGGACGTCTTTTTTTGTGGATTTGGTGGAGCCGGGGGGATTTGAACCCCCGTCCGCCAGTACTCCGCTGTCGGTACTACATGCGTAGCCGTATCTATTAAGTTAACCCTCAGCGACCCGAAGGGCAGGGTGCTTTGGGCGAGTTGTGTAAGTTTTAGCCGCTTCGTCCACAACGTACTGCACGGCGATCCTGTTCTATATGACAATCACTTCAGGTTTACAGGCATCCCCTAGTGATTGCTGGACCCGAAGGTACCAGGAGGATGGCTAAGGCAGCTTACGCTGCGAGAGCTTGACCCTCGTAGGTTTCGTCATTGGCAACTATAAGTAGTTGCAACAGTGGATTTACGAGTTCTGTTACCAACTCGGCATGCACCTAGAGTTTCGCAACCGGCGTCGAATCCTAAACGGCCCCGATGCTTGCTGTGTAACCAGCAAGCTTGCGGAGTGTACGCCTTTGTGGCGCAGAAGGCCAACCCAAAGGGGTTACTCACCACCTTTGTTGTTGTCTGCAATATCCTGAAGCGTCTGGGTGGTCAGTGAAATGCAGTTATCAATGCCTTCTTTTGTGCCTTTGGCTTGTTCGGCCTTGGCTTCTGCGACCCGGCTCTCGACGCTGTCTTGTAAGTCGGAGCTCATTTCTCCAGAGCTGACCACGGCGTCCTTGATTTTTTGCAGGTTGATTTGGCAAAGGTCTGTCGCCGCAAATACCGGAGAGGCCAACATCACAGCGGAAATAAACAGACCAGCAAGAGCGGTACGCTTCATGGGAAAACTCCTTGTGCTCATGATAGGCCCGGTGGCTCCGGGCTCGGTTTTATGCCCCAAACGTTGGGGCGTTAAGCCAATTGACTATAGCCACGCTCAAAATTTCTGCCTGTAATTGGCCATTATTTATTAAGTTTTTTTACGCTCGAAAACAGGGCTGTCGCACGATTTTGGGTCGTCGTTGAAGACGTATCTCGATAGGTCGCTAGCTCGCGCCAGAGTTTGTGAACCCCCGAAGGCTGCGATCTTTTAAGGTCAAGAGATCGCAGCCTTCGGGGGATTTGGGGTTACAGGGTTTTGGCGCCCGTTACCCGGTCCACCAGGTAGACCAGCCCGTGGTAATCAATCCCGCCATGTTGGCTCAGGCCAATTTCGCACGTTCGGCTGGTGGAAATTCCTTCGCTGCAATGCTGCACCGCGTCTTTCAGGGTGCGCAGCGAGTGGGCGTTCAGCTCAGGTGTGGTGAAGCCTTTGTCGCCGGCAAAACCGCAGCAGTGAATGCCCTCCGGGATCACCACTTTGGAGCTGCACAGGCGTGCGATGTCGATCAGTGCCTGGCTTTCACCCAGGTGCTGGGTGCTGCAGGTCACGTGCACCGCAATCGGTGCGGTTTGCGGGGTGAAGTTCAACTTATCCACAAGGTGGGTGCGAATGAAACGCACCGGGTCGTACAGGTCGAGGCGGGTTTCGCCCAGGTCTTGCACCAGGCGCAACGTGCACGGGCTGGTGTCGCAGTAGATTGGGTCAAGGCCGCCACGGCTGGCATGCAACAGTGCACCGATCAGTTCCTGGCGCTTGTGCTCGGCCTGTTCACCATAGCCTTTGGAGGCGAACGGCTGGCCGCAGCACAGGCTGTCCATGTTGTCGGGGAATACTACTTGGTAGCCGGCCTTTTCCAGCAGACCGCGGGTTTTGTCCAGCAGCGACATCTGTTCTGTGTCGCTTGCCGCCGGGCCCATGACCCGCGACACGCAGGCCGCAAGGTAGACGACCCGGGGGCGGGCATCCTTGACGGGCGGGCTGAAGCGGATCGCCCGTTCCGGCTGCGGCATGGCGTTGGTCCACAATGGCACGCGGCCCTTGCTGGCCTTGGTCAATGCAGACGAGATTTTTGTCAGGCGCGGCGCCCCCAGCAACATGCGCGCACCATTGGCCACATGCAGCGTGAAGCGGGCGCCTTGCAGTGTGGTTGCAAAGTGATTGCCCAGCCAGTCGGCAGTTTTAATGCTGTTTGCGCTGCGGGCACGCAGTTTTTTTACCAGGTCGCCGGTGTTGATGCCTACCGGGCAGCGCTGCGCACATAAGCCGGTCGCCGCGCAGGTGTCGATGCCTTGGTAGGCGTAGGCTTTTTCCAGTTCAGTGGTGTCGATGCCGGCGCGTTTTTTAGCCTGAATATCGCGCCAGATCACAATCCGCTGGCGGGGGCTGAGGGTCAGTCCCTTGGACGGGCACACCGGTTCGCAGAAACCACACTCGATGCACTTATCCACAATCTCGTCAGCGGCAGGCATCGGTTTGAGGTGCTTGAGGTGGATATGCGGGTCTTCGCTGAGCACCACGTCGGGGTTGAGAATGCCCTGCGGGTCGAGCAAACGCTTGAGTTGCCACATCAACTGGTAGGCGTCGCTGCCCCATTCCAACTCCACAAAGGGTGCCATGTTGCGCCCGGTGCCGTGCTCGGCCTTGAGCGAGCCGCCGAATTCCACGGCCACCAGTTGCGCTACGTCATCCATAAAGGCCTGGTAGCGCGCCACTTCTTCGGGGTTGTTGAAGCCCTGAGTGAAGACGAAGTGCAGGTTGCCCTCCAGGGCGTGGCCGAACAGGATCGCTTCGTCGTAGTGGTGCTTGTCGAACAGCTCGATCAGGCGGTTGACGCCGATGGCCAGTTGTTCGACCGGGAAGGTCACGTCTTCGATGATGACCGTGGTGCCGGTTTTGCGCACCGCACCCACAGCCGGGAAGGTGTCCTTGCGGATGGCCCACAGCTTGGCGTTCTCTTTCGGGTCCTCTGTGAAATCGACTTGTTTCTCGACCGGGAAGGTCGACAGCGAGGCCATGATTTGCGTCAGTTGCTCGTGCAGCAAGGTCTGGGACGCGGCGCGAGATTCGATCAACAGGGCGCAGGCATTGGCCGACAGTTGTTGTACGAAAGCCGGCATGCCTGGCTTGTCCTGCACTGAGCGCAAGCTGCGGCGGTCCAGCAGTTCAACAGCGGAAACGGGCTGGCTTTTGAGCACGGTAACGGCATTGCAGCAGGTTTCAACGTCCGGGAATACGATCAGTGCCGAGGCTTTGTTCGGGTGGTCGATCACGGTGTCGTAGGTGACGGCGCTGATAAAGCCCAGAGTGCCTTCGCTGCCCACCAGCAGGTGGCTGAGGATATCCAGCGGGTCGTCGAAATCCACCAGGGCGTTGAGTGACAGGCCCGTGGTGTTTTTCAGGCGGTATTTGTGGCGAATTTTTGCCGCCAGTTCGGCATTGGCGCGGGTCTCGCGGGCCAATGTCGCCAGCTGTTCGAGCAATGGCCCGTGGCTTTGGCGAAAGGCGGCGATGTTGGCCGCGTCTTCGGTGTCGACCCGGGTGCCATCGGCCAGCACAACGCGCAGTCCGGCCAGGGTGTGGTAGGTATTCTGTGCGGTACCGCAGCACATGCCGCTGGCGTTGTTGGCGACGATGCCGCCAATTTTGCAGGCGTTGATCGAGGCCGGGTCGGGGCCGATTTTGCGCCCGAACGGGGCCAGCCACGCGTTAGCTTGCGCGCCAATGACGCCGGGTTGCAGGCGGATTTGCGTGCCCTGGCCGCGAATCTCCTTGGCGTTCCAGTTGTCCCCGAGCACGATCAGCACGGAGTCGCTGATGGCCTGGCCAGACAAGCTGGTGCCGGCGGCGCGGAAGGTGACGGGCACCTGGTCGCGTCGGGCCAGACGCAGCAGTTCGACCACTTCGTCCTCAGACTCAACGCGAATCACCAGCTTGGGGATCAGCCGATAAAAGCTCGCGTCAGTGCCAAAAGCCAGGGTGGAGAGCGGGTCGTTGAAACGGCGGTCTTGCGGTATCAGCCGTTCGGCATCGCGCACAAAGGCGGCGGGCAGACTCATGCATCCTCCAGAATCAGCACGATCAGGTCTTTCGGGCCGTGGGCGCCGTAGGCCAGTACTTGCTCGATGTCGGCGGTTTTCGATGGGCCCGACACCAGCAAAGCGTTGGTCGGCATACCTGCGGCCCAGTTCATTTCGCGCTGTACCTGATAGAAGTTGTCGCGAATTTCGCTGGCCTTGAGCAGGGCGAAATGCACCGGTGGTACCAGGCTCATCAGTCGCGGCTCTTCGGGGGTCGGCCACATGATCAGGCTGCCGGTGGCGGCAATCGCGCCCAAGGTGGTGGTCAGGCTGGCCGGGGTGTCGTTAAACAGTTCGGCTTTCCATTCTTCCAACGGTCGGTCGTAGGCTTTGAGTGTCGGCAGCGCAGGATTTTGCGCCCAATGCGCGGTCACTTTTTGCCCGTGGGCTGTGGTCGGGGCGATCAGCAAGCTGGGCAATTGACGGTCGGTGACCAATTGCGCCAACAGCGCGGGCCAGTCCTGCTCGGTGCTTAGGTGGATCTCGGTGTGTACCGCTTCCATCAGTTTGCGCAGTTGCGGGATGCGTTGTTCTGGAGTGTAGGACCAGGGTTCCGTCACCAGCACTTCGTCGAAGTTGTCAGGCACAGGTGTGGTGCCCGTCAGGCTGTTACGCAATTTGTTGAGAATGTTCTGTTTAGCGCTCATCACTGGTCTCCCGACTTTTTCGCCAAATGCTCGCGGGCCATATCGTGCAGCGAACGGGCAGCGGGTTTGGGGGCGCTGTGGTTTTGTGTCCACGGGCCGACATTGCTCGGCGTGAGCCCGCGCAGGCGGGTGGCGGCCTTGAGGAATACGCGGTACAGGGCAGGGGAGCTGTTGAGCCTGGCCCACATGTTCCAGATCAGGCGTTCCTTGCGTGAGTACTTGCTGCCCTGGCCGCGCATGATGCGGGGCGAGGTATCGGGTGCTTTGACGTTCTCTTCACGCAGGCGGCGCAGCAGGGCCGGGATCGGAATTTTTACCGGGCACACTTCGCCACAGGCCCCGCACAGCGACGAGGCGCTGGGGTGGTCCGGCACTTTGGCCAGGCCGACCATGTGCGGTGTGATGATTGCGCCAATCGGACCGGGGTAGACCTCGCCGTAGGCATGGCCGCCAATGCGGGTGTAAACCGGGCAGTGGTTCATGCAGGCACCGCAGCGAATGCAGTTCAGCGTCTGGCGCAGTTCGCTGTCGGCAAAGGCCTGGCTGCGGCCGTTGTCGAGCAATACCAGGTGCACTTCTTCAGGGCCGTCCAGTTCACCGGGCTTGCGTGGGCCAGAGATCATGTTTACGTAGGTGGTGATCGGCTGGCCAAGGGCCGAACGGGTCAGCAGCGATACCAGCGGTACAACGTCACGCAGGTTTTCGACAACTTTCTCAATGCCGGTGACGGCAATGTGCACGGGCGGCACGGTGGTAGACATACGGCCGTTGCCTTCGTTTTCCACCAGCAACAGGGTGCCGGTTTCGGCAACGGCGAAGTTGACACCGGACACGCCGATATCGGCCTCGAAGAATTTTTGCCGCAGCACGCGACGACCGATCTGGATCAGTTGGTCCACGTCTTTGGTGTAGTCAACGCCGAGCTTTTCGTGGAACAGGTCGGCTACTTGCCCGGCGTTCTTATGAATGGCAGGCATGATGATGTGGGACGGTTTTTCGTTGTCGAGCTGAACGATGTACTCGCCCATGTCGGACTCAAGGCATTCAATGCCCTGGGCGCCGAGCACGTGGTTCATCTCCATCTCTTCGCTGACCATCGACTTGCCTTTGATCACTTGCCTGGCCGAGCGGCGGCGAGCAATCGACATGACGATTTCATTGGCCTGGTCGACGGTTTCAGCCCAGTGCACCTGCACGCCGTTGCGGGTCAGGTTGGCTTCCAGTCGTTCCAGCAGGTCGGGCAGTTTGGACAGCGCGCGGGCGCGGATGGCGTTGCCCAGGGCGCGCAAGTGTTCGCGCTCATGGGCGTCGCTGAAGGCCACGGCGCGTTTGGTCATCAGTGAATCCATGGCGCTACGGAAGTTGTTCCGCAGTTGCTGGTCAGCCAGGGCTTCGTGGGCGCGCTCGCGGAAATCTTCTTCCACTGTAACGGTGGGGATCAGTGTGCTGGTGTTCATTGCTCACCTCCGGTGCGCTGCCACAGGAAACTGGCCAGATGCTGGCCGCGCAGGGCTTCTTTCTGTTTTTCCAGCGAGCCGTTGATATTCATCAGGCAGCCGCAGTCGGCGGTAAGCACCTGGTGTGCGCCGGTTTCAATCAAGGAGCGGGTTTTGTCGGCGACCATGGCGCCGGAAATATCGGGCATGCGTACGCTGAATGTCCCACCAAAACCGCAGCATTCACTTTCGTGGCTGTGGTCGATGCGTTCCACATTGCTTAGTTGTGCCAGCATTTCGCGGCCGTGCAGGTGGGTGTTCATCTCGCGGCGTGCGGAGCAGGAGGTGTGCAGGGCGACTTTTACGGGGGCGCCGTGGTCCTTGAATTGGACCTTGCACACAAACAGCAAGAATTCGGTGAGCTCAAAGGTGCGTTCGGCCAGGGCATGAACCTTCTTCAAGGTTTCGGGCTCGTCTTTGAACAAGTCTTCGTAGTGTTCGCGCAGCATGCCGGCGCAGGAGCCGGACGGCACGACCACCGGGTAGTCTTCTGCGAACAGGGCCAATTGTGAGCGGGCGACTGCACGTGCCTGATCGGTGTAGCCCGAGGTGTAGGCCGGTTGCCCGCAGCAGCTTTGGCCCTGGGGGTAGTCAACTGCGATGCCTTCGCGCTCGATCAGGTGAATGGCGTCCATCCCGGCTTCGGGGAAGAACAGGTCGACCACGCAGGTGCCAAACAGATAAACCTTGCGCGGTTTGTGCGTGGGGTATTGGCGCGGGGTTGGCAGGGGTGGGGCGACGCGGGTCGCATTAGGCACGGCATTGTAAAAAAGCTCGCTCATCAGGCGTCTCCGGGTGGTCCCGGTTATGTGTCCACGCGAGCGGCTGAAATCTTCCTCAGCCGCCGGGCAGACCGGGTTTTGAATGATTGGCGCCGGCGTGTAGGCCGGCGCCTTTTATCGTGCAGTAACCATAGCGCTATTAATGCACCAGCATGCCGGTGAACCAGTAGGCCTGAGCCAGTGTGATCAGGCCGACGATGGTGGCAAAGAACAGGCTGTGTTTCAGGGTGAAGCGGAACAGGTCGGATTCTTTACCCACCAGACCGGTTGCTGCGCAGGCCACGGCGATCGATTGCGGGGAAATCATTTTCCCGGTTACGCCGCCACTGGTGTTGGCCGCGACCATGAGTACGTCGCTGACGCCGATCTGGTGGGCGGTGGTGGCTTGCAACGAGCTGAACAGGGCGTTGGACGAGGTGTCCGAACCGGTCAGGAACACGCCCAGCCAGCCGAGGAACGGCGAGAAGAACGGGAACGCCGCGCCTGTACCGGCCAGTACCAGGGCCATGGTGGATGACATGCCCGAGTAGTTGGTGACGAAGGCGAAAGCCAGCACCATGCCGATGGACAGGATCGGCCAGCGCAGTTCGTAGAGGGTCTCTTTTAAAGTGGTAAGACCAGTCTTGATGTCGATTTTCAGGATCAGCATCGAGATCAGCGCAGAGAAGAAAATCGCGGTCCCGGTGGCTGAAATCGGATCAAGTTTGAACACGGCAGCAATCGCCGTGGGGGCGTTCACGATCGGTGCGGTTTTGATGACCAACTGATCGAGATGCGGGATCGCGAAGTTGAATACCCAGCCATACATTGCACCGCCCGGTGAGAACAGGGCCTTGAACGGTTTGAGGGTCCAGATGGTGACCAGTACGGTCAGGATCAGGAACGGGGACCAGGCTTTTAGAATCTGCAGCAGGCTGTAGGGCGACGCCATCAGGTTGGTCGGCTTGCCAAAACCTCCGGCGCTGGCGGTGACGGTAACGTCCGAGCTTACGCCAGCGATCTGTGCGCCTGCGGTGCGTTTTGGCTGCCAGACTTTGAGGAACAGGGTCAGGCTGATCAGGCTGGCCAGGGCTGAGGTGATGTCCGGCAGTTCCGGGCCAATGTAGTTCGAGGTGAAGTACTGAGTAATGGCGAAGCTCAAACCTGCCACCAGCGCTGCAGGCCAGGTCTCACGCACACCGCGCAGGCCGTCCATCATGAACACCAGCCAGAACGGCACGAACAGCGACAGCAGCGGCAGTTGGCGACCGGCCATGGCGCCGATCTTGAATGAGTCGATGCCGGTGACTTGTCCAGCCACGATGATCGGGATGCCGAGGGCGCCGAATGCGACGGGCGCGGTGTTGGCGATCAGGCACAGACCTGCAGCGTACAGCGGGTTAAAGCCCAGACCTACGAGCAGTGCGGCAGTAATCGCTACCGGCGCACCGAAACCGGCTGCACCTTCAAGGAATGCACCAAAGCAGAAGCCGATTAGCAGTACCTGCAGGCGCTGGTCGTCAGTGATCGACAATACCGAGCTGCGGATGATTTCGAACTGGCCGCTTTTGACGGTCAATTTGTAGAGGAATACGGCGGCGACGATGATCCAGGCAATCGGCCACAGGCCATAGGCAAAGCCATAACCCGCTGCTGCGAAGGCCATGTCGACAGGCATCTGGAAGGCAAAGATGGCCACCACAATCGACAGGGCCAGGGTGATGGCACCGGCGACGTGCCCTTTGAGGCGGAAGACGGCCAGGGCCAGGAAGAAAAATACGATCGGGATAACGGCCGCGAATGCGGACAGGCCGAGGCTGCCGAGCGGATTGTAGAGCTGTTGCCAGGTTTGCATATGGGGTGGCCCCTAATTGTTATTGGTTGATGCTGCTGATTGTTTTTGGGTAATTGGTATTACCAATTTACAATCGCTGTTGGCTAGGTTAAAAGCCTTATGTGGCATGTGTCAATTTGCCGCCTCTAAATCTTTGGTCGAGGTGTTCGTCGTCCGGGCATCTGATGGGGTTATGGGCGGTACTTCTGATGGGTGTGTGGAGTGCGCCAATCGGCGAGAATAGAGGGCCCGGCGTGTGGTCGGGAGGGTGGAGAGCAGTTATGGGGTTTGATCAAATCCGTCAGCGCCGTTTGTCGGACGATATTGTCGAGCAGCTTGAGGGCATGATCCTTGAGGGGACGTTGAAGTCGGGCGAGCGCTTGCCGGCCGAGCGTGCACTGGCCGAGCAGTTTGGTGTGTCGCGCCCGTCATTGCGCGAGGCGATCCAGAAGTTGTCGGCCAAGGGCTTGCTGGTCAGCCGCCAGGGCGGTGGCAATTATGTGGCGACATCACTGGGTTCGACCTTCAGTGACCCCTTGCTGCAACTGCTGGAAAGCAACCCCGAGGCTCAGCGCGACTTGCTTGAGTTCCGACACACGCTTGAGGCTTCGTGCGCTTTTTACGCGGCATCGCGGGCGACCGAGATGGACCGTGACCGGTTGCGCCTGGCGTTTGAGCGATTACAGGATTGCTATGCGCGGGTTGATGAGGTCAGTCGCGCAGAAGAGGGGGAGGCTGATGCGAACTTCCACCTGGCCATTGCTGAGGCGAGCCATAACGCTGTGTTGCTGCACACGATCCGCGGGTTATTCGATTTGCTCAAGCGCAACGTGGTGACCAATATCGGAGGCATGTACAAGCAGCGCAGCGAAACGCGCGACATGCTGATTGGTCAGCATCGCGAGTTGTATCTGGCGATTATCGAAGGTCGGGCGGACGACGCTCGGGAAGTGGCGAGCCGGCATCTGGTGTATGTACAGGAAGTGCTGGAAGAGGTGCGCCAGGAAGTACAACGCATGGCGCGGGCCGAGCGGCGCAATGGGTTGTGAAGATGCAAGCCTGTAGCCGCTGCCGTAGGCTGCGTCCGGCGACGAAGTCGTCGTAAAGCCGGTGAACGCGACCTTACTGGCAGGTCGCGTTTTTAGCATTTACGATCGCTTCGCAATCGGACGCAGTCTCGCAGAGCTCGTCAGTTGCTACAGGGGGCAGAAGATCTAGTCTTCCTTGCCTTTGTTTCGCACTGCGCGCTGCAGCTCGCGATCGGAATCACGCTCGCGCTCGGTATGGCGCTTGTCGTATTCCTTCTTGCCTTTACCCAGGGCAATTTCGCACTTGATCAAGTGCTTGCTCCAGTAAAGCGAGAGGCAGACGCAGGCGTAACCCTTCTGCTGCACGGCGGCAAACAGCTTTTCCAGCTCGCGCTGGTTTAGCAGCAGTTTGCGGCTGCGCGTCGGGTCGGCGATAACGTGGGTGCTGGCTGTCGTCAGGGGCGAGATATGGCTGCCGAGCAACCATGCTTCTCCATCCTTGAGTAGCACGTAGCTGTCTACCAGCTGTGCCTTGCCTGCACGCAGACTTTTTACTTCCCAGCCGGCCAGGACCAGACCAGCCTCGAACCGATGTTCGATGAAGTAATCGTGTCGCGCTTTTTTATTCTGCGCGATGGTCCCTGTGGGGTGTTTCTTCTGTTTAGCCATAGGGCCGGCATTATAGGCAGTTGCGAGCGTGTCGGCTATGGGCACCTGCGTGCTTGAGCACGTAGGTTGATTCCCGGACAATGCGCCCTCTTTTTTTAGTGGTTGGGCGTAGTAACGATGTCGACAGACAAGGTTTCTGTCCACGGCAGTTGGGCAAGCCGTTGGGTCTTTATTCTCGCTGCGACCGGTTCTGCCGTGGGTTTGGGCAGTATCTGGAAATTCCCCTACATGGTCGGCGTCTATGGTGGCGGCGCTTTTGTGTTGGTGTTTTTGGCGTGTATCGCGTTGATCGGTGTGCCGGTGATGCTGGCTGAAACCCTTATCGGGCGGCGCGCACGGCTCAGCCCGGCAAATGCCTTGAAGGTGTTGGCGGTCGAGGCGGGGCATTCGGCACGTTGGTCGTGGGGGGCGTTTGCCGGGATGATCACGGCGTTGCTGATTTTGTCTTTCTATAGCGTGGTGGGCGGCTGGTCGCTGGATTACATCATCAATATGGGCAAGGGCGATTTTCAGGGAGCGACGGCCGATGAGGTCGGTGCGTACTTTGGTGGCGTCATTTCGGACCCTTGGCGCCTGACGTTTTGGCACACCGGGTTTATGTTGTTGTCCGCATTTGTGATCGCTAGGGGGGTAGTGGCGGGGCTTGAGCGCAGTTTGCGGATCATGATGCCGATTCTGTTTGTGCTGTTGCTGGTGCTGCTGGGTTACAGCATGACCACCGGGCACTTTATGGAAGGCGTGCATTTCATGTTCGACTTCAACCCCGACCGCGTGCTCGACGGCGTGCTGGCGGCGATGGGGCATGCGTTCTTTTCGCTGAGTGTCGGCGTGGGTTCGATCATGATCTATGGCGCCTACATGCCCAAGAATGCATCGATCTCCGGGACGGTGGTGGGTGTGGCGCTGATTGACACTTTTGTCTCATTGCTGGCCGGGCTGGCATTGTTTCCAATTGTCTTTGCGTCGGGGTTGAACCCTGGTGAGGGGCCGGGCCTGATGTTCGTGACCTTGCCATTTGCCTTTGGCAATGTGGCATTCGGTCAGTTGATGGGCGTGGTGTTCTTTATTCTGGTGGCCGTGGCGGCCTGGAGTTCGGCCATTTCGTTGCTTGAACCGATGGTGGCGTATCTGGTGGAACGCACCAAAATGCGACGGTTGTGGGTCACGTTCTGGCTGGCGTTTAGCTGCTGGTTTGTCGGCCTGGGCACGGTTTTTTCGTTCAACATCTGGAAGCAGGCCAAGTTTTTCGTGAATGAAGGCTCAGGCTTTCACTTCTATCAGTGGGGCGCTGCCGGCGGTCTGGACTTCTTTGGTGTCGTCGATTTCTTCACCTCGCGTATCATGTTGCCTTTGGGTGGACTGTGCTTTGTGGTCTTTGCAGGCTGGATCATGGGGCGCGGTGCGGTTCGCGACGAGTTGTCGATGCGCAGCCCGGTAATGTTCGCCCTGACTCTTTTTTTGATGCGCTATGTGGCGCCACTCGGCATTCTGATTGTGTTTGCCGCCCAGCTGTGGAAGTAACGCTGACATGACTACCCATATCCAACGCTCGGCCTTGCTGCCTTACCCGGCGCAGGCGCTTTATGACCTGGTTAACGATGTTGCGAGCTACCCGCAATTTTTGCCGTGGTGTTCGTCTGCTGAAATTCTGGAAAGCACCGAGGTGCTGATGCGCGCCAGTTTGGGGGTAGCAAAGGGCGGCTTGAGCCAGCACTTTGTAACCCGCAATACGCTGGTGCCGGGGCAGTCCATTGAAATGAACCTTGAAGAAGGCCCGTTCACCAAGCTACATGGCGTGTGGGTGTTCAAGCCGCTGGGCGAAAAGGCCTGCAAGATCAGTCTGGACATGACCTTCGATTACGCCGGGGCCATTGTCAAAGCAACCCTGGGGCCTTTGTTCAATCAGGCGGCCAATACGCTGGTGGATGCATTTTGCCAGCGAGCCAAACAGCTGTATGGCTGAGCCCATGATTGAAATCGAGGTGGTCTATGCTGCTGTCGAGCGCCAGCGCCTGTTGAACCTGACAGTGCCAGTGGGCACGACGGTACGGGCTGCGGTGCTGGCATCGGGTATTGGTGGTGAGTTCCCCGAGCTTGATCTGGCCGGTTGCCCTGTGGGGATTTTTGGCAAGCAGGTGGCAGAGCCTGAAACCCGAGTGCTGCAGGCGGGTGATCGCATCGAAATTTATCGCCCGTTGTTGGCTGACCCTAAAGAGATTCGCCGTCAGCGTGCGGCTAAAGCGGCCGAGGCCAAGCGTCTGAGCCAGACCTGATCGCTATATCGCAGACAACAAAAAGCCCGGCATGCCGGGCTTTTTTGTGCCGAACACTTATTGTTCGGTTGTATCCAGAGGTTCTGGCGTAGGTACCGGTACGGTTTCAACACCGTCTACGTCTTTCTGGATTTGATCAAGCAGCGAGCCAGGTTTGGCTGGCGCTTCTTTCTTCTCGGCTGGAGCCTGAGCGTCCGGTGCGGTCACGTCTGTGCCACCGGTTTTGCCGAGAATGGCTTCGTCGCGGCTTACGCCAGGCTTGAAATCGCCCGACAAGCTCACGAGCTGGTCGTTTTGGTTGAAGAACACGCTCACGCGTTCTTGTTGGCGCTCACCGCCACCGGGCTGCAGGCTATACAGATAATCCCAGCGATCCGGGTGGAAAGTGTCAGTCAACAGGGCGTTGCCCATAATAAACCGCACTTGCCGACGGGTCATTCCCGGGCGTAACTGGTTTATCATGTCCTGTGTGACGACATTGCCCTGTTGGATGTCGATTTTGTAAACCCCGGGGAATGAACAACCGGCGAGTGCGAGCAGTCCCACAAAGGTGAAACTGGTTAGCAAGAGCTTGGTGTTTTGCATCGGTGGGCGACTTCCACTATCTTGGCTGGGACAACGTAAACGCCGATCATACCCGTATTAAGAGGAGCTGCGAAGCAGCTTCCGCGAGAAAGCTAACCATGGTTGAAAATAGCGAACTACGTAAGGCCGGACTTAAGGTGACTCTGCCACGAGTCAAAATTCTACAGATGCTTGACTCTGCCGAGCAGCGTCACATGAGCGCCGAGGATGTTTACAAGGCACTTATGCAGGCAGGCGAAGACGTCGGTCTGGCCACGGTTTACCGTGTTCTGACCCAGTTCGAGTCAGCGGGGCTGGTGATTCGCCATAATTTTGATGGCGGTCATGCGGTCTTCGAATTGGCTGATGCCGATGGTGGCCACCACGACCATATGGTCAACGTGGACAGCGGTGAAGTGATCGAGTTTTTCGACGAAGACATCGAAAAACTGCAGCACGCCATTGCAGCCAAGCACGGTGTTGAGTTGGTGGATCACAACTTGGTGCTGTACGTGCGCAAGAAAGTTAAATAAGCATGTCGCGCGAATTACGGTTCGCGAAACGATCGAAGGCGGCCCAAGGGCCGCCTTCGTGCTTTCTGATATCGGCTTTTTAATGACCGTTCGTCGTTAAGCTGCCAGATTTTTTGCAGTGACGACCATTTTTTTGGCGTGAGCCAATGATTCTTTCGTCAGATCGATGCCTCCGAGCATGCGGGCGACCTCTTCTACACGTTCTTTTTTGCTCAGTTTTGACACGGCGGTTCGCGTGGTTTCGCTCTCGCGGACCTTGTGCACGAAGAGGTGTTGATGGCATTGCGCAGCCACTTGCGGCAAGTGGGTGACGGTCAACACCTGGCCTCGTTCGCCGAGGCGGCGCAGCAGTTGCCCCACGATTTCGGCAGTCGGGCCGCCAATGCCCACATCCACTTCGTCGAATACCAGAGTGGGTACGCGAGAGGTTTGTGCGGTGATGACCTGAATGGCCAGGCTGATACGCGACAGTTCACCGCCAGAGGCGACCTTGGCCAGGGCCTTTAGTGGCTGGCCGGGGTTGGCGCTTACGAGCAGTTCGACTTGCTCCAGGCCGTGAGGCGTAGGGTCATTGCTGCTCTGTGAGCGCAGCTCGATCAGGAAGCGGCCACCGGGCATGCCAAGACGCTGGATTTCTTCTTCTACTGCACTGCTCAGGCGTGTTGCGGCCAGGCTGCGCAGGTTGCTGAGTTCGCGTGCGCACTCATGATAGTGGCGGGAATAGGACGTCAGCTCATTGGCCAGGCGTTCGATGTTTTCATCGTTGGCGTTAAGGGTTTCGAGTTCATCCAGCAGTTTTTGCTGCAATGCCGCCACTTCGGTGGGTTGCACCCTGTGTTTGCGCGCCAGTGTATAGATGGTGTCGAGTCGCTCTTCGAGGTACTGCAGGCGGCTCGGGTCAGCATCAAAGTGATCGATGAAGCGGTTGAGTTCGCCCACGGCTTCTTCAACCTGGATCTGTGCGCTGGCCAGCAGGTCGGTTGCTTCACCCAGTGAACCCGAATGGCTGTTGATGCTCGACAGGCGGTTCAGGCTGGCTGTCAGCGCATTGAGCACGTTGCCGGAGTCGCTTTCGCTACACTGCTCGACTACCTGACGGCAGATGGTCAGCAGGGTTTCGGCGTTGGTCAGGTTTTTGTGTTCCTGCTCCAGCTCCTCCAGTTCGTTTTCACCCAGGGAAAGGGTTTCAAGCTCTTCGAGCTGGTAGCTCAGCAACTGATGGCGTGCGCGTTGCTCATCGCCGGAGTTGGACAGGTGCTCGAGCTCTTGTCGGGTCTGGCGCCAGCGTTGTGCAGCGAGCTGAACCTGACGGGCCAGATCCGTGGCGCCGGCAAATTCGTCGAGCAGGCGGCGGTGGGTGTCGGGCTTTAGCAGTGACTGGTGTTCGTGCTGGCTGTGGATATCAATCAGCAGCTCGCCTAGGGCTTTCAAGTCACCTTGAGGGCAGGGTGTGCCGTTGATGTAGCTGCGCGAGCGCCCTTCGGCGGTGATGACCCGGCGCAAGATGCACGGGCCGTCGCCTTCCAGGTCGCGCTCGGCCAGCCAGGCACGGGCTTCGGGAATGTGTTGCAGGTCGAAGGTGGCCAGGATGTCAGCCTTGTCGGCTCCGGGGCGTACTACACCGCTGTCGGCACGATCGCCGAGGGTCAGGCCCAGCGCATCGAGCATGATCGATTTGCCGGCGCCGGTTTCGCCAGTGATTACGCTCATCCCGCGATCGAGTTCAAGATCGAGATGTTCAACGATGGCGTAGTTATGTACGGACAGGTGCACCAGCATGGGAGCCGCTCCAAAACGTAATGTCTGGTTATTTATACAGTGTTTTGTTTCGTGCTGACAATGGTTGTGCTTAGTTCGATTTGCTTGTTTTTTTATGTTTTTTAGCTCGTTTTGGTTTTTTTGCAGCAAGGGCGTTGAGGTTCAAACATGCCTTTTCTGGTTTTTTGGCTCTTGAACCTGAGAATTGCGACCCCATATACCTTGGCAGAAGCGCGAGTCGAGCTCGCGGACGATGTTTGAAAGGAGAAATCTATGGCAGACGAACAGACTATGGATACGCAGAACCAGGAAGCTAATCAGGCCGCCGATATCGCAGGTGAGGATCTGGCAGCCCGAGTGCAGGTGCTTGAAGAGCAGCTGGCAGCCGCTAACGATCAGGCTCTGCGCGTAGCTGCCGATCTGCAGAATGTTCGCCGTCGTGCCGAACAGGATGTCGAGAAGGCGCACAAGTTTGCGTTGGAAAAGTTCGCTGGCGACCTGTTGCCTGTGATCGACAGCCTGGAGCGCGGTCTTGAGCTTTCCAGCCCGGACGATGAAAACATTCGCCCAATGCGTGAAGGGATTGAACTGACCCTGAAAATGTTCCAGGACACCCTGAAGCGTTATCAGCTGGAAGCGATCGATCCACATGGCGAACCCTTCAATGCCGAGCATCATCAAGCGATGGCAATGCAGGAGAGCGCTGACCTCGAGCCGAACAGTGTGCTCAAGGTGTTTCAAAAAGGTTATCAGCTCAATGGTCGCTTGCTGCGCCCGGCTATGGTCGTAGTTAGCAAGGCGCCAGCGCCGGTTTCGCCATCGATTGACGAACAGGCTTGAAATCGGCCGCAAGGCCCCCATTTAGAAGTCAAGCGTTAAGCAGTGCCGCAGTTGGTCATTACTGCTGCGGCAACAAAATTCAAATTTAGGGAGAGTAAACATGGGCAGAATTATCGGTATTGACCTCGGGACCACCAACTCGTGTGTTTCGGTTCTTGAAAACGGTAAAGCTAAAGTTATCGAAAACGCAGAAGGCGCGCGTACTACGCCGTCGATCGTTGCGTACGCCAATGATGGCGAAATTCTTGTTGGCCAGTCGGCCAAGCGTCAGGCAGTGACCAATCCGCATAACACCTTGTACGCGGTGAAGCGTCTGATCGGTCGTCGTTTTGACGAAGAAGTTGTGCAGAAAGACATTCAGATGGTTCCGTACAAGATCGCCAAGGCTGATAACGGCGACGCTTGGGTTGAAGTGAACGGCCAGAAAATGGCTCCGCCACAGATCTCGGCTGAAATTCTGAAGAAAATGAAGAAAACCGCCGAAGACTACCTCGGCGAGCCAGTGACTGAAGCGGTAATTACCGTTCCGGCCTACTTCAACGACAGCCAGCGTCAGGCGACCAAAGACGCCGGCCGTATTGCGGGCCTGGACGTTAAGCGCATCATCAACGAACCAACCGCAGCTGCTCTGGCTTACGGTATGGACAAGGCGAAAGGCGACCACACTGTCATCGTTTATGACTTGGGTGGCGGTACTTTCGACGTGTCGGTAATTGAAATTGCCGAAGTGGATGGCGAGCACCAGTTTGAAGTGCTGGCAACCAACGGCGACACGTTCCTGGGTGGTGAAGACTTTGACATCCGTCTGATCGACTACCTGGTTGACGAGTTCAAGAAAGAAAGCGGCATGAACCTCAAAGGTGACCCGCTGGCAATGCAGCGTCTGAAAGAAGCTGCTGAAAAAGCCAAGATCGAACTGTCGTCGAGCCAGTCGACTGACGTGAATCTGCCGTACATCACTGCAGATGCAACCGGTCCTAAGCACTTGAACGTGAAGATTTCCCGCGCCAAGCTGGAATCGCTGGTTGAAGACCTGGTTCAACGCACCATCGAGCCATGCCGTATCGCGCTGAAAGATGCCGGTATCGACGTTGGCGCGATCAACGACGTGATCCTGGTCGGTGGTCAGACTCGCATGCCGCTGGTACAGAAGCTGGTAACCGAGTTCTTCGGCAAGGAAGCACGTAAAGACGTGAACCCGGACGAAGCTGTTGCAATGGGTGCTGCTATCCAGGGCGCGGTATTGGCCGGTGATGTTAAAGACGTTCTGTTGCTGGACGTGAGCCCGCTGACTTTGGGTATCGAAACCATGGGTGGCGTAATGACTGCCCTGATCGAGAAAAACACCACGATTCCTACCAAGAAATCGCAAGTGTTCTCGACGGCTGACGATAACCAGGGCGCAGTGACCATTCACGTGCTGCAAGGCGAGCGCAAGCAAGCCGCTCAGAACAAGTCGTTGGGCAAGTTCGACCTGGCTGACATTCCACCAGCTCCACGTGGCGTGCCTCAGATCGAAGTGACCTTCGACATCGATGCCAACGGCATCCTGCACGTAAGTGCAAAAGACAAGGCGACTGGCAAGTCTCAGTCCATCGTGATCAAGGCTAACTCGGGTCTGTCCGAGGAAGAAATTGCTCAGATGGTACGTGACGCTGAAATCAACGCCGAAGAAGACCGCAAGTTCGAAGAACTGGCAGCTGCACGTAACCAGGGCGACGCACTGGTTCACTCGACTCGCAAAATGATCGTCGATGCTGGCGACAAAGTAACCGAGGAAGAGAAAGCTGCAATCGAAGCTGCTGTAGTTGCACTTGAAGCCGCTGTTAAAGGCGACGACAAGGCTGCTATCGAAGCTAAGGTTGAAGAGCTGTCCAAGGTGTCCGCTCCAGTTGCTCAGAAGATGTACGCTGAGCAGGCGAACCCGGCAGACGCAGCGGCCAAGCCAGCTGATTCGGCTGAAAAAGCGGACGACGTTGTCGACGCTGAGTTCGAAGAAGTAAAAGACAACAAGTAATCAGCTTGTTTGTCGGCCAGTTGACCGCGCTTTAGCGGTGACTGGTAGGATGTCGCCGCGCGGGAGCTAGCTCCCGCGTTGGCGTGTCTGGAGTAAAGGAATTTTTACAGCATGCGACAAGGTCGAATGCTGGCGGTTTGGTCTGGATCTTTCTTGTTTTCCGGCCAGAGGTAACCGCTCCTGTCGGCCAATGCATTGGCTGTTAAACAGAAACCAATATCGTTGAAAAGACGTGAGTCGGGTCTGATCCTTTTCGGGCTTGGCGGGTTTGGCGAGGCTCGGGAGGGTTTTGTCGAACGTCCTTGAGAGTGCAAAGAATTATGGCAAAGCGCGACTATTACGAAATATTGGGTGTTGAACGCACTACGACTGAGATCGAGCTGAAAAAAGCTTATCGCCGGCTGGCGATGAAGCATCACCCGGACCGCAATCCGGATGACAAGGCCTCGGAAGAGCTGTTCAAAGAGGCTAACGAAGCTTACGAAGTTCTGTCGGACTCCAGCAAGCGTGCTGCCTACGATCAATACGGCCATGCCGGTGTTGATCCGCAAATGGGTGGCGGCGGTGCAGGTTTTGGCGGTCAGAACTTCTCCGATATTTTCGGCGATGTGTTCAGCGATTTCTTTGGCGGTGGTCGTGGCGGCTCCCGGGGCGGCGCTCAGCGTGGTAGCGATTTGCGCTATACGCTGGAACTGGACCTGGAAGAGGCTGTACGCGGTACCACGGTCAATATCCGCGTTCCGACGCTGGTCAATTGCAAGCCGTGTGACGGTTCGGGTGCCAAGAAAGGCTCCTCGCCCGTAACCTGTACAACGTGCGGTGGTATTGGCCAGGTGCGCATGCAGCAGGGTTTCTTCGCTGTGCAGCAAACCTGTCCGCGTTGCCATGGGCAGGGCAAGGTCATTTCTGATCCGTGCGACAGCTGCCGTGGCGAAGGTCGCGTCGAAGAGTACAAAACCCTTTCCGTCAAAGTGCCAGCGGGCGTTGATACCGGCGATCGTATCCGTCTTTCGGGCGAAGGCGAGGCGGGCGTACAGGGTGGGCCAACGGGTGACCTGTACGTAGTGATCGAAGTGCGCGAACACGCGATTTTCCAGCGCGACGGCAAGCATCTGTTCTGTGAAGTGCCTATCAACTTTGCTGATGCTGCGCTGGGTGCCGAGATTGAAGTGCCGACGCTGGATGGTCGGGTCAAGCTGAAAATCCCGGAAGGCACGCAGACCGGCAAGCAGTTCCGTCTGCGTGGCAAAGGTGTGGCCCCGGTACGTGGCGGCGGCGCTGGCGACTTGATGTGCCGTGTGGTGATTGAAACGCCGGTGAAACTCAATCGTCGTCAGCGTGAGTTGATGGAAGAGTTTCGCGCAACACTGGAAGGCGACAGCAGTCACTCGCCTAACGCAACCGGTTGGTTCGAAGGCGTGAAGCGCTTCTTTGGCGACCTGTAAGGAGCGGTGCATGCGACGTATAGCTGTGATGGGCGCTGCCGGGCGCATGGGCAAGACATTGATCGATGCGGTGCAGCAGCGCTCACCCGTCTGCGGGCTGACGGCGGCTATCGTTCGTCCTGGTAGTTCGCTGCTGGGGGCTGATGCCGGTGAGCTGGCTTCTATCGGGCGAATTGATGTGCCGTTGTCGGCCAGCCTGCACGATGTCGCTGCTGATTTTGACGTGCTGATCGATTTCACTTTGCCTGAAGTGATGCTGAGCAATCTGGCGGTGTGTCGCAAGCTGGGCAAGGCCATGGTGATTGGCACCACGGGCTTGAGCGCGGCGCAAAAGCAGCTGCTGGTCGAAGCGGGTCAGGACATTGCGATTGTCTTTGCTTCCAACTTCAGCGTTGGTGTCAACCTGTCGTTCAAGCTGCTCGACATGGCTGCGCGGGTGATGGGCGATGATGCGGATATCGAAATCATCGAAGCTCATCATCGGCATAAGGTCGACGCACCCTCCGGTACCGCAATGCGCATGGGTGAAGTCATTGCCGATGCGCTGGGTCGTGATCTGCAAAAGGTCGCGGTCTATGGTCGTGAAGGCCATACCGGTGCTCGCGAGCGTGAAACCATTGGTTTCGCCACGGTACGCGGCGGTGATGTGGTGGGTGATCACACCGTGCTGTTCGCCACTGAAGGAGAGCGGCTCGAAATTACCCACAAGGCATCCAGTCGTATGACCTTTGCCAAGGGCGCTGTTCGTGCTGCACTTTGGCTGGACGGGCGTCAGCCTGGCTTGTATGACATGCAGGATGTGCTCGACCTGCGTTGAGTAATCTCTGTAAAATCGGGCTGTTGGTGCGCCATCAGCCCGATTTTTAACCGCTAAGCGATTTTCTGTCGCATTCCCCTGTCTTTTAGACTCTTTAGCGGTAGACCAAAAAAGCCTTTTTCTGTAAGCTACAGCTTTAGTGTGTCCACTAAAAGCGCGCAGATAATTCGATGAAGAAGCGGGGTGACGTGTCCATACGTCACTCCGCTTTTTTACAACCTGCGATCGCCCTTTCAGGCTTTATTTACGGGAGGTCTTCTTGACTAAGCAAGCCATACTCGCCCTCGCTGATGGCAGCATTTTTCGCGGCGAAGCCATTGGGGCCGACGGTCAAACCGTTGGTGAGGTGGTGTTTAACACCGCAATGACTGGCTACCAGGAGATCCTGACGGATCCTTCCTACGCTCAGCAAATCGTGACCCTGACTTACCCGCATGTTGGCAATACCGGTACTACCCCGGAAGACGCCGAGTCTGATCGTGTCTGGTCCGCAGGTCTGGTAATCCGTGATCTGCCACTGGTTGCCAGCAACTGGCGTAACAAGATGTCGCTGTCTGATTACCTGAAAGCCAACAATGTTGTGGCTATCGCCGGTATCGACACCCGTCGCCTGACTCGCATCCTGCGTGAAAAAGGCGCACAGAACGGCTGCATCATGGCCGGTGACAACATTTCCGATGAGGCAGCCATTGCAGCCGCACGCGGTTTCCCTGGCCTGAAGGGTATGGATCTGGCGAAAGTCGTCAGCACCGAAAAAGCTTACGAGTGGCGCTCCAGTGTCTGGAACCTGGCCACCGACAGTCACCCAACCATCGAAGCCAGCGAGTTGCCTTACCATGTAGTCGCTTACGACTACGGCGTGAAGTGGAACATCCTGCGCATGCTGGTTGAGCGCGGCTGCCGCGTTACTGTTGTGCCGGCACAAACCCCGGCCAGCGATGTACTCGCACTCAACCCGGATGGCGTGTTCCTGTCCAACGGCCCGGGTGATCCTGAGCCTTGCGACTACGCGATTACCGCTATCCAGGAAGTTCTGAAGACCGAAATTCCGGTATTCGGCATCTGCCTGGGTCACCAGCTGCTGGCTCTGGCCTCCGGCGCCAAGACCGTGAAAATGGGTCATGGTCATCACGGTGCCAACCACCCTGTTCAGGATCTGGACACCGGCGTTGTGATGATCACCAGCCAGAACCATGGTTTTGCGGTAGACGAAGCGACCTTGCCAGCCAACGTGCGTGCTATCCACAAGTCGCTGTTCGACGGCACGCTGCAAGGCATCGAACTGACCGACAAGAGTGCTTTCAGCTTCCAGGGCCACCCTGAAGCAAGCCCGGGCCCGAACGACGTTGCACCGCTGTTCGATCGCTTCATCAATGAGATGGCCAAGCGCCGCTGATCAGCTTCCTGCTGTAGCACCCTGTGGAGGCCCCGAATTGCGGTGGCCCCCGGGGTGCTTCAGGAGCCTGATTGACAGCTTGCCGACTGACCTGCGGATTTGAGTGACAAACCCATGCCAAAACGTACAGACATAAAAAGCATCCTGATTCTCGGCGCTGGCCCGATCGTTATCGGCCAGGCGTGTGAATTCGACTACTCCGGCGCCCAGGCCTGCAAGGCCCTGCGCGAAGAGGGTTACCGCGTCATCCTGGTGAACTCCAACCCGGCCACCATCATGACCGACCCGGACATGGCCGACGCGACCTACATCGAGCCGATCAAGTGGCAGACCGTTGCCAAGATCATCGAAAAAGAGCGTCCAGACGCACTGTTGCCGACCATGGGCGGCCAGACTGCACTGAACTGCGCACTGGATCTGGAGCGCGAAGGCGTTCTGGAGAAGTTCGGCGTAGAAATGATCGGCGCCAATGCCGACACGATCGACAAGGCTGAAGACCGTTCGCGCTTCGACAAGGCGATGAAGTCCATCGGCCTTGACTGCCCGCGCTCCGGTATTGCCCACAGCATGGAAGAGGCCAACGCGGTTCTCGAAAAGCTGGGCTTCCCGTGCATCATCCGCCCGTCCTTCACCATGGGCGGCACCGGTGGCGGTATTGCTTACAATCGTGAAGAGTTCGAAGAAATCTGCGCTCGCGGTCTGGATCTGTCGCCAACCAAAGAGCTGCTGATCGACGAATCCCTGATCGGCTGGAAAGAATACGAGATGGAGGTTGTCCGCGATAAGAAGGACAACTGCATCATCGTTTGCTCGATTGAAAACTTCGACCCGATGGGCGTGCACACCGGTGACTCGATCACCGTTGCTCCGGCACAGACCCTGACGGACAAGGAATACCAGATCATGCGTAACGCCTCGTTGGCGGTACTGCGTGAGATCGGCGTTGAAACCGGCGGTTCCAACGTTCAGTTCGGCATCTGCCCGGACACCGGTCGTATGGTCGTGATCGAGATGAACCCGCGTGTATCGCGCTCCTCGGCGCTGGCATCGAAAGCCACCGGCTTCCCGATTGCGCGTATCGCCGCCAAGCTGGCGATCGGTTACACCCTGGACGAACTGCAAAACGAAATCACCGGCGGCGCAACGCCTGCGTCCTTCGAGCCGTCCATCGACTACGTTGTGACCAAGCTGCCTCGCTTTGCTTTCGAAAAATTCCCGAAAGCCGATGCCCGTTTGACTACTCAGATGAAATCGGTAGGTGAAGTCATGGCCATTGGCCGGACTTTCCAGGAATCACTGCAAAAGGCCCTTCGCGGCCTGGAAGTGGGCGTAAGCGGTCTTGATCCAAAGCTCGACCTGAGCAACCCGGAAAGCATGGCCGTGCTCAAGCGCGAGCTGACCGTGCCGGGCGCTGAGCGTATCTGGTACGTGGCTGACGCTTTCCGCGCAGGCATGACCGTTGAAGATATCTTTGGCATGAACATGATTGACCCTTGGTTCCTGGTACAGATCGAAGATCTGATCAAGGACGAAGAAAAAATCAAGACCATGGCGCTGTCCTCGATCGATCGCGACGCCATGTATCGCCTCAAGCGCAAGGGCTTCTCTGATGCGCGTCTGGCTGTATTGCTGGGTGTGACCGAGAAAAATCTGCGTCGCCACCGTCACAAGCTGGAAGTGTTCCCGGTCTACAAGCGCGTTGACACCTGCGCGGCCGAGTTCGCTACAGACACTGCTTACATGTACTCCACCTATGAGGAAGAGTGCGAAGCCAACCCTTCGGATCGTGACAAGATCATGATTCTGGGTGGCGGTCCGAACCGTATCGGTCAAGGTATCGAGTTCGACTATTGCTGCGTTCACGCCGCTCTGGCGCTGCGTGCCGATGGTTACGAGACCATCATGGTCAACTGCAACCCGGAAACCGTTTCCACCGACTACGACACCTCGGATCGTCTGTACTTCGAATCCGTAACTCTGGAAGACGTGCTGGAAATCGTGCGCGTCGAGAAGCCAAAAGGTGTGATCGTCCAGTACGGCGGCCAAACCCCGTTGAAACTGGCTCGTGCCCTGGAAGAAGCTGGCGTGCCAATCATCGGCACCAGCCCTGACGCCATCGACCGTGCAGAAGACCGCGAGCGCTTCCAGCAGATGGTTGAGCGTCTGAACCTGCGTCAGCCGCCTAACGCCACCGTGCGCAGCGAAGACGAAGCCATTCGTGCTGCTGGCAAGATCGGTTACCCGCTGGTAGTTCGTCCTTCCTACGTGTTGGGCGGTCGTGCGATGGAAATCGTTTACGAAGAAGAAGAGCTCAAGCGTTACCTGCGCGATGCGGTGAAAGTGTCCAACGACAGCCCTGTGCTGCTGGACCACTTCCTGAACTGCGCAATTGAGATGGACGTTGATGCTGTCTGCGACGGTACTGATGTCGTGATCGGCGCGATCATGCAGCACATCGAACAGGCGGGCGTTCACTCCGGTGACTCCGCTTGCTCGCTGCCGCCGTACTCGCTGCCGCTGCACATCCAGGACGAGATGCGCGAACAGGTCAAGAAAATGGCTCTGGAATTGGGCGTTGTCGGCCTGATGAACGTGCAATTGGCTCTGCAGGGCGAAGATATCTACGTGATCGAAGTGAACCCGCGCGCATCGCGTACCGTTCCTTTCGTGTCCAAGTGCATCGGTGTTTCCCTGGCCATGATCGCGGCACGCGTGATGGCTGGTAAAACCCTGAAGGAAATTGGCTTCACCAAAGAAATCATTCCTAACTTCTACAGCGTGAAAGAGGCGGTCTTCCCGTTCGCCAAATTCCCGGGTGTTGACCCGATTCTCGGCCCTGAGATGAAGTCCACCGGTGAAGTGATGGGCGTGGGCGATACCTTCGGCGAAGCTTTTGCCAAGGCCCAGATGGGTGCAAGCGAAGTGCTGCCGACTGGCGGTACTGCGTTCATCAGCGTTCGTGACGACGACAAGCCTTTGGTGGCCGGTGTCGCTCGCGACCTGATCAGCCTGGGCTTCGAAATCGTTTCGACTGCTGGTACTGCCAAGTTCATCGAAGCTGCAGGCTTGAAAGTGCGCCGTGTGAACAAGGTGACCGAGGGTCGTCCGCACGTTGTCGACATGATCAAGAATGACGAAGTTACCTTGATTATCAACACCACCGAAGGTCGTCAGTCGATTGCTGACTCCTATTCCATTCGCCGCAACGCGCTGCAGCACAAGATCTACTGCACCACGACTATTGCTGCTGGCGAAGCGATCTGTGAAGCGCTTAAGTTCGGTCCTGAAAAAACCGTGCGTCGCTTGCAGGATCTACACGCAGGATTGAAGGCATGATCAAGTACCCAATGACGGTCCAGGGCCATAAAGCCCTGGAAGATGAGCTTGCACACCTGACCAAAGTTGTTCGGCCAAAGCTGAGCAAGGAAATCGGTACGGCGCGTGAGCTCGGCGACCTGAAAGAAAACGCGGAATACCATGCGGCTCGTGAGCTTCAAGGTATGTCTGAGGCTCGTATCCGTGATATCGAAGGTCGCCTGCAGAACGCAGTAGTGATTGATGTGACGGCTATTCCTCATACCGGCAAGGTGATTTTCGGTACGACGGTCGAAATCGCTAACGTTGAAACTGACGAACGAGTTGTCTATCAGATCGTTGGTGAAGATGAAGCTGACTTCAAGCTCGGAAAAATCTCCGTCGGCTCGCCGCTTGCTCGTGCCTTGATTGCCAAGGAAGAGGGTGACGTAGTAGCGGTGAAAACACCTGGCGGTGTTATCGAATACGAGATCATTGAAGTACGTCACATCTAGGAATGACGCCCGCCTTGTGCGGGCGCACTTCTTTGGCGGCTGATCCGGGTGTTCCGGGTTGGCAGCTTGTGGTTGTTGCACACAGAATTTTTGCCGGTGCTGGCCTTAAAGGCGGTTGGCAGCGTTGCTGGATGAAGAGGTAAATGGCAGGGCGGGAAGTATTGCGTTGGGCGTCTCTGGCTGCCTGATGCGTTGCGCGGGCAGTTCTTGCATGACTCTCGGGTTTACCCTGGAAGAGTTTCAGGGCGCGCCAGGCGCACCCTTGACCCTTGTCGACATCACTTGAAGCGATGGATGTTCGACAGTTGCTTGTTTACATTGACGTTCTTGCGGTACAGAAGCGCCATTTTACCGATAACCTGTACCAATTCCGCTTTGCCGGCCTTGCACATTTGTGCGACGGCCTCCAGGCGGGATTCGCGATCCAGGATGTTGACTTTGATTTTAATCAACTCGTGATCGCCCAATGCGCGTTCGAGTTCGGCTAAAACACCTTCAGTCAAACCATTGTCAGCCACAGTCAAAACTGGTTTCAGATGGTGGCCAATGGACTTGTACTGTTTCTTCTGCTCTTGAGTGAGCGGCATAATCTGACCCCTGTGTCTGATCTTGTAAAAAGCGGCGGCCAGTTTACCCGAGCGAGTCACAGACCGCCCGGTTAATCACGACCCGTTTAAAATTTTTGAGGTGGCCCGTGGCCCGTTCCAAGACTAGCCTTAACTGGCTGAAAGAGCATTTCAACGATCCATACGTCAAAATGGCGCAAAAAGACGGGTACCGCTCGCGTGCCAGCTACAAATTGCTGGAGATTCAAGAGCGTGATCGTCTGATTCGTCCCGGCATGACGGTTATTGATCTCGGGGCTGCCCCGGGTGGCTGGTCGCAGGTGACCAGCCGTCTGATCGGCGGTCAGGGGCGATTGATCGCATCCGACATCCTGGACATGGACAGTATTCCTGATGTGACCTTCATCAAGGGTGACTTTACCGAGGATGCGGTGCTTGCACAGATCCTCGAGGC
The DNA here is from genome assembly GCF_900106095.1 of Pseudomonas deceptionensis. Taxonomy (NCBI): domain Bacteria; kingdom Pseudomonadati; phylum Pseudomonadota; class Gammaproteobacteria; order Pseudomonadales; family Pseudomonadaceae; genus Pseudomonas; species Pseudomonas deceptionensis. Next base: position 133,072 of record NZ_FNUD01000002.1, on the reverse strand, counting down.
GGTCGGAAATACGCAAGTAGACCTTGTGATTTCTGATATGGCCCCCAATATGAGTGGATTGGCAGCTGTGGATATGCCTCGGGCGATGTTCCTGTGTGAGTTGGCACTGGATCTTGCCGGTCGCGTCCTGCGTCCTGGTGGTGATTTTCTGATTAAAGTTTTCCAGGGAGAAGGCTTCGATCAGTACCACAAAGACATTCGCAAGCTGTTCGACAAGGTGCAGATGCGCAAGCCGTCGTCGTCTCGAGACAGGTCCCGCGAGCAGTATTTGCTGGGGCGCGGCTTCCGCGGTATCGATGGTTCTGCCAGTGATGAGCGTCTTTGACAAGGGCGATAGTTTTTTTTGAATCGCTTTACAGATCTGGCATAACGAATATTGTGTAGTCAAAGTTTCACAAAGGGTTACAGACGGAGCCTGCAAGGGTTGTAGGCAATGTAGTAAGTTATGCCGGTGAATATCATGCGAAGCACGCTTCAGTAGCGGGGCTTGCTTCAGAGGGTAGCTAATTGAACGATATGGCAAAGAATCTGATCCTGTGGTTGATCATCGCCGCTGTCCTCGTGACAGTGATGAACAACTTCTCCAGTCCAAACGAGCCACAAACCCTCAACTATTCCGACTTCATCCAGCAAGTTAAGGATGGCAAGGTCGAGCGCGTTGCCGTGGATGGCTACGTGATTACCGGCAAACGCAGCGATGGCGATACCTTCAAAACCATCCGTCCGGCCATTCAGGACAACGGTTTGATCGGTGATCTGGTGGATAACCATGTAACCGTTGAAGGCAAACTGCCAGAGCAACAAAGCATCTGGACTCAGCTGCTGGTTGCGAGCTTCCCGATTCTGGTGATCATCGCGGTCTTCATGTTCTTCATGCGCCAAATGCAGGGCGGTGCCGGCGGTAAAGGCGGCCCGATGAGCTTTGGCAAGAGCAAGGCGCGACTGCTGTCGGAAGATCAGGTCAAAACGACTCTGGCTGACGTAGCAGGTTGTGATGAGGCCAAGGAAGAAGTAGGCGAGCTGGTTGAGTTCCTGCGTGATCCGGGAAAATTCCAGCGCCTGGGTGGTCGTATTCCTCGTGGTGTGCTGATGGTTGGCCCGCCAGGTACCGGTAAAACCCTGATTGCCAAGGCAATCGCGGGCGAAGCCAAGGTGCCGTTTTTCACTATTTCGGGTTCCGACTTTGTTGAAATGTTCGTGGGCGTCGGCGCAAGCCGTGTTCGTGACATGTTTGAGCAAGCCAAGAAGCACGCACCTTGCATTATCTTCATCGATGAAATCGATGCTGTCGGCCGTCACCGTGGTAACGGTATGGGCGGTGGTCATGATGAGCGCGAGCAAACTCTTAACCAGTTGCTGGTTGAGATGGACGGCTTTGAGATGAATGACGGCATCATTGTGATTGCCGCCACCAACCGTCCTGACGTACTTGACCCTGCGCTGTTGCGTCCAGGCCGTTTTGACCGTCAGGTAGTGGTTGGCTTGCCGGACATTCGTGGCCGCGAGCAGATCCTCAAGGTTCACATGCGTAAAGTGCCGATGGGCGATGATGTCCAGCCAGGCGTGATTGCACGTGGTACTCCGGGCTTCTCCGGTGCTGACCTGGCCAACCTGGTAAACGAAGCTTCCCTGTTCGCAGCGCGCACCGGTAAGCGTGTTGTTGAAATGAAAGAGTTCGAGCTGGCCAAAGACAAGATCATGATGGGCGCCGAGCGCAAATCGATGGTTATGTCGGACAAAGAAAAGCGCAACACGGCTTATCACGAAGCAGGTCACGCCATTGTTGGTCGCGTTGTGCCAGAGCATGATCCGGTTTACAAAGTCTCGATCATTCCTCGCGGCCGCGCCCTGGGCGTAACCATGTTCCTGCCGGAAGAGGATCGTTACAGCCTGTCCAAGCGAGCGCTGATCAGCCAGATCTGTTCTCTCTATGGCGGCCGTATCGCCGAAGAGATGACTCTGGGCTTTGACGGTGTTACCACCGGCGCGTCCAACGACATCATGCGTGCGAGCCAGATCGCCCGGAACATGGTGACCAAGTGGGGCTTGTCCGAAAAGCTGGGCCCGTTGATGTATGCCGAAGACGAAGAGTCCTATCTGGGTCGCGGTGGTGGTCAGTCTGCAAGCGTTTCGGGTGATACAGCCAAGCTGATCGACTCCGAAGTGCGCAGCATCATTGACCAGTGCTACAACACGGCCAAGCAGATCCTGACTGAGCATCGCGACAAGCTCGATGCCATGGCTGATGCGCTGATGAAGTACGAAACGATCGATGCCGATCAGATCGACGACATCATGGCGGGTCGCCCGCCGCGCGAGCCTCGTGACTGGGAAGACGGTAGTTCGGGTACCCCGACTGCTCCGACGCTGGATAAAACCGAGCGCCCGGAAACACCTATCGGCGGCCCTGCTGCTGATCAATAAGGCTTGAAATGACTTTCGTTCAGTCCTCAACCCGGTTGCCTTGCGGCAACCGGGTTCTTGATTTGGCCCATACGCATGTTATGGGTATTCTCAATGTCACCCCCGACTCCTTTTCTGATGGCGGCCGCTTTGCTGCTCTGGATGCGGCTGTGCGTCATGCGCAGGCGATGGTTCTGGCCGGTGCAACTCTGATTGATGTTGGCGGTGAGTCAACGCGTCCCGGAGCGCCTGTAGTTTCGTCACAGGAAGAGCTCGATCGGGTTGCTCCTGTTGTCGAGCGTATAAGCCGGGAACTGGATGTCATTATTTCGGTCGATACATCGGCGCCAATTGTCATGACCGAAGTTGCGCGTCTCGGGGCGGGCCTCATCAATGATGTGCGCTCGCTGCGCCGTGAAGGTGCCTTGCAGGCGGCTGCGGCCACTGGTTTGCCGGTATGCCTGATGCATATGCTCGGTGAGCCGGGTGATATGCAGGATAATCCTCATTATGATGACCTGGTGGGTGAGGTTTCGGCGTTCCTGGTCGATAGCATGGCCCGGTGTGCAGCCGCCGGCATTGGCCCTGAGCGCATCGTGCTGGACCCGGGGTTTGGCTTTGCAAAAACATTGCAGCACAACTTGAGCCTGTTCAAGCACATGGAGGCTCTGCATGCACTGGGGCGGCCTTTGCTGGTGGGCGTGTCACGCAAAAGCATGGTCGGGCAAACACTGAACCGGCCGGTTGCCGAGCGCCTGTATGGAAGTCTGGCGCTTGCAGCTTTGGCGATGACCAAGGGGGCGCGTATTTTGCGTGTCCACGATGTTGCCGAAACAGTTGATGTGGTACGGATGATCGCAGCGGTAGAGTCCGCCGACTAAAAATGATGGAGCAGTTATGACAAAGAAGTATTTTGGCACCGACGGGATTCGTGGTCGGGTCGGCGTTTATCCGATCACCCCTGACTTTATGCTCAAGCTGGGCTGGGCTGCCGGTATGGCGTTTCGCAGCAAAGGCGCTTGCCGGATCCTGGTCGGCAAGGACACCCGTATTTCGGGTTACATGTTTGAATCGGCTCTGGAAGCAGGCTTGTCGGCTGCCGGTGCTGATGTGATGCTGCTGGGGCCGATGCCTACGCCGGCGATTGCCTACCTGACGCGTACCTTTCACGCCGAAGCCGGCATTGTGATCAGCGCTTCGCACAATCCTCATGACGATAACGGCATCAAATTCTTCTCGGGTGACGGCACCAAGCTACCTGATGACGTCGAGTTGATGATTGAGGAGTTGCTGGACGCTCCCATGACGGTTGTCGAATCTGACAAGCTTGGCAAGGTATCTCGCATCAACGACGCCCCGGGTCGCTACATCGAGTTTTGCAAAAGCAGTGTGCCGAGCAGCACCAACTTCAGCGGCCTCAAGATCGTTCTCGACTGCGCCCATGGTGCTACCTACAAGGTTGCGCCAAGTGTTTTCAAGGAGCTGGGTGCGCAAGTCATCGTGCTCTCGGCTCAGCCTGATGGCTTGAACATCAACGAAAACTGCGGCTCGACCCATATGGGCCAGTTGCAGGCTGCCGTGGTGGCCGAAGGTGCTGATCTTGGGATTGCCTTCGATGGCGACGGCGATCGGGTTCTGATGGTTGATCACACGGGCGCGATTGTTGATGGTGATGATCTGCTGTTCATCATTGCGCGTGATCTGCACGAGCGCGGCAAGTTGCAGGGCGGTGTTGTCGGTACGCTGATGAGCAATCTCGGGCTTGAATTGGCACTGGCTGACCTTGGCATTCCGTTTGTGCGCGCCAATGTGGGTGACCGTTACGTCATCGCCGGCCTGCAAGAACGCGATTGGCAGGTTGGGGGTGAGAACTCCGGGCACATCGTTTGCTTCCAGCACACCACGACCGGCGATGCGATCATTGCGGCGCTCCAGGTGCTGCTGTCCTTGCGTCGTCGTGATGAAAGCCTGGCCCAGTCGCGCCAAGCGCTGCGCAAGTGCCCGCAGATTCTGCTGAACGTGCGTTTTGCGGGGGGTGTTAATCCCGTCGAGCATCCGGCTGTCAAGGAAGCCTGTGCACGTGTGACGAAGGCCATGAATGGTCGTGGTCGCGTATTGTTGCGCAAGTCGGGAACAGAGCCTTTGGTGCGTGTAATGGTCGAAGGTGATGACGAAAACATGGTTCGCGGCTACGCCGAAGAGCTGGCAAAACTGGTAAGTGAAGTTTGTGCCTGAATTCGGCTTGCCAGCGCGGATTTGGTTGGGTAACATCTGCGCCCACTTTGACCGACGAGGTAAAGCATGCGTCGCACTATGGTAGCTGGTAACTGGAAGATGCACGGTACCCGCGCCAGCGTCGCTGAGCTGATCGACGGTCTGCGTGGTCTGGTCTTGCCAAACGATGTTGATGTTGCCGTATTCCCGCCTCAGCTGTTTATTGATCGTGTGATCAAAGGCTTGCAGGGCGCACCGATTTCGGTCGGTGCTCAGGATGCTGCAGTAGAGTCGGGGCAGGGCGCTCTGACTGGCGAGATTTCATCGAGCCAGTTGGTAGACGCAGGTTGCAAGCTGGTGCTTGTGGGTCACTCCGAACGTCGCCTGATTCTGGGTGAGCAGGACGAGACACTCAATCGCAAGTTTGCAGCGGCTCAAGCCTCTGGTTTGACGCCAGTGTTGTGCATAGGGGAGACCCTGGAGCAGCGCGAAGCGGGACAAACGCTTGAAGTGGTAGAGCGTCAGCTGAATGCCGTGATTGATGAGTTTGGCATTGATGCTTTTGTAAATGCTGTGATTGCATACGAGCCGGTCTGGGCTATTGGCACCGGGCTGACCGCATCACCACAGCAAGCGCAAGATGTGCATGCGGCCATTCGCGCACAGCTGGCGCAAAAGAATTCTGAAGTGGCACAAGGTGTGCGGCTTCTATACGGCGGCAGCGTGAAGGCGGCCAATGCGGTCGAACTGTTCAGCATGCCGGATATCGATGGGGGACTCATTGGCGGGGCTTCCCTGAATGCAGATGAGTTCGGTGCGATCATTCGTGCCGCAGGAAACTGAAAATGCTGGATAACGTCGTAACTGTGTTTCATCTGCTGACAGCATTGGGTGTGATTGCCCTGGTTTTGCTGCAACAGGGCAAGGGAGCGGATGCTGGAGCATCTTTTGGCGCAGGTGCATCAAATACTGTGTTCGGAAGCCAAGGTTCCTCTACCTTTCTTAGTAAGTTTACTGCTATACTTGCCGCAGGTTTTTTCATAACCAGCTTAGGGTTAGGTTACTTTGCTAAAGAGAAAGCTGAACAGCTGACTCAAGTAGGTTTGCCAAATCCAGCGGTGTTGGAAGTTCCAGTGCAAAAGCCGGCTTCAGATGATGTTCCGGTGCTTCAAGAGCAAAAGTCGGCAACTCCTGCGACTGACGTACCTCCAGCTCAAGAGCAAAAGTAAAACGGGTTTCATGATGTAACGTTGTATTGCCGAGGTGGTGGAATTGGTAGACACGCAACCTTGAGGTGGTTGTGCCCATAGGGTGTAGGGGTTCGAGTCCCCTTCTCGGTACCAATTATCAAGAATGCCCGCAGTAGCGGGCTTTCTTGTATGTGGAAGGTTGGATTGACCCTGAAAAGGATCAACCGTATACTTCCGCTCCAGCTTTGTCGCGGGATGGAGCAGTCTGGTAGCTCGTCGGGCTCATAACCCGAAGGTCGTCGGTTCAAATCCGGCTCCCGCAACCAGTTTTAGCGGAGCCCCTTCTTAGGGGCTTTTTGTTAACTGGACACTTTATAGCGTCGGTATTCAACGACGTTTCAGAGATGGGCGCTTCGCCCATTTTTTCATTTTGCACAGCATGCACAAACATGCACTAGGGGGTTCAGGTGTCGAGCAAGCTAGAACAGTTGCAGGACTTGTTGGCCCCGGTGATCGTGGCCCTTGGCTATGAATGCTGGGGTATTGAATTTTCGGCTCAAGGCCGCCATTCAATGTTGCGTGTCTATATCGACAAGGAAGGCGGCGTACTGGTGGATGACTGCGCAATAGTCAGTCGTCAGATCAGCGGCGTTCTGGATGTCGAAGATCCTATCGCTGTTGAATACACCCTTGAAGTTTCTTCTCCTGGCATGGAACGCCCACTGTTCACCATTGAGCAGTTTGCGAAATTTGCCGGTGAGCAAGTGAGGATCAAGCTGCGCTCGCCTTTCGAAGGGCGACGCAACTTTCAGGGCCTTCTGCGCGGCGTAGAGGAGCAGGACATTGTGGTGCAGGTTGAAGACCATGAATTCCTGTTGCCGATCGATATGATCGACAAGGCCAACATTATTCCCAGTTTTGACTGAGACGCGGATCCCGCGGATCCAATGGCTTGCGAAAGGCGAGGCGTACGATGAGCAAAGAAGTACTGCTGGTTGTTGAGTCGGTGTCCAATGAAAAGGGCGTACCGGCAAACGTTATTTTTGAAGCGCTGGAGCTGGCTCTGGCCACCGCGACCAAAAAGCGTTTTGAGGACGAAGTCGAACTGCGTGTGGAAATCAATCGCCACACCGGTAACTATGAGACTTTCCGTCGCTGGACTGTGGTCGAAGACGAAGATCTGGATGATCCAGCATACGAGTTGGCGGTTGACCAGGCCCAGGCGAAACAGCCAGGCGCTGTAGCCGGCGATATTATCGAAGAGAAAATCGATTCTATCGAATTCGGTCGGATCGCTGCACAAACGGCCAAACAGGTCATTGTGCAAAAAGTCCGCGAAGCTGAGCGTGCTCAAGTAGTCGATGCCTATCGCGAGCGTCTGGGCGAAATTATTTCTGGCACCGTTAAAAAAGTGACACGTGACAATGTGATCGTTGATCTGGGCAATAACGCTGAAGCGTTGCTGGCCCGTGAAGACATCATTTCGCGTGAGACTTTCCGCGTTGGCGTACGCCTTCGCGCGCTGCTGAAAGAGATTCGCACCGAAAATCGCGGCCCTCAGCTGATCCTGTCGCGTACCGCGCCAGAGATGCTGATCGAGCTGTTCCGCATTGAAGTGCCAGAAATCTCCGAAGGCCTGATCGAAGTGATGGCGGCCTCCCGCGATCCTGGATCACGCGCTAAAATAGCTGTTCGCTCGAAAGACAAACGCATTGATCCGCAAGGTGCCTGCATTGGTATGCGCGGTTCGCGTGTCCAGGCAGTGTCCGGCGAATTGGGCGGAGAGCGAGTGGATATCGTCCTTTGGGATGACAACCCGGCGCAGTTCGTGATCAACGCAATGTCGCCCGCAGAAGTGGCGGCAATTATCGTCGACGAAGATGCCCATGCAATGGACATCGCCGTTGGCGCAGACAATCTGGCCCAGGCGATTGGTCGCGGCGGTCAGAACGTGCGTTTGGCCAGCCAGTTGACCGGCTGGACCTTGAACGTGATGACCGAATCGGACATCCAGGCTAAGCAGCAAGCAGAAACCGGCGATATCCTGCGCAACTTCATCGAAGAGCTGGAAGTTGATGAAGACCTGGCGCAGGTACTGGTAGATGAAGGCTTTACTAGCCTGGAAGAGATTGCCTACGTACCGGTGGAGGAAATGCTCAACATCGATGGCTTTGACGAAGATACCGTCAACGAGCTTCGCGCTCGGGCCAAGGATCGACTGTTGACTAAAGCCATCGCTACTGAGGAAAAGCTGGCAGACGCCCATCCGGCCGAAGACCTGCTCTCGCTTGAGGGTATGGACAAGGATTTGGCGATGGAACTGGCGGTGCGCGGCGTAATTACCCGCGAAGACCTGGCCGAGCAGTCTATTGACGACCTGCTCGACATCGACGGCATTGACGATGATCGTGCCGGCAAGTTGATCATGGCCGCCCGAGCCCATTGGTTCGAGTAATTAGGCGCGGCCTGAGGAGAGAAATGCATGACGCAAGTCACGGTGAAACAACTGGCCGATGAGGTCAAAACACCGGTTGAGCGCCTGTTGCAGCAGATGCGTGAGGCAGGTCTGCCGCACAACGCCGCCGAGCAGAATGTGACCGACAGTGAGAAGCAAGCTCTGCTGACTCACCTGAAAAGCAGCCACAAGGCTAAAGTGGAAGAACCGCGCAAGATCACTTTGCAGCGTAAAACCACCAGTACCCTGCGTGTTGCTGGCAGCAAAAGCATTAGCGTTGAAGTACGCAAGAAGAAAGTCTTCGTACAGCGTAGCCCGGAAGAAATCGAAGCCGAGCGCAAACGTGAGATGGATGAACGTCGTGCAGTAGACAATGCCGCACGTCAAAAGGCTGAAGAAGAGTCCAAGCGTCGCGCCGAAGAAGAAGCGCGCCGTCAGCCTGCATCTACGACTGCGCCAGCTCCGGCTGTTGCGGCACCTGCACCTGTGCAAGCCGCACCGGCAGCAGCACCTGCTCCAGCCGCTGATGCACGCAAGCGTGACGAACAGCGTCGCCCGGACAAGCCACGCGCTGACGATAACAATCGTCGCGGTAGTGGTGACGGCGATCGCAAAAACGCTCCGCATCGTGCCTCGGTTAAAGAAAAAGCACCGACTCCACGTGTTGCTCCACGCACTTCCGACGAAGAAAGCGATAGCTTCCGTCGCGGCGGTCGTGGCAAGGGCAAGCTGAAGAAGCGTAACGCTCACGGTTTCCAGAGCCCAACCGGCCCTGTAGTTCGTGACGTACAGATTGGCGAGACCATCACTGTCGGCGATTTGGCTGCACAGATGTCGGTCAAGGCTGCTGAAGTCATCAAGTTCATGTTCAAGCTGGGTACTCCAGCGACCATCAACCAGGTACTTGATCAGGAAACTGCTCAACTGGTTGCTGAAGAACTGGGCCACAAAGTGACTCTGGTCAGCGACAACGCCCTGGAAGATTCCTTGGCCGAGTCCCTGAAGTTCGAAGGCGAGTCGTTCTCCCGTGCTCCGGTTGTGACCGTAATGGGCCACGTTGACCACGGTAAAACGTCCCTGCTCGACTACATCCGTCGTGCCAAGGTAGCTGCTGGCGAAGCCGGTGGTATTACTCAGCACATCGGTGCGTACCACGTTGAAACCGAACGCGGCATGGTCACTTTCCTCGATACCCCGGGTCACGCTGCGTTTACCGCAATGCGTGCACGTGGTGCCAAGGCGACTGACATCGTGATTCTGGTTGTGGCTGCAGACGACGGCGTAATGCCGCAGACCATCGAAGCTGTTCAGCATGCGAAAGCAGCTGGCGTGCCTCTGGTTGTTGCAGTGAACAAAATCGACAAGCCAGGTGCTGATCTCGATCGCATCCGCAGCGAGTTGTCCGTTCACGGCGTGACGTCGGAAGAATGGGGTGGTGACACTCCGTTTGTTTCGGTCTCGGCGAAAATGGGTACTGGCGTTGACGAACTGCTCGAAGCCGTATTGCTGCAAGCTGAAGTTCTGGAACTCAAGGCAACTCCATCGGCTCCTGGCCGTGGCGTAGTGGTTGAGTCCCGTCTGGACAAAGGCCGTGGCCCGGTTGCAACCGTTCTGGTTCAAGACGGTACCCTGCGCCAAGGCGACATGGTTCTGGTCGGCTCCAACTACGGCCGCATCCGTGCCATGCTCGATGAGAACGGCAAGTCCATCAAGGAAGCCGGTCCATCCATCCCTGTCGAGATTCTCGGCCTGGACGGTACGCCAGATGCTGGCGACGAGATGAGCGTAATGACCGACGAGAAGAAGGCGCGTGAAGTTGCCCTGTTCCGTCAAGGCAAGTTCCGCGAAGTGAAACTGGCGCGTGCTCACGCAGGCAAGCTGGAAAACATCTTCGAGAACATGGGTCAGGAAGAGAAGAAGACGCTTAACATCGTCCTCAAATCCGACGTCCGTGGTTCGTTGGAAGCTCTGCAGGGCGCTCTTGGCGGCCTGGGTAACGACGAAGTGCAAGTGCGCGTAGTGGGCGGCGGTGTCGGTGGTATCACCGAGAGCGACGCTAACCTGGCACTGGCCTCCAACGCTGTACTGTTTGGCTTCAACGTGCGTGCTGATGCTGGCGCTCGCAAGATTGTCGAGCAGGAAGGCCTGGACATGCGTTACTACAACGTCATCTACGACATCATCGAAGACGTCAAGAAAGCCCTTACCGGCATGCTTGGCAGCGACGTTCGGGAGAACATCCTGGGTATCGCTGAAGTCCGTGACGTGTTCCGTTCGCCTAAGTTCGGCGCGGTTGCAGGTTGCATGGTGCTTGAAGGTGTTGTTCACCGTAACCGTCCAATCCGCGTACTGCGTGAAGACATCGTTATCTACGAAGGCGAGCTGGAATCCCTGCGTCGCTTTAAAGATGACATGTCCGAAGTGCGTGCCGGCATGGAATGCGGTATCGGCGTCAAGAGCTACAACGACGTTAAAGTCGGTGACAAGATCGAAGTGTTCGAGAAGGTCCAGGTTGCTCGCAGCCTCTAACTCGCGAGCCTCAAGAGTGAGGACGAGCCCGCGCATGCAAATGTGCAGCGCTCGGCCTGGACTCTAAACGCAACGCCCGGTCTGGCTTCTGTCTGGCCGGGCGTTTGCCGCTTTCAGACCGCATGGGTTTCCCATGGGTGAGTAACAGGTAACAAGACATGGCAAAAGAATATAGCCGTACCCAACGTATTGGCGATCAGATGCAGCGCGAGCTGGCACAGCTGATCCGTCGTGAAGTCAAAGACCCGCGTGTGGGTCTGGTCACCATTACTGCTGTTGATGTCAGCCGTGACGTCGGTCACGCCAAGATTTTCATCACCGTGATGGGTCAGGACAACGCTGAAGATATCGCTCAGACCATCAAGGTACTGAACTCGGCAGCGGGTTTCCTGCGCATGCAACTGGCGCGAGAAATGAAACTGCGCAGCGTTCCACAGCTGCACTTTCATTACGACGAAAGTGTTGTGCGTGGCGCTCATCTGTCCGCTTTGATCGAGCGTGCAGTGGCTGAGGATAATCAGCACCCTGAAACCACTGCTCCCGAAGACACCAAGGAGTAACCGGTGGCTCAGGTCAAGCGTATCCGTCGTAACGTCAGCGGTATCATCCTGCTCGACAAGCCGCTTGGGTTCACCTCCAACGCGGCCCTGCAGAAAGTCCGCTGGCTGCTCAATGCCGAGAAGGCAGGGCACACCGGTAGCCTCGATCCATTGGCCAGCGGTGTATTGCCGCTGTGCTTTGGCGAAGCCACCAAGTTTTCGCAATACTTGCTCGATTCCGACAAGGGTTATGAAACCCTGATGCAATTGGGCAAGACCACCACCACTGCAGACGCGGAAGGCGATGTTTTGCTGACGCGCCCAGTGACCGTTGGTCGCGACGATATCGAAGCTGTTTTACCCGCTTTTCGTGGGAAAATCAGTCAGATACCGCCGATGTACTCTGCGCTTAAGCGCGACGGACAGCCGCTTTACAAGCTGGCCCGTGCAGGCGAAGTGGTGGAGCGTGAACCACGTTCTGTTACTATTACCCGCCTCGAATTACTGGCCAGCGAAGGTGACACTGCGCGCTTGGCCGTCGACTGCACCAAAGGCACTTATATCCGTACCCTCGTGGAAGATATCGGTGAGCAACTTGGGTGCGGGGCATACGTTGCAGAATTGCGCCGTACGCACGCCGGACCTTTCTGCCTGGCCCAAACGGTCACGCTGGAAGAGTTGGAAGCCGTGCATGCCGAAGGCGGCAACGAAGCGGTCGACCGCTTTTTGATGCCTTCGGACAGCGGTTTGCTGGACTGGCCATTGCTGCACTTCTCGGAAGCCAGCGCTTTCTATTGGCTCAACGGCCAACCGGTTCGCGCTCCGGATGCACCGAAGTTCGGTATGGTGCGGGTACAGGATCACAACGGTCGCTTTATCGGTATCGGTGAAGTGAGCGAAGACGGGCGCATCGCGCCGCGTCGACTGATTCGGTCGGAATGACCGAACTCAGGCCGTATCGGGATGCAATACTCCCGGCGCGGACTGGAAAGAGGGTGGCTGTTATTAGGCACGGTTACCCCTCTCTTTTAAATACGAGGATTTGTCCTCGGCCTATTGGATCTGTCTTGTTCGCAAGCGGATCCCTAATGAAAGGAAAGCCAAATGGCACTTACAGTTGAACACAAAGCAGAAATCGTAGCTGACTACCAGCAAGCTCCAGGTGATACAGGTTCTCCAGAAGTGCAGGTTGCACTGCTGACCTTTAACATCAACACGCTGCAAGGTCACTTCAAAGAAAACAAAAAAGATCACCACTCCCGTCGTGGTCTGATCCGTATGGTAAACCAGCGTCGCAAGCTGCTGGACTACCTCAAAGGCAAGAACGTTGAGCGTTACAAAACGCTGATCGCTCGCCTGGGTCTGCGTCGCTAATAGCGATGTTGCTAGAGGCTGGTTGTCTGTCGTGCGTTTGCGGGTTTCCCGCAGGCGGACGGCAGGCTTCCAGCCTCAAGTTTTATCTGGACTAGCCGGATTCTTACGAAAGCTTGCCGTAAGGGCTGTTTTCGTAAGCATCTTGAGTCGGGTCAATACCCGATGTTGCACATGACTTTCGCAAGAAACCCGTTCCCCAAGAGCCACAAAGAAGGTAGGACACCGTGAACCCGGTTATCAAAAAATTTCAGTTCGGTCAGTCGACCGTTACTCTCGAGACTGGCCGTATCGCCCGTCAGGCCTCCGGCGCAGTATTGGTCACCGTTGACGACGACGTCAGCGTGTTGGTGACTGTTGTCGGCTCCAAGCAAGCTGATCCAGGCAAGGGATTCTTCCCTCTGTCGGTTCACTACCAGGAAAAAACCTACGCCGCGGGTAAAATCCCGGGCGGTTTCTTCAAGCGTGAAGGTCGCCCTTCCGAGAAAGAAACCCTGACTTCGCGTCTGATCGACCGTCCGATCCGTCCGCTGTTCCCAGAAGGCTTCATGAACGAAGTGCAGGTTGTCTGCACCGTTCTGTCCACCAGCAAGAAAACCGATCCGGACGTCGCTGCGATGATCGGTACTTCGGCTGCGCTGGCTATCTCCGGTATCCCTTTTGATGGTCCGATCGGCGCTGCCCGCGTTGCTTACCACGAAAGCACCGGCTACCTGCTGAACCCGACTTACGAGCAACTGGCCGCTTCGAGCCTGGACATGGTTGTTGCCGGTACATCGGAAGCTGTGTTGATGGTTGAATCGGAAGCCAAAGAGCTGACCGAAGACCAGATGCTGGGCGCGGTACTGTTCGCCCACGACGAATTCCAAGTGGTTATCCAGGCTGTTAAAGAGCTGGCCGCCGAAGCAGCAAAACCAACGTGGGACTGGGCTCCGGCTCCAGAAGCTACCGAACTGCTGGGCGCTATCCGTGCCGAGTTCGGCGACGCGATCTCCCAGGCTTACACCATCACCATCAAGGCCGACCGTTACGCTCGTTTGGGCGAACTGAAAGACAAGGTTGTTGCCAAGCTGTCCGGTGAAGAAGGCCAGCCTTCGGCTAGCGAAGTCAAAGCTGCTTTCGGTGAAATCGAATACCGCACCGTTCGCGAAAACATCGTTAACGGTAAGCCGCGTATCGATGGTCGTGACACCAAGACTGTTCGCCCGCTGAACATCGAAGTTGGCGTTCTGCCAAAGACCCACGGTTCGGCTCTGTTCACCCGTGGCGAGACTCAGGCACTGGTTGTTGCAACTCTGGGTACTGCCCGCGACGCGCAACTGCTGGACACCCTGGAAGGCGAGAAAAAAGACCCGTTCATGCTGCACTACAACTTCCCTCCGTTCTCGGTAGGTGAGTGTGGTCGCATGGGTGGCGCTGGTCGTCGCGAAATCGGTCACGGTCGTCTGGCCCGCCGTTCGGTTCAGGCCATGCTGCCTGCTGCCGACGTGTTCCCGTACACCATCCGTGTTGTATCGGAAATCACCGAATCCAACGGTTCCAGCTCCATGGCTTCGGTCTGCGGTGCTTCCCTGGCACTGATGGACGCTGGTGTTCCGATGAAGGCACCGGTTGCCGGTATCGCCATGGGTCTGGTTAAAGAAGGCGAGAAATTCGCAGTTCTGACCGACATCCTGGGTGACGAAGATCACCTGGGCGACATGGACTTCAAAGTAGCCGGTACCGCCAAAGGTGTTACCGCGCTGCAGATGGACATCAAGATCAAAGGCATCACCGAAGAAATCATGGAGATCGCTCTGGGCCAAGCCCTGGACGCTCGCCTGAACATCTTGGGTCAGATGAACCAGATCATTGCCGTATCGCGCAACGAACTGTCGGCCAACGCTCCGACCATGATTGCGATGAAGATCGACACCGACAAAATCCGTGATGTTATCGGTAAAGGCGGCGCGACCATCCGTGCAATCTGTGAAGAAACCAAAGCTTCGATCGATATCGAAGACGACGGTTCGATCAAGATCTTCGGCGAAACCAAAGAAGCAGCAGAAGCGGCGCGTCAGCGCGTTCTGGGTATCACTGCTGAAGCCGAGATCGGCAAGATCTACGTGGGCAAGGTTGAGCGTATCGTCGATTTCGGCGCATTCGTAAACATCCTGCCGGGCAAAGACGGCCTGGTTCACATCTCCATGCTGAGCGACGCTCGCGTTGAGAAAGTGACTGACATTCTGAAAGAAGGTCAGGAAGTGGAAGTATTGGTACTGGACGTGGACAACCGCGGCCGTATCAAGCTGTCCATCAAGGACGTAGCAGCAGCCAAGGCTTCGGAAGCTTAATAGCCTCCGATACCTGCGTTGCAAAAAGGACCCTTCGGGGTCCTTTTTTTGTGCCTGGAGAAAAGTCGGTGCTGCGGGCGACAGGCCATCAATGGAAAGCCGCAACTTGCATGCAGGTTGGCGGCCGGTCATGCATTCTGCACGACAGGCTGTTTTTTGTTTTTTTATAACTTATTGATTTGTAAGGGTTTTATTAAAAATGGAAGTTGGCACAACCCCTGCAACACTATAGGTAACCCTGCTGCCAGATGACGGCGCAGATTTTGAAGAAGACAGGAGTTACTCGTATGAAGAAGTTCGCTATCGCTGCTGCAACTGCCACCGCTCTGACCCTGACCATGGCCAACGCTGCATTTGCTGCTCAAGCGACTAACCAGGCACCTATGGTCGTGGCTGCTGGCGAAGTAACCAAAGCCAAGGAAGCTACTTCTGACACCTGGATCACGACCAAAGTGAAAGCTGATCTTGTTACTGAAAAAGGCATTCCAGGCACAGATATCAAGGTTGAAACGAACAAAGGTGTTGTTTCCCTATCTTCCATGGTCCCAGTAACTGAAGCTCAAAAAACCACAGCTGTTGCCATCGCCAAAAAGATCAAAGGCGTCAAAGCTGTCTCGGCTGATGGCCTGAAAGCGGAATAACCCCTCTTGCTCGTAGAACCGGGGGACAAAGTCGAAGCAGGTGATTCAAGTAATACGCCTGCTGGCTTTTAAAGAGGTTCATGCGACGGTCACACGGATGTGACCATTACAGCCCCCGGCGCTTGCGTCGGGGGCTGTTCTATTTGCGGGGTACCGTTTGTGTGGGAGCTGGCTTGCCAGCGATTGCATCACTGCGCAGAGTCAGGCGAACCGAATCGTCTGGATGGCCAGCAGGGCTCCAGGCATCGTCAGATGCTTACTCGCTATCAAGGTGCAGCGGTGAGATCACCCGGCCATCGCTTTCGGCCTCACCCAGCGTGGCATCGATGAAGTACACGCGGTCGTCAGCCAATTGGCCTTTGTCCACCAGGAAGTCCTTGATGCTGCTTGCGCGGTCCTGACCCAGTTGGCGCAACAGCACTTCGCTCTTGCTCCAGAAGTCGATCAGTGCGGCACTCATTTTGGCAGATCGCTCATCACGGCTCAGATCTGCCCACTCGGCAGGCGGCTGCTGTTTGAGGCGGGTGCGGTAAATACCTTCCAGCAAGGCAGCCTTCTCATCCTCCGGCACTTTGAGCAGGGATGCCTGGGCTGGCACCTTGTCTCCACGGCGCTGGAGGATCTTGTAGAAGTTGTATTGATACTCGCGCTCAAGACGGTCCTGCGCGATGTGCGGGCCATCGCTGCTCTGTGCGGCGGTGCCCTCGATTTCCAGGCGCAGGGCCGGGCGTTCCTTAAGTGCCTGGGCCAGAGTGGTCAGCGCTTTTTGCGCCTCAGGGCTCAGCTCGCTTGATCCTGGCGCGAACGACACTGTGCCCAGGTCCTCGGCACCGCCACCGCTGATCAGCCCGCCAATGAACTTGAAGGGAGCTTGTGCGGCACGAAGCACAAGGTTGCGTACGGTCTGCCAGATAATCGGCATCACGCTGAACTGCGGATTGTTGAGGTCGCCGCTGATCGGCAGTTCGATGGAGATCTTGCCGTCGGTGTCCTTGAGCAAGGCAATCGCCAGTTTGATCGGCAGATCCACTGCATCGGGGCTGTCGACTTTCTCCCCCAGCTGCAACTGCTCGACCACCAGTTTGTTCTCGGCCTTGAGCTGACCGTTGCTGATCATGTAATGCAGATCGAGGTTCAGGCGACCCTTGCGGATGCGGTAGCCGGCAAACTTGCCGGAGTAGGGGGTCAGGGTCGTCAGTTCGACACGTTTGAAGCTGGTGGCGATGTCCAGGCTGGCCATCGGGTCAAACGGGTTGACGCTGCCCTTGATGGTCACTGGCGCATAGCGGTCGACTTTGCCCGCTATGTTGACCGGGGCTGGCTTGGCATTGCGGCTGTCGATGGTGCCGATCTGGCCGTTGAGCTGTTGAACAGCCGTCTGGAAGTTCGGTGTCAGGCTAAAGTCGGCGAAGTTGGCCGAGCCGTCGTTGATCGCAATCGCGCCTATATGGATGCCAAGCGGCCTGCTCTTGCTGGCCGTGCTCTTGGCAGTGCTGCCTGCGGGCTGCGGGATCAGCAGGTCATCGACGTTGGTGGTGCGATCGTCGTTGATCATGAAGCGCACATAGGGTTTTTCGAGATTGACCCGGGCCACCGAGAGGCTGTCACCGTGCTGGTACTTCACGTCGTCCAGTACCAGTTTCTGCCACTTGAGAAAGTCGCGGTTTTTCAGCGTGTCCAGTGTGTGCAGCTGGTCGACCTGGGCCCGGCCTTCTACGGTAAAGGCTAGTGGTTCGGTGCTTTTGAGATTGACTGCCAGGTCGCTGCCGAGCATGCCGCTGCGCAGCTCAAGGCGTATGAAGGGGTCGATGTAGGCCTGGGCTACGCGCAGGTCGATGTCTTTGGTCGTGACTTTGAGCCTGGCGCTCACCGGGCTCAGGTTGACGTCGCCGCTAGCCGTGAGCTGGCCCTGTTTGCCCACACCCGTGTCGAGGTTGAGGGTGAAGGGGGAGCGGTTCAGGCTGTCGAAGTCTTTGAGGTTCAGGTTGAGCGGCCCGATATCCAGCGCCACCGGGGTTTTGGGCTCTTTGTCGGCGAGGTGTACACGATAGTCGCGCAGCTCAACATCCTTGAGCAGCACTTCCCAGGGTTTGCTCGGTGCCACGGGCGCAGGTTTTGGTGCTTCAACCGTCACCACCTCGTCCGTTTTATGCGCTGCTTTTTCGGGTTGGCTGGCAAACAGCTTTTGCCAGTCAAGCTGACCGTCTTTCTCGCGGGCGGCCCAGGTTTCGAGGTTCTTGCTCTGAATCTTGCCTACAACCACCTTTTGCTTGGCCAGGTCTACGCTGGTATCGCTAACGTCCAGGCGTTCAAGACGCACCAGTGGGCGTCCGTCCGGGGCATTGATTTTGAGCGGTGTGATGCTGGCCGAGGCGTTGCTGAGCACCATCTCGGTTTCTTTGGACAGGTTGAGTGTGTAATCGGTGCTGAAGTTCAGGACGCCGTCTTCAAGCACCAGTGGCAGTGCGTCCCGCACATAGGGCCACCAGGTTTTCATCTTGCCATCGGTGACTTTCAGTTTGCCGGTGGAGGTGATCGGCACGATGCTCAGCGTACCGCTCCAGTCAACGCGCCCGCCTGCGGGGCCTACCGCTACCAGCGTCATGTCGGCGTTGTCATCGGGCAGGGTGCTGAGGTTTTTCAGTTCAAGGTCCATCGAGTCGTACAGGAATTCGATGGGTTCGCCGGGGCGCATATCGGTGAAGTGCAGGTAGCCGTCGGCGAGCTTGATGTTGTCGATGCGCACCGGGAAAGGTTTGCTGTCGGGATCGGTCGGGGTCGGGTCGCTGGCAGGGAGCTTGAACAGTTGGGTCAGATTGAGCGTGCCGTCCTTGCTGAACAGCAACTCGGTTTTAGGCTTGTCCAGCTGCACATCGGCCAGGTGCAGGGCTTTGGTCCACAGGCTGTCGGTTTGCAGATTGACATAAAGACGCTCTAACCCGACTTGCTCCTTGCCCGGTTCGCCGACTTTCAAGCCCCACAATGTCAGCTCCAGGCTGAAAGGATTAAATTCCAGCCGGTCGAGTTTTGCCGGCACCGTGGCGTAGTTGGCCAGTTGCTGGTTGATGATGCGCAAGCCGATGCCGGGCAATATCAGGAAGCCCAGCACGCTATAAAGTGCGATAGCAATCAGCACGGCGCCAATGGCGCGGATCAATCCTTTGAGCATGTGGGGCGTCGTCTATAGCAGTCGGAAGTGCTTTTGAGTATGGCACGCGATTCTGGTTCCGAGACGGACGCCCTCTTTTAGTGGGGGCTTTATTTCCCGGCTGGGGTTTTAGAACTGCAAAATCAGCGTTTTCAGCGGTGGCTGCTGATCCATGGACGGAAAGTCACTGGCCGGGGTCAGCACTTGCCAGTCGCGAACCGGACGACCAGCTTTCTCGGCGCAACGCAGTACCTGTTCGCGCCAGTCGTCCATACCCACTTTTGCCAGGTTGTTGCAGCAGATCAACACACCATCCGGTGCGGTTGCCAATACCGCGGGCTTGAGCAGGCTCTGATAGTCGCGCAGCAGGTCGACCGTGCCGAACGCGCTCTTTGCCCAGGCCGGCGGGTCGAGCAGCACCAGGTCATATTCACGCTGATCGAGGCGCGGGTAGGCAGGCAGCTTGTGGCGGCGTTGAATGATCGGCAGCCCGGCCAGTTGGCGGATGGCGGCAAAATAGTCCGACTGCACGAACTTCATCTTGGGGAGTTCGGGGTTCAGCAGGCCGTTTTCGCGACCAACCGCCAGGTTGCCTTCGGCGAAATCGAGGTTGCAGACTTCGCTGGCACCACCGGCGGCGGCACTCAGGCCGACGCCACAGGTGTAGGCGAACAGGTTGAGCACGCTTTTACCGGCGCTGTGCTCTTTGACCCAGCCACGAGCGTTGCGCAGGTCGAGAAACAGCAGCGGGTCTTGACCGGCATGGCGCCCGCGTACGCGGTACTTCAGCCCCCATTCATGACCGACGGTGTCTTCAAGCGCGGCTTCTTCGGCGCGATAAACAGTGTCTTCGCGATCAATGCGCGAGTTGCCCTGGGAGCGGTCGTTGTAGACCAGCAGCAGGTCAAGGCTCAGGTGGCGGTTGATGGCGTCATGCAGTTGCAGCAAGTCATCGCGCTCAAGGCGTTGGTGAAAACTTTGCACCAGCAGTTGCGGGCCGTAACGGTCGATGGTCAGGCCGCCAGCGCCTTCCTGGCTGCCGTGGAACAGGCGATAGCAGTCAGTGCTCTGAGCATGCAGCTCGGCCAGCAAGTCCTGACGGTTATCGAGGGCGGCGCGCAGCGCCTGATTCAAGGAAGACATGCGGTGCGCCTTGGGGGATGGATAAGGCGCGGCAGTTTAACAGAAGCGGGGGCAGGGAGGTCTTGAACCTGTGGGAGCTGGCCTGCCAGCGATTTTCAGCCAAGCCCCATACGCCGCCGCGCCCGTTGCACCGAACCATTGCGCACGGCCCAGCGCAGGATCGGCGCTGTGCTGTTAACGCCCGCCCGTACCAGCTTGCGGGTCAATGGGCGCTGGTAAAGGCCAAGCTGGTCGCTGGCCCAGTCCGGCAGCAAGTCGATACCGGCCTGCATCATCAGTGCCCTGAAGGGTTTGGCCAGCAGGCTGGGGGAGGGGGCGTTGAGCAATAGACGAATCACTTCGTGGCTGCGTTCATCGCACAGCAATTGCGGGCGCACACGGTCAAGGTAATCAGCGATTTGTTGACGGGAACGGGGCACGTTTGTGGCGCCCAGGCGTTCAGCGATCATGGCGATTTCGTCGTAGTAACGGTCCTGATCTGCGCCGGATAAATGAGGGTTGCGATAGCGCAGATGGGCGGCGAGGAAGTTGCTGACTTCGGCCACATGCACCCAGGTCAGCAACTCGGGATCGCTGGCGGCATACGGGCGGCCATCAAGGCCGGTGCCTGTGACTTGCAGGTGAATGGTGCGCACCTTTTCGATCAGCCAGTTGGCATCACCTGTGGCGCCAAACGTGGTGCCGGAAATGAACTGCCCGGTACGGCGTAGCCGGCCCAGCATGTCCTGACGGAAATTGGAGTGGTCCCACACCCCGGCCAATGCCAGTGGATGCAAGGCTTGCAGCATCAAGGCGCTGATGCCGCCAATCAGCATGCTGGTGAAATCACCATGTACCTGCCAACTGATGGAGTCCGGGCCGAATAGGCCGGGGTCGCCTTTGGGATTTTCGAGGTCGAGCTGGCCGAGTGAAAGCCCGGTCAGGCTCATGATCTGGCGTTCGATGGGGATGCGGATAAATTCCATGGAACCTCGGCCGGCCAGTCGGGGAGACTGGCCGGCTATCAATCAACCGCGATGACGACCGCGGAAGTAGTTGATCAGACCTTGGGTCGATGCATCATCGGCAGGGTCTTCAATGCTGCCGGTCAGGCGATTGTAAACGCCCTTGCCCAGCTCTTTGCCCAGCTCCACGCCCCACTGATCGAAGGCGTTGATGCCCCAGATCACGCTTTGTACAAAGACCTTGTGCTCGTACAGCGCAACCAGTGCGCCCAGACGGCGCGGGCTGATGCGTTCAACCACCAGGGTGTTGCTCGGACGGTTGCCCGGAATCACCTTGTGCGGCGCAAGTTTTTGCACTTCTTCTTCGGACATGCCTTTGTCACGCAGTTCCGCTTCGGCTTCTTCGCGGGTCTTACCCAGCATCAGCGCCTGGCTTTGCGACAGGCAGTTGGCGTACAGCCACTGATGGTGATCGGCAACCGGGTTGAAGCTGACAATCGGCACGATAAAGTCGGCCGGGATCAGCTGGGTGCCTTGATGCAGCAACTGGTGATACGCGTGCTGACCGTTGCATCCCACGCCACCCCAGATCACCGGGCCCGTGTCGGTGGACACTGGCGTGCCGTCCTGGCGGACGCTCTTGCCGTTGGACTCCATGTCCAGCTGTTGCAAGTGCTTGGTGATGTTGCGCAGGTAGTGGTCGTACGGCAGGATCGCGTGGCTTTGAGCGCCCCAAAAGTTGCCATACCAGACACCTAGTGCGGCCATCAGTACAGGCATGTTCTGTTCAAACGGAGCGGTCTGGAAGTGCTGGTCCATGGTGTAGGCACCGGACAGCAGCTCCTTGAAGTTGGACATGCCGATTGCCAGGGCGATTGGCAAGCCGATGGCCGACCACAGCGAGTAACGCCCGCCGACCCAGTCCCACATCGGGAAGATGTTTTCTTCACGAATACCGAAGGCTACAGCCGCCGCGTTGTTGCTCGACACGGCGATGAAGTGGCGATGCAGTTCTGCTTCCGAACCGCCCTGAGCCAGGTACCAGGCCCGTGCTGCCTGAGCGTTTTTCAGGGTTTCGAGGGTGTTGAAGGATTTTGACGAAACGATGAACAGTGTGGTTTCTGCGCGCAGTTTTGCGGTCAGCTCATGGAACTCACTGCCGTCGATGTTCGCCAGGTAATGGCAGCGCACGCCTTTTTGGGCGTAGGACAGCAGCGCTTCAGAGACCAGCTCAGGGCCCAGGAACGAGCCGCCAATACCGATGTTAACGATGTCGGTGATCGGCTTTTCGGTGTAACCGCGCCACAGGCCGTCGTGAATCCGGCCGACCAGCTCGGTCATCTGGTTCAGGACTTTGTGCACCTCGGGCATGATATTCACGCCGTTGACCGACAGTTTGTCGGCAACAGGGCGGCGCAACGCAGTGTGCAAGGCCGGACGGCCTTCAGAGGCGTTGACGATTTCGCCGCTGAACAGCGACTTGATCGCACCTTTGAGGTCGACCTCGTTGGCGAGGTTGACCATCAGGTCGCGGGTCTCGTTGTTGATCAGGTTTTTCGAGTAGTCCAGAAACAGCCCGCAGCTGCTCAGGGTGAATTCTTCAAAACGCTTGGGGTTGCTGTTAAACGCGTCGCGCATGCTGAAATTTTGCATGCTGGCACGGTGTAGTTTCAACGCTTGCCAAGCGGGCAGAGCGGTAACGTCATGAGGGGTGCGGTAGTACGCCATCGCTGCGGATATCCTTTTTTGCTTGAACTGCCTTGGACACTGAATACGCCTACACCCTTTATTGCTGGCGGGGTGTTCGGTCGGTCTGATTCTGCACGTCAGCTAGAAGCAGGGCGATTACAGTAACCCTCTCGCCTGCTTCTGTCTTGGCTTTGTCTGACAACAAACAGTAACTTTTGTCACCGCTGCGTCACACGTGCTGAAGCGATTCAGTGTTTCGTTATGGAGTGCGGGTCATTCCGCGGTTCCGCACAGCCCGTTCTGTCAGAGCGGGCTGTCGAGGTTTAAGTGTATGTTGTCGATCAAGCGCGTAGCGCCCAGGTACGCCGCGACCAAAATCACCAGGTCGCGGTCAGTGGGTTGTGCCGGGAGCAAGGTGCGCGCGTGACGAACTTCCAGGTAGTCGGGGCGAAAGCCTGTGGCTTCGATGTGCGCCAGGTGCTGGCTTACCAGTGCCGGGTAATCGCGCTCACCGGCAACGATGGCGCGTGCCATCTCGCTCAGGTGGCGGTACAGCGCTGGCGCCAGGGCGCGTTGCTCTTCAGTCAGGTAACCGTTGCGCGATGACAGCGCCAGGCCATCGTCGGCGCGCACGGTGGGTTCGCTGATGATCTGGACCGGCATGTTGAGGTCGTTGACCATGGCACGAATGACTGCCAACTGCTGGTAGTCCTTCTGCCCAAAGATCGCGAGGTCCGGCTGAACCATGTTGAACAGCTTTGTGACCACGGTGGTTACACCGTCGAAATGCCCCGGACGACGGCTCCCGCACAGTTCGTTGCTGAGTTGGGCGGCGGTGACACGGGTCAGTCCGCCCATGCCGTTGGGGTACATTTCTTCAACGCTGGGGGCGAACAGTAAATGGCAGCCCGCTTGCAGGAGTTTTTCCTGATCGGCTGCCAGTGTGCGCGGGTAGGTATCAAGATCTTCGTTTACGCCAAACTGCAGCGGGTTTACAAAAATGCTCGCAACCACAAAGTCGGCTTGCTGCGCGGCAGTGGTCACCAGGGCGGCGTGGCCACTGTGCAGATTGCCCATCGTCGGAACCAGGGCGATCTGTTTGCCTTCACGGCGTGCGCGGGCGACAGCGGCACGCAATTCGCGAACGGTTTTAACTGTGTTCATGCAGAGAATCCGTGTTCGGTACCAGGAAAACTGACGGCTTTGACTTCAGCTACATACGCGCTGAGGGCGCTGTGGATATCAGGCTGGCCAGTCATGAAGTTCTTCACGAACTTGGGCGAGCGACCGGTCAATGACAGGCCGAGCATGTCGTGCAGCACCAGGACCTGGCCGTCTGTTTCGCTGCCGGCGCCGATGCCAATCACCGGGATTTTGACCGCGTGGGTGATTTCTGCAGCCAGCTCGCTCGGTACGCATTCAAGCAGCAGCATGGCCGCGCCCGCCTGCTCGAGGGCAATGGCATCGGCGCGCATTTGGCGGGCCTGATTTTCGTTGCGGCCTTGCACTTTGTAGCCACCCAGCACGTTCACGGTTTGCGGGGTCAGGCCCATGTGCGCGCAGACCGGAATGCCGCGCTCGGTCATGACGCGAATCGACTCGGCCAGCCAGACCGCGCCTTCGACTTTGACCATATGCGCACCGGCCTTCATCAGCAGGGCGCTGTTGTTCAGGGTTTGTTCGAGTGTCGCGTTAGCCATAAAGGGCATGTCGGCGAGAATCAGGGCGTCCTGGTTGCCGCGTTTGACGCAGGCCACGTGGTAGGCCATTTCGGCGGTCGTCACAGGCAATGTGCTGTCATGCCCTTGTAGAACCATGCCCAGGGAGTCGCCTACCAGTAGCACTTCAACACCGGCCTGATTACAGGCATGGGCGAAGGTGGCGTCATAGCACGTCAGCATGGTGATTTTTTCACCTTTCTGCTTAAGGCTTTGCAGGGTGGTCAGGGTAATAGCTGGCATGAAAAGGATCCTCGTCAGGCAGTGTGATAACCACTGCGAGTAACGCGTGTGATTCATCGTTATGAACAGGCACACCGCTTAAAGGGGTGCTTATAAAGCCTGCTTTTCACATTGCGCCGCCCAGTAGGCGGCAGCGGGATGCCTATAGTCGTGACGAGGACACGGGAAGTCAATTCTGGGTGTTACTGCGCACTTATTGATTCGTTTCAGCGCTGGGTGCCGAGACGTTCAAGACCGACAAACGGGCAATCCGCCAATAGCTGGGCAAGAGTGCGGCCGTCGGCGAGTTTCAACCCGGCAGGGGCCAGTTCGGCCAGCGGGTAGAGTACGAAAGGGCGGGCCTGCATGTGGTAATGCGGGACTTTGAGGCGTGGCTCGTCGATCAGGTGATCGCCGAACAGCAGGATATCCAGGTCCAGGGTGCGCGGGCCCCAGCGCTCGTGACGTTCGCGGCCCTGGTCAAGCTCGATGGCTTGTAGCGCATCGAGCAAGTCCAAAGGTGCCAGTGTGCTGTCGATGGCCGCCACTGCATTGGTGTAGCGTGGCTGACCCGCCAGCAACGAATCGCTTTGATAGAACGCTGAAACCCCGACAAGTCGGGAGTCAGGCAATTGCGCCAATGCCTGGACAGCACTGTGCAATTGATCTGCCGGGTCAGCCAGATTGCTGCCCATTCCAATGTAGATACGTTCCATCGATCGCTTACTCGTCCGCGGCTGCGCTGCGTTTGCGCTTGGCACCGCTGGTGCGGCGACGTTTGCGCGGGGCAGGCCCTGTGCCGTCTTCCTTGGCGTTGCTCAGGTCGCGAATCATGTCGCGGCGACCGCTGTCATTGGCGTCCTGATAGTCGGTCCACCATTTGCCCAGGCCGTTGGTCTCTTCACCTGCGCTTTCGCGCAACAGCAAGAAGTCATAGCCGGCACGGAAACGCGGGTTGTCGAGCAACATGTCGGCGCGTTTGCCACTGCGGCGCGGCAAGCGTTCCTGCATGTCCCAGATCTCGCGGATCGGCATGGTGAAGCGCTTGGGAATAGCGATGCGCTGGCATTGCTCGGCGATCAGTTCGTGCGCTGCTTCCTGCATGGCAGGGATGGCAGGCATGCCGCGATCTTGCAGGTACTCCACGCGAGCCGGCAGGGCAGGCCAGAGCAACGCAGCAAACAGGAATGCCGGGGTCACCGGCTTGCCCTGTTTGATCCGCAGATCGGTGTTGCGCAAGGCTTCGCTGATCAGGGTGTGGGTGTACGTCGGGTTGTGTTCCAGAGCTTCGGCACTGGCCGGGAACAAAGGATCGAACAACTCGAGGTCGACCAGCATTTCAAAGGTGTCTGAAGCGTTGCCCGAGAGGAACAGCTTGAGCACTTCTTCGAACAGACGTGCCGACGGAATCTCGCGAAGCATCGGCGCCAGTTCACGAATCGGTGCGGCGGTGTGTTTTTCGATGCCAAAGTTGAGCTTGGCGGCAAAACGCACTGCACGCAGCATGCGTACCGGGTCTTCTTGGTAGCGCTGTTGCGGGTCGCCGATCAGGCGCAGCAGGCGGTTGCGAATATCGTGTACGCCATTGGCGTAATCGAGGATGCGCTCGCTGACCGGGTCGTAATACAGGGCGTTGATCGTGAAATCACGACGCTGGGCGTCTTCTTCCAGGGTGCCGTAAACGTTGTCGCGCAAAATACGCCCGCTTTCGTTACGCGAGGACTGGTTGCTGTCTTCCTCTTCGTCGTTTTGCGGGTGGTTTGCACGGAAGGTGGCGACCTCAATGATTTCGCGACCAAAGTGGATGTGGACCAACTTGAAGCGCCGACCGATGATTCGCGCATTGCGAAACTCGGCACGCACTTGCTCGGGCGTCGCGCTGGTGGCGACGTCAAAGTCTTTTGGCGTGATGTTGAGCAGCATGTCGCGTACGCAACCGCCGACCAGATAGGCCTGGTAACCGGCGTTCTGCAGGCGTTCGACGATATTGACCGCGTAGCGGCTGAACTGGGCACGTTGCAGCGAGTGTTGGCTGCTGTTGAGCACTTCAGGGGTGCTGCGCAGTTGTTGCGTACGACGCTTGGGAGAACGGAGTGACTGGAACAGCTTCTTCAGCATGGGATGCACTGTTTGAAGGAATGTTCGGCCAAAACGAAGAATGACCGCATGATGGGCGGGGATTCTAGCATTTAGTCAGGGGATGGTGTAGGACGCTTAGCTTCTCTTGCGAGCGAAGCCGCAAGCTGCAAGCAGAAAAAGCGGTAAGAGATGCGGGCTAGACGTTCAGAGGATTTGTTAAATCGCAGAAACCACAAGGGGAGCCGAAGCTCCCCCAGAATTAGTTACGTGCTCTATTTTTATTATTGATTGCGGGCTTTTTGTTTTTGTTAATCGCCCTGGTTACAGAGGTTTTGCCTGTGTAACCCTCCCAATCGGGAGATAAGAGCAAACGGATTGCTTTGGTCGCTGTGTTGATGTGATCAGTGATCCAACTAGTTCAGGCTCTGCTTTAAAGTGCAGTTTTGTTGTTCTCTGCCTAGTCGTGGGGCAAGCCCCAATGACAACACCTCTCCAAAAGAATCAGTTAGCTGCGCCTCCGCCGTGTTGTTTTTGTTATGCGTGAGCCGATACGTCTTATTTTTATTGTGTGTTGCTGTGATTCTTATTGTTCTTATACAAATACATATAGCAGGTGTCGTGCCAACTTTTGCGCGGCCCAGCAAAATAAGGGTTTTCTAGGGTTTTTACTTTTTTCAGGGCAAAAAAAAGCCGGGTCATCGTTACCGTAAGACCCGGCTTTTGTTACGTATTTAATCTGCGGTAACAGTTTTGCGCGTTGTGTGCGCTAGCCTTCGCTCGGTACGCCTGTTTTGCGCCGAGGAATACCCAGGCGCTGGCGCCGTTCCCACAAGCACTTGCGGCTGACCCCGAGTTTGCGGGCCAGTTCGGTCTCGGTCATGTGATCCTGGTGCTCAAGCACGAAGTGCTGGAAGTAGTCCTCCAGTGACAGATCTTCGGTCGGATCAAGGCTGGTGTTACCGTTACCGATGCTCTGTTGCGGGGCCAGGCCGATGAAATCGTCGTCTTGCAGGTCGCTCAGTTCAATATCGATACCCAGCAGCTCGGCCGAGATTTCAGGGCTTTCGCACAGGATCACGGCACGCTCGACTGCGTTTTCCAGCTCGCGAACGTTACCCGGCCATGAGTAGTGGCTGATGGCTCGTTCGGCATCGGGGGCGAATTTCAGGTCGGTACGGCCTACGCGTGCGCTTTGGCGTGCGAGAAAGGCGTGGGCGATTTCGTTGACGTCAGGGCCACGTTCGCGCAAAGCCGGCAGTTTGAGTGCGATGACGTGGAGGCGGTAGTACAAGTCTTCGCGGAACTGGCCAACCTTGGCCAGGCTCTTGAGGTCACGGTGAGTCGCGGCAATCAGGCGCACATCGACCTTTTGTGACTGCACAGAACCCACGCGGCGAATCTCGCCTTCTTGCAACACGCGCAGCAGGCGGGCCTGAGCCTCAAGCGGCAGTTCGCCGATTTCGTCCAGGAACAGCGTGCCGCCGTCGGCCGCTTCAACCAGGCCGGCCCGGCCAGCGCTGGCGCCGGTAAACGCGCCTTTTTCGTGGCCGAACAGCTCTGACTCGATCAGTGATTCAGGGATGGCCGCGCAGTTCACTGAAATCATCGGCGCCTTGGCGCGTTTGGACAGGTTGTGCAGGGCGCGTGCGACCAGTTCTTTACCGGTGCCGGATTCGCCCTGGATCAGGACATTGGAGTCGGTTGGCGCCACTTTGCGGATCTTGCTGTACATGTCCAGCATCGGTGGGCAGGAGCCGATGATGCCGATCTCACCGTTGCTGTTATCCACAGCGCTTTTGTCGGCAATGCCCGGTTTGGCAGGGCGCTCGGCGGGTACGCTTTGGGCATTTTGCCGATCACGCAGGATGCGGGCCACGGCTTGCAGCATTTCGTCGTGGTCGAAGGGTTTGGCGATGTAGTCCACAGCGCCCATTTTCATCGAGTCAACGGCCGAGCGCAGGCTCGCATAGCTGGTCATGATCAGCACCGGCTTGCCCTGGCCAAGCTTTATCAGCTCAGTGCCCGGTGCGCCGGGCAGGCGCAGGTCGCTGACGATCAAGTCGAACGAGGGAATGCTGAAACGCTCTTGCGCTTCTTGCACCGAGCCAGCTTCGCTGACCTGGTACTGATTGCGCTCCAATAACCGGCGTAACGCGGAGCGGATGATGGTTTCATCTTCGACGATCAAAATATGCGGCATTGATTCAGTTCTCTCGACGGTCTCAGTTCACAGCGGACGTCGCTTCGACATGACGCGGTAGGGTCACCCGGATACGGGTTCCGCGTTGGCTTTGAATGTCAGCCGGGCTGTCGATGGTGATTTGTCCATAATGCTCTTCAACGATGGAATAGACCAGTGCAAGGCCCAGACCGGTGCCTTCGCCAGGGTCCTTGGTGGTGAAAAACGGTTCGAACAATCGGTCCATGATGTTCTTCGGAATGCCTGTCCCTTCGTCCTCAACAATAAGGTCGACAGTGTGCTCGCTGGCTTCACTTTTGACCCGCACTGCGCTTCCGGCAGGCGAGGCGTCACGGGCGTTTGACAGCAAGTTGATCAATACCTGGGCGAGCCGCTGGGGGTCGCCGTCGACCCAGTGATCCGGGTCGCAAAGGTTGTAAAACTGCACTTCGAAATTGCGCCGGTTCAGGGCCAGCAAACCGATGGCATCCTGGGCCACTTCCGCCAGACAGACGGGCTCGTCATTGTGCTGGTGACTGCCGGCATGGGCGAAGCTCATCAGGGACTGCACGATGCGCGAGATGCGTTTGGTCTGTTCAAGGATCTGGCTGCTGATCTCAGTCAACTCGGCGTCGTCTTCACGCTCTTCGCGCAGGTTTTGCGCCAGGCAGGCGATGCCGGTTACCGGGTTGCCGATTTCGTGAGCCACACCGGCGGCCAGGCGGCCGATGCTGGCCAGACGCTCGGAGTGCACCAGCTTGTCTTCGAGCATCTGGGTTTCTGTCAGGTCTTCAACCAGCAACACCAGGCCACTGTTGCCAGGGGCCAGAGGCTCATCGATCGCTGCTTTGTGCAGGTTGAGCCAGCGAGTCTGGCCATCCAGCGCCAAATGCTGTTTGTGCAAGTGCTCGTCAGGCAGATCGATAAAGCCCTGCAGCAATTCTCGCCACGGATCTCCCAGGGTACTCAGGCGCGAACCGACCACACGTTGGGCCGGGATGCCGGTCAACTCTTCCATGGCTTTGTTCCACATCAGGATCTCTTGATCCTTGGCCAGGGAACACACACCCATCGGCAGCTCTTGCAGGGTTTGGCGGTGATAACGGCGCAAGGCGTCGAGTTCGGCTGCCAGACCTGTAAGGCGGGAGTGGTAGTCCTCAAGCCGGCTTTCGATGAAGTGAATGTCTTCGGTAACGTAGTTTTCACCGCCGGACTTGTAGGGCAGAAAGGTTTCGACCATATCCTGAGCGACGCTGGGGCCCATCAGGCCTGACAGGTTGGCCTCGATGCGGTCGCGCAGGCGTCGCAAGGCATAAGGGCGGCGTTCATCGAAGGGCAAAAACAGGTCGCGCAGCGCTTGTTCGACTTCTTTTTGAGCAGCCTTGGCGCCCAAAGGTTTAGCCAGCTGGGTGGCGAACTCTTGCGGTGAGGCAGCGTGCAGCTCGCGCCGTTGTGGGCGGCGTACATTGTCGACTGCGCACGCTTCGGCGGCACTGGCCTCTTCGGGGCTGGCGTTGGTGAACAGCGAGATAAGGGTGAACATCAGCACGTTGGCCGCCAGGGACGCGATGGCTGCCATGTGCCAGCTGGTGTCGTCCAGCACGTAGATCATGTTCAGCCACGGGATGTAGAACCCCTGGAAGTTGCCGATCAGCGGGAACAGCATACTGGCCATCCACACCAGAATCCCTGCGAGCAGCCCGGCAATGAAACCACGTCGGTTGGCGGTCGGCCAGTACAGCACTGAGAGCACGCCCGGCAGGAACTGCAAGGTGGCGACAAATGCCACGATGCCGAGGTTGGCGAGATCCTGTTCTGCGCCCAGCAGCAGGTAAAAGCCATACCCGGCCATGATGATGGCAACGATCAGTGCGCGGCGGGTCCACTTCAGCCAGCGGTAGATGTTGCCCTCGGCGGGTGGCTGATAAAGCGGCAGCACCAGGTGGTTCAAGGCCATGCCCGAGAGCGCCAGGGTGGTGACGATAATCAGCCCGCTGGAGGCCGACAGCCCGCCCACATAGGCCAGTAGTGCCAGGGGTTTGCTGTTGGCGGCGATACCGATACCGAGGGTGAAGTATTCGGGGTTGGTGGTGGCGCCCAGTTTGAGGCCGGCCCACAAAATCAGTGGCACAGCGAGGCTCATCAGCAGCAGGAACAGGGGCAGGCCCCAGCTGGCGCTGACCAGTCCCCGAGGGTTGAGGTTCTCGGTGAAGGTCATGTGATACATGTGCGGCATCACGATGGCGGAGGCGAAAAACACCAGCAGCAGCGTGCGCCATGGGCCTTCTTGCAATGGTGTATGCAGAGCGGCGAGGGCGGTCTGGTTTTGCAGCAACCAGACTTCCAGTTGTTGCGGGCCATCGAACACGCCATAGAGCGCGTAGAGGCCTACGCCGCCAATGGCGATCAGTTTGATTACCGACTCAAAGGCAATGGCGAACACCAGCCCTTCGTGTTTTTCCCGGGTTGCGATGTGCCGCGAGCCGAAGAAGATCGTAAACAGGGTAATCAGGGCGCAGAAGCTCAGGGCGACGCGGTGTTGTACCGGTTCGCGGGTCAGAATGCTGATGGAGTCGGCCACGGCCTGGATTTGCAGGGCCAGCAGCGGCAACACACCGATGAGCATGAAGATGGTGGTCAGCGCACCGGCCCAGGTGCTGCGAAAGCGGAAGGCGAACAGGTCGGCGAGCGATGACAGCTGGTAGGTGCGGGTGATTTTCAGGATGGGATACAGCAGCACCGGCGCCAGTAGAAACGCCCCGGAAACACCGAGGTAGCTGGATAGAAAGCCGTAGCCATATTCGTAGGCCAAACCCACCGTGCCGTAAAACGCCCAGGCACTGGCATAAACGCCCAGGGACAGGGTGTAGGTCAGCGGGTGACGAATGATTGCGCGCGGGATCATTCCGCGTTCACTGATCCAGGCTACGCCAAACAGCACCCCCAGGTAGGCGGCGCTGATCAGGATCATCTGGGTCAGGCTAAAGCTCATCGGCATCTTTTTGGCTCTGAAGAATAAAGGTCACAACGATCAGAATCAGCCAGAGCAGATAGGGCCTGTACCAGGCGCCTGTCGCATCGATCCACCAATCCATGATGGCGGGAGAAAACAGGTAGATCCCGACAACCAGCAACAGGACCAATCGATAGATATACATCCCGCCCTCACTTTTACAGGCCGCATGCCCAAAAACGTGCGGCGATGGTAACGGATGGCTGGCAACCTGCAAGGGCTGTCAGCGTAATTGCGCCTCGGCCAGGGTGAGCGTGCGCGGGATATTGCCTGCGTTCCAGTGGGCAATGCCCCAGTCGAGCACTTCCCTCGGGGTAGCATCGTTCAAGCATAGGTCCGGAGTCTGACCCAAGGTGCGCAAGGCGCGAAGCAGTAGCGGCGTGGCCTGGTCGGGTGTCAGGGGCGGGGAACGGTACGATTTGCCGAGTTTGTGGCCATCCGGCTGTACGATCAGCGGCACATGCAAGTAGCGTGGCGGCGACAAGCCCAGCAGCTCTTGCAGGTAGAGCTGGCGCGGTGTGGAGTCCAGCAGGTCGGCGCCGCGTACGATATCCGTCACGCCCTGGGCGGCGTCATCGAGCACTACGGCCAATTGATAGGCGTACAGCCCGTCACGGCGGCGAATCACAAAATCACCCACCTCTCGCCCAAGGTGCTGGTCGAATGGTCCCTGGACCCGGTCTTCGAAGCGGTATTCAAGTTCTGGCACGCGTACGCGTATCGCGGCGTTTTCCATCGAGTGGCCCGCATTGCGGCACAAGCCCGGGTAAATGCCGTTGTAGCCTTCAAGCTGTTTGCGCGAGCAGGTGCACGCGTAAGCCAAACCCATGCTGAACAGTCGGTTCAGTACCTGCGCGTATGCCTCATGGCGCTCGCTTTGACGGACCAGTTCGCCGTCCCATTCAAAACCGTAGCGCTCAAGGGCATCCAGAATGGCGGCCTGGGCGCCGGGCATTTCGCGCGGCGGGTCCAGATCTTCCATGCGCAGCAGCCAGCGACCGCCTACAGAACGGGCGTCGAGATACGAGGCGAGGGCGGCCACCAGCGAGCCAAAATGCAGATGGCCACTGGGCGTAGGGGCAAAGCGCCCGATGTAGGAGGAAGTAGAGGTGAGTGCTGTCATTACATAAATCCCGTAGCAGCTGCCGTAGGCTGCGTCCGATTGCGAAGCGATCGTATGCCCTGAGTGCCGGGTCTGACGGATACACCGCAGTGACTGATTTTTACGACGGCTTTGCCGCCGGACGCAGCCTTTGGCAGATGCTACGGAGCGCAAAACGCAGAAACAAAAATGGGGCGTTTGCACGCCCCATCTGGTCAAGCCGGCGATTACTTGCCGACTTGTTTTTCCTTGATTTCAGCCAAGGTCTTGCAGTCTACGCACATGTCCGCAGTAGGGCGGGCTTCGAGTCGACGGATACCGATTTCGACGCCGCAGGATTCGCACCAGCCATACTCTTCGTCTTCGATCAGTTGCAGCGTCTTGTCGATTTTCTTGATCAGCTTGCGCTCGCGATCGCGTGCACGCAGCTCCAGGCTGAACTCTTCTTCCTGGCTCGCGCGGTCGGATGGGTCAGGAAAGTTTGCCGCTTCGTCTTTCATATGATCAACGGTGCGGTCGACTTCCTGCATCAAGTCCTGTTTCCACTTTTGCAGAATCTTGGTGAAATGTTTGCGCATGGGCTCGCCCATGTACTCTTCACCCTTCTTTTCAACGTAGGGTTCAAAGCCGCTAAGTTGAGTATTCTGTTGCTTTGCTTGTGTGGGCATGAAATGGACCGCCTCTCATTCTTCTAATCCATTGCGCAGGATTGCAACATCACCGACACCTGCCGGCCCTGCGGCTGCAAGCGGGCGAACTTACCAGATCAAATCGGACCGCGCTACTCCCGCATGTCTAGCCCGTTGTCAGTGGTTGCGTACAAGGCCTGCAGTACTTGAGATTAGTGCCTGATTATTAATTTTAGTCGAGCTGTGACCGAGGCCTGGGTTGTTTGGTTCTATCGAGAGGTTGATTAAGACAGTATTTAGCTCTCTCTTGCAGTCCTGCTTGGGTAGAATCGTTTATTTGCATACCCAGGAAGGCAGGCTCATGGCTCAGTCTTACAGTGCGCGCAGCCGCGCAATCGAACCGTTCCACGTGATGGCGTTGCTGGCGCGTGCCAACGAGCTGCAGGCTGTGGGGCACGATGTGATTCACCTGGAAATCGGCGAGCCGGACTTCACTACGGCCGAACCGATCATTGCTGCCGGTCAGGCCGCCCTGGCGGCCGGCAAAACCCGGTATACCGCAGCCCGCGGTTTGCCGGAGCTGCGCGAGGCGATCTCGGGGTTTTATCAGCAGCGGTATGGGTTGAGCATCGACCCTTCACGAATTCTGATTACGCCGGGCGGTTCTGGCGCCTTGTTATTGGCAACGAGCTTACTGGTTGATCCGGGCAAACACTGGTTGCTTGCAGATCCGGGCTACCCATGTAATCGACATTTCCTACGCTTGGTGGAAGGTGCTGCACAGCTGGTGCCGGTGGGGCCGGATGTGCGCTACCAACTGACGGCGGATCTGGTCGAGCGCTACTGGGATCAGAACAGCGTAGGTGCCCTGGTGGCATCCCCGGCCAACCCTACCGGCACGATGTTGAGCCGTGATGAACTGGCCGCCCTGTCGGTGGCGATCAAGGCGCGAAACGGTCATTTGGTGGTGGATGAGATCTATCACGGCCTCACCTATGGCTGTGATGCGGCGAGCGTTCTGGAAGTCGATGACAGTGCGTTTGTGCTCAACAGTTTCTCCAAGTATTTCGGCATGACCGGATGGCGTCTGGGCTGGCTGGTTGCACCGCCTGAAGCCGTGGCCGACCTGGAAAAACTCGCACAGAACCTCTACATCAGTGCGCCAAGCATGGCCCAGTACGCAGCACTGGCCTGTTTTGAGCCGCAGACACTGGCGATTCTGGAAGAGCGTCGGGCCGAGTTTGGGCGCCGTCGAGACTTTCTGTTACCGGCCTTGCGTGAACTGGGGTTCGGCATCGCGGTAGAGCCTGAAGGTGCGTTTTACCTGTACGCCGATATCAGCGCGTTTGGCGGGGATGCGTTTGCGTTTTGTCAGCATTTTCTTGAAACACAACATGTAGCCTTTACCCCTGGCCTGGATTTCGGGCGTTTTCAGTCCGGGCATCACGTACGGTTTGCCTACACTCAGAGCTTGCCTCGCCTGCAGGAAGCCGTTGAGCGGATCGCCCTGGGCCTCAAGAGCTGGAAGGGCTGATGCGTTTTTCACCTGAGTTGGAAGAAGGGCGGCTGATTAAGCGGTACAAACGTTTTCTGGCGGATATCCAGACCACGACCGGCGAGTTGATGACCATTCACTGTCCGAATACGGGTTCCATGTTTAATTGCATGGTCGAGGGCGGTCAGGTTTGGTTCAGTCGCTCCAATGACCCCAAACGCAAGTTGCCGGGTACCTGGGAAATCAGCGAAACCCCGCAAGGGCGGCTGGCGTGCGTGAACACCGGGCGCGCCAATCGCTTGATCGAGGAGGCGCTGCTGGCGGGAGTGATTACAGAACTTGACGGCTTTACCACGCTCAAGCGCGAAGTGGCTTACGGGCAGGAAAAAAGCCGGATTGATTTCCGTCTGGAGTACCCCGAGGGCTTTGCCTTTGTCGAGGTCAAAAGCGTCACCCTGGGGTTTGACGGCTCCCGTGTGGCGGCCTTCCCGGATGCCGTGACGCAGCGTGGCGCCAAGCATTTGCGCGAGCTTGCGACTCTGGCGCGGGAAGGGGTACGTGCCGTCCAGTTGTATTGCGTCAACCTTACGGGTATCGACGCGGTACGCCCGGCCGAAGAAATTGACCCGGGCTACGCGGCAGCGCTGCGTGAGGCGGTGGCGGCCGGGGTGCAGGTACTGGCCTATGGCGTCAGCCTGACGCCCGAAGCGGTCGTGGTTGATCGCCGATTAGAGGTCATCCTCTGACGCTTGTGGCGTGATCCATATCCCTTGGCTGTCTTCGCGGCAGTCAAGGGCTGTCAGAAACTGCCCGGTGCAAGGCCCGGCAACGCATTCCCCGCTTTCGATCAGAAACAATGCAGAGTGGGTTGCGCACTGGATCAGGCTGGCGCTTGAGTCGAGAAACTGATCCGGTTGCCACTCAAGCGAAACCCCGCGATGAGGGCAGCGATTTTTGTAGACGTAGACCAAGCCTTCACGACGAACTGCGAACAGGCGCAGTTCATCGAGCTCAAAGCCACGGCTTGCACCTTCGCCCAGTGCCTCTGAGGGGCATAAAAATTTCATGACAATCCTTAATAGCAGCCAAACGGTTGTGTTGATGAGCCAGGGCCGGCGGGTTAAGAGGTTGACGTGCAAATGCAAACAATTATCAAATAGAGAGCTTGCTCTGCGATGTGCTCTTGCCACGCAGTGATACTACCTTTGTCCCGTTGAGCCCTCTTCTTCAAGGAATGCCTCTGTATGCGCTTGAGTACACGCCTGATTACGCTCTGTGCTGGCCTTATGATCAGCCATGTCAGCCTGGCCGGCGAGTTGCCACAACGTTGGGTCAGTGCCGGAGGGGCTCTTTCGGAGTGGGTCAGCGAGTTGGGCGCGGAGTCTAAATTGGTTGGGGTCGATACCACCAGTCAACATCCTGAATCACTTAAGTTGCTCCCCAGCATCGGGTATCAGCGCCAGCTCTCGGCAGAAGGCATCTTGAGCCTTAAACCGGATGTTTTGATCGGCACGGACGAGATCGGCCCGCCGCCTGTTCTGGTGCAGATCCGTGGTGCCGGTGTGCCGGTCGAGATGTTTTCATCCCGGGCCGACCTCGCAAGCCTTGAAGCCACGTTGGCGCACTTGGGGCGCCTGTTGGGTGACGAGGCGCAAGCAGCGCAACTGTTCAAGGACTATCAACAGCAACTGGAACAGCATCAGCTACAGGTCAAGGCTGCACAAGCGGATCACAAAGCGCCTGGAGTGCTGTTGCTACTGGGGCACGCAGGCGGCAAACCGCTGATTGCCGGTAAGGACACGGCAGCAGACTGGCTGCTGACCCGGGCTGGCGGCCATAACCTGGCCACCCACACGGGCTACAAGCCGTTTTCGGTGGAAGCCCTGGCCGGGTTGAATCCTGAAGTGCTGGTGTTCGCTGACCGCAGCCTCACGGGTGAGGCGGCCCGTACAGCGCTGATGAAAGAAAATCCGATACTGGCTTCGATCCGTGCCGCTAAAAACGGCCGTGTATACGAGCTGGACCCAACCCTGTTGGTGGGTGGGCTGGGGCCACGATTGCCAGCCAGCTTGAAGCAACTGACGGCTGATTTTTACCCGTCGGCTGCGGCCAACAAATGAGAACACTGGTCAAGCCGCGCTCTTTGTTCATCGGTCTGGGTGCGCTGTGCCTGTTGGCGACTTGGCTGTCGCTGGCGTTGGGGCCGGTGAGCTTGCCGTTGTTCGACACCTTGCGCGCGGCACTGCGTTTGCTCGGTATTCCTATCCAGGGGGAGGGGTTGGAGCAGGCCGAGTTGATCCTTGGGCAGATCCGTTTACCACGAACGTTACTGGGCTTGGCAGTTGGCGGGGTGCTGGCGCTATCAGGTGTGGCCATGCAGGGGCTGTTTCGTAACCCGCTGGCCGACCCCGGGTTGGTGGGGGTGTCTAGCGGCGCGGCCCTGGGTGCGGCCATTGCGATTGTAGGCGGAGCTGCTTTTGGCGGGCTGCCGGAATTTATCGGGCCGTATCTGCTGTCGCTGTGTGCATTCCTCGGTGGGTTGGGAGTCACGGCGTTGGTGTATCGGTTGGGGCGCCGCAACGGTCAGACCAACGTCGCCGTCATGTTGCTTGCAGGGATCGCCCTGACCGCCCTGGCCGGCTCTGCGGTAGGCCTGTTTACCTACCTGGCTGATGACGCGACATTGCGTACGCTGACGTTCTGGAATCTGGGCAGCCTCAATGGCGCAAGCTATGCGCGGCTGTGGCCCTTGCTGATTGTTACCGTGGGCGTTGCACTGTGGCTACCGCGGCGAGCGAATGCGCTCAATGCGCTGTTGCTGGGGGAATCGGAAGCCAATCACTTGGGGATCGACGTTGAAAGCCTCAAGCGCGAGCTGGTGTTTTGCACCGCCCTTGGGGTCGGCGCTGCCGTGGCAGCAGCAGGCATGATCGGTTTTATTGGGCTGGTGGTGCCGCATCTGGTGCGGCTTCTGGCGGGGCCGGATCATCGGGTGCTGTTGCCTGCGTCGGTACTTGCGGGGGCTGCGTTGCTGCTGTTCGCGGATTTGATTGCGCGTCTGGCCCTGGCGCCGGCCGAACTGCCGATCGGGATTGTTACCGCGTTTCTTGGTGCACCGTTTTTCCTTTATCTGCTGCTGCGAGGTCGTCACTGATGCTGCGTACGGAAAACCTGCAGATCCGTCGCGATCAAAAAATCGTACTGGCGGATGTCACCCTGGACGTGCGCCCGGGCGAAGTGCTGGGGGTGTTGGGTCCTAACGGGGCGGGCAAAAGCACGTTGCTGGCAGCCTTGTGCGGGGAGTTGCCCCTGAGTGGGGGGCAGGTCTGGCTGGATCAGCAGCACTTGAGTCAGTGGAAAGGGGCGCAGCGGGCACAGCGCCTTGCCGTTTTGCCCCAAACGTCGACCTTGGACTTCGCCTTTCGTGTTGAAGAAGTGGTTGGTATGGGGCGGCTGCCTCACCAGACAGGCAGTGTTCGCGATTCAGAAATTATCCTCGCCGCATTGCAGGCGGCGGATGTCGAGCACTTGGCAGGGCGCAGCTATCTGGCGTTATCAGGTGGCGAGCGCCAGCGAGTGCATCTGGCGCGGGTGCTGGCGCAATTGTGGCCGGGGCAAAGCGGGCAGACCTTGTTGCTCGATGAGCCGACCTCGATGCTTGACCCCTTGCACCAACACACCACGCTCAGGGCCATTCGCGCGTTCGCTGACCGCGGTGCTGCGGTACTGATCATCCTGCATGACCTGAATCTTGCGGCGCGTTATTGCGACCGATTGTTGCTGCTTGAGGATGGCCGCCCTCGTGCTCTGGATAGCCCACAAGCCGTGCTGCAGCCAGAGGCGCTAAAGGCCGTCTTTGGACTGGATGTTTTGGTGCAACCTCATCCGGAGCTGGGTTGCCCGTTGGTTATTGCCCGCTGAAGCCGTATGGCTGCAGGTGGGGTGGCGCTTTTCTGCAGGCAAAAAAAGACCCGGCAAGAGCCGGGTCAAATAACCGTGATTAGCCTGATGAGGAGATTTTCTGAGAGTCCGAACCAAGGGCCTTCCAGAAGATCGACTGGTCTCGCGACCAGATGGCGTAATCATAACAATTCTCATTACCATGTCAATCACTGTTTTTTACCGTTCATCGTGTGCCCCTGAAATGGCTGCTTCAGGTTTTGTTCAAAGCTTCTAATTGATCCACTTGCCGGTTCAGCGCTTCCTTGCGCTCGGCGGGAATATCATTCCAGTGAATATCCATCAAGGCTCCTTCAATGGCGTATAGAAGAACCTTGGAAGCCCTGAAACCCCGTGCTTTCACTGCCCGATAGGCATCAACGGCCCCCAG
This sequence comes from Pseudomonas deceptionensis, assembly GCF_900106095.1. Lineage (NCBI taxonomy): Bacteria > Pseudomonadati > Pseudomonadota > Gammaproteobacteria > Pseudomonadales > Pseudomonadaceae > Pseudomonas > Pseudomonas deceptionensis. The sequence continues at coordinate 93,706 of NZ_FNUD01000002.1, read as the reverse complement.
GCGCTTCAAGTCCGAGGCACTGTGAATGCCCACAGCGTGTAGCCATTGTGCCGATGTCTTTCCAAGATTTTTCAAATGCTGGAGTTCATCATTCATCAGCTCTCCTTGCGACGGCGTGAGCTCAGCGTTTACGGGGCAATGTGATCTTTTTGAGTGTAGCGCTCAGTAGAGAAATCGCAGTCCGTTAGTCGGTTTTGGAACAAAGGGGTGCTAGAAAAGAGCAAATACTTTGTCGGTCAGTGGCGGGGGGCGTAAGAGGGTAGAGCGTTTGTACCGGGCAAGAGGGTTGGCCCGCTACGACAGAAGGGCGTCCGGGCAGACGTCGTATTTGTGTTGCCGGGTGCGCTGGCCAGCGCGTGCCGTACGACAATCCTGCCCTGAGGCACCGTGAAGCCATTGCGGCTTCACGGCGTCTAAGTGCTTACAGGCCTGGCAAGCGCTGGCGGATGTCCGCAATCAGAGTGTCGAGGCTTTTGCTGTTGTGGGTTTCAACACGCTTGCTACGCAGGATTTCATCTGCGGCCAAGGCTTCTCGGCTTGCTTGCTGTGCCTTGACGACTTCCAGCGTGGCGTCGGAAGGGTCGCTGCCAATGCTCTGGCGGTGGGCCAGCCAGCCTTCGATCACGGCGTCTGGCGCGGTGCAGTCGAGGATCAGGCAAGGTACGCCCGTGGCTTCTGCCACTTTGGCAGCGCCATCACGTTGCTCGCGCTTGAGGTAGGTGGCGTCAATCACGACGGGGAAGCCCGCGCGCAATACGATGCCAGCCAGCTCATGCAGTTTGTCGTAAGTTGCAGCGGTGGCGTCAGCGTTATAAATGCCATCGCCTACTGCGTTTTCCGCGATCTGCTGGCCGAACAACTGCTTGCGGATGACGTCTGAGCGCAAGCGAATCGCACCCAAAGCTTCAACCAGTCGCATGGCTACCGAGCTTTTACCTACAGCCGAAACACCGTGGGTAATGGTCAGGAAGCGCGAAGGAATGGTGCTGTAGCTTTCCGCCAGGTTGGCGTAGTTGCGGTATTGACGCAGTGTGGCTGCACGCTGAACCGGGCTGGCTTCGGCGGGCATGCTGAACAGGCTGACTTTGGCACGCACCAGTGCACGGTAGGCCTTGTAGAAGTTCAGCAGCTCAAGGCCCTGGTAGTCGCCGGTCAGCTCCAGGTATTGGCTGATAAAACGTCGCGCCAGACACTTCAGGCCTCGGTCTTCAAGGTCCATCGCCAGGAAGGCTGTGTCGCCATACACATCGGTGAAACGGAAAGGTTCGTTGAATTCGATGCAGTCGAAGATTACGACTTTGCCATCAATCATCGTGGCATTGCCCAGGTGAATATCACCGTGGCATTCGCGGATAAACCCTTCGGCCTTGCGTTGTTCGAGCAGCGGCTTGAGGCGCGTGAAGCTCGCTTCTGCCCATGCCTGGAGAGCATCTAGTTGCAGCAGATCGGCTTTATCCGAAAGGAACGGGCGAATTTGCTCGAAGTTCTGACGGACTGGATCCATCACTGCCTCTGGAGTGCCTTGATAGTGCTCCAGCGGGACATGGGGCGCTTGCGCGTGGAAGCGGGCGATTTGCTGGGCCATTTCGTCAATGTGGGCGGCATTGAGCTCGCCATTGGCTTGCAGCGTGCTCAGCAACTGGCTTTGCGGGAACTGGCGCATCTTCAGCGCGAATTCAATCGCCGGGCCTTCGCCTCCCAGTACTGGCGCTTCGGCTGTGCCGGTGATCGGCAGTACGTCGAGGTACAGACCTTCGGTCAGGCGCTGGTTCAGGCGCAGCTCTTCATTGCAGAAGTGTTCGCGACCACTGAGCTCGGTGAAGTCGAGGAAACCGAAATTGACCGGCTTTTTCAGCTTGTAGGCATACGGCCCGGTGAGGATGACCCAGGAGATATGCGTCTCGATAACCTGAAATCCATCGACTTCATGGGGGTAGAGGTCCGGGTTTTGCAGGGCGGCAATCAGGTTCTGGCTCACGGTTGATCCTTCAAGGTCTGGAAAATTCAATGCGCCATTATGGCGGCTGACAGCTGGAGTGCAAACCGCCGGGCTGCGCATGATGAACATGAATAAAGTGCGTATAATCTCGCGCCATGACTCGTACCCGATCCCCTCGTTCTCGTTCCAAACGTCCTTCTGGCGGCCTTCGGCCCTGGCTGGGCTGGGCCATTAAGCTCAGTCTGGTAGGCCTGGTGGTGGTGGCAGGCTTTGCCGTCTACCTCGATGCCATCGTTCAGGAGAAATTCTCCGGCAAGCGCTGGACCATCCCGGCCAAGGTTTATGCCCGGCCGCTGGAGCTGTTCGTCGGCCAGAAACTGAGCAAGAACGACTTCCTTACGGAACTCGATGCGCTGGGCTATCGCCGCGAAAGCGTGGTCAGTGGTCCTGGCGCGGCAGCCGTCAATGGCAACACGGTCGACCTCAACACCCGCGGCTTCCAGTTTTATGAAGGTGCCGAGCAGGCGCAGCCGGTGCGTGTACGCTTCTCTGGCGACTACGTGGCAGAGCTTTCATCGACCAACGGTTCCAAGGTTCCTGTGGTTCGACTTGAACCGCTGCTGATCGGCGGTCTTTACCCTAAAAACCTCGAGGACCGGATCCTGATCAATATCGATCAGGTACCGCCATATTTGCTCGAGACGCTGGTAACCGTTGAAGATCGGGACTTCTACCATCACTTTGGTGTGTCGCCGAAGTCGATTGCGCGCGCCATGTGGGTCAACACGTCGGCCGGCCAAATGCGCCAAGGCGGCAGTACGTTGACCCAGCAGTTGGTCAAGAACTTCTATCTGACCAATGAACGCAGCCTGAGCCGCAAGCTGACCGAAGCAATGATGGCGCTGCTCTTGGAGCTGCACTACGACAAGCGCGAAATTCTTGAGGCCTACCTCAATGAAGTGTTTGTCGGTCAGGACGGACAGCGCGCCGTGCATGGCTTTGGTCTGGCCAGCCAGTTCTTCTTCAGCCAACCGCTGGCAGAACTCAAGCTGCATCAAGTGGCACTGCTGGTAGGTATGGTCAAAGGGCCGTCAGCCTATAACCCTCGCCGCTACCCTGAACGTGCGCTGGTGCGACGCAACCTGGTGCTCGATTTGCTGGAGCAGCAGGGTGTTGCAACGCCTGAACAAGTAGCTGCGGCGAAGAAAATGCCTCTGGGCGTGACCAAGCGCGGCAGTCTGGCGGACAGCTCGTTCCCGGGGTTCCTGGATCTGGTCAAGCGCCAGTTGCGTGAGGATTATCGCGACGAAGACTTGACTGAAGAGGGGCTGCGAATTTTCACCAGCTTCGATCCGATCCTGCAGATGAAGTCTGAAGCCGCAGTCGGTGAGACCTTCAAACGTCTGGCCGGGCGCAAGGGTTCGGATGAAGTGGAAGCCGCGATGGTGGTGACCAACCCGGAAACCGGTGAAGTTCAGGCGCTGATCGGCAGCCGTGCACCTGGCTACGCAGGCTTTAACCGTGCGCTCGATGCTGTACGGCCTATCGGTTCGTTGATCAAGCCTGCGGTCTATCTCACGGCACTTGAACGGCCAAGTCAGTACACGCTGACCAGTTGGCTGTCCGATGAGCCTCTGTCGATCAAAGGTGCTGATGGTCAGGTCTGGAAGCCTCAGAACTATGACCGTCGTTCTCACGGTACGGTTTTCCTCTACCAGTCGATGATGAACTCCTACAACCTCGGCACGGTAAGGCTGGGGCAGGAAGTAGGAGTGCCTAACGTCCTCAAGACTTTGGCCCGACTCGGGGTAGAGCGTCAGTTCCCGGCGTTCCCGTCCATGTTGCTGGGGGCTGGTGCATTGAGCCCGATGGAAGTGGCGACGATGTATCAGACCCTGGCCAACGGCGGCTTCAATACGCCGATGCGCGGAATTCGCAGTGTACTGACAGCAGAAGGTCAGCCGCTGAAGCGTTATCCGTTCCAGATCCAGCAACGTTTCGATCCGGGCTCGATTTTCCTGATCCAGAACGCGATGCAGCATGTGATGCGCGAAGGTACGGGGCGCTCGGTCTATAACGTGCTGCCCAGGAGCCTTGCGTTGGCGGGCAAGACCGGCACCAGCAACGATTCGCGTGACAGCTGGTTCGCAGGGTTTAGCCAGGATTTACTGGCAGTGGTCTGGCTGGGTCGCGACGACAACGGCAAAACCCCCTTTACCGGTGCGACTGGCGCTTTGCAGGTGTGGACCAGCTTCATGAAGAAGGCCGATCCGCTGCCGCTGGATATGCCTCAGCCCGATAACATTGTTCAGGCCTGGATTGACCCCCATACGGGGCAAGGATCTGATGCCAGCTGCCCTGGCGCGGTGCAGATGCCGTATATTCGCGGCAGTGAGCCGCCAGCGGGGGCCAGTTGTGGCGGGCAGGCGCCTGCTTCAGGTGACGCCGTGATGGATTGGGTCAAGGGCTGGTTGAATTAAGCAAAGAGGGTTTGACGTGAATAAGTTGTGGATTGCGGCTGTTTCAGCCCTGGCTTTGCTCAATGGTTGTTCCAGCGTGCCGCAGGGGTCGATCCCTGTGGTCGATTCCGGTGTGCCGGTGTCGAACAACGAACGTATTTCGGCCCAGCGTACCGCGGGTAATTATCCACAGGCTGCTGCGCCGCGGGCTGCACAAGCGCGCACGATTACCGAGGATTCGGGCGTGGTCGTGATGATCCCGGGGGGCGCTGCCAGCGTCTCGACGCCGATCAGCACCCAGCCTTTCACGCCGGGGCCGATTACACCCGGCCCGGCCGCGGCGCCGATCAGCACGGGCAGTTACACACCGAGCAGCACCTACAGCGCCCCGGCGGCGATTACGCCAAGCGGTATTCCGTCCAATAACACGGGTGGCGGTCTGGCTGCCGATGAGCAACTGGATGGTCCGGTGCTGGCGTTGCTCACCACCGCTCAGCAGCAACAGTCGAGCGGTGACTTGAATGGTGCAGCGTCGAGCCTTGAGCGTGCTCAGCGTGTGGCGCCCCGTGAGCCGCAAGTGCTTTACCGTCTGGCGCAAGTGCGCATGGCCCAGGGTGACGCCGCCCAGGCAGAGCAATTTGCCCGCCGTGGTTTGACGTTCGCAAATGGACGTCCGGCTTTGCAGGCAAGCTTGTGGGGTTTGATTGCCCAGGCACGTGACAAGCAAGGTGATGCGGCTGGCGCTGCATTGGCCCGTCAAAAAGCCAAAGTGAGTCTCTGATGGTTATGGATTCACGTACTTCTGAAGTCGCGGGGTACCTGCTGCTGATCGAGCAGGAAATGCGCACCCAGGGGTTATGGAGTGACAGGGTTCCCACCGAGCACGACCTGTCCAGTCTGGAGCCGTTCAGCGTGGACAGGCTGGATTTTGAAGAATGGGTGCAATGGATCTTCTTGCCGAAGATGAAAGTCATTATCGAGCAGGGGCATCCACTGCCCAATGTCTCGGGCATCCGGTACATGGCGGAGCATGTTTTTGGGCAACGCCGTGGGAGTTGGAAACCATTGCTCAAGCATTTTGAAAGTTTTGACCTGCTGATCAGCCCTTCCTCATGAGGCCATGGCTGCCAGATTTTGCTGGCAGCCATTTGTTTTCTTGTCCACTTCTATCATTTGGCGCGTTTTTTTGTGCGTTCTTGTCGATTTATGCGAATAAATTGAATTGATGACTTGACTTGGGCGGGCCTAATGAGAAGAATCAAAGTCCCGCTGTAGAGGGACTGCCAGAAGCAGGCCCTCTCAGCAGATCATGAGGCGCACACCCGCGCCGACCTGTTACACCCGCAACGCGTTACCTCGCGCTGGGTGGGAAAACCCCGCAACATTTGGGGGGCTCCCAATACTTGCTCAGTCAGTGCTGACGTAGTCGGCGACCACCGTCGCTCATGCTCTGCTGAAAAGTAAACCTATTAAGACCCGTTCGCATTTTTGTGGACGGTATTCTGGCGTTTTAGAGGTGAACAACGTGGAGCTTTTATCTGGCGGTGAGATGCTGGTCCGCTTTTTGCGCGACGAAGGTGTCAAATATATCTACGGGTACCCTGGTGGTGCTCTGCTGCATGTCTATGACGCACTGTTCAAAGAACCGGAAGTTACCCACATCCTGGTTCGTCACGAACAGGCTGCAACCCATATGGCTGACGGCTATGCCCGTGCTACCGGTAAAGCCGGTGTAGTACTGGTTACTTCCGGGCCGGGTGCTACCAACGCCATCACGGGTATTGCCACTGCCTACATGGACTCCATTCCGATGGTGATCATTTCCGGTCAGGTGCCTAGCACCATGGTCGGTACCGATGCGTTCCAGGAAACCGACATGATCGGTATCTCCCGGCCCATCGTGAAGCACAGCTTCATGATCAAGCATGCTTCGGAAATCCCGGAGGTCATGAAAAAGGCGTTCTACCTCGCTCAATCCGGTCGTCCTGGCCCGGTTGTGGTCGATATCCCGAAAGACATGACCAACCCTGCCGAGAAGTTTGAATACGTTTTCCCGAAAAAAGCCAAGCTGCGTTCTTATAGCCCGGCCTTGCGTGGCCACTCGGGTCAGATTCGCAAAGCGGCAGAGATGCTTCTGGCAGCCAAGCGTCCTGTGTTGTATGCGGGCGGCGGCGTTATTTTGGGCGGCGGTTCGGCACCGCTGACCGAGTTGGCAAAAATGCTCAACGTGCCGGTGACCAATACGCTGATGGGCCTGGGTGCATACCCTGGCACCGACCGTCAGTTTGTCGGCATGCTCGGTATGCATGGCAGCTTCACGGCCAACATGACCATGCACAACGCAGACGTAATCCTGGCTGTAGGCGCGCGCTTTGATGACCGTGTTATCAACGGCCCTTCCAAGTTCTGCCCGAACGCCAAGATCATCCATATCGATATCGACCCGGCGTCCATCTCCAAGACCATCAAGGCCGACGTGCCGATTGTAGGTCCGGTAGAGAGCGTGCTGACCGAAATGGTCTCCATTCTCAAGGAAATTGGCGAGAAGCCAAACCCGGAAGCGGTTGCCAGCTGGTGGAAGCAGATTGACGAATGGCGCGGTAATGGTGACCTGTTCCCTTATGACAAGGGCGACGGCACCAAGATCAAGCCTCAGGCTGTTATCGAAATGCTCTGCGAAGTGACGAAGGGCGATGCCTATGTAACGTCTGATGTGGGTCAGCACCAGATGTTCGCGGCCCAGTACTATCGCTTCAACAAGCCTAATCGCTGGATCAACTCAGGCGGTTTGGGCACGATGGGCTTCGGCTTTCCCGCTGCAATGGGGGTCAAGCTGAGCTTCCCTGAAGCTGACGTTGCCTGTGTAACAGGCGAGGGCAGCATTCAGATGAATATTCAGGAACTGTCGACTTGTTTGCAGTACGGCTTGCCAGTAAAAATCATCAGCCTGAATAACGGCGTGCTTGGCATGGTGCGTCAGTGGCAAGACATGAACTACGGTAGCCGTCACTCGCACTCCTATATGGAATCGCTGCCTGACTTCGTCAAGTTGGCTGAAGCCTATGGGCATGTGGGAATTCGGATCACTGACCTGAAAGATCTCAAGCCGAAGATGGAAGAAGCCTTTGCCATGAAGGATCGCCTGGTGTTCCTGGATATTCAGGTTGATACCAGTGAGCACGTTTACCCGATGCAGATCAAAGATGGCTCCATGCGCGACATGTGGCTTAGCAAGACGGAGCGTACTTAATCATGCGGCACATTATTTCCTTGCTTCTTGAAAACGAACCGGGCGCCTTGTCTCGCGTTGTCGGGCTTTTTTCGCAACGTAACTACAACATCGAAAGCCTTACCGTGGCACCAACCGAAGACCCGACCTTGTCGCGTTTGACGCTGACCACGGTTGGGCATGATGAAGTCATCGAGCAGATCACCAAGAACCTGAACAAGCTGATCGAAGTGGTCAAACTGGTGGACCTGTCGGAGAGCGCTCATATCGAGCGTGAACTGATGCTGGTCAAGGTCAAGGCAACAGGTGCGCAGCGCGCAGAGATCAAACGCACCACGGATATTTTTCGTGGGCAGATCGTTGATGTCAGTGCCAGCGTGTACACCGTGCAGTTGACAGGTACCAGTGAGAAGCTTGACAGTTTCATTCAGTCGATTGGTACAGCTTCAATCCTGGAAACAGTTCGCAGTGGCGTCACCGGGATTGCCCGTGGCGACAAAGTACTCAGCATCTAAATCTAACAAATGCTAATTGGCCTGAATGGCCTGGATATAAGGGAAAATCATGAAAGTTTATTACGACAAAGACTGCGACCTTTCGATCATCCAGGGCAAAAAAGTAGCCATCATCGGTTACGGCTCCCAGGGTCACGCCCAGGCCTGCAACCTGAAAGACTCCGGCGTTGACGTTACTGTCGGTCTGCGTAAAGGTTCGGCCACTGTCGGCAAGGCTGAGGCTCATGGCCTGAAAGTGACTGACGTTGCCAGCGCTGTTGCTGCTGCTGACCTGGTCATGATTCTGACTCCGGACGAGTTCCAGTCGGCACTGTACCGCGACGAAATCGAGCCGAACATCAAGAAGGGCGCCACACTGGCCTTCTCCCACGGCTTCGCGATCCACTACAACCAGGTTGTGCCGCGTGCCGACCTTGACGTGATCATGATCGCGCCAAAAGCACCGGGTCACACCGTGCGCTCCGAGTTCGTAAAAGGCGGCGGCATTCCCGACCTGATCGCGATCTACCAGGACGCTTCGGGCAACGCCAAAAACGTAGCCTTGTCTTATGCGGCGGGTGTGGGTGGTGGTCGTACTGGTATCATCGAAACCACATTCAAGGACGAAACCGAAACCGACCTGTTCGGCGAGCAGGCTGTTCTGTGCGGCGGTACCGTTGAGCTGGTCAAAGCAGGTTTTGAAACCCTGGTTGAAGCCGGTTACGCGCCAGAAATGGCTTACTTCGAGTGCCTGCACGAGTTGAAGTTGATCGTTGACCTCATGTACGAAGGCGGTATCGCCAACATGAACTACTCGATCTCCAACAACGCTGAGTACGGTGAGTACGTCACCGGGCCTGAAGTGATCAACGCTGAATCCCGTCAGGCAATGCGTAACGCTCTGAAGCGCATTCAGGATGGTGAATACGCGAAGATGTTCATCACCGAAGGTGCTACTGGCTACCCATCGATGACCGCCAAGCGTCGTAACAACGCTGCCCACGGTATCGAAGTCATCGGCGGGCAGCTGCGCTCGATGATGCCTTGGATCGGCGCGAACAAAATCGTAGACCAAGCCAAGAACTAAGTTTTTAGCGTGTAGAAAAAACGCGGCCTAGGCCGCGTTTTTTCGTTTAAGCGGCCGCTTCTGGTATAAAGCGGGATCGTTTGTGGTTGAGTGCTGGCCCCAAACCTCTATCGAAACTTTCCATATCGTTGCAAGGTAATGTCCATGAGCGAACGTCCCGAAGAGCCAAAAGCGGCTTCTGACGCCGATAGCCTGCTGCCTATCGATGAACATGTCGAAGAAGGGCATGACGCTGAAGGCCGAAAAGTCCGGCATCGTGGTATCTATCTGCTGCCGAACCTTTTCACCACCGCGAACCTGTTCGCCGGTTTTTATTCGATTATCAGCTCCATGAGCGCTCAAAGTGCCATGAGTGCAGGTGATGCAGCTGGCGCAAGCAAGTATTTTGCTTTTGCGGCCATCGCGATTTTTATCGCAATGGTGCTGGATGGTCTTGATGGCCGGGTAGCACGCATGACCAATACCGAAAGCGCCTTTGGTGCCGAGTACGACTCCTTGTCGGACATGGTTGCCTTTGGTGTAGCGCCTGCGTTGCTGGCATTTGGTTGGGCGCTGGGTGATATGGGTAAGGTGGGCTGGATGGTTGCCTTCATCTATGTCGCGGGCGCTGCGTTGCGTCTGGCGCGCTTCAATACCCAGGTAGGAAAAGCGGATAAGCGCTATTTCATTGGTCTGGCCAGTCCGGCTGCTGCAGGCGTGGTGGCGGGTATTGTCTGGGCATTCAGTGATTACGGGATCCAGGGGTCGAAAATGTCGTTCCTGGTTGCCTTGCTGGTGGCTGCTGCCGGCATGCTGATGGTCAGCAATATCAAGTACAACAGCTTCAAGGAGCTGGACTTGAAAGGGCGCGTTCCTTTTGTAGCGATCCTGGCTGTTGTGTTGGTGTTTGCTGTTGTGTTCAGCGATCCGCCGCGCATTCTGTTGTTGGCCTTCCTCGCATATGCGGCATCGGGGCCAATTCAGTACTTATTGCGTTTGCGTCGTAACAAAAGCAGCGAGTGATGTAATTTCTCCCATACTCCGTAGTCTATTGGTGCATCAGCCCTCCAATACTGCGGAGTTGTCATGCTCATCAAACTGCCTAAGACGTCCGACTGTAAAGAGTCGGACGTCACGCCTGAATCCTTCTATCTATCCCGTCGTGCATTGCTGGGCAGTTCGCTTGCCGGATTGGCTGTGGGCACGCTTCCGCGATGGGCCAGTGCCGACGATGTGGTGCGTTATACCGATGTTGAACCGGGCAAGGCTCCGTCCTGGTTCACCGACAAACTCCCACAGACCAAGTGGCAAGCCGTCACGGTCAAGGGGGAGGCGATCACACCTTTCAAGGATGCCACGCACTACAACAACTTCTATGAGTTCGGTACTGACAAGGGGGACCCGGCACAGAATGCTGGCGCCCTGAAAACCGAACCTTGGACTGTGGTCGTGGATGGGGAGGTGGGCAAGCCGGGGCGTTATGCCCTCGAAGATTTTATGCAGCCTTATCAGCTGGAAGAGCGGATCTATCGTCTGCGTTGCGTAGAAGCCTGGTCGATGGTGATTCCCTGGTTGGGCTTTCCCATTTCGGCATTGCTCAAGCGGGTAGAGCCTACGTCGAAAGCCAAATACATACGCTTCGAAACGCTGCAGGATCCCAAAGTGATGCCGGGGCAGCGTTCGGGTTTTGCATTAATTGACTGGCCCTATGTCGAGGGGCTGCGTCTGGATGAGGCAATGAATCCGCTGGCCATCCTTGCGGTGGGTATGTATGGGCGCGAATTGCCGAATCAGAATGGTGCGCCGCTACGTTTGGTGGTGCCCTGGAAGTACGGATTCAAAAGTGTAAAGTCCATTGTGCGAATCAGTCTGGTCGAGGAGCAGCCGAAAACCACTTGGCAGAGCATTGCTGCGGATGAATACGGCTTCTATGCAAACGTAAACCCCCAGGTTGATCATCCACGATGGACGCAGGCGCGTGAGCGGCGTTTGCCAAGCGGCCTGTTCAGTCCGAATGTGCGTGATACCCAGATGTTCAACGGTTACGCAGATGAAGTCTCTTCGTTATATACCGGCCTCGATTTGCGGAAGAACTACTGATGAAGCTCCTTCCCTGGCGTGTAGCCGTATTTATAGCAGCGGCTATCTGGCCTTTGCTTTGGCTCTATGAGGCCTGGAGTTCTGCTTTGGGGCCGGACCCGGGAAAGGTCATGGTTGACAGGCTTGGGCTGGGCACGCTGATTCTGCTGTTGGTGACACTCTGCATGACACCCATGCAAAAGCTCACGGGCTGGCCGGGTTGGATTGCCGTGCGCCGCCAAATTGGGTTGTGGTGCTTTGCTTATGTGGTACTGCACCTGTGCGCCTATCTGGCTTTTGTGCTGGGGTTTGACTGGTCGCAACTGGGTGTTGAGTTACGCAAGCGCCCCTACATTATTGTCGGCAGTCTGGGGTTCCTGTGTTTGCTGGCGCTGGCGGTGACGTCAAATCGTTATAGTCAGCGGCGCTTGGGTGCGCGCTGGAAGAAGCTCCACCGTCTGGTATATGTGGTTGTGGGGTTGGGGCTGCTGCATATGCTCTGGATTGTGCGGGCGGATCTCAAGGAATGGTCTGTTTATGCCTGTATAGGTGTGTGCCTGTTGTTGGTGCGCATACCGCTGTTCAAGAGTCGAATTCCCCGGCTATATAAGAAGAAAACGGTAACGGTCACTTAAACCGAAATTAACCCTTGACTCTGATTCCTGACGGCCTATAATTCGCGCCTCTTCCGGCACAGTAGAAACGGAAAACTCCTTGAGTTTCAATGAGTTGGATCGGTTTTCAAGAGTGCCAGCTTCAAGTCATCGAAGCAGGAAATGAGGTGTTGACAGCAGCGTGTAACGCTGTAGAATTCGCCTCCCGCTAACGAGAGATCGAAAGCGCAAGTGGTTGATGTTACAGAGGAAACTTTGAAAACATCTTAAAATAACCGCTTGACAGCAACAGAGGCTGCTGTAGAATACGCGCCTCGGTTCAGCGAAAGCTAAACCAACCGCTCTTTAACAACTGAATCAAGCAATTCGTGTGGGTGCTTGTGGAGTCAGACTGATAGTCAACAAGATTATCAGCATCACAAGTTACTCCGCGAGAAATCAAAGATGTAACCAACGATTGCTGAGCCAAGTTTAGGGTTTCTTAAAAACCCAAAGATGTTTGAACTGAAGAGTTTGATCATGGCTCAGATTGAACGCTGGCGGCAGGCCTAACACATGCAAGTCGAGCGGTAGAGAGGTGCTTGCACCTCTTGAGAGCGGCGGACGGGTGAGTAATATCTAGGAATCTGCCTGGTAGTGGGGGATAACGTTCGGAAACGGACGCTAATACCGCATACGTCCTACGGGAGAAAGCAGGGGACCTTCGGGCCTTGCGCTATCAGATGAGCCTAGATCGGATTAGCTAGTTGGTGAGGTAATGGCTCACCAAGGCTACGATCCGTAACTGGTCTGAGAGGATGATCAGTCACACTGGAACTGAGACACGGTCCAGACTCCTACGGGAGGCAGCAGTGGGGAATATTGGACAATGGGCGAAAGCCTGATCCAGCCATGCCGCGTGTGTGAAGAAGGTCTTCGGATTGTAAAGCACTTTAAGTTGGGAGGAAGGGCAGTTACCTAATACGTGATTGTCTTGACGTTACCGACAGAATAAGCACCGGCTAACTCTGTGCCAGCAGCCGCGGTAATACAGAGGGTGCAAGCGTTAATCGGAATTACTGGGCGTAAAGCGCGCGTAGGTGGTTTGTTAAGTTGAATGTGAAATCCCCGGGCTCAACCTGGGAACTGCATCCAAAACTGGCAAGCTAGAGTATGGTAGAGGGTAGTGGAATTTCCTGTGTAGCGGTGAAATGCGTAGATATAGGAAGGAACACCAGTGGCGAAGGCGACTACCTGGACTGATACTGACACTGAGGTGCGAAAGCGTGGGGAGCAAACAGGATTAGATACCCTGGTAGTCCACGCCGTAAACGATGTCAACTAGCCGTTGGGAGTCTTGAACTCTTAGTGGCGCAGCTAACGCATTAAGTTGACCGCCTGGGGAGTACGGCCGCAAGGTTAAAACTCAAATGAATTGACGGGGGCCCGCACAAGCGGTGGAGCATGTGGTTTAATTCGAAGCAACGCGAAGAACCTTACCAGGCCTTGACATCCAATGAACTTTCTAGAGATAGATTGGTGCCTTCGGGAACATTGAGACAGGTGCTGCATGGCTGTCGTCAGCTCGTGTCGTGAGATGTTGGGTTAAGTCCCGTAACGAGCGCAACCCTTGTCCTTAGTTACCAGCACGTAATGGTGGGCACTCTAAGGAGACTGCCGGTGACAAACCGGAGGAAGGTGGGGATGACGTCAAGTCATCATGGCCCTTACGGCCTGGGCTACACACGTGCTACAATGGTCGGTACAAAGGGTTGCCAAGCCGCGAGGTGGAGCTAATCCCATAAAACCGATCGTAGTCCGGATCGCAGTCTGCAACTCGACTGCGTGAAGTCGGAATCGCTAGTAATCGTGAATCAGAATGTCACGGTGAATACGTTCCCGGGCCTTGTACACACCGCCCGTCACACCATGGGAGTGGGTTGCACCAGAAGTAGCTAGTCTAACCCTCGGGAGGACGGTTACCACGGTGTGATTCATGACTGGGGTGAAGTCGTAACAAGGTAGCCGTAGGGGAACCTGCGGCTGGATCACCTCCTTAATCGACGACATCAGCTGCTCCATAAGTTCCCACACGAATTGCTTGATTCATTGTAGAAGACGATAACTGCAGAGTCGATCTGTGGTTTTTCTGTCGTAAAGCTTAGAAATGAGCATTCCATCAAACGATGGTGAATGTTGATTTCTGATCTTTTGATTAGATCGTTCTTTAAAAATTTGGGTATGTAATAGAAAGTTAGACTGGATAACACTTTCACTGGTGTTTATTCAGGCTAAGGTAAAATTTGTGAACGTTCTTAATTGAACATGCGAATTTTCGGCGAATGTCGTCTTCATAGTATAACCAGATTGCTTGGGGTTATATGGTCAAGTGAAGAAGCGCATACGGTGGATGCCTTGGCAGTCAGAGGCGATGAAAGACGTGGTAGCCTGCGAAAAGCTTCGGGGAGTCGGCAAACAGACTTTGATCCGGAGATGTCTGAATGGGGGAACCCACCTAACCTAAGTTAGGTATCTTAAGCTGAATACATAGGCTTAAGAAGCGAACCAGGGGAACTGAAACATCTAAGTACCCTGAGGAAAAGAAATCAACCGAGATTCCCTTAGTAGTGGCGAGCGAACGGGGACCAGCCCTTAAGCTGTATTGATGTTAGCGGAACGCTCTGGAAAGTGCGGCCATAGTGGGTGATAGCCCTGTACGCGAAAACATCTTTACAGTGAAATCGAGTAGGACGGAGCACGAGAAACTTTGTCTGAATATGGGGGGACCATCCTCCAAGGCTAAATACTACTGACTGACCGATAGTGAACTAGTACCGTGAGGGAAAGGCGAAAAGAACCCCGGAGAGGGGAGTGAAATAGATCCTGAAACCGTATGCGTACAAGCAGTGGGAGCCCACTTTGTTGGGTGACTGCGTACCTTTTGTATAATGGGTCAGCGACTTATTTTCAGTGGCAAGCTTAACCGAATAGGGGAGGCGTAGCGAAAGCGAGTCTTAATAGGGCGTCTAGTCGCTGGGAATAGACCCGAAACCGGGCGATCTATCCATGGGCAGGTTGAAGGTTGGGTAACACTAACTGGAGGACCGAACCGACTACCGTTGAAAAGTTAGCGGATGACCTGTGGATCGGAGTGAAAGGCTAATCAAGCTCGGAGATAGCTGGTTCTCCTCGAAAGCTATTTAGGTAGCGCCTCATGTATCACTGTAGGGGGTAGAGCACTGTTTCGGCTAGGGGGCCATCCCGGCTTACCAAACCGATGCAAACTCCGAATACCTACAAGTGCCGAGCATGGGAGACACACGGCGGGTGCTAACGTCCGTCGTGAAAAGGGAAACAACCCAGACCGTCAGCTAAGGTCCCAAAGTTATGGTTAAGTGGGAAACGATGTGGGAAGGCTTAGACAGCTAGGAGGTTGGCTTAGAAGCAGCCACCCTTTAAAGAAAGCGTAATAGCTCACTAGTCGAGTCGGCCTGCGCGGAAGATTTAACGGGGCTCAAACCATACACCGAAGCTACGGGTATCACTTAGGTGATGCGGTAGAGGAGCGTTCTGTAAGCCTGTGAAGGTGAGTTGAGAAGCTTGCTGGAGGTATCAGAAGTGCGAATGCTGACATGAGTAACGATAATGGGTGTGAAAAACACCCACGCCGAAAGACCAAGGTTTCCTGCGCAACGTTAATCGACGCAGGGTTAGTCGGTCCCTAAGGCGAGGCTGAAAAGCGTAGTCGATGGAAAACAGGTTAATATTCCTGTACTTCTGGTTATTGCGATGGAGGGACGGAGAAGGCTAGGCCAGCTTGGCGTTGGTTGTCCAAGTTTAAGGTGGTAGGCTGGAATCTTAGGTAAATCCGGGATTCTAAGGCCGAGAGCTGATGACGAGTTGTCTTTTAGACAACGAAGTGGTTGATGCCATGCTTCCAAGAAAAGCTTCTAAGCTTCAGGTAACCAGGAACCGTACCCCAAACCGACACAGGTGGTTGGGTAGAGAATACCAAGGCGCTTGAGAGAACTCGGGTGAAGGAACTAGGCAAAATGGCACCGTAACTTCGGGAGAAGGTGCGCCGGTGAGGGTGAAGCATTTACTGCGTAAGCCCATGCCGGTCGAAGATACCAGGCCGCTGCGACTGTTTATTAAAAACACAGCACTCTGCAAACACGAAAGTGGACGTATAGGGTGTGACGCCTGCCCGGTGCCGGAAGGTTAATTGATGGGGTTAGCTAACGCGAAGCTCTTGATCGAAGCCCCGGTAAACGGCGGCCGTAACTATAACGGTCCTAAGGTAGCGAAATTCCTTGTCGGGTAAGTTCCGACCTGCACGAATGGCGTAACGATGGCGGCGCTGTCTCCACCCGAGACTCAGTGAAATTGAAATCGCTGTGAAGATGCAGTGTATCCGCGGCTAGACGGAAAGACCCCGTGAACCTTTACTATAGCTTTGCACTGGACTTTGAATTTGCTTGTGTAGGATAGGTGGGAGGCTTTGAAGTGTGGACGCCAGTCTGCATGGAGCCAACCTTGAAATACCACCCTGGCAACTTTGAGGTTCTAACTCAGGTCCGTTATCCGGATCGAGGACAGTGTATGGTGGGTAGTTTGACTGGGGCGGTCTCCTCCTAAAGAGTAACGGAGGAGTACGAAGGTGCGCTCAGACCGGTCGGAAATCGGTCGTAGAGTATAAAGGCAAAAGCGCGCTTGACTGCGAGACAGACACGTCGAGCAGGTACGAAAGTAGGTCTTAGTGATCCGGTGGTTCTGTATGGAAGGGCCATCGCTCAACGGATAAAAGGTACTCCGGGGATAACAGGCTGATACCGCCCAAGAGTTCATATCGACGGCGGTGTTTGGCACCTCGATGTCGGCTCATCACATCCTGGGGCTGAAGCCGGTCCCAAGGGTATGGCTGTTCGCCATTTAAAGTGGTACGCGAGCTGGGTTTAGAACGTCGTGAGACAGTTCGGTCCCTATCTGCCGTGGACGTTTGAGATTTGAGAGGGGCTGCTCCTAGTACGAGAGGACCGGAGTGGACGAACCTCTGGTGTTCCGGTTGTCACGCCAGTGGCATTGCCGGGTAGCTATGTTCGGGAAAGATAACCGCTGAAAGCATCTAAGCGGGAAACTTGCCTCAAGATGAGATCTCACTGGAACCTTGAGTTCCCTAAAGGGCCGTCGAAGACTACGACGTTGATAGGTTGGGTGTGTAAGCGCTGTGAGGCGTTGAGCTAACCAATACTAATTGCCCGTGAGGCTTGACCATATAACACCCAAGCAATTTGCGTCGAAGAGACCAGATTGCGGTGTGTGAAGACGATACAAACCGAAAGTTTGCGACTCACAAAACACCACTCTATTACATACCCATTCGCTGGAGCGTGAACCGAAAGGTAAACGACCTGGCTACCGAATTTCTTGACGACCATAGAGCATTGGAACCACCTGATCCCATCCCGAACTCAGTAGTGAAACGATGCATCGCCGATGGTAGTGTGGGGTTTCCCCATGTGAGAGTAGGTCATCGTCAAGATTAAATTCCAAAATCCCTGTCTGCTCGCGCAGACGGGGATTTTGTTTTTGTATAAGTACAAGCTTTGTAAAAAGCCTGTGCTGTTAATCAGGCCATTTGCCTGGCTAACACCTCGATTATCTCAATCGAAAGAAGCAGGAAATAAGGTGTTGACAGCAGCGTGTAACGCTGTAGAATTCGCCTCCCGCTAACGAGAGATCGAAAGCGCAAGTGGTTGATGTTACAGGGGAAACTTTGAAAACATCTTAAAATAACCGCTTGACAGCAACAGAGGCTGCTGTAGAATACGCGCCTCGGTTCAGCGAAAGCTAAACCAACCGCTCTTTAACAACTGAATCAAGCAATTCGTGTGGGTGCTTGTGGAGTCAGACTGATAGTCAACAAGATTATCAGCATCACAAGTTACTCCGCGAGAAATCAAAGATGTAACCAACGATTGCTGAGCCAAGTTTAGGGTTTCTTAAAAACCCAAAGATGTTTGAACTGAAGAGTTTGATCATGGCTCAGATTGAACGCTGGCGGCAGGCCTAACACATGCAAGTCGAGCGGTAGAGAGGTGCTTGCACCTCTTGAGAGCGGCGGACGGGTGAGTAATATCTAGGAATCTGCCTGGTAGTGGGGGATAACGTTCGGAAACGGACGCTAATACCGCATACGTCCTACGGGAGAAAGCAGGGGACCTTCGGGCCTTGCGCTATCAGATGAGCCTAGATCGGATTAGCTAGTTGGTGAGGTAATGGCTCACCAAGGCTACGATCCGTAACTGGTCTGAGAGGATGATCAGTCACACTGGAACTGAGACACGGTCCAGACTCCTACGGGAGGCAGCAGTGGGGAATATTGGACAATGGGCGAAAGCCTGATCCAGCCATGCCGCGTGTGTGAAGAAGGTCTTCGGATTGTAAAGCACTTTAAGTTGGGAGGAAGGGCATTAACCTAATACGTTAGTGTCTTGACGTTACCGACAGAATAAGCACCGGCTAACTCTGTGCCAGCAGCCGCGGTAATACAGAGGGTGCAAGCGTTAATCGGAATTACTGGGCGTAAAGCGCGCGTAGGTGGTTTGTTAAGTTGAATGTGAAATCCCCGGGCTCAACCTGGGAACTGCATCCAAAACTGGCAAGCTAGAGTATGGTAGAGGGTAGTGGAATTTCCTGTGTAGCGGTGAAATGCGTAGATATAGGAAGGAACACCAGTGGCGAAGGCGACTACCTGGACTGATACTGACACTGAGGTGCGAAAGCGTGGGGAGCAAACAGGATTAGATACCCTGGTAGTCCACGCCGTAAACGATGTCAACTAGCCGTTGGGAGTCTTGAACTCTTAGTGGCGCAGCTAACGCATTAAGTTGACCGCCTGGGGAGTACGGCCGCAAGGTTAAAACTCAAATGAATTGACGGGGGCCCGCACAAGCGGTGGAGCATGTGGTTTAATTCGAAGCAACGCGAAGAACCTTACCAGGCCTTGACATCCAATGAACTTTCTAGAGATAGATTGGTGCCTTCGGGAACATTGAGACAGGTGCTGCATGGCTGTCGTCAGCTCGTGTCGTGAGATGTTGGGTTAAGTCCCGTAACGAGCGCAACCCTTGTCCTTAGTTACCAGCACGTAATGGTGGGCACTCTAAGGAGACTGCCGGTGACAAACCGGAGGAAGGTGGGGATGACGTCAAGTCATCATGGCCCTTACGGCCTGGGCTACACACGTGCTACAATGGTCGGTACAAAGGGTTGCCAAGCCGCGAGGTGGAGCTAATCCCATAAAACCGATCGTAGTCCGGATCGCAGTCTGCAACTCGACTGCGTGAAGTCGGAATCGCTAGTAATCGTGAATCAGAATGTCACGGTGAATACGTTCCCGGGCCTTGTACACACCGCCCGTCACACCATGGGAGTGGGTTGCACCAGAAGTAGCTAGTCTAACCCTCGGGAGGACGGTTACCACGGTGTGATTCATGACTGGGGTGAAGTCGTAACAAGGTAGCCGTAGGGGAACCTGCGGCTGGATCACCTCCTTAATCGACGACATCAGCTGCTCCATAAGTTCCCACACGAATTGCTTGATTCATTGTAGAAGACGATAACTGCAGAGTCGATCTGTGGTTTTTCTGTCGTAAAGCTTAGAAATGAGCATTCCATCAAACGATGGTGAATGTTGATTTCTGATCTTTTGATTAGATCGTTCTTTAAAAATTTGGGTATGTAATAGAAAGTTAGACTGGATAACACTTTCACTGGTGTTTATTCAGGCTAAGGTAAAATTTGTGAACGTTCTTAATTGAACATGCGAATTTTCGGCGAATGTCGTCTTCATAGTATAACCAGATTGCTTGGGGTTATATGGTCAAGTGAAGAAGCGCATACGGTGGATGCCTTGGCAGTCAGAGGCGATGAAAGACGTGGTAGCCTGCGAAAAGCTTCGGGGAGTCGGCAAACAGACTTTGATCCGGAGATGTCTGAATGGGGGAACCCACCTAACATAAGTTAGGTATCTTAAGCTGAATACATAGGCTTAAGAAGCGAACCAGGGGAACTGAAACATCTAAGTACCCTGAGGAAAAGAAATCAACCGAGATTCCCTTAGTAGTGGCGAGCGAACGGGGACCAGCCCTTAAGCTGTATTGATGTTAGCGGAACGCTCTGGAAAGTGCGGCCATAGTGGGTGATAGCCCTGTACGCGAAAACATCTTTACAGTGAAATCGAGTAGGACGGAGCACGAGAAACTTTGTCTGAATATGGGGGGACCATCCTCCAAGGCTAAATACTACTGACTGACCGATAGTGAACTAGTACCGTGAGGGAAAGGCGAAAAGAACCCCGGAGAGGGGAGTGAAATAGATCCTGAAACCGTATGCGTACAAGCAGTGGGAGCCCACTTTGTTGGGTGACTGCGTACCTTTTGTATAATGGGTCAGCGACTTATTTTCAGTGGCAAGCTTAACCGAATAGGGGAGGCGTAGCGAAAGCGAGTCTTAATAGGGCGTCTAGTCGCTGGGAATAGACCCGAAACCGGGCGATCTATCCATGGGCAGGTTGAAGGTTGGGTAACACTAACTGGAGGACCGAACCGACTACCGTTGAAAAGTTAGCGGATGACCTGTGGATCGGAGTGAAAGGCTAATCAAGCTCGGAGATAGCTGGTTCTCCTCGAAAGCTATTTAGGTAGCGCCTCATGTATCACTGTAGGGGGTAGAGCACTGTTTCGGCTAGGGGGCCATCCCGGCTTACCAAACCGATGCAAACTCCGAATACCTACAAGTGCCGAGCATGGGAGACACACGGCGGGTGCTAACGTCCGTCGTGAAAAGGGAAACAACCCAGACCGTCAGCTAAGGTCCCAAAGTTATGGTTAAGTGGGAAACGATGTGGGAAGGCTTAGACAGCTAGGAGGTTGGCTTAGAAGCAGCCACCCTTTAAAGAAAGCGTAATAGCTCACTAGTCGAGTCGGCCTGCGCGGAAGATTTAACGGGGCTCAAACCATACACCGAAGCTACGGGTATCACTTAGGTGATGCGGTAGAGGAGCGTTCTGTAAGCCTGTGAAGGTGAGTTGAGAAGCTTGCTGGAGGTATCAGAAGTGCGAATGCTGACATGAGTAACGATAATGGGTGTGAAAAACACCCACGCCGAAAGACCAAGGTTTCCTGCGCAACGTTAATCGACGCAGGGTTAGTCGGTCCCTAAGGCGAGGCTGAAAAGCGTAGTCGATGGAAAACAGGTTAATATTCCTGTACTTCTGGTTATTGCGATGGAGGGACGGAGAAGGCTAGGCCAGCTTGGCGTTGGTTGTCCAAGTTTAAGGTGGTAGGCTGGAATCTTAGGTAAATCCGGGATTCTAAGGCCGAGAGCTGATGACGAGTTGTCTTTTAGACAACGAAGTGGTTGATGCCATGCTTCCAAGAAAAGCTTCTAAGCTTCAGGTAACCAGGAACCGTACCCCAAACCGACACAGGTGGTTGGGTAGAGAATACCAAGGCGCTTGAGAGAACTCGGGTGAAGGAACTAGGCAAAATGGCACCGTAACTTCGGGAGAAGGTGCGCCGGTGAGGGTGAAGCATTTACTGCGTAAGCCCATGCCGGTCGAAGATACCAGGCCGCTGCGACTGTTTATTAAAAACACAGCACTCTGCAAACACGAAAGTGGACGTATAGGGTGTGACGCCTGCCCGGTGCCGGAAGGTTAATTGATGGGGTTAGCTAACGCGAAGCTCTTGATCGAAGCCCCGGTAAACGGCGGCCGTAACTATAACGGTCCTAAGGTAGCGAAATTCCTTGTCGGGTAAGTTCCGACCTGCACGAATGGCGTAACGATGGCGGCGCTGTCTCCACCCGAGACTCAGTGAAATTGAAATCGCTGTGAAGATGCAGTGTATCCGCGGCTAGACGGAAAGACCCCGTGAACCTTTACTATAGCTTTGCACTGGACTTTGAATTTGCTTGTGTAGGATAGGTGGGAGGCTTTGAAGTGTGGACGCCAGTCTGCATGGAGCCAACCTTGAAATACCACCCTGGCAACTTTGAGGTTCTAACTCAGGTCCGTTATCCGGATCGAGGACAGTGTATGGTGGGTAGTTTGACTGGGGCGGTCTCCTCCTAAAGAGTAACGGAGGAGTACGAAGGTGCGCTCAGACCGGTCGGAAATCGGTCGTAGAGTATAAAGGCAAAAGCGCGCTTGACTGCGAGACAGACACGTCGAGCAGGTACGAAAGTAGGTCTTAGTGATCCGGTGGTTCTGTATGGAAGGGCCATCGCTCAACGGATAAAAGGTACTCCGGGGATAACAGGCTGATACCGCCCAAGAGTTCATATCGACGGCGGTGTTTGGCACCTCGATGTCGGCTCATCACATCCTGGGGCTGAAGCCGGTCCCAAGGGTATGGCTGTTCGCCATTTAAAGTGGTACGCGAGCTGGGTTTAGAACGTCGTGAGACAGTTCGGTCCCTATCTGCCGTGGACGTTTGAGATTTGAGAGGGGCTGCTCCTAGTACGAGAGGACCGGAGTGGACGAACCTCTGGTGTTCCGGTTGTCACGCCAGTGGCATTGCCGGGTAGCTATGTTCGGGAAAGATAACCGCTGAAAGCATCTAAGCGGGAAACTTGCCTCAAGATGAGATCTCACTGGAACCTTGAGTTCCCTAAAGGGCCGTCGAAGACTACGACGTTGATAGGTTGGGTGTGTAAGCGCTGTGAGGCGTTGAGCTAACCAATACTAATTGCCCGTGAGGCTTGACCATATAACACCCAAGCAATTTGCGTCGAAGAGACCAGATTGCGGTGCGTGAAGACGATACAAACCGAAAGTTTGCGACTCACAAAACACCCTTCTATTACATACCCATTCGCTGGAGCGTGAACCGAAAGGTGAACGACCTGGCTACCGAATTTCTTGACGACCATAGAGCATTGGAACCACCTGATCCCATCCCGAACTCAGTAGTGAAACGATGCATCGCCGATGGTAGTGTGGGGTTTCCCCATGTGAGAGTAGGTCATCGTCAAGATTAAATTCCAAACCCCCTGTCTGCTAACGCAGACAGGGGGTTTGTTTTTGTGCCGAGAAAAGTACCGCCCAGCTTGGCGCGACAAGCGAAACGTCCTCGACCTTATCGCCATAGCTCCCTACGCTGTTGGCGTGCAGCTAAAGTCCTACAAATAGGCACAGTTATTTTGTAGTCCGCACACTAGAATAGGTGCAGTCATTTCCTGAGCCAGAGACTCCATTTATGCCAGATCCGGTTGACCCCCTCAGGGTGTCAGAAATACCGCTGGACGAGTTAGTGGCCTGTCATGAGTGCGATCTGCTGATGCGCAAGCCTCATCTCGCTCTCGGTGAGAAAGCCCAATGCCCGCGCTGCGGTTACGAACTCTATGCTCATCGCGACAAGGTGGTTGAGCGCAGCCTTGCGCTTGTGATCGCCGCATTGTTGCTCTACATACCGGCGAACTTTTTGCCCATCATGCAACTCAATCTACTGGGCCAGGCGTCGCAAGACACGGTCTGGACTGGTGTGGTCGGCTTGTTCAACACGGGTATGCAGGGCATTGCCGTAGTTGTCTTCCTGTGCAGTATGGGAATCCCACTGCTCAAGTTGCTCTGCCAGCTCGTGGTGCTACTGAGTATTCGCTGGAATATTGGGCGCAGCTACGGGTTGCTGATCTACCGTATTTATCACCACTTGCGCGATTGGGGCATGCTTGAGGTGTACCTGATGGGGGTGCTGGTGGCGATTGTGAAGTTGTCCGACCTGGCTGAGCTGAGCCTTGGGCTGGGTTTGACCTGTTTTGTCAGCTTGTTGCTGGCACAGGTCTGGTTGGAGGTTGTGATGTCGCCTCACCAGATTTGGCAAGCGCTGTCCGGGGAGGATATTCATGCGGGCGATTGATGCGGGCATTTTGATTTGTGGCGAGTGCCACGAGTTGAACAGGCAGGACCCCGAAACTGACGAGCAAACCTGTACTCGTTGTGGAGCTCTGGTCCATGCACGGCGCCCCGACAGCCTGATGCGTACCTGGGCATTGCTGCTAACCTCAGCCATTCTCTATATCCCGGCCAACCTGCTGCCGATCATGACGATCAACTCTTTGGGCCAAGGCTCTCCGAGTACCATCATGGCGGGTGTTATCGAGCTGGTGCAGCACGGCATGTTCCCGATTGCGGCTGTGGTGTTTGTGGCGAGTATTTTGGTGCCAACCTTCAAGCTGGTAGGTATTGCCTTGCTGTTGTTTTCGGTACAGCGCCGTCAGCCCCTGTCTGCGCGGCAACGGATCATCATGTACCGATTTATTGAGTTCATTGGCCGTTGGTCAATGTTGGATATCTTCGTCATCGCTATTTTAGTGGCGGTGGTGAATTTTGGACGCATAGCCAGTATCGAGGCCAATCTAGGCGCGGTGGCCTTTGCCAGTGTGGTGATATTGACGATGCTTGCAGCTGTAACTTTTGATCCCCGACTTATTTGGGATAATACGGAGTCGGACGACGACCATGAGTGATTTGCCTACCGCTAAAACCCGCCCGGCTTCCAATTGGTCGGCAATCTGGATCCTCCCGCTTATAGCACTGGTCATTGGCGGCTGGCTGGGATGGCGTGCCTACAGTGAAACCGGCATCGATATTCAGGTGCGATTTGAGAGTGGCGAAGGCATCGTCGCCAACAAGACCGAAGTGGTTTACAAAGGCATGCCTGTGGGCAAGGTCAAGACTCTGGCCCTGGATGAGGACGGCCCAAGCAAGGGGGTGATTGCCACGGTCGAGATGGATAAAGACGTCGAGCAATACCTCAAGACCAATACCCGTTTCTGGCTGGTTAAGCCGAGCGTGTCTTTGGCCGGTATCACCGGTCTCGAAACCCTGGTTTCCGGGAACTACATTGCGGTCAGCCCGGCCGATGGCGAGCCTGTGCGCAAGTTCAAGGCCCTGTCGCAAGAGCCTCCCCTGTCTGATGCCGTGCCTGGCCTGCACCTGACGCTCAAGGCTGACCGTCTCGGCTCGCTGAACCGTGGCAGCCCGGTGTTCTACAAGCAGATACAAGTTGGCCAGATCAAGAGCTATGTGCTTTCCGAGGACCAAAGCACCGTCGAGATCAAAGTCTTTATCGAGCCGACCTACGCCAATCTGGTGCGCAAACACACGCGTTTCTGGAATGCCAGCGGCATCAGCATCGACGCCAACCTCTCGGGCGTGAAACTGCGCAGTGAATCGCTGGCCAGCATCGTTGCCGGTGGTATTGCATTCGCTACCCCCGAAAACCGCAAAGACAGTCCGCCCACCGACTCGAACCTGCCGTTCCGTCTTTATGAAGACTTCGATGCTGCTCAGGCGGGGATCAAGGTAAAAGTCAAACTCAGTGACTTTGAAGGCCTGCAGGCCGGTCGTACGCCGGTCATGTACAAAGGCATCCAGGTCGGTAGCCTAAAGGGCCTGAAGGTTGACGCGGACCTGACCAGTGCCAGCGCTGAGCTGACCCTCGACCCGCTGGCTGAAGACTACCTGGTGCAAGGTACTCAGTTCTGGGTGGTCAAACCGTCGATCTCGCTGGCCGGTATCACCGGGCTGGAAGCCTTGGTTAAAGGTAACTACATTGCGGTTCGCCCGGGTGACAAGGGCAGCACCCCAGAACGTGAGTTCGTGGCCCGCCCCAAAGCGCCGCCGCTGGATCTGCGCTCGCCGGGCCTGCACATGGTGCTTTTCACCGAGAACCTGGGCTCTCTGGATGTCGGCAGCCCGATTCTGTACAAGCAGGTCAAAGTCGGTTCGGTTCAGAGTTACCAGTTCTCTCGCACCAAGAAGCAGTTGGTCATCGGTGTGCATATTGAGAAGGAGTACGAAAACCTGGTCAATGGCTCGACCCGTTTCTGGAACGCCAGCGGTATTACGCTGACCGGTGGCTTGACCGGTGGGATCCAGGTCAAGAGTGAGTCCCTGCAAAGCCTGATGGCCGGCGGGATTGCTTTTGAAACACCCGAAGCCACGGCCCCGTTGCAGAAACGTATCCCGCGTTTCCGCTTGTTTACCGATCGCGATGCCGCAATGCAGCAGGGGGTGGCCATTACGATCAAGGTGCCTCGTGCCGATGGGCTGCGTGACGGGACACCGATTCGTTTCAAGGGGCTGGATGTCGGCAAGATCGAAAGCGTCGATCTGAGCGAAGATCTGCAGTCGGTCTTGCTCAAGGCGCGGATCACCGAAGTGCCTGAGCGGATTGCGCGGGTCGGCAGTCAATTCTGGGTGGTCAAGCCCGAGCTTGGGCTGATGAAAACGGCGAACCTCGAAACCCTGGTCACAGGCCAGTACCTCGAAGTGCAACCTGCCAGCAAACAACTGGGTCGGCAAACCAGCTTTGTTGCGCTGGACCAGGCACCGGACTCTATTGCACCTCAGTCCGGGCTGAGCCTGGTATTGAGCGCTGCCCGTCGAGGCTCACTCAAAGAGGGTGTGCCGGTAACCTACCGTGAAGTCACTGTGGGCAAGGTGACGGGGTATGAGCTGGGCAGCACCGCTGATCGCGTACTGGTGCATATCCTGATCGAACCGCGTTACGCGCCATTGGTGCGCAGCGGCAGCCGTTTCTGGAACACCAGCGGTTTCGGCGTCGACTTCGGGTTGTTCAAAGGCGCAACGATTCGTACCGAGTCGCTCGAAACCCTGGTTCAGGGCGGCATCGCCTTCGCCACGCCGGATGATGACAAGATGGGTAATCAGGCCCGTCCTGAGCAAACCTTCCCGCTCTTCGACAAGTTTGAAGACGAATGGCTGCTATGGGCGCCGAAGATCCCGTTAGGTAAATAAATCGTACAAAAAAAGGCCGCGATCAATGATCGCGGCCTTTTTTTATGCGCCAGATTCAGCCTCAGACTTCATCCAGTTCAGGCTGTTGAACAGCTGTCACCGCATCAGGTTTCACTTCGTCATGGCGACGGATGTATTTCCAGTCGTCTTCATCGATATAAATCCCGTTCGGCCCGCTGCCACCTTCAAGGTCGATGGCCACATGGGCACAGACCTGCGGTTTCACACTGGCCAGGATCGGCACAAAGCCCAATTGCAAGCTGGTCTCCAGCAGAGCGGTCTGGTTTTTTTCGTCGATGTCCGCTGCTTCGTCCAGGTAATACGGCAAGCGGATACGCCCGGCCTGATCGCGGTCCATCAAGTGCAGCAACAAATACATGTTGGTCAGCGCCTTGATCGTCATGGTCGTACCGTTGGACGCCGCACCGTCGATATCGGTATGAATCACCGGCTGGCCGTTGACCTTGGTGATCTCGAACGCCAGCTCGAACAAATCCTTGAGCCCCAACTGGTTGTGGTTGGCTGCCACCAGCCGCGCCAGATATTCCTTGGCCTCTTCATTTTTGTTGTCTTGCTCGGCGCTCTGGCTAAGGTCGAATACGGACAGGGTTTCGCCTTCTTCATACTGGCCGGCGCTGTGGATAATCTGATCGATATGCTTGAGCGCCTCCTTGTTGGGGGCCAGCACGATACGGAAGCTCTTGAGGTTGGACACCTGGCGTTTGTTGATCTCGCGGTTGAACAGTGCCAGTTGATGCTCAAGGCTGTCGTAGTCGCTGCGGATATTGCGCAGCGTACGGGCGATGTCGGTGACTGCTGCCCGGCGCGCCTTGCCCAGCGTCAGCGCTTCTTCAGTGCGGTGGGCGTAAGCGTTGATCAGCAGCTGCAAACGCCGCTCCATATCGTCTTCGCTGTCGAACTTGGCCACACCTTTCAAGCGTACCTGCGCGTACAGGGCTTCGATCTGGCCATCGCAGCGCAACAAGCCCTGCCAGCTGTCCTGATAGTCGTTGAGCAAAGGCAGCAGGTTGTCCATTGAGTCGTCGACCGGGTCCATGAACGGCGTGCCAAATGGCAAGTCAGCGGGCAGCAATTGACGTCGACGCAAGCTGTCATCCAGCGTGCGTTGTTTGGCTTCCATATCGCCGATCTGGCGACCGACCAACTGCAACTTGGCGGACAATTGCTGCACACGCTCGGTGAAGGCATCGCTGGAGCGCTTCAACTCGTCCTGCGCGGCTTCGGCCTGGGCCAGTTGCTCGAGCTTTTCACCTTCTTCAGCGCTTAACGTCTGGCTGCGGCGGAAGTCTTCCAGAGCTTTCTGCGCATCCAGCACTTGCTGATACAGCGACTCGGCTTCGGTTTTGCTCGCCGCGCGATCGGAGGTCACGGCTTGTTGGGTTTTCAGTTGCTTGAGTTCTTTTTCCAGACGCTCTTTTTGCTCGCGCAATGCCGCCCGGTCAGCCAGCGCCTGTAAGGCAGGGGGCTCGATATGGCTCAGGTCAATGGACAGGCCCGGCGCTTCAAAGCGCTCGCCCTTGAAACCATCAAGGATCAATTCCAGCGACTTGACCCAGGCATCGCTGTCATCCAGTGCAATCCCGTGCTCGCCCAACGGCAAGCTGAACAGGGCGCTGTTGAACAGACGCATCAGACGTTCCACATCCTGTTGCGAAAATTCTTCGCGCAGGCGTGCGTAGCTGTTGTTGTCGGCGTGATCGAGTTGCTGTTTGACGGACTTGAGGCGTTTTTCAAGATCGCGCAGACGCTCGTCCAGATCCTCGCTACTGAACTGGCGTGATTGCGCCAGAGCGCCCGCCAACTCATCGTGGGCGTCCTTGGCGCTCAGCAGTTGTTGCTCCAGCACCTTCACATTGTCAACCAAGGCGAAGCGATGCTTGAGCACCGACAACTCGCCAAGCCAGCGCTGGATGCCGCTGATTTCCCGCTCCAGACGCATCAGCTCCTGGGTGCTGCTGCGCTGGTCGTTTTGCAGTGCATCCTGCTCGTTGCGGTAGAACTCGGACTGAGTCAGCAGCTCTTCCTTGCGAGCCCCTGCGTAGTCCTGCCAGGTGCCGAGCAACGAGTCGAGCAGCGGCGAGAGCCGATGCAGCTTGCCGCGCAACAGGTCGCGCTGACGAACGCCGGCAGCCAGAGACTCAACCAATGGACCGGCACCGACCAGTGCGTTGTAGTCCTGCTCCATGCGTCGTACATCGCGGAAGGCCTCTTCACAAGCCGCGATGTAATCAACACTACCCGAGCGCAGGCTGTGCTCAAACGCATCGAGAAACAGCTGTTTGAGCTTGGCTGCGGTGATTTCGCGCATATGCAGCAGGTTGATAAACAGGGCGCGGAAGGTTTTGAGGCTTTGCTCGCTGGTGGAGCGCAGCGGGATCAGCGTCAGGTCCAGGGGAATCGAGGTATGGCCGCCCACCAGCAGGCGACGCAGTTCATCAGGCTTGAGCTCGTAGGCTTTGAGGCCATTGCGGTCAAGGTTGTTGAACAGCTCTTTCTGGCGCAGACAGGTGTCGTCTTTTTGGTAATGCGCCAGGTCCAGCTTGCCCGCATAGGCGAAAAACTGGTGGCCGAAGCCGCCGCCCGGGCCGCGTCCCACGACGCCGATCACATGGGGGCCGTGGGGTAGGGAGACTTCGACCAAGATGTAGCTGGTGTCCGAAGCAAAGTAGAAGCGCCGCGATTGTTCCAGGCTGTATTTGCCGAAGCTCATGTCTGACATGCGCGCCAGAATCGGGAACTGCAAAGCGTTGATCGATGCCGACTTACCGAGGTTATTCGCCCCGTAAACCGACAGGGGATGTTCCAGCGGGAACAGCCCCAGGCTGTAACCGGCTGTGTTCAACAGGGCAAAGCGGCGAATGCCGTAGCGTTCCTGACTCATGCGTCCATCTCCTGTTGCTCATCGGCAATGGCCCGGGCCAGATCGGCTTCTTCGTCTTCGGGGGCGATGTCGTCATCGATCAAAACCGGTGTCGGCAACGGCAGAATGCTGTGCAGGCTGGCCGCCAGGTCACGGTCCTGTTGTACCGACAGGCATACGTCCAGAAAACGGTGCATCGGTGGCAGAAAGCGGTAGATACCGGGCTCTTCACTGGCAAAACCGAGCTGGGTCATGCGGCGCATGATTTTTTCTTCCAGCTCTTCGTGGGTGGTGACTTCAGCCTGTACGAAGAGGTCACGGTATTTTTCAAGCAGCGCTGGCAACTCGTCGCGGCCCAGGCTGCCACCATCCAGCACGGCAATCGGGTCGCGGCCCTGATCGGCCAGGTGCTCGACGATGATGAAGGTGAACAGCGCCAGGCGCTGCGCAGTCTTGTTGACTTGCGCAGTGGCGGTGTCGGGCACGAAGTAATAGAAGCCGCGGGTATCACACACCAACTCAAAGCCCAGGGCTTTAAACAGCGTGCGGTATTGATCCTGGAAGTTCGACAGTTGCGCGTACAGCTCCGGGTCGCGGCGGCTGACGTGATAGCCCTTGAACAGCTCACGAAAAATCGGTGCCAGCTGGGACAGTTCAGAAAGATCAAGATGCATGCAGGGGGCTCGCAGATGTCTGGGTCGCATCTTCGCTGTGAGAAAGCAAAGCGAATGAGCGCAGGCTGACCAGGTGTTCGTGGGTGTGGTAATCGCGGCGCTCAAGGCGCTCGCGCACGAAGCGTTTTTCGCGGGACAGGCGGGAGAACCAGTACAACAATTCGTCGGTGTCGCCGTCCGGCTCTTGTGCCAACAGCCAGGTCATCAAATCCGGCATCGGCAGCGCGTCGCTGCAGCGGTCGAGCATTTCCTTGACCGTGCGCGGGGCCTTGGGTGTCTCGCCCCGGTGGACTTTATGGGCCTTGGGAAATTTCGCGGGTTTGGGCTCGAAGCGGGCCAGGGCATACACATAGGCCTCGACCTGACTTGCGCTGCCCAAAAAGGTGCTTTGCGGGCGAGTGAACATCGGCATAGAGGCTTGCGGCACCGCGTCCAGGCCCTTGCGCCGGATGGCTGCCAGCGCCAGCGCGGCACCGCGGGTCACGGCGTTGTGCCGGCGGGCTTCTTCACGCAGCGGCAGCAGCAGTTCGCGGGCATGGCGCAAGGTCAGCTGGGCGCAGGTTTGCATTTCGAGGATGCGCGCATGGGTGCGCAACAACATGTCGTCGTCCACCAGATGGCCGAGCCGCTGCTGCTCGCTGAGCATGCGCAACAGCACGTTCTCAACCTTGCGTACGCCTTGTTCGAAGGCGCCGTCGGCATTAACCAGTTGAATCATGGGCTCGACGTATTCGTCCCACGTTGCCAGTACTTCGGCATAACGCTGGCGCAGGGGGATCTGCCGATCGCTGGTCTTGGCCCGCTCGGCCACGGCGACCAGTGCCTGCTCATCGTTGGCGAGTTTTTTCAGTACATCGCGTACACGCATGTCGAGCAAACGCAGCTGGCGTGCCAGGTCATGGCCGTCACGGATGTCGAACGCATCCTGGATATAGCCGGCCAGGCGCTCAAGGTGGCGCAGGTAAGCTTCGATTTCCAGGCACAGGCCAAGGCGGTGTTCGTGCCTCAGGTAGGCCAGGAAGTCGTGAATCTGGGCGTTGAGCTCAAAACGGTTCGGGCTTTTTGCGACCGGCACCAGAATGTCCAGACGGATCCAGGTGTCGAGCACGTTGGTGATGTCTTGCGCGGTGCTGTCCAGCTGCTGGGCAGCGACTTGCAGGCGCAGTTCGTTCAGGCTCAGGGTGCCTTGGTCGAAGTGTTCACACAAAGGCTCAAGAAGTGCCCAGTGCTCGGCGAGGGCACGTAATACGCGCTTGGGTTCGATCATGGGAGGGCCGGTCAATTGGCAATGAAAGGTCGCGATTGTACTGCAACGTGCGTTCGAGTCATCACTTGGCAGATCAACTGCGGGCGGGAAGGGCAGAAGGGCGGTAGAATCCCCCCTCTTTAGTTATCCACAGATGGCCGACCCTTGTTGAACGAGTCCCGCCGCCGTGCTTTTTTGACTGCCATGCAGGTGGTCAGTTGGTTACCGCGCACTGAATTGCCATTTGCCGCCCCTTCGCGGCCAGAGCTGCTGGTGCTTCCAGAACCGCCCGCAGAGCCAGTCATTACAAGGCCTGTGGCCAAAGTCGCGATTGCGCCGAGCCCACCGGTTGCGCGCCCAAAAATCGAAGTGCCCCGGCCATCGGTCACTCCACGCCCTGCCAGCAAGGCCGTCGCGGATGTAGAAGCGGCCCCCGTGAAGGCCAAGGCTGTACTGTTGCCACCACCACGCTTTGCCTTGCAATTGCTGCGTGCCGGGCGTTGCCTGGTGCTGGTGGAGTTACCCACAGGCAGCGCATTTCAGAGCCGTGACCCGGCCTATTTATTGTTAAAGGATATGTTGCGCGCTGCCGGTCTGCCCGACAGCCCGCAAATCATTGGTGAGCCGGTGCGCTGGCCGTTGCTCAGGCGTGGCAGTGTCGACCAGGGGCCTGAAGCTGCACGTGAATTTGTGCAGGGCTTTCTCATGGCCCGCCTGGAAGAGGCCGAATGCGCCTGCTTGTGGCTGGTGGGGCTGCCGGCCGTGCGCTTTGCCAGTGAGGCCAATGCCGAAGCGTTCAACAGCGAACTCGAAATCGAAGGGCTGGGCAGCGCATGGGCGTTGCCGGGCCTGGAACTCTTAATGGATGAGCCACAACGCAAAGCGGATGTGTGGCAAGCCATGCGCCGGCTAATGGCGCGCTGGAAACAAAACGATGAGTGATGCCGTAACCTTTCGCCCGATGACCGAGGCGGACCTTGATACCGTATTGAAAATTGAATATGCCGCCTTCAGCCATCCCTGGACGCGCGGTATTTTTCTCGACGGCCTGGGCAAGTATCACATCTGGCTGATGTTCGAAGGTGAGCAGCAAGTTGGCCACGGTGTGGTGCAAATCATCCTCGATGAGGCTCATTTGCTGAATATCACCGTCAAGCCCGAAAGCCAAGGCCGTGGTCTGGGGCTAAAGCTGCTTGAGCACCTGATGTCGATTGCCTACAAACACGAGGCACGCGAGTGCTTCCTCGAGCTGCGGGACAGCAACACGGCCGCGTTCAAGTTGTATGAGCGTTATGGCTTCAACGAAATCGGCCGTCGCCGTGATTACTACCCGGCAGTGGGTGGTCGTGAAGATGCGGTCGTCATGGCCTGCACCCTGGTCGACTAAGCGCCAGACCTGTGGGAGCTGGCTGGCCGGCTCCCAAACACTTCAGCGTTTACGGCCCACCGGATCAATCTCCGCCAGTTCTGCCTCGTCCAGCCCTTTTCCGGCGCCAATTTCGTCCTCGGTAACCAGGCTCAAATCCCAGTCAGCGGCTTCATCGCCACCCTCGGCGGCCTCTTTGGCATCGTGGGCGCCGTCCTCGCGGATCAGCATCTCCTGCTCCAGATCATCATCGTTGAAGCCTGCGTCAATCTCTTCATAGGGCATGGCGGCACCTGTCAGGCCAACACGGCGCGCAGGCTGGCCGGCCATGTGCTGCGCCCGCTCTTCGTCGGTGAACAAATCACTGATGCTTTCGTGAGTTTCATCATCATCGAAGTTCAGTGGCTCAACCGAACCCATGCGGTCTTCAATATCGTCGATGTCCAGTGGCTCATCGACTCCATAGGGGCGACGTGAATCAGTCATGGTAATTCCTCATACTGTAGGGCCTTAATACGATGACTGTAGCCACTGCTGAAGATTCCACCCGGCCGACCGCCGGAATGGCATTAATCTAAGTGACCCCGACCGCTGGTCGGCTGTCAGAACAGCGCATCAACTCTTGAGGCTTCACAGCATGAACGAACTACAAGATCTGATTGATAACAACGAGCGCTGGGCCGATGCGATCAAGCAGGAAGATCCCGACTTTTTCGCCAAGCTGGCTCGCCAGCAAACGCCGGAATACCTATGGATTGGTTGTTCGGATGCCCGTGTGCCGGCCAACGAAATTGTCGGCATGTTGCCGGGCGATCTTTTTGTGCACCGCAACGTGGCCAATGTCGTGCTGCACACTGACTTGAACTGCTTGTCGGTGATCCAGTACGCAGTCGATGTTTTGAAGGTCAAACACATTCTGGTCACCGGCCACTACGGCTGTGGCGGCGTACGAGCCTCCATGAAGGACCAGCAACTGGGCCTGATCGATGGCTGGCTGCGCTCCATTCGCGATCTGTATTACGAAAATCGCGAAGTGCTGGCGCTATTGCCGACCGAGGAAGAGCGCGTCGACCGTTTGTGCGAGCTGAACGTGATCCAGCAAGTGGCGAACGTCGGTCACACCAACATTGTGCAAAATGCCTGGCATCGAGGGCAGAAGCTGTCGGTTCACGGTTGCATTTACGGGATCAAGGACGGTCGCTGGAAGAGCCTGAACACCACGATCAGCGGGCTGGACCAACTGCCACCGCAATACCGCTTGCGGCCGGTGGGCGCGGTTTAACCTGTTACACCGTCTTTGTGGGAGCTGGCCTGCCTGCTCCCACAAAGTTAGTGCAAGCTTCTTACGGCATTACCGGTGGCATATACGTCAGCGTAGTGCCCAGCGCCCACAGCAAAAACAGCACCAGGGGCGTGTGCACCAACAACTGCACGAACGAAAACCCGATCAAGTCCCGTGCCTTCAACCCCAGCACGCCCAGCAGCGGCAGCATGTAAAACGGGTTAATCAGGTTCGGCAACGCCTCGGCGGCGTTGTAGATCTGCACCGCCCAACCCAGGTGGTACTCCAGGTCATTGGCCACCTGCATCACGTAGGGTGCTTCGATAATCCACTTGCCGCCTCCCGACGGGATAAAGAATCCCAATATCGCCGAATACACACCCATCAACACCGCATAGGTGTCGTGGGAGGCGATCTGCACGAAAAACGTCGAGATGTGGTGCGCCAGGGTTTGCCCGTCAGTGCCTTGGACGACGGTCAATAGCGCCGCAATCGAGCCGTACAGCGGGAACTGGATCATCACCCCGGTAGTGGTCGGCACGGCGCTGGCCACTGCATTCAGAAAGCTGCGCGGGCGCCAGTGCAGCAGCGCGCCGAGCATCAAGAACAGGAAGTTGTAGGTGTTAAGCCCCGAGATGGCGCTGATCGCAGGTTTGGTTGAGAACTCGTGAAACAGCCAGCCGGCCGCCAGGAGCACCAGCAAGAGGGTCAACACCGGGCTGTATTCCAGCCACTCACCGGGCCGTGTACGCGGGGGCAGTTTTGGCGTGCTGAAGCTGGGGTCAATGCCGCAGGCCGCAGCGTCACGGGCTGAATCAGGGCCAGGCGCAGTCGCGTAGGCCACGATCAGCGAGACCACCACCAGGGCCGCGAGCAACACGCCGGACTGCCACAGAAAGATGGTTTCAGTGAAGGGAATCACGCCGGTAATCGACAGGATCGACGGCGGTAAACTGGCGGGGTTGGCCTGTAGCTGGGCCGCCGAGGATGACAGCCCCAGGGCCCATACCGCCCCGAGCCCCAAATAGGCCGCGGCACCGGCGGCGCGGTAGTCCATGCGCAGGTTGGTACGACGGGCCAGCGCCCGCACCAGCAAACCGCCAAATACCAGCGACAGCCCCCAGTTGAGCAGGGACGCGACCATTGAAATCAATGCCACCCAGCACACGGCCTGGCGACCGTTTTTCGGGACCTTGGCCAGCTTGTCGATCAGCTTGACGGCAGGTGGCGAACTGGCGACCACATAGCCGCCAATTACCACGAAGGCCATTTGCATGGTAAACGGGATCAGGCTCCAGAAACCATCGCCGAACGCCTTCGCGGCATCGGTGGGTTTGGCCCCCATAAACATCGTGGCCAGTGCAACGGTGATCACCGCAACAGCAGCGAATACCCAGGAGTCAGGGAACCAGCGCTCGGCCCAGTTCGAGCAGCGCAGGGCAAAGCGGGCAGAGCGGCTGTCTGTAATCTCAGCGGCCATGGGGAATACCTCATTGTTCTTATGATTATTGTGTTGTCTGCACCCGGCCTTTCATGGGTGAAAAGCCGGTGCAGCCACAGGGAGAGCACATTAAATCAATCGAGTGGTTTTTCCGAAGGGTTAATACAAAACGGGCTTGGCAACAAAAATCACCCTAGCTGTCCGAAAATGGGCTGCTGGGGGGTAAACTCTTTCCTTTCCAAAAGGAGTTTCTATGAGTCTTTACCAGCCAGGCATTCTTGCCCAACCCGTGCCGTCACAGGCGCGCTACATGTTTTTTGCCCTCAAGTCTGTAGAAGCACTGCCGGCTGCGCTCGATGTTTTGTCGCAGTGGGTTGACGGCAAAAGCGTAGTAGCGGGCTTTGGGTCGCCGCTGGTGTTGGCATTGGGCGCAAAAATTCCAGGGCTGCGAGTGTTCCCGGCCCTCAATGCAATGGTTGAGAACCCGTCCACCCAGCACGCACTGTGGCTGTGGTTGTTGGGCGAGGACCGCGGCGAGTTGCTGCACCGCAGCCAGAAGATCGAGACCGCGCTGGCGCAGGCGTTCAACCTGCTGCAAGTGACTGAAGGTTTCCGCTACAACACTGACCGCGACCTGACCGGCTACGAAGACGGCACAGAAAACCCGGTGGATGAAGCGGCAGTCGACGCCGCTATCGTTGCGAACGCTGGCGCTGGGCTGGACGGTGGCTGCTTTGTTGCCATCCAGCAGTGGCAGCATGACTTGAACGGTTTTGCCGCACGCCCGCAAGCCGAGCAGGACAACATCATTGGTCGTCGTCTGAGCGATAACGAAGAGCTTGAAGACGCGCCGCTCTCGGCCCACGTCAAACGTACCGCTCAGGAGAGTTTCTCGCCTGAAGCCTTCACCGTGCGCCGCTCCATGCCCTGGGCTGAAAACGGCAAGGCCGGGCTGATGTTCGTGTCTTTCAGCCGCACCCTGAATGCATTCGAAGTTCAGCTGCGTCGCATGAGCGGTATGGAAGACGGCATCGTTGACGGCCTTTACAGCTTTAGCCGGCCTTTGAATGGTGGTTATTACTGGTGCCCGCCGTTGAAAGACGGGCGTATGGATTTGAGCGCGGTTCGCCCGGCTTAAGGTCGGGCTCCAACTGAAACCGCACCTCCTGCGGTTTCAGGAATTGTCTGATTATTTTCTTTTTGCCCAAGCCTCAAGCTTGGGCATGAAATCGACTCCCCAAGCCGCGCGAAAACTGCTCCACTTATTTGCCATTGGCCTGATAGTTGCGGTTTTTGCGGGTTCGTTTGTTTATTTGCGCGCTGTTTTTAATGAGGAGGTTTCTCTTCGTCGCAGCTATATGAATGAAGCGGTTTTCCATGCGCAGGACTTTTTTGTCAGCCGCCAGACTTTGCTCAAAAGCCTGGTGCTGGCCTCGGTGCCTGACATCAACGGCGCCAAACCTTATATCAGTGCCAATCCAGACGAAGAGGTGAGTATCAGTCTTGGCACTGATGAGGGCCATTGGAACCTCTGGCTGACCTGCCGAATGATGACCTATCTGCGCCAGAACAAAGTCAATCTGTTGTATGTGCCGTACGCGGCTGACCCCGAGGTGGTGCGCTTGTTTGACGCTTCAAGCCATTTGAAGCCCCTGCCCACTTTGGTCTTGCAACGTTTGGCGGCACATGGCGATGTCGATGAGCTATGGCTGACAGACAACCAGGTACTGGATTCACCTTTCTATTTGTTCGCGCGCCTTGATAATCGCCAAGCGAGTTCTGGCTGGCTGGGCATTGAGGTCGATGTGCCGGACCTTGTAGAGGCTTTGCGCAGTGAAAGTGCTGGCGACTTCATGTTACTGGACAGCCAGGGTCAGATTATTTTCGCAAATGCCGTGCGATCACCTCTGGTGGATTCGTTGCATTCGCTGGAGGCTCAAAACTCGTTTGGTTTTATCGGCTCGGGCTGGTTTCCCGATCGTCTGGCCATCCGCAAACAATTGGGCTATTCCGGCTGGAAAATTGTGTATGCGGTGGACATTCGCTCTTTGCTTCCAGTGTTGGGTTGGCCTTTGCTGGGCTGTGTACTGTTGGGTATCGCGGTCTGTATTGGACTGCGCTTGCTGATACTGCGAATTGAACGGCGTCTGATAACCCCCAGTGAAGCCCGCATTCAAGCGCTGGTTGAAAGTGAAGCCTTCAGCCGCGCCGTGCTGCAAGTTGCGCCGGTTGCCTTGTGTGTGATCAGCCGCACAGACGGCGCAGTGGTGCTGGAAAACTCCCTGTCGCAACAGTGGTTAGGCAGCAGCAGTGAGCGCGCAAAGTTGTGTCATGGCTGGATTTGTCGCGCTTTCGATGAGAATGATCCGCGCAACAGCGATGAAATTGAGATGGAAGATGGCCGCCTCTTGTACCTCGCCTTTGCGCCGACACGTTACAAAAGTCAGGATGTGCTGATTTGCGCATTCAGCGACATCAGCGCGCGCAAACAGATTGAAGTGACACTGGAGCGTGCCCGGCTCCTTGCAGACCGGGCCAATGAAGCCAAAACCCTGTTTCTGGCGACCATGAGCCATGAAATCAGAACGCCTTTGTATGGCGTATTAGGCACGCTCGAACTGCTGACGCGTACCGAACTCAATGAACAACAAAACAACTACTTGAAAGCCATCGAGCGCTCGTCCGGCAATTTGTTGCAGTTGATTTGCGACGTGCTGGATGTCTCGCGAATCGAGGCAGGCCAATTGCAGCTTGAGCTCAACACCTTCAGCCCTCTGGAGCTGATAGAAGATGTGATTCAGGGGTATTGCGGCGCGGCACAGGCCAAGGGCCTGCAGTTGTGTGCCCTGATCGATTCGACGGTGCCTGAGTGGCTCAGCGGTGATGTCACCCGTATTCGCCAGATTCTGAACAATCTGCTCAACAACGCCCTGAAATTCACCGACTACGGAAAAATCGTGCTGCGCCTGAAAATGGACAGCCGCGATGATGAGCGCGTCATGCTGCACTGGCAGGTTTCGGATAGCGGCAAAGGTATCGCCCATGCTGAGCAGGGCCACTTGTTCGAGCCCTTTTATCAAGTTGAGTCAGGGAAAAACATGGTCGCCGGGACAGGGCTGGGTTTATCCATCTGCAAGCGCCTCATGCACTTGATGAACGGCACGATGCGCTTGGTCAGTGAGCCGGGCTTGGGTAGCAGTTTTACCCTGTATTTGCCATTGGTGCAGGTCAACGATCCTGTGCGGTCAAGCCCTTTTGGCGAGTTGTCCCCCAGTGTGGTGTATGTGGTTTCGCCCCTGCGCGAGTTGGCTGAGTGTTATTGCGGCTGGTTGCGTCGCTGGGGCGCGCGCGCTCAGTTGGGGCCGCCCAAGCAGGGCGAGGCAAACGATGATGCGGTTTTGCTGGAGCTACACCCGAACTGCGCCCCGCAATTGCTGGTGCCCGCATGGACGGGACCTTTGGTGCTGGCCACCAGCGATACCTCAGTTGTTCTCAACGTTGAAAACCCTTGCTGGAAAGCTGACCTCAACAGTTTGCAGGACGTATACCGGGCCCTGTGCAAGGCTCAGGGCATCCACACGGCTACTCATCTTGAGGCTGGAGTCGCCAAGGCTGAACTCAAACTCGGACTGCGAATCCTGGTCGCGGAAGACAACGTGATCAACCAGCTGATTTTGCGTGATCAGCTCGAAGAGCTGGGATGCGTGGTGACGCTGGCCTGTGATGGTATGCAAGCCCTGGAGCTCTGGCAGGAAGGCAAGTTCGATCTGGTGCTGACCGACGTCAACATGCCGAGAATGAACGGTTATGAGCTTGCGGCCAAATTGCGGGCCATGAAGATGACGCAGCCGATTATTGGCGCCTCGGCCAATGCCATGCGCGATGAAAGCGAGCGCTGCCTGAGCGCCGGCATGAACCACTGTCTGATCAAGCCTTTTACGCTGCACACCCTATACAACTGTCTTCAGCACTTCTAAAGGAGGGGCAAGTGAAGCCCTATCGTGTACTGGTCGTTGAGGACCACCCCTTTCAGCATGAGTATTTGCTGACTGTTTTCAATGAAGTGGGTGGCTTTACAGTTGACACTGTTTGGGATGGAGATGGCGCGTTGGAATGTCTGGCGCGTAATGACTATGACCTGTTGCTCAGTGATTTACTCATGCCCGTCATGGACGGCGTGCAATTGATCCAGAAAGTTGCCGTCCTTAAAAAACGGCCTGCACTGGCGCTGATGAGTGCATCGTCACGGCGGATGTTGATCAGTGCGGGGCTGGCGGCGAAAAATCTGGGTATTTCGGTGGTGGGTTTGATCTCAAAGCCGGTCGAGTTCAATGCGGTCATGCACTTGAAAGAGCGGATGGCTATTTTCCGCATCAACGGTGAAGTAGACCCTGCATTAGCCATAGAGATTGACCCGAAAAGTATCGAAAAGGCTATGGGTAACGGCCAGATTCAGGCCTGGTACCAGCCCAAGAAGTCGCTGCGCAACGGCAATATTCTCAGCGCTGAAGCACTGGTGCGTTGGGTGCATCCCGAGGTCGGGCTGTTATTGCCGAAAGACTTCCTTCCCGTCCTGATTCTTCAGGGGCTGGAAGAGCGTCTGTTGTGGTTGATGCTGGAGCAAACGCTGCAAGCCCAAAGGCAGTGGCGCGAGCAGGGGTGGGATATCCCGGTTTCAATCAACCTGCCGACCCATTTGCTGGATAACCACGATCTGGCTGACCGCTTGCGCGATTATGTGGTGGCTGATGGCGGGGAGCCGCGCAGCATCATTTTTGAACTGATGGAGAGTTCTACCACAGAGGAACTCAGTAACTACTACGCTGGTGCTTGTCGGTTGCGCATGATGGGCTTTGGCCTGGCTCAGGACGACTTTGGTCAGGGGTTCAGTTCTTACTTCAACCTTGTCTCAACACCGTTCAGTGAACTCAAGATCGATCGTTCACTGGTACATGGTTGTGTCGAAAATGAGAACATGGCATCCGCCTTGCGCAGCCTCGTGGAATTGAGCCGAAAGCTGGGGCTGACGGTTGTCGCTGAAGGCGTAGAGACCCAGGCAGAGCTTGCATTCCTGCGTAGCATTGAATGTGATCAAGTTCAGGGCTTCCTGATTTGCGGTGCTTTATCGTGCACCGATTTTGAAACTCTTTTGCTTGAGGATAGCTCTAGGCCATCATGGAATTAGTTCGAATCATCACTGGAGCAGGCAATGCGCGAATTAAGGGTAGTGATTGCCGATGATCACCCGGTGGTTTTGGTAGGGCTTAGGGAAGTGATTCAACGTGATGAGTGCTTCACCCTGGCTGGCGAGGCCCTCAATTCTTCGCAGTTGGTCGAGCAGTTGGCGTTGCATCAGCCTGCCCTGGTGATTACCGATTTCAACATGCCCGGTGATGATACTTATGGCGATGGGCTGCAACTGATTGAGTACATCAGCGAGCATTTCCCCGCCGTGAAAATTCTGGTGCTGACGATGGTGAGCAATCAGTTGATTATTTCGCGCTTGCTGGAAATGGGTGTAGCGGGGGTGATCGCAAAAAGTCATATCCATCAAGAAATCGGCAAGGCACTGAGTGCACTGGCCAATGACCGGCCATATGAAGCGCCTGCTGCTCCCGCCACTTCGGTGATGATCAATCCTAAAGTCATTGATGAGCGATTTTCCACGCTCTCGCCTCGGGAAGTTGAAGTGTTGCGGCTGGTTGTATCGGGGAGCAGTGTGGGTGACATTGCCCGTCTGCTTGATCGCAGCGTTAAAACAGTCAGCACCCAGAAAGTATCGGCCATGCGCAAGCTGGAAGTGCTGAATGATCATGCCTTGATCACTTACTGCATCAAGGCGGATCCGTTTGAACAGTAATGGAGCTTTATCAGCATCGGAGTCATGCCTGCCATGCCGCAAATGAGAGTCTTACTGGCTGACGATCACCCGATTGTCTTGATGGGGGTACGTGAAATTATCGAGCGCGACCCGCGGTTCAAAGTCGTGGGCGAAGCGATGAGTTCGTCAGAACTGATCGACAAAATTGCGCAGCTGCGCCCTGACGTCATCATCACCGACTACAACATGCCGGGTGACGATCAATACGGCGACGGCACCCGCCTGGTGGAGTACCTGCGCCGGCATTTTCCTGAGCCCAGGGTATTGATCCTGACGGTGATTTCCAACCCGCAGGTTTTGAGCTGGCTGTATGAGTTGGGTATCAGCGGGGTTATTTCGAAAAGCGCGGGGCTTGAACAAATACTGGTGGCGCTGGATGCGTTTTATCGTGAGGGGCATTTCCAGCAAGCCCCCCCTGATGGTGCATCGAGTGATGATGTTGATGGCTTAGCGCAGAGGCTAAGCCAGTTGACCGTCAAGGAGTTTGAAGTTCTGCGCCTGTTCGCAACGGGTGTGAGTTTGGGGGAGGTTGCCCAGAGCCTTAGTCGCAGTATTAAAACCGTCAGTACCCTGAAGATTTCGGCGATGCGCAAGCTCAATGTCGATAACGATCAAGCGCTGCTGATCCTGTGCGTCAAGGCCAATCTGTTTGCCTGATTGGCCGGGTTACAGATAGGTTATTTCCATCAACAGCGTTGAGCTGTAGCTGCCAATTGCGGGCAGCTCTGTTCCGGTCTTGACCGGTCGCACGGAGAGCTGGAGTTTGAGCTGTGTGTCTTCGACCGGGAGGACCAGTTGCTCGCCCAGCTTCAAGTCCATCACTCTTGCAGTACTGGTCATGTCACTCAGGCGG
Organism: Pseudomonas deceptionensis; assembly: GCF_900106095.1. NCBI lineage: Bacteria > Pseudomonadati > Pseudomonadota > Gammaproteobacteria > Pseudomonadales > Pseudomonadaceae > Pseudomonas > Pseudomonas deceptionensis. Next base: position 51,393 of record NZ_FNUD01000002.1, on the reverse strand, counting down.
GTTTTGAGCCCAAGCCTGTCGAGGGTGGTGCGCAGTGTGCTGCTGTCAAAAGAGCCATTCCCCGCGCTAAAACGTACAAGCACCTGGCTGCCTGTGACGCATTGGAAATCCAGCGCCACATCGGTCCAGTCGGTGATATCCGACTTCAGCGAATTAAGGTTCGTCTTGGGGATATCAATAGTTTGCGAGGTTGGAAAGTGGGCTGTGCACGATGGTTTTGTCAGGGTGCCGCTGACCTCTAACTGAGTGGTGTCCTGAGCGTAACCGGCCGTGCTCAGGCTCAGCGTTACGGCTGACAGCAGCGTTACCCACGGGCTTTTTTTGACGTGCATTAACATCTCACAGGTACTCGATGTTGATAACGGCCGTGGTACTGAACGCGCCTTCGGTCAATGCACCCAATGCGATCAGCTTGGCCTTCAAACTCAGATTCACGGCACCGCTCTGGTTGGTCAGGGAGCGTTTCACCCCGGTGATGTTCGCCGCCGAATTATCACTGTTCCAGAGTAGCGAATAGGCCAGGTTACTCTTGCCCGCGGATGCCTGGGTGGTTGAGCCTGAAACGGCGCTTGCCGCCTTGATGCTGATGTTCAATGACGAATTGCTCGGGCAGCTCAGGGTGACCGGGATATCGATCAAGGGTGCACTGGCGATCTGGTCGTAGGGCAAGCTGCCAAAGTTGGCGCTCAGGGTTTTACTGCTGGTCAGCGTGCAGGGCGGCCGGGTGAGGGTGCCACTTACGTTTATGGTGACCGTATCGGTGGCCGCGAAGGCTGGCGTGCAGGCCAGTGCAGCCGCCAGCGAGAGCGAAAATCTCATGGTCGATCTCCCGAGTTTGATTAGAGATAGGTGATGTTGAGGGTGTACTGGCTGGAGAAGTTTCCGCTCGGCGTGGCGTCAGGGGATATCAGCTTTGGGCGAAAGCCCAGGCTAATAGTGTTCGTGCCCGCTGTGAACGCAAATGTGCGTGGAACGTTGAAGTTCACGGCGGAGTTGTAATCGGCCCAAGTGGCGACCATCAACAGCTGGGGCAGCGTGGTATAGCTGGTACCTGCTGCGCCGGTAGAACTCTGCGTGGGACTCAGGCTTGCAGTTACCTGAGAGGCGTCGGGGCAGTTCATTGTAATGTTTGCGATTTGCTGTGAGGTCGCAAAGTCGTTGCTGCTCAATGTGCCGAATGGCAGGTCCAGGGTGCTGTTCGTCACCATTTTGCAGCCGGGTTTAGCTACGGTGTACGTGATGTCAAATGACTGAAGATGTTCGTTGTAGGTGGGTGAACCGATCATGGTGGTATTGAGTAACACTGCGAGCTCGTATCTGCCAAATCCTGAGCCCGTACGCCCTATGACTAACACTTCATATATAAAAGGCGTACCCGCAGTTAATCGGGTGCAGGTTAATGGTAGGCACACCGGTCCTACGTAGCCGGGCTGTTGTAAAGGGACAATTTTTTGCGAGTTTGTGTGAAAGATAGCTACGTCATCTGCTGAGCCGACGAGGTAACGATTGAACTGCCCCAGTGATGCTCCGCTCGCGAACGTGCGCACTGCCGTGCAATTCGCAGACATGGAAACGCGGAAGGATTCGTTGGGTTGCAGATTACCGAGATTAGTGAAATTCGTCGCTGAGCCGGTCCCGAGCCCGCGACACTCCATGCTGCCTTCAATCGCAAATGCCTGTGGGCAGGCAATGCTAAGGATCAGAAAAAACAGCAGCCCAAAACCGAAAAGTAATCTATTGGGCTTTTTTTGCCGTTGGTTATGCATCGGGAGTGCCTTGATTTTTGTCAGTTGAGGTCAATCGGGCATCGCAACTGATATGCAGTTGTCCGATGCCCGCTTCTGGAAGGGTGTGTGCGTTCAGGTCCAGATCCCTGGCGCACCAGGGCTGGCCGTTGACGTTGATCAGCAGCCGCGCCTTGTCGGGCACGCCGGTCAAAAATACCCGGCCTTTGTCGGCCACCATCGCACTGCTCAGCAATCTGTCGTCAGGGCCGTAGAGCATGGCTTCGGCGGCAAACGGTGCAGGCTTGCCATTGCTTGAGCTGATGGTGAGCAACAGTCGGCGGCCGTTGCGGGTTTCGAAATTGGCCAGAACAAAGGCCCCGCGATTGGGCGTCACCTCCTGAACCAGTTGCTCGATATCGGTGTTGTCCGATAACGAATCGGTATTGAGCGACACGCGGTTTTTACGGTAAGGCTGCGCCGAAGAAATGATCGTGTAGCCGCCGCTGTTGGTTTTAACCCCGCTTTTGGTTCGCACCCCAACGTTGGCGGCGCCGGGCGTGGCAACGATGATGTTGGTCTCGCCCAAGGGCTGGGTGAACATCAGCGTGTCACCGGTGGCGACCAGCGCACCCTCTACGCCGTAGTCGGTCTGGCGCATGTTTTGATCGCTGTTGTAAGCACCGTGCCAAATGGCATTGGCCGCGTTGTAACGGGCCGCCACCGAGCCGCCGAGCACGCGCTCCTGGTCGCTGACTTGCTGATTCACCCCCAGGCTGTAGGACAGGGCGTTGTCTTGAAAATGAGAACCGCCGAACGTGGCCGAGCGGCTGGCATTGCCGCTTGAGTCCTGGTTGGTGCTCAAACCGATGCGGCTGTTGCTGGTGCCCGGATTACCCAGCGGGATGCTCACGCTCAGTGACACGCTGCGCACGTCACTGCCCATGCCGCTGCTCTGCGCCAGGCCCAGGTTGTACGAAGCGCTGCCGGCACTGAAGCTGTAGCCCAACTGCATCGAGGTGTTGCTCTTGGCCATGTTCCAGTAATCGGTTTTGCTCAGGTTGGCGTACATGCCGCCCCAGTCGCCGAATTGCTGCGAGACGTTGGCGCTGAAACTGCTTTTCAGGTGGCCGCTGATGTAGGGGGAAAACACCCCGCTGTCATTGACCGCCTCATCGATATAAGGGGCGAGCGAGTCGTTGGCGCGGGCGTTGATGGCCTCGTTGAAGCTGTAATAACCGCTGGTGGAATAGCGATAGCCAATCAGGCTGAAGTTGGTGTCTGTCAGGTCGATGGATTTGGAATAGCGAAAACGAAACGACTGGCCCGACAGGGTCTCGCTCCCGGGCCCCATGTCATCGCTGATGGCATGGGTCACGTCCAGGGAAATCGCACCGAAACCCGCAAAGTCGTGAGCAAAGCCCAGTAGCGCTGATCGGTACTGCTCGCTGATGACGGTGCCGCCGAATAGGGTGGTGCCATCGGTCAAGCCGCGCCGGTAGGTGCCTTGTACAAAACCGGGTGCTTGTTGATTCAGCGTGCCGTCTGCCGGGCGATATTGCCCCGCAGTCACGGCGTAGCTCTGTTGCCCTTCGCGCAGCATGTACGGCACGGAAGAAAACGACTGGGTGTACACCTGCAATTCGCCATTGGGGCCTTCGATGGTGACTTCGATATCGCCGTTGCCCGAGGTCGAGTACAGGTCCTTGAGGGCAAACGGGCCGGACGGTACCCACTGTTCGCTGATCACGTAGCCGCGCTGGCGCAATGTCACCAGTGAGCGGCCGTTGGCCACACCGCGTACGACGGGGGCGAAGTTGCGCGAATCATCGGGCAGCATGTCCAGATCCGAGGCAATACCCGCGCCGCGATACGAAATAGAGTCAAACAAATCGCTGTCGGTTGAGCTTTCACCGATCGTGGCGATGGCCATCAGGTTACCCAGGTCGCGCTGGACATAGGTGTCCACGGAGTTCCACTTGCCGTCGACGCTGGTGCTTTTTTGCCAGGTCGAGAAGTTGCGAAAGCGCCAGGCTCCGCTGTTGATTCCGCTGCGCACACTGCCGAACTGGGATTGGCGGTTACCGTATTGGGTTTCGAAATGGCTACCGGAAAAGTTGTAGTTGGCAAAGGCTACTTGCTCGCCATCGCTCCAGCCCTTGCGGCGCGTTGCGAACGGCACGCTGCCGATGTACGCCTGGGGCACTTGCAGGTCCAGGAGCTGTTTGTTGAAGTCGTAGTTGTAAGTGACACCGGCGAGGTCACGGTTGAAGTACACGCAATTGTCGACGCTGATATCAGCGTTTTTCAGTCGCGTCGGATCGATGCCCAGATCAGTCATGGCTTCAAGAGAGAAGCAGGGGAACAGGCCGTTGGGGGTCGATGTCTGCTGTGCTGTTTCGCGGATAAAACGCAGGTCGCGTTGCTCTACAAGGCGGTTATCCACAGACAGGTCGACACGGTAAATACCGGGCAATTGCCCTTGGCTCATGGATTTGACCTGCTCGGACACTTCGGCCGTAGCGTTGCCGCCACCAATTTCCAGAAAGGAAGAGTCGAAGCTGTAGCCCGCTTGAACGGCGGTCGTTGTGAAGCCGACAGCACCAAGGATCAGAGTGTTCCAATACTTTTTTTGGCGCGCGAAGGCGCACATGCGCAATCGCAGCATGAGGGGAGTCCTTTCAGTGTTGTCATCCAGTGATCAATGCGCGGTGACGGGGGCGGCCTTGACCGTGCTGCCGTATTCATTGATGTAGCTGAGCACCAGCGTGTCGCTGTTTTTCAGCGGTGTGCCGGTGGTGACGGTGCTGCCCGGCCTGATGACTTCGGGTATGTCTTTGCTGGCGCTGTTGTTGATCAGTAATTCACTGACCACCACGTTAAAACCCGACGGGTTATGCACACTCAGCTTGCCGTTTTCGACACGCCATTGAAGTTGTTCCACGGCTTGCGGCAGAGAGCCTTTCAAGTTGGTGGGGCGATAAAACAGTTTGATCGTGGTCTTGAGCGCAATCTGCAGGACGTTCTTGTTCTTCTGCTCGGCACTCATGGCCGGAATCGCTTTTACGTTGACCAGGAACAGGCTTTCTTTATCGCTGGGAAGGTTCTGCGTGCCGGTGGCAATAATCCGCAAGATGTTCTGGTTGTTGGCATCCAGGCGAAACAGCGGCGGGGTGATGATGAATTCATCCGCGCTCTCATCCTTGTTATCAAATGGACTGACCCAGGACTGCACCAGATACGGTACGTCGTCGCCCGAGTTTGAAAGGCCCAGGTTGGCTTCCTTGTCCTTGCTTTGATACACAACGCGGGTGGAGGCCACATTGACGCCAGCCTGAAGCTGGGGCAGCCAGAAGCCCGCTGCCAATGCCAGAAAGGCTGCAACTTTTAAACGCATAACGGGTGTCCTCGGTTTAACGCCAGAGCTCGCGATTGGCGCGAGCTCTGGCGTTAAACACATGGGTTACTTGTAGGTAACGTCGAAGCTGGCCAGAGCGTTGACTTTACCGGTGCCGATGCCGCGTACGGCTGCGGCTCCCTCAGGTACGGCCGCGGTGTCCGCCACCAGGCGCACATAAGAGGCCGTAAAGTCGAAGGTGTTGGTCTGAGGGCGCAGCACGTAATCGGTGCTGGCTGTGTTCAACGGCAGTTTGCTGCCGGTGCGTGCGTCGTTGATCTGGATGCCTACGCCCGTCACCTGGTTCGCCCCGCTCATGCCCAGAACGGTGTCATCCGTTGCCGATTGCTGGCCGCTGAACTTGATCGAAACGTTTTTCAGGGTGGACGTGCTGCAATTTTCCAGCGAGACCGAGAACGGTGTAGAGCCTGCAGTAGAGCCAACGGTATTGGCAAAGTCGGCGATACGAACCTGGCCCATATCAACCGAAGTCTTCAGAACCCCACTGTTGATGGTGCAGGCGTTGTCGTTGATGCTGCCGGTGAACTCAACCTGACCATCTGCCGCGTGAGCGTTAACAGCTATCATGACCAGCAGCGATGACGCGCACAGTGCGGTGTATTTGCCCATTTTCTGAAACATGTGAGAAGCCCTCTACAAACAAGTGGTGTGTGATATCCATTATTTATTGCTCCCTGTTCACGGCTTGCCGTAGCAGGTGGTGCACAGGATGCAATTTGGAGGAGGCGAGCCCCATCAGACGATTCCTGTTCTGCTTCTCTCTGTATCCTTGGCCTGCAGTTCCTGCCAGCGAAACCAACGGCACTTAATCATGAAGCAAGCAAAGGTACGTCTCGGTGCACTGGCACTGAGTTCAATGAGACTTCACAAACTGATGTTCCTGCTCATATGGCTGGCCCTGTTGCTGGTGAGCATGAGTTATTGGGCGGTTAACCGGGTGCTGCAGGAGGAATGGGAGAAGACCGACTTCGATTTCGCGCGGCTGATGGAAAGCATTCATGAGCACAAGGGGTTCTTGCGCACTGCCGCCCTGAGCTATGGTCAGGCCAGCGACAACTTGTCGATGGATATCAAGCCACGTGTACAAACCGAGTTGATGCGCCAGGGCGATGAGCGTTTGTATTTGAATAGCGACACGCTCAAGTCACTGCCGTTTACGGTGAGTCAGCGTGGCAGTTTTACGCCCGACAACATGCAGGGTGCCTACGCATTCGGGGTTCAATTGACCGACCTTTTTGCGGCTTACTGGTCCAACTCCTACCACTCGGCACCGCAAGTGTTTGTTTTTTCCCCTGCCAATCAGTTCACCATCGCCGTGCCTGGCATCGATGACACGCGCGAGTATGCCTGGCTGTTTAAAAGCAATTTTTTTGAAGTTGAAAAGCGTTTGCACGATGCACTTGTGCCTGCTCGTGATGCGATAAACAGCGAACACTTGGTCTGGTTAAGAGCGCCCCCCGACTTGATCCAGAACCACAAGTACATTGTGGGCGCCATAGGCGTCGATATTTCCCCGCGCTTTATGCCCGCGCCTGACGAAGACGGCACGGTGGTGCTCGCCGCATTGGTGGATGTCAGCGATGTCAGTGATCAAAAGCGCTTGCTGATGCGCCCCACCAACAGTCGTCTGACCCTGATCTCTCCAGCCGGTGACGTGCTGCTGGGAGACGATCCGCAGGTGGGCAAGCTGCCATTGGGCTTGAGTTTTACCCGCGATGGTTTGCGTTTTAAATTGAGCTCCGGTGGCACCGAGCCCTGGATTGGTTTGTACGCGACCAGCTATCAGAACTTTTTCGGCTATGCGATCTGGCCAGTGATGGGCGCGGTCTGTCTGCTCCTGCTGTTTGTATTGATCGGCTGGCGCGTCAACCGCTGGTATCGAGCCCAGATCATTGAACCCGCCCAGCGGGCCAGCCAGTCCCTGACCGAAAGTGAAGAGTTCAGCCGGGTCATGCTCGATAGCGCGCCCGTTGGGCTGTGTGTGGTCGAGCGCGGTACCGGTGTCGTCTTGCTGGAAAACCAGCGGGCGCACGAATGGCAGGGCACCCCAGAACTGATCGCCCTGTTGAAGCGCGATTATGATGCGCAGGAGCCGGGTGAGGTTCAGATTGAGGTGGCGGGGCGTCATCTCCAGGCCTGTTTCGCCTTCACCCGTTACAAAGGCAAGGACGTAGTGCTCTGTGGCTTCAACGACGTTACGCGGCATGTAGACGACGCTAACCTGATGGAGCAGGCACGTCGTTCGGCCGATGAAGCCAGCAAAGCTAAAACCATGTTTTTGGCCACCATGAGCCATGAGATTCGCACGCCCTTGTACGGTGTGCTGGGCAATATCGAGTTGCTGGAACTCACGCCGCTTAATGGGCGTCAGCACGAGTATCTGCAAACCATTCAGCGCTCATCCACCGTCCTGTTCCAGTTGATCAGCGATGTGCTGGACGTGTCCAAGATCGAGTCCGGGCAAATGGCGGTAGAAACCAAAACCTTTAGCCCTCTGGATGTCTTCGAGGATGCCGTGCGCAGTTACTCTGCCGCGGCGAGCAATAAAGGTTTAAAAATATTCGCTTGTGCGGATGCCACCCTGCCGGCTCTTTTGTGCGGGGATGCCGTGCGGATCCGGCAAATCATTAACAACTTGCTGAGTAACGCAATCAAGTTCACTGACTCCGGCCAAGTGGTTCTCAGGCTGAAGGTGACGGATATTGAATCGGGCCATGTGTCGCTGCAGTGGCAAGTGTCGGATAGCGGCGTCGGAATCAGCGAGCAGCAGCTATCGCTCCTGTTCAAGCCTTTTTCCCAGGTGGGTGGCAGCGAGCGTGCAGGTGGCGCCGGGCTGGGCTTGTCCATTTGCTCCCGACTGAGCGAATTGATGGGCGCTAACTTGCGGGTGGTCAGTGAGCCTGGGCTGGGCAGCAGTTTTTCACTGCATATACGCCTGCCCATCGTTAGCGGGTCGCTGGTCAACAGTGCTGATATTGATCTTGATGAAGTGAGTATTTATGTCCACGCGCCGTTCAAGGATGTCGGCCAGAGCCTGATTGACTGGCTAGGTCGTTGGGGAGCGCGGGCGAAGGTGTTACCGGCGTCAGAGACTAAAGACAGCAACGCAATACTTCTGGATGTCGATCCGGATCCGTTGCAGGCGTCGCAATGGCAGGGTGAGCGAGTGATCGCGACGGCGTCGGGCCGCAGCCTGCCCCAAAGAACGTCTCGAGGCTGGGAGGTCAATGCCCATGACATCCGGGCCATTGCCAGAACCTTGATGCAGGTGGCGCGGGGAACCGTACCGGAGGTGACCGCCAGCGTGGCCGAACCTGTTGCAAACATGGCGTTGAGCGTCTTGGTTGCCGAAGACAATCCCATCAACCGGGAAATCCTCAAGGAGCAACTACAGGCTTTGGGCGTTCAAGTGACGTTGGCAGAAGATGGCGTGCAAGCATTGCTGCGCTGGGACGAGGCCTCGTTCGATCTGGTGATCACTGACGTGAATATGCCCAGACTCGATGGCTATCAGCTCGCACGTCGCTTGCGTGAGCTGGATCCGCAAGTGCCGATTATTGGCGTGACCGCCAATGCCTTGCGCGAAGAAGGCGAGCAATGCCTGGAGGCCGGGATGAATGTGTGGCTGGTTAAACCCTTGAGCCTGACAACATTGCGTCAGACCCTGTCAGCCTACTGCCCGCAATCTGCACGGGGGCAGTTACCCGCATTGGAGGTTCCTGCTGCGGTCCTGCCGGCGGATGATCTTGAAGGCTGGATTACGCTTTCGCCGATGATGCAACGGTTGTTTATCACCACCATGCAGGAGGATCTGGCGAAGGCGCAACAGGCTTTGCAGGAAGCCAACACTTCGAAACTGGTCGGCCATGTGCACCGGATGCATGGTTCATTTGCCACGGTAGGCGCCGTCACTTTGACGGCGGCCTGCAATGAGTGCGAGAACGCGTTGTTGAATGAGCCCTTGAGCCTCGAGTCTTCCAGTGGGATCAAGGCGTTGTTGCAGCGCTTGAATAACGTAGTGTCGAGGCTGGTTGATGGGGAGTTGAATCCCGGGGACAAATAAGGGGCGACCGCTCGCTACAAACGCAGCTTGCGGCGCATCTTCTCCACCCGGTCACTGTTCTGCCCCTGCAGCTCCTGGCGTTCACGCAGGGTCGCGATGTAGCTCTCGCGGGTTCGCAGAATATGGCGGCTGAGCAGCGTCGCCAGGGCGCCATATTTGCCCGTCTCGGCCAGCTCGATCATTCGACGGTGATCATTGAACGAACGGTCCGGCTCATGCCGGGCGCGTCGGGCCAGGTGCGTGCGCAACGCCGCGACACGGCCCAGATTTCGTTCGTAGGCATCCACCAGGTAACGATTGGCGCTGTACTTGAAAAAGCTCAAGTGAAACTCAGTGTCGGCGGCGCCATAACTCAGTCGGTCATCCTGCTCCAGCGCACTGATCATCTGCGCCAGGGCGTCACGCATCGCTTGCAGCGTGGCTTCAGGGTTGCGCTCAAGCGAACGGCGCGAGGCCTCGACTTCGAGCGTCACACGGTGCTCGCACAGCTCGACAATATCGTCTTCGCTCGGGCTGAACACGTAGCTGCCGGACTTGGCCACCACGTTTACCAGCCCTTCGGTTTGCAGCAATGCCAGTGCCTCGCGCACCGGCGTGCGACTCACTTCAAAGGCGGCAGCCAGGCTCTCTTCGGAAAGCGCTTCGCCCAAATCCAGCCGTGCCGAGACGATGGCTTCACGGATGTTGTCAGCCAGGCGCACGGCGAGGGATTTTTCTACGGGTTTGCTCATCGGGTCTACGCAGGTTTTCTTCGCCGAGCCATGGCTCAAGGCTGTGGGATCGCCATGATAACGGAACGGCAGCTTTAAACTTGTATACTAGTTGTTGTACCTTAGATTCGTCCCCCAACAATAATATGGACGTTTCCATGGCCTCTACCCAAGCGCTTCAGCCTTCTTCCATGCCCACTTTGCTCGATGCCCTGTACGAGCTTCTCGGTGAGCGACTAAGCACCAGCCGTGCCGAGTGCGAGCAACACGGGCGCGGTGAGTCATACCACCCGTCTTTGCCGCCGGATGCGGTGTGTTACGCCGAGTCCACTGCCGAGGTCGCGGCCATCGTAAAACTCTGCGCAGCGCAGCGGGTGCCGATCATTGCCTTTGGCGGGGGGACTTCACTGGAAGGGCATGTGGGCGCCACTCTGGGTGGGGTTTGTATCGACCTGAGCCGCATGCAGCGAATCATCGCTGTGCGTCCCGATGATCTGGATGTCACGGTAGAGGCGGGCGTCACCCGGATGCAGCTCAATGCCGAACTGCGCACCACTGGTTTGTTCTTTCCGGTCGATCCCGGAGGTGAAAGCACCTTGGGCGGCATGGCGGCCACCCGTGCTTCAGGTACCAATGCAGTGCGCTATGGGACCATGCGCGAGAATGTATTGAACCTCACCGTAGTGCTCGCTGATGGCCAGGTGATCAAGACAGGCGGCCGCGCGCGAAAGTCGGCCGCAGGCTACGATCTGACGCGTTTGTTTGTCGGCTCGGAAGGCACGCTGGGGATCATCACCGAAGTCACGCTGCGCCTTTACGGCATCCCGGAAACCATCTGTGCGGCAGTCTGCACCTTCCCGACGATTGCCGCGGCGGTCAGCTCGGTGGTGTCCATCATCCAATACGGCATCCCGGTGTCACGGGTCGAATTGCTCGATGCGCGCACGGTGCAGGCCGTCAACCGCTTCTCGCAGATGGGGCTGGCCGAGATGCCGACGCTGTTTTTTGAGTTCGCCGGTTCCCCGGCCAGTGTGGCCGAGCAGGTCGAACTAACGCGGGAACTTGTCGAAAGCAACGCGGCACTGGGGTTTCAGGCAGCCGCCGATGCAGATGCACGTAATGCGCTGTGGCGCGCCCGGCACAATGTTCACTATGCGATGCAGTCCATGCGCCCGAATGCGCGGATCTGGAGCACCGACGTATGTGTACCTATTTCGGCGCTGACCCAATGCATTGCCGAAACCGCTGAAGATGTGGCCAGGGTCTCTTTTTTCGTCGGCATGGTCGGGCATGTGGGGGACGGCAACTTCCACTTGGGGTTGGTGGTCGACCCGGATAACGAGGCTGAAATGGCTGAGGCCGAAGCGCTCAATGAGCGTGTGGTAGAGCGCGCTATTGCCCTGGAAGGCACGTGCACCGGTGAGCATGGCATCGGTTCGGGAAAGATAAAGTACATGCCTCTTGAGCATGGTGCCGCACTCGGCGTCATGCGTCTGGTCAAGCAGGCACTCGATCCGTTGGGCTTGATGAACCCGGGGAAAATTCTGCCTGAGGCTTGATGCTCGGCTGGCGGGGGCGCTTTCTCAAATAACGGATAATCGTAAGCACAGGTATTTATTGATCTTTTTTTTATTTGTTGATTGACGTCCCGAGTGTAAAACACGTTTAATTGCACCCTTGCCCAGATAGCTCAGTCGGTAGAGCAGGGGATTGAAAATCCCCGTGTCGGCGGTTCGATTCCGTCTCTGGGCACCACAACACCAAAACCCCTGATGCCTCACGGCCTCGGGGGTTTTTTGTTTGTGGTCGTTGCAGATGTTTGCAAACCCGTTCTGTCCATTCTTGTGATGAACAACCCTTTGTCGCCTCGCCACTCATTACGCCTTTTAGGGTGTCTACTTTCAGTAAGGCGTTGTCCTTACAAAGAGGTGGGCGCGATGAGGAACGAACAGGTGGCACCTGAAACGAAAGGCGTGACGGTCAAACTGCTTGCCGCCATTGACCTGGGCCCTGAGATCGAGGGAATGGCAGGGCGCCAGCTTCGCATGCGTATGGTGACGATTGAGCCTGGAGGCGTTTTTGGGCCGGTTCACAACCATATAGACAGGCCAGGCACCGTCTACATTCTGCACGGAGTGATAACTGACCATCGTAATGGTGTCGCCACGGATTATGGCCCGGGTGTCGGCTGGCCCGAGGACAGGCACACCACGCACTGGCTAGAAAACAGAGGGGCGATTCAGGCGGTGGAGATATCGGTCGATATTGTCAGGCAAGAATAAGCCCGTGTCCGATTTCCGAGTTGGCTGTGCGGGGGCATGGCGTGAGAAAACGAATACCCCAGACACAAGAAAGCCCGCACTAGGCGGGCTTCTTGTACTGTTTATAGACTCATGGAGACATCTGTAAACAAGCGTTTGGTGGCTACACAGGGACTTGAACCCCGGACCCCAGCATTATGAATGCTATGCTCTAACCAACTGAGCTATGTAGCCAATGGCGCGCATTATTCCCTCGTAATGGACATGTGTCAAGCAAATATCTTAAAAAATTCTTTGTCCTATCAACTGCTTAAGGTTTTCCGGCGCTTGGATGGCAATATGTTGTAAAAAAATGGCACATTGAAGCACCTGCAAGCGCGCATTCACCTGATGTCCGGAAACTCTTATGGCTCTTAGCAACGCTCAAACAACAACAAGTACCGCTTCGCAAACCCCTCAGTCCAGCCCGCTCGTCATGCGCATCATCGGTGCCGTGGCGCTGGCGCATCTGATCAATGACTTGATCCAGGCGGTGCTGCCGTCGATCTATCCGATGCTCAAGGCCAAATATGACCTGACGTTTACCCAGATCGGGCTGATTACGCTGACGTTTCAGCTCACCGCTTCACTGTTGCAGCCCTGGGTGGGGTACTACACCGATCGTCATCCGAATCCGTTGCTGTTGCCGGCCGGTATGGTGTGCACCCTGATCGGGATTCTGATGCTGTCGCAAGTCGGCAGCTTTCCGCTGATTTTGCTGGCAGCAGGCCTGGTGGGGGTCGGTTCCTCAACCTTTCACCCGGAAGCTTCCCGGGTGGCGAGACTGGCTTCGGGCGGGCGCTACGGTTTGGCGCAATCAACCTTTCAAGTCGGTGGCAATGCCGGCTCAGCCTTTGGGCCATTGCTGGCGGCAGCGATCATCATTCCCTTTGGCCAGGGCAACGTTGCCTGGTTCGGACTGTTTGCGCTGTTCGCGGTCGGGCTGCTGTATGTCATCAGCCGCTGGTACCGTAACCACTTGAACCTCTTCAAGCTCAAAGCCGGGCAGAAGGCTACCCACGGGCTTTCAAAGCAGCGCGTACTCAGTGCGTTGGTGGTGCTTGGTTTGCTGGTGTTCTCCAAGTATTTCTACATGGCGAGCCTGACCAGTTATTACACCTTCTTCCTGATTGAGAAGTTCGACGTGTCGGTCGCTACTTCACAGCTGTATTTGTTCCTGTTCCTGGGCGCTGTCGCGGCGGGTACGTTTTTTGGTGGCCCGATCGGTGATCGTATCGGCCGCAAGGCGGTGATCTGGTTCTCGATTCTCGGGGTCGCGCCGTTCACCTTGCTGCTGCCCTACGCCGACCTGTTCTGGACCAGTGTTCTTAGCGTCATCATCGGGTTTATTTTGGCGTCGGCATTCTCGGCGATCGTGGTGTACGCCCAGGAGTTGGTGCCGGGCAATGTGGGGATGATCGCCGGTATCTTCTTCGGTTTGATGTTTGGCTTCGGCGGGATTGGTGCAGCCTTGCTCGGCCATCTGGCTGACATTCATGGCATCGAGTATGTATACGGCCTGTGCTCGTATCTGCCGTTGTTCGGCGTGCTGGCCATCTTGCTGCCGCGCACCAAAAAAGTCTAAACGCCCCAGTCGTACCGGCACCGGCCCAGGTGCTGTTTGCCTTCAACCATGGGCTACCTCAACAGTAGCCCCATGGCTGGCAGCACAATCATGCGACTGACAGTTCACTGGCTCAATCTCACCTAAAAGCAGGGCTAACTTCCCTGTTGCGCACCCGTTCAAAACGGCAGTGCTGATATGGCCCATGGCAGCTCTAGCAGTGGGTCGCAATCTTGAGTTGTTCGCGTGCACGAGAGATGCGCGAGCGAACCGTACCGATGGGTATCTCCAGGGCACTGGCCGTTTCTCGGTAGCTGCCCCCGGTTTCCAGTGATGCATACAACGTATTGCGCATTTCAGTCGGCAGCCGGTTGATGGCATTGAGCGTGAGTTCAAGTCGCCGGCTGACCTCGAACTGCCCGCCCGGGTCCTGGGCGCAGTTCTCCTCATGGCACATCATCTCGTCGAACTCGCAATGCACTGGCTTGGCGTACAGGCGGCGAAAGTGACTGCGGATCAGGTTTTGCGCAATGCCGCACATCCAGGTGCTGAGCGCGGCCTGGCCGTTGAAGCGGCCTTTGCTGCGCCAGGCCTCAAGGCAGGTTAATTGAAAAATATCGTCTGCATCTTCCGGATTCAGGACGCGTTTATGAATAAACATGCGCAGTTTTTTCTGGAGCTCTGGCGACAGGTCCAGCGGATCGCATGGGGGGGGCAAAAGGGTAGGCGCTAAAACATCATCCAAGTGATTCATTCTTTATCCTCGAGTGAAGGCTGTCGAAATAGTTTCGACGAGGACCTGCTAAGCATCGCTTGTGCCAATGACGGACAGATTTTATCTGTCTGTTTTTTATGAAAATTTATTGTTGTTCGCGACTTTTCAGTGCTGTTTTTTGCATGGCGGCTTTTTTCTTGTGCCATTTTTTTCACAAAAGATGCCGCTGAACGACCAAGGAACCGTTTGCCTGTGGACGACCACACAGGTACTCGAAACTTCCTTGATGGCATCTCTATGAAAGTTGACGTGCGAAACGATGTTACGTCGGTCTCCATCCCGCTTGTCTCCCTGCGGGAAGCCCGAGCGCAAGCCCCGCAGGTATCCCAGCAAAATGCCGTCGAGGAAGTCGGCATGCTGTTCAGCCAGCAGGTCGAGAGCAGCAGCAAAGTCCAGTCCAGACGTAATCTGAGAACGGATACCCCGGTGCTGAAAGTTCAGGGTATTCAGCAACTCAACGAGTTGTATGAGCAGTTGGGGCATCCCGCTCAGGTCAGCCTGGGGCAGTTGACCCGGCAAGTCCGTCAGGAGCTCATGTCCAGGCCCAGTGTCGAGAGTTTGCTGGCGCTGACCGGTGACGATCCGGCCCGTACCTATGTTGTACTGCAGCACGTGACGGCCCAGGCGCATGCACAAGGGCGAGTGCCGGATGCTGTTCAGGCACAGGCTTTTCAAGAGCAGGTGCAGGTACGTTTTCTGCGGCAGATCCAGGCAGGCGTGAACATTGCCCGGGCGCTGAAGACTGCCAATGGTGATGCGTCTTTGTGTCAGGCCGTTCGCACGCTGTATTACTCCAGCGTGGTGATGAAGCAATCGCTGGTGAGCATCACGCAGGCATTGCTGGGGTTGCTCGGCGAAGAAGGGGTCGATACCGGCTTGAACATGATGGGCCGGGCCCTAGCGGATGACATCGCTGCGTATCGTCCGTCGGTACCGACAGACAAGTTGCGTACCTTGCTCCTGGGGCTACAGGCCTGCGGCCAACTGGGCAGCATCCTGCACGGTTGTCGCCAGTTTATCGAGCGCTCGCCTGCCCGTGAGCCGGCGGGTGAACTCACTGGCGTGGCCTTGCTGCAGCGCTTGTTGGGGTACGCGAGTATCGGCACCGATCCCGGCGAGATTCAGGACCTGAGCCGGGAGTTGGGAGAGGAAGGGCTTTCTGGCCAACTGGTCTCCCTGAACCAGGTCTATTCACTGGTTCAGCAGCTGCCGCTGGCGGTATGGGGTGATCCGCAAAGCCGCCAGGCCACGCTCCAGTCTTTATTGGCGTTGATGGGGGAACACACTCAGGCCGAGGGTATTGCGCAACTGTGGCCCGGGTTGTCGAGGCCCATTCGATGACACTTGTGCAGTGGTTCAACAAAGGCCTGTCGAACGTCGCCAAAGGGGGGGAGGCTCTGGGGGCGGTGTTTGTACTGGGTATCGTGTTTATCTTTATCGCGCCGCTGCCGACGTGGCTAATAGATATTCTGATCGCGATCAATATCTGTATTTCCTGCCTGTTGATCGTTCTGGCGTTTTACCTGCCGAGCCCTCTGGCGTTCTCTTCGTTCCCCTCGCTCCTGCTGTTGACCACAATGTTTCGTCTGGCGTTGTCCATTGCAACGACCCGTCTGATCCTTCTGGAGCAGGATGCGGGTGACATTGTCGAGGCATTCGGCAACTTTGTGGTGGGGGGCAATCTCGCCGTCGGGTTGGTGATCTTTCTGATCATTACCATCGTCAATTTTCTGGTGATCACCAAGGGCTCTGAGCGTGTGGCGGAAGTCTCCGCGCGTTTCAGCCTGGATGCGATGCCCGGCAAGCAGATGTCCATCGACAGTGATTTGCGCGGCGGGCTGATTGATGGGGCCCAGGCCCGTCACAAACGCGACGAGTTATCCCGGGAGAGCCAGTTGTTCGGGGCCATGGACGGGGCCATGAAGTTCGTCAAGGGGGACGCTATCGCAGGTCTGGTCATTGTGGTGATCAACATCCTGGGGGGGGTCTCCACGGGCATGTTGCAGCATGGTATGAGTGCGGCGGATGCCATCACGCTGTATTCGGTATTGACCATCGGTGATGGTCTGATCGCGCAAATACCGGCCCTTCTGATTGCGTTGACTGCGGGGATGATCATCACCCGGGTCGCCCCCGACAACGCGTCGGCAAGCACCAACGTCGGGGTGCAGATAGGGCAGCAAATAACCCGCGAACCGAAAAGCTGGATGGTTGCCTCGGCCGGGATGCTGGGGTTCGCCGCGTTGCCGGGAATGCCGACCCTGGTGTTTATCGTGATTGCCCTGGGTACCTTTGGCCTGGGGCTTCACCTGTGGTTGCGCAGCAGGAAGGCAGAGGCGCCGCAGGCCGTCGAAGTGCCGCAGCTCGCTCCAGAGCAAAACGGCGAAGAGGATTTACGCAGCTTTGATCCATCCAGACCTTATTTACTGCAGTTTGCAACTGCCCATCAGGACCTCGAGCCAACCACGCAACTGATTCGCGGCATTCGCCAGTTGCGTAACAGCATCGTCACAACCGTGGGCTTGACGCTTCCCCCATTTGAAATCGAATACAGCCCCACGCTTGGTGAGGATGAGTTCCGTTTTTGTGTGCATGAGGCCCCGGTGCTCAAGGCCACCTTTGGTGAGCGCAGGGCGGTGAGGCGCGCCAGCGTGCCGGGCGAACCCCTTGAGGCGCTCAGGGGCAGCGAGTCGCGGGATGAGCTGGACTGGTTATGGCTGCAACCCGATAACCCGGTGCTGGCCCAGGAGAGCGTCGAGTCGTTCAGTGCCCATACCTTGATCATCGAGCGCGCACGGCGAGCGATGATGATCAGCGGGCCGCAGTTTTTAGGTATTCAGGAGAGCAAATCCATTCTCTCCTGGCTCGAGCAAAGCCAGCCGGAACTGGTGCAAGAGCTGCAACGCATCATGCCCCTTTCCCGATTCGCCGGCGTACTGCAGCGCCTGGCCAGTGAAGGGGTACCGTTGCGTGCCGTACGCCTGATCGTCGAAGCACTGACCGAGCACGGGCAGCACGAGCGTGAAGTGATTGCGCTCGCGGACTATGCGCGCATAGCCCTGAAGTCTCAGATTTATCACCTGCACAGTGAGCTCGACGGGCTTCATGCCTGGCTGCTGTCGCCCCACACCGAAAACATCTTGCGCGAGGCGTTGCGTCAGACCCAGACCGGAGTTTTCTTTGCCCTGGACACCGAGCACAGCACCCAATTGGTGGAGCAGCTCAAGGATGCCTTTGCCCCGGGGCTGCGCGAAAAAAGCGTAATGCTGGTCGCCCAGGATCTGCGTAGCCCTTTACGCACTTTATTGTTTGATGAGTTCAACCATGTGCCGGTCATGTCGTTTGCCGAATTGATGGGCTCGGCGAAGGTGAAAGTGCTTGGCCGGTTTGATTTTGAATACGAAGGGCTGTTGCGTGAGGCGGTCTCTTGAGTCATCAGGGCGTACCGACCGACAACGCGGGCGAGATGTTCGAGCTGCGGGTTTTAAGCGGCCTGCATCAAGGTGCGGCATTGCCATTGTTCGGTGATCAATGGTGCATCGGTGCCAGCGAAGAGGCTGACCTGGAGTTATACGACCCCGGTATTGAGGCTCAGCACGCTCAACTGCTCTGCATTGACGGTCGATGGCAGGTACAAGCCCGGCAAGGTCTTTTGCAGGACGAGTGCGGGGCTGTATTGGCGCGCATTGCAAACCTGGCGCCCAGGGTCGAGTTCTCCATTGGCGGTATCCGGCTTTGCATTGCCAGCATCGACAGCTTCTGGTTGCAGGAGCCTGTTCATGTGCCGGGCACGTCGAATGAAGTTGCGGTCAATGAGCGGGCCGCCCCCACGGTGAATCGATGGAAAACCGGGCTGATCTGCGCACTGTTGGTGCTGGTGCCGCTGGCGGTGGCAGGGGGGATGGTCTTGCCCCCCAATGACGTGATGCCACCGCCCCGGGAAGAGTCCTCTGCCAGTGACAAGCGTCAGCTCGCGACGCCCGCAGAGGTGCATCAGCAGTTACGTAAAATGTTGATCGAGCGCGAGCTGGGCCACCAGGTCAGCCTTGAGCTCGCCAGCGATCAAATCACCCTCGGCGGTGAAGTCTCGAAAGAGTCGCAGGCACTGGTTTCACGGATGCTTGACCGCTTTTCGGCACAGTTTGAGACGACAGTGCCGATCCTCAACCAGGTCCAGGCGCTCAACTCGGACCTGCCATTGCGGATCGTTCAGATCATCGGCGGCCCAAAGGCCCATGTGGTGTTGGCAGACGGGCGCCGCCTGTTTTTCGGTGATGAAGTCGACGGCTTGCGACTGACTGTTATCGACAATCACCGGTTGCTGTTTGAAGGCAAACAGCGGTACGAGGTGAAGTGGTGAGCAAGGGTATTCAAGAAAGGCTTGAGTCCTGGCGGCAGGGCCAGTCAGCCCGGTTGGCCGATTTTGCGCCGGTGACCCTGTACGGCCGAGTGCAGCGGATCAATGGCATCTTGCTGCAATGCCGTTTACTGCATGCCCGGATCGGGGACTTATGTCAGGTCGAGACGTCGGGCCAAGCGTGGGTGCTCGCCGAAATTATCGGATTTGATCAGCAGGACGCAATGCTAAGTGCTCTTGGCAACCTGGAAGGTATTTGTGCAGGGGCAGCGGTTAAACGCCTGGGAGGGGCGCATCGGGTTCGTGTCGGCAATGAATTGCTGGGCCAGGTTCTGGACGGATTTGGTCGGCCACTCACCGGCGGCGGGTGGGGAGCCTTCGCCCTACCGCCTTGTGAGGCTGCCAGTGCGGTGCTGTGCGAAGCGCCACTGGCCACTGAAAGGCCGCGTATTTGCCGCGCATTATCGACCGGGGTGCGGGCAATCGATGGTGTGTTGACGTTGGGCGAAGGTCAGCGGGTGGGGCTTTTTGCCGGGGCCGGTTGTGGCAAAACCACACTGCTGGCTGAAATCGCCCGCAACGTCGATTGCGATGTGATCGTCTTTGGGCTGATTGGTGAGCGGGGCCGCGAGTTGCGCGAATTTCTTGACCATGAACTGGACGACGCGTTGCGCGCTAAAGCTGTTCTGGTGTGCGCGACTTCTGATCGCTCAAGTATGGAGCGGGCGCGTGCAGCCTTTACGGCAACCGCTCTGGCCGAAGGTTTTCGCAGCAAGGGGCAGCGGGTTTTATTGTTGATCGACTCCCTGACGCGCTTTGCCCGGGCCCAGCGTGAAATCGGCCTGGCAGCAGGTGAACCGCTGGGGCGTGGTGGTTTGCCGCCTTCGGTTTACAGCTTGCTGCCGCGATTGGTGGAGCGCGCAGGGTTGACTCAGCAGGGGGTTATTACTGCGATCTACACCGTGTTGATCGAGCAGGACTCCATGAGCGACCCCGTTGCGGATGAAGTCCGTTCCTTGCTGGACGGGCACATTGTGTTGTCACGAAAACTGGCCGAGCGCGGCCACTATCCGGCGATTGATGTGCTGGGCAGCCTGTCCCGGATCATGAGCAATGTGGCTGCCCCCGGCCATGTGCAGAGCATGACGTCTTTAAGGCGTTTGCTGTCTGCCCATCAGCAGATCGAGTTGATGCTCAAGCTGGGTGAGTACCAGGCGGGGAACGATGCGCTGACCGACATGGCCGTCGAAAGTCGACAGCGGGTAGACGCTTTTCTTCGTCAGGACTTGCGTGAGCCCACGCCATTTCTGGCAACGCTGGACCAGCTCAGCAAGTTGACTGCCCATGTACCTGCCTGAAGTGCCTCAGTGCGAAATAGAAGCCCTGCAATGCCTGCGAGGATATCGGGCCGAGCGGGCTGAGCGTCAGTTGCGAAAAGCGCTGGTGGCCCAGCGCGCGCTGGACGTGCGTATCGAGCTGGCCCGGGTGCAGGTCGAACAGACCCGTCAGCAAGAAGCCCTGCAACGGACCGAATTATTGGGCCGGCATCAGGGGCAGTTTGTGTCACTGCAGACCCTGACAAGCTGGGGCGAGACGGAGCGCAAGGCATGTGCCGAAACGGCCCGTGAAGAACAACGCCTGCAGTTGTTGTTTGATCAGCAGCGGCGGGAAGTGATCGACGTTGAACATGCGCGCAAGCACGCCTCGCAGTGTCAGCGGGGAGTGGAAAAACTTCGGGAGTTATCCGCGCTATGGGTGCAGAAAGGCCTATGACCGAGCTATCGGTGCTCACACCGCAACGTGCGGACCTTCGCCAATACCCGCGCGACTCCGGGCCATTGAGGCGCATAGCCGACAGCAAGCTGTTCAACGCGCTTTTGGTGCCGGGTGGCCAGGGCAGTCCGCCCGATACACGCCTGGAAAACACCGCGCAAGCTGCCGAGTTTGCCCAGGCCATGTCCGAGCAGTTGATGCCCCGCCTGGGGGGGAGCGGTCACTGGCCCCTGCAGTTTGTGATTTGCCTGGCTCGTTGTGGCCGGATCACGGTCAGTGCACGCCAAGAACGTCAGGGGTGGAGTGTCTGGCTGGATGCCGAGCGCGCCGACACCGGCCAATGGCTCGCAGGCCAGCTGCAGCGCTGCCAGCAAAGCCTGGCGCGCCGGCTGGGCCAGCCCGTCAGGTTGGAACTGATGCAGGGGGTGCGCAGATGACTGCAACGGCAATCTGTTTGCCTCAGCAGGACAGTCTGGTGGTCGCGGCATATCGCCGGCTGGGCCGTGGCTTGCGTTTTCTATTCCGGGTAGCCGACGAGGTCGGGGAGCTTGTGCTTGAGCCCGGCCCGGCCCCGGATTCAGGTGTGTCTCTGTCCTTTGAAAGCGGATGTGGCGTCATGACGTTCACTGACTGCACCGCCATTCTCAGCTTGTTTGGCGAATGCCCGGTGGTGCTGGCAGACACCGGCAATGATCCGGACTCATGGTTTTGGGGTCTTTTTCAGCAGCATTTGAGCCCGCAATTAACCGGGCTTTTTGGTTACCTGCGACCCCTTGCCGATGTACAGCAGGGCACTTTCGAATGCCGCGTCAGCGTGGTGCTAGGGCAATCACGCAGTGTCGGCCGGCTGACGATGCCAGCGCAAAGCCTGCTGGCGCTATATGACGCGGGGGCGTGGCAGGCAATCAAGGCGCCGCTGTGCGAGGGCTTTCTGGTCTCGATCCCGATAGTGCTCGGGCACTTGCAGTTGGCGATTGAGCAGTTGCGCACGGTTCGCCCCGGTGACGTGTTGCTGCTGGAGTGCCCCGGGTACAGCGCCGACGGTTTTGGAGCGTTGAGGGTCGGGCGGCTCAAGCTGTATACGCAGATTGATGATGGCTGCGGGCGCAGGCGCCTGAATATTTGTTCTGTTGAGGAATTCGCGATGGATGATGTTTTTTTTACGAGCACGGGCGTTGCACCGATTGATGAACCGGGCGGGGCGCCTGCGCTGGACGAGCCGATTGAAGGCTTGTTGCTGGAGATGAGCGTTCGTTGCGGTGCACTCAAACTGAGCCTGGGTGAGCTGCGCCAGTTGGCACCCGGCATGGTGCTGGGCGTTGAGGGTTATGGCGCAGGCATGGCCGGGCTTTATTACGGCAATCGTCAGATTGGCCACGGTCAACTGGTGGAGGTCGACGGGCGTCTCGGCTTGCAGTTGTCGCGCATCAGTTTTTCACAATGACGGTCCAAGGGGTTGATCCCTTCCTGCTCGCGCTTTTCCTTGGCGGGTTGTCATTGATGCCGTTGCTGCTGGTGGTGTGTACGGCATTTTTGAAAATCTGCATCGTGTTGATGATCACCCGTAATGCGATCGGCGTGCAGCAGGTGCCGCCGAGCATTGCGCTTTACGGCATTGCCCTGGCAGCGACACTGTTTGTGATGGCGCCTGTGGGTTATGAGACCGCCCGCATCCTCAAGGAGTCGCCGGTCGACCTGAGCAGCTTGCAGACCTTGCAGGACAGTGGAGCGCAAGCCGTGAAGCCCCTGCAGGGGTTTATGGTGCGCAACACAGACCCCGATGTGCTGACCCATCTGCTGGAAAACACAGCGCGGCTGTGGCCGCAGGAAATGGCGCAACAGGTCAATCGCGATGACCTGATTCTACTAGTCCCGGCATTTGTGCTCTCCCAGTTGCAGGCCGGGTTCGAAATCGGTTTTCTGATCTATATCCCGTTCATTGTTGTCGACCTGATCGTGTCGAATCTGCTGCTGGCCCTGGGCATGCAGATGGTCTCGCCCATGACGATTTCACTGCCTCTCAAGTTGCTGCTGTTTGTGCTTGTGTCCGGCTGGACACGCCTGCTCGACAGCCTTTTTCTGTCCTTCCTTTGAGGCGCCTATGGACTCGATTCTATTGTTCAAACAGGGCATGTTGCTGGTGGTGGTGCTGTCTGCGCCACCGCTGATCGTGGCGGTGGTCGCGGGGGTGCTGACATCACTGGTCCAGGCCTTGATGCAGATCCAGGACCAGACATTGCCCTTCGGTATCAAGCTGGTCGCCGTGGGGATCACGCTGGCGCTGACGGGGCGCTGGATCGGCGTCGAGTTGATTCAACTGTTCAACCTCACCTTCGACATTGCCGCACGATCGACGCGTTGAAGGGAGCCCTGCCATGACGCCGTCCATACCGATCCTTGAGTACTTGCCAAGCCTCGCCATTGCGATGGCGCGCTTGTATCCCTGCTTTTTTCTGGTCCCTGCATTTTGCTTTCAACATGTGCGCGGGATGCCTCGTCATGCCATCGTTTTTTCACTGGCATTGATCCCGGCCCCTGGCATTTACCACAACTTGTCGGCGCTGGATTACAGCATGCTGGCGCTTTGCGGGTTGCTGCTCAAAGAAGCTGTACTGGGCTTTTTGCTGGGCATGTTGCTGTCCATGCCCTTCTGGTTGTTCGAGTCGGTCGGGGCGTTACTGGACAACCAGCGCGGGGCCCTGATCGCAGGGCAGCTCAACCCGCTGTTGGGCCCCGATGCCACACCCATCGGGCATATGTTCAAACAACTGAGCATCTTTTTGCTGATTGTCACGCTGGGGTTAGGCAGCCTGACCCAAGTGATCTGGGACAGCTATCTGATCTGGCCGCCCACACTCTGGCTTCCGACGCTGGCAGAGGATGGCTTTGACGTCTTTTTAGGTCTGCTCGGGGATACCTTCACCCATATGCTGCTGTACGCGGCGCCGTTTATCGCGTTGCTGCTGATGATCGAGTTCGCCATCTCCCTGTTGAGCCTCTACAGCCCGCAGTTGCAGGTTTTTGTGTTGTCGATGCCCGCTAAAAGCCTGGCCGGGCTGGGCTTTCTTTTGCTGTATTTGGAGTTGCTTGAGGCATTGATTGTGGGGCGCATGGGACTGTTGGGCGACCTCAAACATTCACTCGGCCAGTTGTTCAAGGTGACCTGGCCATGAGCGACTCCGGTGAAAAAAAGTACGATGCGAGCAGCAAAAAACTTCAGGACCAACGGCAAAAAGGGCAAGTCGCGCAGAGCCAGGACATCGGCAAGCTGCTGGCCCTGACCGCCATCAGTGAAATAGCCCTGGCCTCGGCCCAGAGCAGCATGCAACGCCTTCAGCAACTGTTGATGTTGCCCGTGTCACTGATGGGGCAACCCTTTGTCCGTTCGCTGCAAGAGATCGCAGTCCAGGCGGTTCAGGTGTTTTTCGGGTTCGCGCTACTGATGACAGGCATCGCGATCGCCATGAAGTTGATCAGCAGCTGGCTGCAGTTCGGATTTTTGTTTGCCCCCCAGACCCTGACGCCGGATTTTAACCGGCTTAACCCGATCAATCAGGCCAAGCAGATGTTCTCGGGCCAGTCCTTGATGAACATGCTGATGGGCGTGCTCAAGGCCCTGTGCATCAGCTTTGTGTTGTACCGGGTGATTGGCCCGGCCCTGGGCGTGCTGGTGGGGTTGGCCAACGGTGATTTACCGGGCTACATCGAGGCGTTGATCGTGTTGTTTCGGCGTTTGTTGCATACCTGCCTTGGCCTGTTGCTGGTGCTCGCGCTGGTGGATTGGGCTTTGCAGAAATACTTTTTTGCCAAGCGCATGCGCATGACCTACGACGAAGTGGTCAAGGAATACAAAGGCATGGAGGGTGACCCCCACGTCAAGATGATGCGCCGGGAGCTGGCCCAAGAGCTGGCTCATGAAGCGCCGGCGGCCAAGCCACTGCCGCTGGAAGAGGCCGACATGTTGCTGGTCAACCCGACTCATTTTGCTGTTGCACTGTATTACCGCCCCCCACAAACACTGTTGCCGATGTTGCTCGAAAAAGGGGTCGATGCTCAGGCGCGGCAAATGATCGACAGGGCCAGGGCGGCGGATGTCCCCGTGATCCAGTGTGTCTGGCTGGCCCGTACGCTGTATCGCGAAGAGGTCGGCGACTGTATTGGCCGCGAGACATTGCAGGCCGTTGCCCATATCTACCGCATTCTGCGTGAACTGGATGATGACGCGCGTCGTGGAACGATAGAGCTGCCTGAGCTGGATCGCCTCTGACTAGGGGGCGTTCTCAATCAGTTTGCGCGCCGCGTTGTGCCTTAAAGCGGGCCAGGCAAGGCGCAGGCCGCTGGTAATGGTTGTTCCCTTGCCAAGGCCTGGAACGCAGCATGGCCCGCTTTAAGGCACAACCCGAAGGGCCGGGCCTGCTGTTGCGCAGGGCTGCGTTGCTCGAAGCTTATTTGGAATGACCAAACTACGCTTCTCGCGTCTTGCCCTGCACAACAGCAGACCCGGCGCGGCGCGCAAACTGATTGAGAACACCCCCTAGGCATGAGGGAACCGGTAGCGTTTTCAGTGTCACTCAGTTGCCACTAGCCAATAAATTCGAGCCTGCCATGTTTTTTAGTCCCGCAGTTCCTGTTCGTCTTGAAAAGAACCTGAGTACCTCGCAGAGCGAGGCCAGCCCGGCCATCCGGCAGAAGCCTGCCACTCAAAGCATTGGCCGCAGATGTTCCGATCTGTTTCGGCTGGGTCGCTCCAGCCAGCAGCGCCCGGAGCTGATCCAGTTTCGCAGTTATCGGCCGTCTTCCTTGGCATTCAGCGCCAAGGTACTCCATGGAAAGGTTGTTGCCGAAGGTTCGCAAGCAGGGCGGGATATCGCAGGGCAACTCAATCAGCTCCCCGGGCGCCTGACCGCGGACCTCGGCTTTGCGGGCACGGGGCAAGGGCTGCGCTTGCTGGATGAGAAGCTCAATGTGTTTCATATCCAGTCCACGCCGGCCGTTGCCGCCGCGTTCAAAAGCAGTTGCCCCCTGGCTGGCGGCGCGCGGGTGCCCGACAACCCTGGCAGGGCCCATCTGGGACAGGTCAGTGACGTATACACAACCCGGGACGGTAGCCAGTTTCGTTTGATAGAGCAGCGCCTGCACCGGTTCGAGCCGCAGACCTTTACCTGGCTGGCCGACAAGGATGAGGGCAAGTACGCCCGCCTTGGCCTTAGCCGGGAAGGTTCCCTGATGAAAGTCCCGGAGGGTGTCAGTGACCTGAGTATTGCCGGTGAAACACAGGCAAGCCTGAGGCCATGCGCTGAAGGTGCTTTTCTTCAGGTCCATCGAAACAAGGGTGCGCCCGTTATCCGCCTCACACCTGTCAGTGAGTCGGGCGAGCCTGTGCAGCTAACACGCATTGGGCTGACGGGTGATGTGCTGTATGCCTCGAACCTGAAGGGCGAGCTGTTACGCGGGGATTTGCGCACGGCCGGGGAGGGGCGTCTGGAGATGGTGCGCGAGCCGATCGGTCAGCCTGGGCATCTCGTCAAGGAAGGCGTCACTATCAAGGGTTTCATGCATGACGATAATGGCCAGCTCAACGTTCTGTTTCTCGATGCATACAAGCAGCTCCACAGCAGTGCGCTGATGGACGGGGCAGGGCTGGCGCCGGGCTGGAATCTCAGTGATGTGATGTTTAAAGCGATCGACAAAGGTGTGCCACAACCGGGGCTGGGAGCACTGGCCGGTGCTGTGGATCTTGGCCAGCGGGGCAAGGTCGCGCTGCAGGGCAATACCCTGTTGTGCTGGGACTCGCCGGCACAGCGTTGGGAACAGACGGATCAACTCAATATCGACCATCTGGAGCGAGGCCTGGATGGCTGCGCCTATGTGCTGCAGGAGGGTCAGTTGAAAGCACTGGCCCCCCATAAAACCCGGGAGCCGTTATACATGGGCGCCAGTTATGACCTGGCCCCGCCCAATGGTGCAAAAAACCGGTTTGCGTTCGAAGCAATGACCGCAGGTTCTGAGCGGGTCATCACTGGTTTCGCAGTGGATAACGCTCGTCGCTTTGTGAGCCTGGACCATAACAACCAGCTGCATGCTCACATCGATGGAAAAGAAAAGGCCTTAACGTTCAGCACATCTGAAGTTGTGCAGGCGCTGGCGCTGGATCACCTTGGCAACCTTTACGGCCAGACCCAAACCGGCAAGTTGCTGACGCTGGAAAAGGCAGTTTGGCAAAACCCTTCGTCATCACACGTTGCCTGGGCGTCGGTGAAGTTGCCTGGCAATGAACAACTGAAAACACTGCGCATGGGATCCGACAAGCATCTGGTTGCCAGTTGGGGAGAGAACCATCCTCAACTGAATCGCTGGGGCGAAAAATATCGCCAGCTGAATATTTCACCTGACGGTGCCTTGCAGTGGGAGCCGCTTGCAGCGCAGTCAAAGACACGTGAGAGTTCCCTGGGTTCGGTGTTGAGTGGCGGTGAATTAAAAACACAGAGCCATGCAACTTCCTGGGCCGTGAGCTCCACTGTCCTGGGTCAAACTACGGAGGGGGTAGAGCGGGAAGGAGGTTATTTCAAAAGTTTAAGCGCGCACTTCAAACCCCATGAAGGGATTAAAAATACGGCTTACGACCTTCAGCATGGCATTAAAGGACGTGCCGGGATGGCAGGCCTTTATGGCAGTGACACAGCGCTGCGTCAGCAACTCAAGGCGTTGACGAGCGCCCCGCAGGCTTCGCTGGATTTAACTGCTCGTCTTGAACGACTGCAAGGGCACGAGCCCTTGCAAGGAATCGTCAAGGCGCTCAATGCAGCACGGCTGCACGTGGAAAAAAGCAGTGAGTCGGCGGCGTCCAGGCTGGGTGAGATGCACGGAGCCCAAGCGACCCCTGCGCCTGACAAAACCGTGACTGTTGGCGATCCCGAGTCAACGCTTCATCAGATACGCAAGGCGTTTGAAAACCTGTCGCCTTCAACGGGCAACAGAGCGGCAGCTCTGCTTCGCAGTTATGAGCAGCAGGGGGTAGTCCTGTCGAAGTGGAACGCTGATAACAAGCGGGACTTGAAAAACCCTACGGGGCTGATCGAAAGCGACTTGATTCATCATGCACTGACCCTGTCGCACCTGAGCGGCCTCATTTCCAGGCTAGAAAAGCCTCATCCCGACGTGACGCACATTGCGGCCTCATTAGAGAGCGTCATGCAGGATTATCACGACAATCCTGTCCATAAAAAGACTTCGCAAAACATCAACAATTACGCACAAGCCGAGGATCTCTACAAAAACTTCAAGTTGCTGGCCAAGGATCTGGGTACCCCCGGGTCCGCTCTCCATTCTCATATTGCCCGCACCTTGGGGGTCGGCCAGGGGGGCGATCTTAAGCAGGTTCTGATGCGAGAGGTCCGGCAGTCTGAAAGCGGCCAATCCATTGGGTCGAGTCGCAACATTACCAAGAGCGCAGGGTTGTTGGCGCTGGGCATACCGCCTGTGCCCTTCCTTGAGTTTTACATTGGGGCTTCGAGGGGCAAGACCAACGGGGTAACGATCAGCCGAACGGATCAGGGCGCCACTGTAAAAATCAGCATGGACACCAAGCATGCCCTCACCACTTCTGTAGGGGCAGGCTTGGTGCCGCTCTCAGTCGGTGACGTGATCGGGGCCGAGCTGAAACTGGGTGTGAAGGCCAACCTTAGTGCGTCACATGAGAAGGGCGCGAGTATCAGCTTTGATGTGAAAGAAGCGGATTTTCCAAGAATGATGGAGATCCTGATGGGGGAGCGGGGGGATGTATTCGACCTGCTGGATATCGGGAATGATCACAAGTACGGCCATCGCTCGAAAAACAGTGTGGACCTGAGTGTTTTTGCTCTTGCACAAGGCCGTGTCCACTACAAAGCGCTGCAAGAGCCGGGGTCTCTGGAGGGGTTGGTTCGTACGGCCATAGGCGGGAGCGCGAGCCTTAACCTGATGCATTTAGCGAAAGGCAGTGCGCTAACCCAGGGGCTGAACGAGGTGAGTCATACTCAGGAACGTAATTTTCAGTTGTTGAATAAAGGTGGTGCCTCTATCGGTGTGGCGCCCGGGAATACATCGTTAGTGGCCCAGGTTGAACCGCAGGGTTCATCCCTGGTGGGTTTCACATGGTTCGATTCTTCGCTCTCGGGAAACTTTGATCGCAGTAGATCGGGGGCCTTAAACTTTACATTTAAGCGTGTTCCGGCAGTTGAGCAGGCGAAGGTTAATGATCTGCGTGATGCATTGTCGGGCTTTTCCCCGCAGGCAAAGCGCGAACTGCAGGCACTTCCCTCTGCGGGCGATATAGGTGAGCAACTGCAAAATCTTCATCAATTATTGGACCGTTTACCCATACCGCAGGCTGGGCCTCAAGAGCACGTTGTGCTGCAAGGCAAAGTGCAAACGCTTCTTCAGCAGCACCAATGGAGCACGCAGGGCAAGCGCGAACTGGGCTCCGTCGAACGAACAGTGTCCTATGTGGGGCTGGACGGGGATGCAGAACATGGGTGGATGGACGATACGGCAGCGGCAAACAAGGCGGCCATTATCCGGATGCTCATGAGCCAGCCGCAATTGGCCCGAACACTTAAAGAGCTGGAGAGCAACAAAGGGACTTCAGTGAGCGTGGGGCTCGAGGTCAAACCGGATGTATTGCGGATGATTGAACGTGTGACTGTTGATGGGGGCGCCTCACAGGATGAAGTGGAACGTGCGTTGAAAAACCCGGACAACCTGCGGATTAAAAGCCTGTGCGTGAACTACACCGCAAGCCGGACCCACAGTATGGAGCTGACTCTGCCCGTGCTGACGTTCGCCAGCAGTGCATCACTGAGCCATACCCACAAGATGCTCAACACTGAATTCGAATACGGCCTTGACCAGAACACCCCTGTACTCATGAAATTCAAGGATGTTTTATCGCCCTCTGAAGATGCGGACCTCAACCCTGAATTACTTGAACAAAACATTCGCAACAGCCGCCGCCCCGTGTTTTAAAAGCTCCAGCCTGCCTGGTATTCAGGCAGGCTGGTCCAGCAACAGGCGTGTATCAGCCACTTGCTCAATAAAGCCGATGACCCATTGGCAAAAAGTGCGTTCCGTTAGTAATTCAACCGGGCACTGAGCGCACAAGCGCACGGTATCGCCCTCATCCAGCGCCAACCAGCAACCGTGCAGCATGTCGGGTTGGAAATTGAGCGTTAGCAGTCGGCGGTAGTGCTCAGAAACAGGGTGGGGAATGTCGATTGCGCAATGCAGCACTGCACTGCTGCCTTGGGGTAACAGCTCGATGACGCACACTTCCTGATCGTGACTGTCGAACAGGGCGCACACGCCACTTTCCAGTTGCAAGTCGACGTTGAGTTGCTGGCTCAGTGCCGCCAGCAGATGCATGTTTTTATTCATGTGATGAGACCGTCTTGAGTAATGGGTTGCCAGGCCTGTTTAGTGCTCAAGGAGGACAACCAGATGGTCGGGCTGCGCTGCGTTCGGGCCTGTGTCGACGCGCATTTGCGGGGGCCACCAGATCACCAGTGCGCTGGCGCCGGACTCGGGGCGAGAGCACGAATCACCCCGGCAGTGGGTTGTACACCCTTGAAGCATCAGTACGGTCCCGACCGTTATGGCAACGGTTATCCAGCGGCTCATCGGGTGACACCCCGGGCGGGTTTGAGCAGGGACGGTCGAGGTACAGCCATACGTTCATCCCCTGCGGTGTGACGTGTCGCAATCAGCACTTCAGCCTTTTCTCCGGGGGGCAGCCAAGGGTTTGGCCAGACACTTACCGCCAGGGTTCGCTCGTTGCTGCATTCGCTTTCATCGATACGTACACGGTTGTCGCTTTGGTTGTGCAAGACAATAACGGCCACGTTGTAATGCAGGCTTTCGTACCACTGGCTTTTCCCGGGATCGACCTTCAAAAAATCGGGGGTAGTGCACCAGGCGTCCGCCACGGCGGGCATCGGCATGGCC
The DNA here is from genome assembly GCF_900106095.1 of Pseudomonas deceptionensis. NCBI lineage: Bacteria > Pseudomonadati > Pseudomonadota > Gammaproteobacteria > Pseudomonadales > Pseudomonadaceae > Pseudomonas > Pseudomonas deceptionensis. The sequence continues at coordinate 20,731 of NZ_FNUD01000002.1, read as the reverse complement.
GTGAAGTCTTTGGGCACGCGGCCCAGGACCAGGTTGGCCAAGGTGTCCGCGACATCGGTGCGCTTGATCACGGGCAGGTGTTGCGCATAACGCCGTGCCAACGGCGCTGCTGCTGATTCCAGCAGGGCCTGATCTGATTGCGGCAGGTAACGGGCCGGGTTGAGCTGATCGCCAATGAGGCGCGGGGTCAAAATAAACAATCGCTCCCGGCGGCTTTTCGTGATTTGCGAGGATGAAAACAACAGCTTGCCCAGCAGGGGGATATTTCCCAGCAGCGGTACTTTGTTGAGGTTGTCGACTTCGTCTGCGACATGAAAGCCGCCAATGACCAGTGACTGTTTTTCGGCGATAACGGCCTGGGTACTGACCTTGCCTTTTCGAACATCCGGCGTTGAAGAATCCGTGGGGGGATCGGAAAAAGTGCCGTCTTCTATATCGATAATCAAATGGATCTGGTTCATGCCATTGGCTGTAATCACACGGGGTATGACCTGAAAACTGGTGCCGGCGGTGACCGGCATGATATTGGCAACGCCTTCGCCCACGGCCTTGATGTATTGCGTGCGATTAAAATCGATAACGGCGGGCTGGTTCTCCAGCGTCATGATTGAAGGGTTGGACACCACGGTTGCCAGCCCGCGCTCTTCCAGTGCTTTTATATCCGCAGTGAACCGGTCTATGCGCACTGCGGAAAAGGACGAGTAGCCAGCACCGGGCAGGTTGTTTTGATTGACCTGGAAACGACGGTTCTGAAACCCCCAGTTCATCCCCAATTGTTTGAGCTGGGTGCGGTTAATGTCGAGAATCACGGCATCTATTTCCACCAGTTTTCGTGGGGTATCGAGCTGGTTGATCAATGTTTGATACAGCGCCTGGCGTTTACGGGAGTCGTAGATCAGAACGCTGTTATTGCGCACGTCCGCCTCGACCCGAACGCGACTCCCTGCTGTGGGTGCCAGCGTGCTTTGAGGGCTCCCCGGGGGGCTGTTCGAGAAAGGGTTGCCGGGTTGCGGGGCGGCACCAGCCAGTGACGCGTGGGTGAGCGCACTGGGCTCAAGCCCGGAATAAGTCGATGATTTTGCATCGAGAAGGCCGCGTAACAGACTGGCGATACCCGCAACCGTAAGCTTCTCGCCCCGATAGTCGATCTGGCGATCACCGGCATTGGCAAACTGGAGCGCGAATGCCAGAACTTCCTGCTTGTCGACAGGCTCTGTTCGTGTGCGGCTGAACTGTTTTATGTGCTCTATGTAACGCTTGGGCCCCGAAACAAGCACCACACCGAGGTCAGGTAATTCACCCCAGCCGAACCGGTCATCAAACAGCCCCATCTGAGTCAGTGCCTGCTTCAAATCGGCGATTGTGTTGTCAGCAACCTCAAGACGCTCGGATGTTTGTTGATCCAATGAACTGATGTAGAGCGTGTTGTTGTAGACGAACCATTGGAAGCGGTGCTCCAGGGCCAGCCGTTCCACAAATGCCTTCAGGTTGTCGGAGCGCCGCTTGCCATGCACCATGCCCTGCAACTGGCCGTCGATTTGCAACCTCAGGCCAAGGGTCTGGACAAGGTCCTCCATGAAGTCACGCAACGGCCGGTTCGTGGCTTCATGGGCGTAGGGCGTTTTTTTCCAATCTTCGGGGATCGCGGCCGTGGCCTGAGGGATCAATATGGAAACATGCGCCAAGAGAACGAGCCGGCAGGCGTACTTGACCCCGAGCACGTTACTGCACCGCATCAATAATGCTTTTGGTCAGGCTGTGTTTGAGACGGGTTTGCTCGGTGAGAGAAAACGTTGCGGTCGCCATTTTTCGTGAGGCATCAAGGAAGACCATCATGTCTTCGGTGCCGCCCTGGTTGCTCAAGGCGGTCTCATCCATCTTTTTCTGGGCCAGGGCAAAGCGCAAATCAATCCGTCGCTGGATACTTTCGAACGAAGCCATACAACCTCCACTTGATCATGTTGGTTACTCAGTGGCGGGCAGTGCTTCATCGGTTCCATGAATATCAGCGGGCAGCAACAGGGTTTCGAGGGTCGCAGGCCAATCGATGCGCAAGTCTCCTTGTACCGTGACCAGTGCGAGGGTCTGCGGGTCGAGTCGCTCATCTGTTTGAAGCTGCCACACGTTGTCTGCTCGGGTGTTTAGCCATTGCTGGACATCGTCACGCGCCTGCGGATGGCAACGTAATGTCGCACTTGACGGTGGGCATTGGGCGCGCAGCAGTTGCTTGAGCAGGGCGGTGATACGTGCCTGTTGCGGCAGGTCTTCGAGTAAATGACGCAGGGCCTGATTGACCACCTGGCTGGCGCTGGACTCCAGCCCTTCGCACAGGGTGCCGTGTTCCATTTGCCAGCGCTCAAGCTGCCCATTGGCCTGTAGCCAGAATTCGCCTCGGGCGTTTTCAAGCAGAACATCAGAAGCTTCTTGCGCGTTGCGCAGCAGTTCGGCGGCCTGGGCGCGGGCGCGGGCCAACACCTCGCTGACCTGGCCGCAATCAATGAGTTGTTGTCGAGTAATCAGCGTTTGTGGCAATCCGGGAGTGTCGGGTCGCAGTTCAATTTTGCGTCGAGATAGCATGGTCGTTAACCTGGGTGGAAATGCGCGCGCCAGAGCACCGCCTGCCAAAAAATGTCGAGCCTGGACGGGGCGATGCGGGGGGAGGAGGTTTGTTCGAGGGCCATGACACGTGCGCGTGCAAAACACAGTCGCAGGCGTTGCCACACTGGCGGTTCAACCCATGCTTTGAGCAGGTGTAATGCATCGTCGGACTGATTGAGCCAGGCCGGTGTGTGGAGTGCCCTGGCAAGGCGTTGGCACCAGAGATGCCCGGCTGTATCCAGCGGGCCCGGGTATGCAGGGCGGCATATACAATTCGCCAGCGCCAGGATGAAATCCTTTTGCCCCGGCGGTGCAAGCGCCAGACGAAGCAAGGCGGGTGTGGGCTGGCAGGGCAGGCACGGTTCTATCGCCAGCGCCTTGCTTACGCAAACATGCCGGTTACGGGTTAGCGCAGGAGGCCATGTCGCCTCATCGGCGCAGTGCCAATCCGGGTGAGCGTGACGCCAGGCGAATGACCACCACTGAACCCATAGGTCTGCTTCGTTCATGACGCGCCCTCGGCAGGTTGAGACTGGCTTCCAGACGCCGGTTTGTTGCGTAATAGCAAGAACCTGTACAGCCAGATGGCGAGCGCGATCATTATCAGACTGAGTCCGGTAACAGCACTGACAACGACGGTCTTCCAGAACCCAAGGTTGTGTTCAGGCACCAGAAAAGGGCCGAAAAAGATCAACTGTTGTTTCTCTTGAAACGCTGCCGAGGGCACAAATACCGTCGTTATTTTTTGCGGGTTATCTAACGCCGTGGCCATGCCCGGAATGCTGCTGGCAACCAGCCGACGCACGCGAGATTGAATACTGTCCGGGTCAAGCCGCGTGTTGTGCTTGATAAACACGGAAGCAGACGCAGGCTGAACAGGCTCCCCCGGAGCGATACGTTCAGGCAGCACCACATGCACTCGCGCCACAATGACCCCGTCAATTTTTGACAGCGTGGCTTCGAGTTCTTGCGAAAGGGCATAGATGTAGCGGGCGCGCTCTTCCAGCGGTGTAGAAATCACCCCCTCCTTGCGAAAGATTTCGCCCAGTGTTGACCGCGTAGCCCGGGGTAATCCGGCCGCCTCCAGCACATTAACGGCCCGGCTGATGTCTTGTGTATTGACGCTCACGGAGACACCGTTTTTGGTCGGATTTTTTTGGGCCCTGACTTGCTTGTCTGCAAGTTCGGCGATGACTTCATTCGCGTCCTGCTCGGACAGTTGGCGGTGCAGTTCTACACGATCACTGCAACCGGCCACGCATAACGCGAACACGATAAGCACGCTCTTGATAAGGCGCGGCAACATGCGCTGACCTAAGAAAGATTGGTGAGTTTGTCGACTGCTTGAGACGTCTTGCTGACCACCTTGGCAGCCAGGATTGAATCAAGGCCGTGCTTGGACAGCGCACGGGTTGAATTGAGCATGTCGATGGGGTCAGTGCTGGTGCTGACTTTCAGCAGGGCCTGTGCCGCCTGATTCGAGAGCCCTTGCAGATGAGCCGATTGCCGGTTCAGCGGTCGGGCGAAATAGGGGGCGGACGGGGTGTTATGGGTTGATGGAATTACAGGCGTGTTTAATGACGCATTGAACCAATTGATATCCGACGGCGCGGGGGCATAAGAGGGCTTGTCAGAGAAGGAGGGCAACGTCAGGGAGGGCATTGGCGCAGTTTCGATTTTCATGTAAAGCCTCAGGCGTGCCGGGTTTGATCTTCGATCTGCAATATTTGCATGGACTGTTTTGGAAATGCCCCATTTTTGGGATGGGGCACTGGTAATACATCAGAATTGCAGAGCTTTGCCCGCCGTTGTCATGGCGTTGATCTGTTTGTTGGCTGAGTCCATGATGCCGGCTGCTTTTGCAGCCTCGGAGTCACTCCTGAGCTTATTTATATTTGTAATTGCATTGTCCATGGCTAATTTTTTCTGGAACTCTTCTTGCATTTTAATCGGGTCGGCGCCTTGGCCTCCACTATTGCGACCACCAATTATTGCGCCCAGAAGTGGGCCGATCAAACCAAGCATGGTGTTTCTCCTGTTTTTTATGGGTGGGGCGATTAAAAAAAGATTTGGTTGTTTTTGGTGGTGGTGGTGTTCTGGACTGGCGGTGCAGTATTAAGAAGCGTGTTCACCGTGTTTTTTGCCAGGCCGCCAAGGGTATCAATAACCTTGTTTGTAATCGGTAACAAGAGGGGGGCTATTATTGACGCTATAGGTAACATATCAATGCCTCTATGGATGGTGCTCGATGTTGAACCAAGGAGTTGGTTCAGTCTTTGAGTGTCGGTATCAAGGTCGTGAGTTCCAATGAATAATAGTCAGGCAATTTCCAATTGTTTCATTCGATGGTAAAGCGTGCGTTTTGCGATACCTAACTCAAGTACAACAGCATCCAGGCAATATAAATGGCGCCGTAAAGAATCTTGAATAAGCAGTTTTTCAATTTGCTGCAAGCGCCCCTTCAAGTTCTTGTCGCCATCTTTATGTGTGCCCGCATGCGTCGAAAGCGCGGGTAAACCGAGCACAAATCGCTTGGCGACAGATCGCAGTTCCCTGACATTACCTGGCCAGTCATGACAAATGATGTGCTGCAACAGCGAGGTATTGGGCTCCGGTATGGGAGATTTGAAGCAGTCTGCTTCACGTTGAATCAGATGCATGAACAATGGAATGATGTGTTCGCGCCGTTCGCGCAACGGTGGTAGATGCAGGCTGACGACACTGAGACGAAAATACAGGTCGCGTCGAAACTGTCCTTGTTCAACTTTTTCCAAAAGGCAAGATTGAGCGGAAGCAATAACGCGCATGTCCACGGGAATAAATCTGGTCGAGCCCAGTCGCTCTACACCCCTGGTTTCCAGAACGCGTAATAACTTGGCCTGCAAGGTCAGCGGCATACTGTCTATTTCGTCGAGATATAACGTACCCATGTTAGAGGCTTCAACGAACCCCTCCCGAGATTGGACGGCTCCGGTAAACGCCCCATGAGTAACACCAAACAGTTGGCTTTCAGCCAGCCCTTCTGGAATGGCAGCGCAATTCAACGCAATGAATTTTCCCCTGCGGCCGGACAGGGAATGGATACTTTCAGCGAGTGTGTCTTTGCCAGTGCCCGTTTCGCCATGTAACAAAATATCTATATCAAGCCTGGCAGTACTGTTGATTGTGGTGTCGAACTCTGGCGGGTTGAGTTGATATATCTTATGCGTTATATCTTTGTTGTTAGAGGGCACCATGTATTTTGCTCCGGCAAGCTGCTTGCTAGAAAGGTTGCAGGCACCGCTCCATCGGAAAGCCACTTTGGGAAGTTATACTTTTAATGTGTGTTCAGTGAAATTTTCAGAGAGTTGAAAGTTAGAGTCTTCGTTGTTTTACGTGCCGAGAATGAATGCTTAGGCTAAGTTTTTAATAGGTTGGATGTCTTGCGATAAGGGGAGTAAATGTTGTGAGAATTGGTGTCCGTAACAGTAGGGTAATTACCTTGCGCTATGAGAACGGGTCTCGTAGCGGCAAGGAGGATACTTCAAATCTGTGTCTTGGCTTTCTCGGCCATGCTTTTAGCATCGCTTTGGGTGGTAAAGCCAAACGTCAGAAGAGCGCTTTCAACGGTACTCAAATGCTGCAAGCACAGTTGCCAGGGGCCAGACACCGCGTCGGCCCGTTCACTGGCTGATACCGGGATCAAGATCGGGCGATCACTGTCGTTGGCGATAGCAGCACAGCCTGACGCAACGTTTGCGAGGCGTTCGTGCAGCGAGGCTGGCGCCGGGCCCTCTTCCTTGCGCAAGGCATCGGCAAAGGCTTCTGCGAACAGCAGGGCACTGGCGTACAAACGAACGGCATGACGTTCGTAACGACTGGCGATGTCCTTGACTTCACGTGACACAAAACGCCCGCGTAACGTCCAGCGTGCGGTGTTGCGGGCCATGCTGATGCCGTTCTCCAGGGCAATCAGGCTGTCGTGGGCCCGAGAAAAAATCTGCACGGCATTCTGTGCTTTTCCCGCGTCTTTATCTTCGAGTGCCTGCAGGCTTTTTCCAAATCCAGCGGCGAGCTTTTCCAGCAAGTCCTTCGCCGAGCTATCAATGATGCCGATAGGGTTAGGCGTGAGCAGTACCTGGCTGAAAACCAGCCCTACACCAGCCCCTACCAGCACATCAAGCATGCGCACTACCCCGGCACTCTCGGGGCCTACAGCGAGCATCAGCACGGCCGAAACCCCGGCCTGAATCGGCACAACGGGGCCCAGGCCATACAAGGCCGCGATGGCGATGGCCGAGAATGTGGCAAAGCCAATACGCAGCAAGGGGTAGGAGTCCGGGAGCCACAAGGCCGCTTCTCCCACCAGGATCCCGGTGGCCACACCCACCATCAGGCCCACCGCCTGTTTGCCATGGCTGGGCAGACCGGGGGCCAGGCATACCACGGCACTGATGGCCGCAAATACCGGGTGTACGTGCCCCAGCAGATGGGTGGCGAGGATCCAGGCCAATGCCGCGGCGATGGCTGAAGCCAGGGCATCTCGCCAGGCTGAAGACCAGCGAAAGGCAAGCCGCTCGATCAGAGGGGCCGTAAAGCGATTGATAAATACCTTGGCGAGCATTGAAACTCCCGATCAGTCTTATGGCATAGAGACTAACCATAGACCGTTTGTCCGGGAGATGGTTTGACCTGCAAAAACGCCAGGCAAAAAAAACCGCGCCTGAGCGCGGTTTTTTATACGTGTGGTGTTTTACACGTTGAAGCGGAAGTGCAGGACGTCGCCGTCTTTAACAATGTATTCCTTGCCTTCCAGACGCCATTTACCGGCTTCTTTCGCGCCAGCTTCACCGTTGAACTTGATGAAATCGTCGTAGGCGATTACTTCAGCGCGGATAAAGCCTTTTTCGAAGTCGGTGTGGATCACGCCGGCTGCTTGTGGAGCGGTAGCGCCCACTTTAACGGTCCAGGCGCGTACTTCTTGAACGCCGGCGGTGAAGTAGGTCTGCAGGTTGAGCATTTCGTAACCGGCACGGATTACGCGGTTCAGACCCGGCTCTTCCAGGCCCAGGGCCTCAAGGAACATGTCCTTTTCTTCGCCGTCGTCGAGTTCGGCAATTTCAGCTTCGATCTTGTTGCAGACCGGAACCACGATTGCGCCTTCTTCTTCGGCAATCGCCATGACTACATCGAGCAACGGGTTGTTTTCGAAACCGTCTTCAGCCACGTTGGCGATGTACATCACAGGCTTGGTGGTCAGGAGGTGGAAGCCTTTGATGATTTGTTTCTCATCGGCATCCATGTTCTTGATCAGGCTGCGAGCTGGCTTGCCCAAGGTGAAGTGCGCGATCAGTTGTTCCAGCAGGGCTTTTTGAGCCACAGCTTCTTTGTCGCCGCCTTTGGCGTTACGCGCGACTTTCTGCAGTTGCTTTTCGCAGCTGTCGAGGTCGGCGAAGATCAGCTCAAGGTCGATGATCTCGATGTCACGCTTCGGGTCAACGCTGTTGGAAACGTGAATCACGTTCTCATCTTCAAAGCAGCGGACCACGTGAGCGATAGCATCGGTCTCACGGATGTTGGCCAAAAACTTGTTGCCCAGGCCTTCACCTTTCGACGCGCCAGCCACAAGACCCGCGATATCGACGAATTCCATGGTGGTTGGCAGGATGCGCTGAGGTTTAACGATGGCAGCCAGCGCGTCCAGACGTGGGTCGGGCATCGGCACGATGCCGGTGTTCGGCTCGATCGTGCAGAAGGGGAAGTTCTCGGCCGCAATACCGGATTTGGTCAGGGCGTTGAACAGGGTGGATTTGCCGACGTTAGGCAGGCCGACGATGCCGCAGTTAAATCCCATGGTGTTTTCCCCGAGGAGTAGAGTCAGGCCTTCTGGCTGTGCAGGTTTTTCATCGCACGGTTCCATTCCCCGGCGAGGATATCCGGCAGCACGCCGAGGGCAAAATCGATGCTGGCGTCCAGTTTTTCCTGTTCGGCGCGAGGCGCGCGACCCAGAACAAAGTTGGACACCATGCTGGCGACGCCTGGGTGGCCAATGCCGAGCCGCAGACGATAAAAATTATTGTTGTTCCCCAGTTGCGCGATGATGTCGCGCAACCCGTTGTGACCTCCATGGCCGCCGCCCAGCTTGAGCTTGGCAACACCGGGAAGGAGGTCGAGTTCGTCGTGGGCCACCAATATGGATTCAGGCGCAATACGGTAGAAACCGGCAAGCGCCGCAACGGCCTGGCCGCTTCGGTTCATATAGGTGGTGGGAATCAACAGACGAACGTCCTGACCCTGGTGGCTAAAGCGCCCGGTCAGGCCAAAATATTTGCGGTCTGCAACCAGGTTTACCCCGTTTGCCGACGCGAGACGCTCAACAAAAAGGGCCCCTGCGTTATGCCGGGTCTGTTCGTATTCGGTGCCTGGATTTCCCAGGCCAACGATCAGTTTTATGGCGGTCACGACAAGGGCCCTTCTATGGAGTTGTGGATAACATCGCCGCTAACGGTTAGCGGCGAAAACGGACAAAAAAGCGGGTTTACATGAGTAAACTTCGCGATCTTGTCCGCTTTACTCGCTGCGTGTTAGCTCGCGATGTTTCTCAAAACTCCAACTACAGAGTAATGAATTACTCTGCTGCTTCTGGTGCAACACGTGGAGCGTGAACGTTGGCTACTGCCAGGTCGTTACCGTGTGCCAGAGCTACGAACTCAACGCCTTTAGGAGCGGTGATGTCCGACAGGTGAATGATCGAGCCGACTTCGGCGTTAGCCAGGTCAACTTCGATGAATTCAGGCAGGTCTTTTGGCAGGCAGGAAACTTCGATTTCAGCAACAACGTGCGAGATCTCGCCGCCTTTCTTGATCGGAGCAGCTTCACCAACGAAGTGAACTGGAACGATTGCAGTCAGCTTTTGACCAGCAACAACGCGTACGAAGTCAGCGTGCATCACGTGGCCTTTAGCCGGGTGACGCTGCAGAGCTTTGATGATCACGTTTTGCTTAACGCCGCCAACGGTCAGTTCGATAACGTGGCTGTAAGCAGCTTCGTTTTCGAGCAGTTTGGCAACTTCTTTAGCCAGCATGCTGATGGATTCAGGGGCTTTGTCGCCACCGTAAACTACAGCTGGAACCAGGCTTGCGAGACGACGCAGGCGGCGGCTCGCACCTTTCCCCAGGTCGGAACGCACTTCAGCATTCAGAGTAAAATCGTTCATGTTGTATCTCCAAAATAACCACATCCGGCCTAGCGTTTGCGACCAGCGCTATGGACGGTATGGGCAAAAAAGCCCCGCCCCAACAGGCTGCTGGGGCGGGGCGCTTTTCGTCAGCTGATGTCTGAAAAGGGCAGGGCCCTTAGCGGAACATCGCGCTGATCGATTCTTCGTTGCTGATGCGGCGAACCGCTTCAGCCACAACCGGTGCGATATCCAGTTGACGGATACGCGTACAGGCTTGTGCGGCAGCGGACAGCGGAATGGTGTTAGTCACCACCAGCTCATCCAGCATGGAATTTTCGATATTCTCGATTGCCCGACCCGACAGCACAGGGTGTGTGCAGTAGGCGAACACTTTGGAAGCACCATGCTCTTTCAAGGCTTTAGCCGCGTGGCACAGAGTGCCGGCGGTATCGACCATGTCATCAACCAGAATACAGGTACGCCCTTCGACATCACCGATGATATGCATCACTTCCGAGTGATTGGCTTTCTCACGGCGTTTGTCGATGATACCCAGATCGACGCCCAAGGATTTGGCAACAGCACGTGCACGCACGACGCCGCCGATATCCGGGGACACAATCATAAGGTTCTCAAAGCGCTGATCTTCGATGTCATCCACCAAAACTGGGGAGCCATAGATGTTATCTACAGGAATATCGAAGAAACCCTGGATTTGGTCAGCATGCAAATCAACCGTGAGAACACGATCGATGCCGACTACGGTAAGCATGTCAGCAACAACTTTCGCGCTGATAGCTACACGTGCGGAACGCGGACGGCGATCCTGACGGGCATAACCAAAGTAAGGAATAACAGCAGTAATACGAGTAGCTGAGGAGCGGCGGAAGGCATCAGCCATCACGACGAGTTCCATCAGGTTATCGTTGGTCGGAGCACAAGTCGGCTGAATGATGAAAACGTCTTTACCGCGGACATTTTCATTAATCTCAGCGGTAATTTCGCCGTCGGAAAATTTGCCGACAGAGATGTCACCGAGTGGGATATGCAGCTGACGTACGACACGCCGAGCCAGATCGGGGTTAGCGTTCCCCGTAAAGACCATCATCTTGGACACGCGCAGTACCTGAAGGCTGAGGGTAACCTGGATGAGTATAAGAAATGGCAGGGGCGGCTGGATTCGAACCAACGCATGGCAGGATCAAAACCTGCTGCCTTACCGCTTGGCGACGCCCCTGTATCTGTTGCTACGAGTACCGTGTACCCGTTTCCTTTGCCAGATCTTGTAGCTTGCGATGCAACATCGAAACGTTGCTTCCTTTTGCTACAAACCCTGTAAGGGTGTCTGTCAGAAGGTGCAGCACTTTATCAGCATCTGCTTCGTTTGGGAAGGCCCCAAATATACAACTTCCAGTTCCAGTTAATTTTGCTTCGGTATATTTACCTAACAAATTCAAAGCGTTACGTACTTCTGGATAACGCTCCTTCACTACTGCTTCGCAGTCGTTTCGGCTGTTTCCCTTGGGAACGGGGCGCACTTTAATGGGCAAAGAGTCACGTGTCAACAAAGGATCTGAAAATATTTCTGCAGTACTTACAGATACTTGCGGAACAAGTACCAAATACCAGGGTTCTTCCGGTTCTGCAGGCGTAAGAATTTCACCGATACCCTCAGCAAATGCGGCGTGTCCACGCACGAAAACCGGAACGTCTGCCCCTAAACTCAAGCCCAGCGCTGCCAGTTGCTCTTCATCCCAGGCCAGTTGCCAAAGATGATTGAGCCCCAGCAGGGTGGTTGCAGCATTTGAGCTGCCGCCGCCGATACCGCCACCCATGGGCAGCACTTTTTTGATCCGGATATCGATCCCCAGGGTACAACCGGATTGTTCCTGAAGTTTTTTTGCCGCCTTCACGATCAGATTTTGGTCGTGAGGGACGCCGGGGAATTCGGTGTGCAGGCAAATAACGCCATCGTCCCGCACGGCAAAGCTCATTTCATCGCCGTAATCGAGGAACTGAAACAGTGTTTGCAGCTCGTGATAGCCATCTTCTCGACGACCCAGGATGTGCAGCATCAAATTCAATTTCGCCGGGGAGGGCAAAATGAGATTTTTTTTATCTAAATGGCCTTGCATCTCATTGACCCAACAGGCGAGGTTGCCAATCTTTAACCACTAACGTGACGTCCAAATCCGGGCCGTGCAGCTTTACCCGCTCAGGCAGCCAGAAGCCGTTTTGCTCTACATAGCTCAGATATTCGATTTTCCAGCCATCCTGCTCCAGGTTGGCCAGGCGGCTATCGGCATTCAGTGTCACGCGGCTTTTGCTGCCGGGCGCAGGCAAGCCGCGTACCCACCAGACCAGATGTGACACCGGCAGGCTCCAGCCCAGTTGTTCGCCCAGCAAGGCTTCCGGGGTTGGCGCTCCATAGCGGCCCTGATTGGCAACTTCCAGAGTTACATTTCCCGGGCGTCCGGTCAGGCGTGCAGCCCCCCGGCCCAGCGGCCCGGAAAGGCGAATATCGTAATAGTCCTGACGTTGCAGCCAGAACAGCGTGGCGCTGCCTGAGTCTTTAGGGGCGCGAATGCCGACTTTGCCGTTGATTTGCCAGCCGTCGAGTTGGGTCAGTTGCTGTTTATGTGCAGACCACAGGGCAGGGCTGCCATGGCCCTCCACCGATTCGCGGGCGCCGAAGCCCGCGCAACCGGCGAGCAGGGCGATCAGGCTAAAAGCGATCAGGTGTCGCAAATGACGATAAAACATGATTAAAGATTCTCGGATCCGGTCAGGCGCAAGATGGTTTTGCGCAGGAGAGGGCTGTCAGGATTCTCTTTAAGGAACTTGGCCCAGATTTGCTTGGCTTCACGCTGTTTGCCATTGGCCCACAGCGCCTCACCGAGGTGAGAGGCGACTTCCTGATCCTGGAAGCGCTCCAGGGCCTGGCGCAGCAAGCGTTCGGCCTCATCCAGGTTGCCAAGGCGGAAATTTACCCAGCCCAGGCTGTCGAGCACTGCCGGGTCATCCGGGGTCAGGTCGTAGGCCTGCTGGATCAGCGCCTTGGCTTCGGCGTAGCGGGTGGTCCGGTCCGACAGCGTATAGCCCAGCGCGTTCAGGGCCATGGCGTTGTCGGGTTCGCGCTGGATGATGGTGCGCAGGTCTCGCTCCATTTGACCAAGATCGTTGCGCTTCTCGGCCAGCATGGCGCGTGAATACAGCAGGTTCAAATCGTCCGGGTATTGCTTGAGTGCCTGTTGCAGCACATTCCAGGCGCGATCGGTCTGGTTGTTCGCTGCCAGGGTTTCGGCCTCGATCAGGTAAAGCTGAATGGCGTAGTCGGGCTGCGTATCGCGGGCTGCTGCCAGCTTGCGGGCCGCTTCGGCGCCACGACCGTGACTGACCAGAATATCTGCTTGGCGCAGTTGTGCCGGCAGGTAGTCATTGCCGGGGCCTACCAGTGCGTACTCGGTGAGCGCGCCCTGGGGGTCATTGCGCTCTTCGGCAATACGGCCCAGATTCAAATGCGCCGAATCAACATGGCTGTCGCGCTCGATCAGTTCTTGCAGATAACCCTCAGCCTCGTCCCAGGCCTTGCCTTCCAGGCAGACCAGCGCCAGGGAGAAGCGCAGTTCGTCGTCTTCGGGGTATTGCTGGACCAGGCTGGCAAATTGCACCTTGGCCTCGCCCATTCGGTTCTGTTCGACCAGGGTTCGGGCGTAGGTGAGCCCCAGACGCTTGTCGTCGGGGTATTGGCGAATGCTCTTTTTCAGCAGTGGCAGTGCTTCATCGCCGCGATTGAGGCTTTGCAGCAAGCGGGCCCGCAGCAGAAGCGGGGCAACCTCACCGTCTTGTGGCGGGTTTTTTTCCAGCAGCTTCAGCGCGCCTTCTGCATCGCCGTCCTGCTGCATCAACAAGGCTTTGCCGAAAATCAGCTGGCCGTTGTCCGGATGCTTGATCAGAAGGCGATCAAAACTTTTTTGCAGGCCCGCACGGGTATCGGCATCTGTTTCTATCGCTGACAGGGCCAGGAAGTCGAAGTGAGTGTCGCCTTTGGCTTGCAGGACTTTTTCCATGTAGGCCATGGAGTCGTCATAGCGACCATTGCGCGCCAACTGAATGGCGGCAGCGCGTTGCGCCTCAAGGTCGTCCGGGGCGTTTCTGGCCCAGATCAGCGATGTATCGAGTGCGGCCTGATCGGCGCCCAGATACTCGGCAATACGGAAAGCACGCTCGGAGATGCCGGGGTCCTGTGTATTGATTGCCTGGGTCACGTAGTTATCGAGTGCGATATCCAGACGATTACGTTGACCGGCCAGCTCGGCGCTCAACAGGCTGTACAGCGTTTCTTCGCTGAACGAGCTGTAGACGGTGGGCTTTGCCGGGGCGGCGGTGACGTCTTCGGCCGCGGATGAATCTTCCGGGGACGTGGGAGCCAGGACCTGACAGCCACCAAGGAGGACGAGAGCAAGGAGCAACGCGGAGGATCTATTCATATAGGAGAAGGGCGACTTACCTGCGGTTTGGGCATCATGACACATGCGATGACGCAAACCCTAGCAGGTGCGACTATCGATATCCGGGGGCTGATGATGTGTTCAACAGACGTTAACTATAGAGACAATAGTCAGCAATGGTTGTTCTCAATCTGGCGAAGTAGGACAATTGTCGGCTTCTCGTCATCATCAGCGATCTTGAATGGCCTTCCTCGCACTCGGTATTAACCACAAGACTGCTTCAGTAGACGTCCGCGAGCGCGTGGCTTTTACTCCAGAGCAGTTGGTTGAGGCCTTGCAGCAGCTCTGCCGCCTAACCGACAGTCGCGAAGCTGCGATCCTCTCCACCTGCAATCGCAGTGAGCTCTATATAGAGCAGGACCACCTTTCGCCTGACAGTGTGCTCAAGTGGCTGGCGGATTATCACAACCTCAGCCTCGAAGAATTGCGGGCTTGTGCCTATGTCCATGAGGACGATGCTGCCGTTCGTCACATGATGCGTGTGGCTTCAGGCCTGGATTCGCTGGTGTTGGGCGAGCCGCAAATCCTCGGTCAGATGAAATCGGCCTACGCCGTGGCACGTGAGGCGGGCACCGTAGGGCCTTTGTTGGGGCGTTTGTTCCAGGCAACCTTCAACTCGGCCAAACAGGTGCGCACCGACACCGCCATCGGTGAAAACCCGGTGTCTGTGGCCTTTGCCGCCGTCAGTCTGGCCAAGCAGATCTTCAGCGACTTGCAGCGCAGCCAGGCCTTGCTGATCGGTGCGGGCGAGACCATTACCCTGGTCGCCCGTCACCTGCACGACCTGGGGGTCAAGCGTATCGTGGTGGCCAACCGTACCCTGGAGCGCGCCAGCACGTTGGCTGCACAGTTCGGAGCCCACGCGGTGCTGCTGTCGGACATCCCTCAAGAGCTGGTGCATAGCGATATCGTTATCAGTTCCACCGCCAGCCAGTTGCCGATCTTGGGCAAGGGCGCGGTCGAAAGCGCCTTGAAGCTGCGCAAGCACAAGCCTATTTTTATGGTCGATATTGCTGTTCCCCGCGATATCGAGCCGGAAGTCGGCGAGCTGGACGACGTTTACCTCTATACCGTCGATGATCTTCACGAGGTGGTTGCCGAAAACCTCAAGAGTCGTCAGGGCGCAGCTCAGGCGGCAGAAGAGATGGTCAGCATTGGCGCTGACGACTTTATGGTGCGTTTGCGTGAGCTGGCTGCGGTCGATGTGCTTAAGGCCTACCGCCAGCAAAGCGAGCGCTTGCGCGACGAAGAACTGCAAAAAGCCCAGCGTATGCTCGCCAACGGCAGCAACCCTGAAGACGTACTGGTACAGCTGGCGCGCGGTCTGACCAATAAGTTGCTGCACGCACCCAGCGTCCAGCTGAAGAAGCTTTCTGCCGAAGGCCGCCTCGATGCGCTGGCCATGGCCCAAGAACTTTTTGCCCTCGGTGAGGGCTCCTCGCATAGCTCTGCGGATAAAAAATAGTAATGAAAGCGTCACTGCTTAATAAGCTGGACATCCTCCAGGACCGTTTTGAAGAACTGACCGCATTGCTTGGCGATGGCGAAGTCATTTCTGATCAAACCAAATTCCGCGCCTATTCCAAGGAATACGCCGAAGTTGAACCCATTGTTACGGCTTACGGGCTGTGGCTGAAAGTACAGGCAGACCTTGAAGGCGCACAGGCGTTGCTCAAGGATAGCGACCCGGACATGCGTGAAATGGCGGTCGAAGAAGTTCGCGAAGCCAAAGAGCGCCTGGTCGAGCTTGAAGGTGACTTGCAGCGCATGCTGTTGCCTAAAGACCCTAATGACGGGCGCAACGTATTCCTCGAAATTCGCGCCGGGACCGGTGGCGATGAAGCGGCCATTTTTGCCGGCGACCTGTTTCGCATGTATTCCCGTTACGCCGAGCGTCGTGGCTGGAAGCTGGAAATCCTGTCAGAAAACAGCGGCGAACATGGCGGCTATAAAGAAGTCATTGCTCGCGTCGAAGGCGAGAATGTTTACGGCAAGCTGAAGTTCGAGTCGGGTGTACATCGCGTGCAGCGCGTCCCCGCCACCGAATCCCAGGGTCGTATCCACACCTCTGCCTGCACCGTGGCCGTATTGCCTGAGCCGGATGAGCAAGAAGCCATTGAGATCAATCCGTCGGATTTGCGGGTCGATACCTACCGCTCCTCGGGGCGGGTGGTCAGCACGTCAACAAGACTGACTCGGCGATCCGTATCACGCACTTGCCCTCGGGCATAGTGGTGGAGTGCCAGGAAGAGCGTTCCCAGCATAAAAACCGGGCGCGGGCGATGTCCTGGCTTTCCGCCAAGTTGAATGACCAGCAAACCAGTGCTGCGGCCAATGCGATTGCCAGCGAGCGCAAATCGCTGGTGGGCTCGGGGGATCGCTCCGAGCGGATCCGCACTTACAATTTCGCGCAGGGGCGAGTGACCGACCATCGCGTCAACCTGACCCTGTATTCCTTGGATGACGTACTGGCTGGCGGCGTTGATGCCGTTATCGAGCCATTATTGGCGGAGTTTCAGGCTGATCAACTGACCGCCCTGGGTGAATAAATGACTATTATTGCCAGCTTGTTACGGGCTGCTGAACTGCCTGACTCGCCAACTGCCCGTCTTGATGCGGAGCTGCTATTGGCTGCCGCCCTGGGCAAGTCGCGCAGTTACTTGCACACATGGCCAGAGAAAATTGTCAGCAGCGAAGCGGCATTGGCCTTCTCGCAGTTTCTGTTGCGTCGTCGGGCCGGTGAGCCGGTGGCCTACATTCTGGGGCAGCAGGGTTTCTGGAACCTTGATCTGGAAGTGGCGCCGCACACGTTGATCCCGCGTCCCGACACCGAACTGCTGGTCGAAACGGCGCTGGAACTGCTGCCTGCCAGCCCGGCCAGGGTTCTTGACCTGGGCACGGGCAGCGGGGCCATTGCCCTGGCGCTGGCCAGCGAGCGCGCCGCCTGGCAAGTCACCGCGGTTGACCGCGTACTTGAAGCCGTGGCGCTGGCCGAGCGTAACCGTCAGCGTTTGCAGCTTGAAAACGTCAAGGTGTTTACCAGCCACTGGTTTAGCGCCTTGGCCGACCAGCGTTTTGATCTGATCATCAGCAACCCGCCCTATATTGCCGCCGGTGACGTGCACCTGGCTGAAGGCGATGTGCGTTTTGAGCCCGAAAGCGCTCTGGTCGCCGGTGTTGATGGCCTGGACGATATACGCGAGATCATCTGCGCTTCGGCGCAGCACTTGAATGCAGGCGGGTGGCTGATGCTGGAGCACGGTTACGATCAGGCCCAGGCCGTTCGCGAACTGTTGCTGGCAGCAGGTTATGCACAGGTTGAAAGCCGCAAGGACCTGGGCGGGCACGAACGCATTACGTTGGGTCGCCTGCCGTGCTGACCGATGAGGAGCTGTTGCGCTATAGCCGGCAGATCCTGTTGCAACAGGTCGATATCGATGGCCAGTTGAAACTCAAAAACAGCCGTGTGCTGATTATCGGCCTTGGCGGGCTTGGTTCGCCCGTCGCGCTCTACCTTGCCGCGGCCGGTGTCGGTGAGCTGCATCTGGCCGACTTCGACAGCGTCGACCTGACCAACCTGCAGCGCCAGATTATTCACGACACCGCCAATGTTGGTGAGAGCAAGGTCGACTCGGCGTTGCGCCGGCTGCGCCTGATAAATCCGCACATCAAGCTGGTCGGCCACCGTTCGGCGCTGGATGCCGACTCGTTGAACGAGGCGGTGTCCCACGTGGATCTGGTGCTCGATTGCTGCGACAACTTTGCCACCCGCGAAGCGGTGAACCGGGCCTGTGTCGCGGCGCGCAAGCCATTGGTCAGTGGTGCGGCGATTCGCCTTGAGGGGCAATTGTCGGTGTTTGATTCGCGTCAGCCCGCAAGCCCTTGCTATCACTGCCTGTACGGGCACGGGAGCGAAGAGGAACTGACCTGCAGCGAAGCCGGCGTGCTTGGCCCGCTGGTAGGGCTGGTCGGCAGCTTGCAAGCCCTTGAAGCGCTCAAGGTACTGGCCGGTTTTGGTGAACCGCTGGTAGGTCGACTGTTATTGATCGATGCCTTGGGCACACGTTTTCGCGAATTGCGGGTCAAGCGTGACCCGGCGTGCAGCGTGTGCGGAGCTGGCCATGAGTGAGGCGCCGGTTGGGGTTTTCGACTCTGGCGTCGGTGGCCTGTCGGTCCTCAAGGAAATACACACCCTGTTGCCCAACGAGTCGCTGCTCTACGTGGCGGACTGTGGGCATATCCCGTATGGCGAAAAAAGCCCCGGGTTTATTCGCCAGCGCTGCGCAGTAGTGGCTGATTTCTTCCAGCGCCAGGGCGCCAAAGCCCTGGTGCTGGCCTGCAATACCGCGACAGTGGCCGGGGTTGCAGACTTGCGTCAGCTGTACCCCGAGTGGCCCATCGTCGGTATGGAACCCGCCGTCAAACCGGCCGCGGCAGCCACGCGCAGCGGTGTGGTGGGCGTGCTCGCAACCACCGGCACGTTGCAAAGCGCCAAGTTTGCCGCCTTGCTCGACCGCTTTGCCAACGATGTCCGGGTCATTACCCAGCCATGTCCCGGCCTGGTGGAACTGATCGAAACCGGCGACCTGCACAGCGATGCCTTGTTCACCTTGTTAAAAGGCTACATAGAGCCTTTGCTGGCGGCGGGGTGCGACACCATCATTCTGGGCTGCACCCATTACCCCTTCCTCAAGCCTCTGCTCAGCCAGATGCTCCCACCTTCGATCAGCCTGATTGATACCGGCGCCGCCGTGGCGCGTCAGCTTCAGCGTTTATTGACGGAACAAGACTTGCTGGCGGTGGGCCCATCCCGCGAACCACAGTTCTGGACCAGCGCTTCGCCTGAACACTTAGGAAAAATCCTGCCTGTGCTGTGGAATAAATCTGGCGTTGTGCGAAGCTTCGGACTGTAAAAAATCTGATATCAGCGCTATGACGTCTGCTTGCTGAAGCACACAACAACTGACAGATACCTATGAAAAAGGACTTTTCCTGTGAAGCGACTTTTTTGTTTGGCTGCGTTTGCCGCCGCTGCACTGGGCAGAGCTATACGGCGCAAGCCGCCGGGATTGAATTTGGGGTGGGGCATACCGCCGAATCGACCATGACTTATCGTCTGGGCTTGAAGTCCGATTGGGGCAAAAGCTGGATGCAAAGCGATACGGGGCGTCTGACCGGATACTGGGACGGGGCTTACACCTACTGGGAAGGTGACAAGTCATCCGCGAGCAACAGCCTGTCGTTCTCGCCCGTATTTGTGTACGAATTTGCCGGTGAAAAGATTAACCCCTATATAGAGGCCGGGATCGGGGTTGCGTTGTTCTCGCACACTGAAATCGAAGGCAACCGGCTGGGAACGGCTTTCCAGTTTGAGGACCGCCTGGGTTTCGGTTTGCGCTTTGCGGGTGGGCATGAGGTCGGGATTCGTGCGACTCACTACTCCAATGCGGGCATTTCCAGCACCAATGACGGCGTAGAAAGCTATGCGCTGCATTACACGATGCCGCTGTAGGACCGCGACAGGTCTGGCGAAGTCTTTGTGGGAGCTGGGTTGGGCGACACAGACGATACGGTTTGTGTGTTCAGCGATACGCCGTCTCAATGCCCTGGCGTTCGTTGAGGCATTCGACCTCGCCCATTTCGAATTCACGGCAAATCAGCGGGCGTTTCTCATAGATGGTGCACATCATGGTGTTGCGGTCCAACGCCGCACACCAGCCATCGTCCAGACGCAGCATGACCTCACCGCCCCAATCGTCGTTGTCGATAAAGCGCTCGGGCACGCCGGTGTCGGTGATGAGCATCACTTCCAGTTGGCAGCAGCACGCCGCACACGTCGAACAGGTGACGGCGGGTTCGTTGATTTCGGTCAGGGGGATGTTGGTCATAGGCGCGCAGTGTAAGGCAGAGCCGCCGTCAGGTGTGAATGTGCTGATGAACGCAGATTTTTTTATAGAAACCAGGTTGCCGTTCAAGGGCCTTTCTAGCAGCTGACCCCGTGGGAGCGAGCCTGCTCGCGAAGGTTGTTCGCGAGCAGGCTCGCTCCCACGGCTGAAATCATGCGGCCCTTATCGCAGCCTGCGGTAGCGGCTACAGGCGTTCAGCAATGGAAACAACCCCGCCCACAACAGGCTCAACCCGGCCAGTGTCGCACAGCCCAAAGGGAACTGCACCGCTCCCACCGCTGCCCGGCGTAATACGACAACGGCCCACTGATAGCCCCCAGCAAAATGGCGCGCCACAAAGGCTTGGCCGTCCAGGCCAGCAATGGTTCAAGGTGATGGCCAGTAATGCCCACAACACAACCAGCCAGAACGGAATCAAAAAGCCAGGTTGCTTGAAGACGAAAACCCCGGCATTGAGCAGCAGGCTGTCGACAGCAGTGCCGAGTAAACACACGACGAGCACTAAACGGACTTCTGCCATTGAGCGACTTATCCACAGCAGATGCGCCATCAAAGCG